>NZ_CP035300.1:0-704797 GCF_004114615.1 Dyella sp. M7H15-1
GCTCGGGCAGCAAGTAGCGTGACAGCTCGCCATTTTCAGCACTCGTTGCCATGTCGGCGAAGGCGGTACGCAGCGCTTCGTTAAGAGATTTGTGCTCGAAGGCGGTGTCTCCAAGCATGGTCAAGCCGTCAAACGAGGCGGAGTAGCGGCCTTCGATACCCACGCAGGGGTAGAGGTCTTCCCCGACGATTTCTTCGGCGATGACGCGAGCCTTAGCCTCGTAATGGTGCCCGGAATCGATGACGCGATCCTGTACGTAGTCGCTGAATTCACGCGCAACGCCCGTGGCGACTTCGCGTAGCAGTTCGGTGCGCTTTTTGTTGGCAGATGCGCCTAGCATGGCGGGGGCATCGCTGGCGTTCCAATGTCGTGCGCGGTGGGCCAGCCATTCGGGCGTGCCTTGAACAAGATCGATGATGTTCATTGCGCGGCACTCCCATTGGCCCACGACGCGATTTCCATCTTCTGAGCGTCGGTGAGCTGTTCCCTTGTTTGGATCATGGCAATCAGGTCGTTGACGCTCTTGCCGGCCTCGATGGCTTTGCGCCAGCCTTCGGATTTCTTGGCGAAGGATTCGTCGGTGCACGTTGACGACGTTTTCGGATCGGTGCCCTTGTTTTGCTCGGCCTTGTTCTCCATGACGCTTTTCCACGAGGATTCGCCGTCCTTGATGGCGCCATAGATGCCGCGCAGGTTGACCAGCTCGGCTGGCGAACAGGTGTCCAGGCTGTGGCCGAGGAACTCGGCCAGGTCCGCTGCCTTCACGCCGATGTCGCCGAAGGCATCAGCAATGCGTTTACGCTCGGCGTTGGGATCGCGTGCAGCCTCATCCAGGCGTATCGCCTTGATGATGGCTTCGGCCTCATCCTGAAGGTCGCCTGGGATGATGCGCAGGCCCAAGGTACGGATGGCCTTGGAAATCTGCGCGGCGCGCTTGTTCAACAGATCGTCGTCGGTGGCAGGCACCGTGTAGACGTTCTTGTTGTAGCTGTTCTTGCGCACGCTGATGTAGGTGCCGTCGTCGGCGGGTTTGGAGCGTTCGACGGTCTTGGTGACGCGCACATCGAGGGGATAAGTGAGGTTGGATTCCAGGTCGGTAACGGAGACGCGGTGAATTTCTTTGATTTCGTCTTCGAAAATCATCGTGGTTTCCACCAGCACATTGGTCATGCAGCGCAGCGCGACTTCCACGAAGCGGATACCAAGACCCTCCACTCCGTTGCCGATGGGCTTTCGGTAGTAGGCGCTCTTGTTATTGGCGAAGCTGGGGCGCCGGCATTCTTTCAGCAGATCTTGGCGCACCTGATCCCACTGGCGTGGACGGCGCAAGGCCATGACGTAACGCGCTTCGACCATCGCTTTAGCCTGGGCAGCCACCGCTGTCGATGAGGTTTCCTGAACTGCCAGGGTGGTACTGGTGCCGCCGAAATCCTGACGAACAGCCATGGCTTGCGTGGGGGAATTCATGGAATGGGTCTCCTGCGGGTTCAGTCGATCACGGTCGGAACATCGTCGATGCGCGCGTAGGGATATTTTTCTGAGTGCGGCTTGATGTGATATCGGAAGTGTTTGCCGAGCGATTCGGCACCCTTGAACGCTGCACAGTCTTCGGACGAAAATCCGCTGTAGTGATAAAGCGACCCGAGTGTCTTATCGTTGCCCCATCCTTTAAAAAAGCGGATCGCGAGTGTCTTCGTATCGGGATCGTGCCCGATGCTGTGAATTTGCGATGACTGCACATTGAGCATCTCGATGTGGGGTGTACTTTCGTTTCTGGCGCTCATCTTCAATCCTTTGCCGGCCATGCCGGCGTGTGAGATGTCTTTAAGATCAAGCCGCTTGCCCACCCAACACCGAGCGTTCAAGTCCGAACGCGCGCTTGACGATGTGCAGGGCCTGATGAGAGGACGCGCCGCTGACAACAAGGCGCCAGGCCATGGCGTGGCCGCGTGCGACGTTCTCGCGGTTGAGTCCAGCGCGGCGCAGCATGCCTTGCGCTTCGCGGCGATTTAAAAACTCCCGGTGTGTGATGACGGTGGTCACAGGTCGCCCTCCAGATTGCGAAAACCATCCAACGCCTTGGCCAGTGCGAGGGGGTCGGTAACGTTGATGAAAATGCCGGCCATCTCGACATGCGCGGCGGTCATGTGCGGGTGGAAAAACTCGGCTTCTTCTCGCTTCGAGGCGATGGGCTTCGCTGCATGGGCGACGCGCTTAAGTGCGATGACTGTGCGGACGAGATTCGCGTGTTCGCGCTCGGCAACGCTGTGAGCCATTTGGAATACGCTTGGGAAACTCATTTCCTGGTGTCCTTGGTGATGAGTGGTTGCGGGACGGTCACGCGGATGCGCGGCTTCTGCTGGCGCTGGTGGTGGCCTTCGCCATAGAAACGTGCTGCCCATAGGCCGCGGCGCTCGTCGTTGTTGAGCGAGCGGCAACTTTCAGGCCGATGATTCGTACGCGTGATGAGGTGGAGCAATGCATTCATGCAACGGTCTCCAGGTAGGTGCCCGCCGCCGGAGCTTCGGCGCGCGGCGAGGGAGGACGCACAGGGGGATCTCTACTGCGGCGGCTGACGCTTGCCCCGGCGCTGTTTGCGTTCGTACTGCTCTTGCGAGAGGTAATAAGTGCTGCTCATGCAGCACCGCCAATGCGAGCAAGACAACGCTGTGCGTGCTCCACGATCGGCTGGCAGGCCGCGCCCCAGCGATGCGCGGCATCCGAGCGGACCACCATGCGAGCCACTTCAATCAATGCTGAGATGTCTTCACGCGCCTGCAACAGGTTCTCGACGTGTCCGGAGTCCCAGCTTTCGCGAAGATCGGCGACGATGGAATCGATCACAGCCAACGGATGGAGGGATTCGTCGGCGAGGGTCACAGTGCGGTCCTCAATTCATACGCGCGAGCTTCCGCGCGTGCCTCGGCCCGATCGTGACGCACATCCTCATCCTCACGTTGCACAACGCCCTCGGCGCGGATGTTGGCGGTGTCGTCGCATTCGGCCAGCACTAGGTCGCGCAGGCAGCGCATCGTTGCGGCGAGTTCGGCGTCATGGCCGCCATCGCGCAGCACTTTGATCAGGGCAGGCTGCTGCTTCGCTTCGGTGCGTGCAGTAACGTTGCCCAGGGATTCCCAGAGGATGTCGCCGTCCTCGCGATATTCAGCGCGGAGCTGCTCGACCTTGGCCTCAATGCGGGCTTGGTAGGCGGATTCGCGGTCGAGGGCGTGCTGATAGGCTGCGAGGTCGCGGGAGACGATGCAGGGAAGGGCGCTCATGTGTCACCCCAGACGCCGAGACCGATCGAGACGGCCGCGCCCAGGTACAGCAGGGGGTGGTCGATCAGGGGGATGGGTGCTGGCGCCAGCCCTGGGGCTGCGTCGTTGACCGGTTTGCGTGGTTCCTTGAACATGCGGCAAGCCCCAGGGCGTTGTTTGCGTGGGGTTAAATAAACTACATGTTTATTATAATGTCAACTATAAGTTTATTAGTTGATGAACTGAGGGCTTATTTGCAGTGCGCAGGACTTTCCCGCGGTCAGTCGGCCGCGTTCATTGGCATTAGGAGGCGTCACCGTGAAAAGACCGATCCCTAGACTTCTTAGCGCAGCCATGGTGGCTGCCGTTTTTGCAATTGCGTCGCCGTGTACCAGTAGTGCTCAGTCTGCACCCGGGCTTGGTACAAATCAGCCAAACATGCCGGATGTGAGTGCGAACCCACAGTTTCATGTCTACCGATGGAATCTCTCTGGCGTCGCGTATGTGCAGGTCAATGACATTGCTGGCAACGTGCTGGTAGCGTTCGCTGCCGGCGGTGGGCAGGTACTCGTTTTACCTATCGGTAACCCAGCAAACGTGTCAGTCGTGAGCCCGTCAGTCAATGCTGCCAATATCGGTTCGACCGTGTACAACACAGCCACAATCAATGTGACTCAGCGCTCGGGTGTCTTCTCGGTAAGCAATTCGCAAACGCCTGTACATACACAGGCGATGATGTATTGCCCGGATCCAGGCGAATGCACGGCGGTCGAACATCAGTTGACGAACTAAACGTCTCTCAGCACGACGCCGATCATGGGAAGTCGGCGTCGTTTACTGTTTTTGTAGACCCCGTTGAAGGTTAGGGCAAGATTTTCAACTTCTTCGAGCTCCAGCGTCCCGGGCGGGAGCTTTGGCTGATCTCCGAGGCTTGGCCAGGCCTTCAGAACGAGTGCGACATTGTTGGTCTCAGTACGGTATGTGCATAGCCTGGCAGCTATGCGATAAGCGGCATGTTCCCTGGCCAGATGAAGTGCTACGTCATAGGTGAGTCGATACAAGATCAACTGTACGTCGTATGGAAGATTCAAAAGCTCGGGTCCAACTCGCACGGAGTACGAAATGCCAGCATCGTTTAGCGTTTGTGCCAAAGGGCCATAGGCGAGAGCAACACGCAGGCCACGCGCATCCAGGGGGCGAGCGTCCAGCGTTGAAATCGTATGCTGAATATCACTACGTATCGCTGCTGTGCCACTCCAACGCAATAGTGCGCCGGCCTCGGACGCTCTGGTGGAACGCAGATGAAGCGCGGCATCATCGATGCAGCTTTGCAGAACGACAAAGGTTCGCTCGACGATGGAGGCGGCGTGGCGCATCCGTGATTCGCCCCAATATAGGTTTTTCCGGGCTAGTCGTTTGTGCAAAATACTCAAGCGATCAATGGCATCTACCCTCAACTGATTTTCGGTAACGCTCGCGCCAAGCAGTAGCATGCCTGTGGCGACAAGGCCCAATAGCGCTTGGCTCTGCAGTTGCTCGAAATCACGATAACCACGCATGGTTAATTCAAGTGATGCGCTCGCAAGAATCGTCACACTGATCGCGCCAATCCAGCCGCGACGGAACGTCATCCATACGATGGGTGCGAGCATGAAGATGGCAGCTAATCGCTGGATATCTTGCGATCCCGATATGCGATTGACGAGCAACAACATCCCAAGTATTGCCACGACGCCAGACATCGACGCCAAGAATCCATTCATTCCAGCGCGAAATTCAGTGACGGCTTCCTGGAATTCTTTTTGGCGCGCGATAAACCAAGTCATTGCCACCGGCGCGAACATCAAGATTCCAAGATAGTTTCCAAGTGTGAAGTCGCACAAATAAAACACGGGACTTTCGCGCGGGTGCGTGATCTTCGCGGAATAGGTAATCGCTTGCATGGCGACAATCCCGCTTAGCGCTATCAAGATCGAAACAGCACCCGCTGTTCGGAGCATTTGCAGGCAAAGGGTAGAGAGTTTGCCACGAATATCAAATCCGCTTTGTAGCCGAAGCCACGCGATGATGACGGCCGTGGCAAGTGGGGGTAGAAGAACGCTTAGTGTCAGCCATTGCCACCCATACTCATTGACATGAGATGCGCGGAAGTACAGCGATCCGGCGCAATCCGCAAATAGGATGTAGGGCCAATAACGGAATGGTAGAAAGAGCAGGGCAGAGAAACGCAAGCCGCTCGACAGCAGCCAGTGCGACAGAGAAAGTTCTCGAGTGATGACGTAAAGCAGTGTGTAACCGACGAGCAGCAGCACTTCCCTAAAACCAATCGTTCGCATCCAAACTCCCCCGTCGGTCACAGAATCGGACGTCAAAACTTCCTGCAGCCGATGCTCCCGATGACGCGACCTCCGATTTCTAAGTCTTCTAACTCCACACCTGAGAGCTCGAGTGAATCTTCATATGCGTGTGTCCCTCTGAAGCGAAGTACGCCCTTTCCGCGCACTTGAATCCGCCGAATTTGTGGAATACCGCCGATCTTGTAGGCATAGACACCGTCGGCCTCCACCTGGCAGACGGATGTGTCGACAAAAACGAGGTCCCCTTTTTCAATTTCGCCACGCATGACATCGTTCGGGTTCGGATATACGCGAACCGAAGGTGTAAGCAGATCGACGTTCCCTCGCAGTAAAGTAGAAGGAATGTCAATGAAACGTGTACGCTCCTGAGCGTAGCCCGCCAGAAACTCGAATCGAGCATATGCGGTGGCGAGCGCTCTGTTTGAGGCTGATTGCGACCGTAGATCCCTGTCATTTCCTGCCTCGAGTGCTGAGACTTGAAGCGTCCCATGATCGGTCTGGTGGGGACCGGCACCAAGGCCAGCCTCCAGCCAGTCCACCGTAAGTCCTTCTACTCCCTTCGACGCGGCAAGCTCCCTCAGGCGGGCCATATGCGCCTCGCCCACCTTTTCCCGCTTGAAAGCGCTGTAAAGGTTCTGGGAAGTCACCCCGGGCAGGTTCGCAAACTCTGCCCGCGAAATGTCAAGCATCTCAAGAGCTTCCAGGAATCGTTTCTGGAAGGGGGTCTCGGTTTTTTTTGATGCGCGCGAGCGATGTCCATCAACCATCTGTTTATGGTGATTTGGTCGGTGCCGTCCACGCAATGAACCGATAGTTTGCATTTATATAAACTGTAAGTTTATTATAGTGACATGAACCCACTAGACCGCGCAGTCGCAATCTTTGATAGCCAGGCGGCCCTCGCTCGGGCAAT
Source organism: Dyella sp. M7H15-1 (assembly GCF_004114615.1). Taxonomy (NCBI): domain Bacteria; kingdom Pseudomonadati; phylum Pseudomonadota; class Gammaproteobacteria; order Lysobacterales; family Rhodanobacteraceae; genus Dyella; species Dyella sp. M7H15-1. The sequence goes on from NZ_CP035300.1 coordinate 6,528, forward strand.
GGGTGGCCTTCCTCAGGAAATCCACCGATGGATCAAGAGAGGCTGGGTTCCTGCCAACCGCTGCCAAGCGGTGGTTGCGGCTGTCAACAAGGAGTTGCCCAGTGCCATGCAGCGCGGCCTGGTGCCAGAGATCGCTAGGCCGTTGACATTGCATGAATTGAACTCGGTCTTCCCACCTCCCCAAGAGAGGGAGGCTGTATGAAGCTGCCTCACTTTGAATTCGGAAAGGGTGGTGTGCGATGAGTGAGCAATCCACAGAAACAGAAGTGCTGATGTGGTGTGGACTCGGCCCTTTCGACACTCCCATGATGGGGATTGAGGCGAAAGGGCCGGAAGCAAAGCTCGCGCTGGAAGTTTTGGGCGTGGCGATGCCAGTCTTTACTTCACTACTTCGGTCTTTGTATGACCACACGCGGCGCACGCGTAACGATCCAGTCGTCAGCCCAGGCTCTTGCCTGGCTGAGTTCGATCCAGCTCCGAGGCGGTCACTGTGAACGTCATCTCCCGGCATTTCGGGCACTGGTCGCCCTTGGCCTGCGCCAAGCGGTCCTCGAGTTTTTGCACGCGTTCGCGCAGTTCGTCCAGTTCGGACGGGGCTTTCTTGAGGCGCTTCCAAAGCTCGATGCGATCGAGCAAAGCCAATAAATCGCTTGAGCTGAACACGGATTCCTCCCTGCTTGGAGTGATTGGTGTGCGGGCAGCCGCAGCTTACCAACACCGGCAGGGCTTCGCCCTCATAAACACCCGTCATCACGCACTCCAGAAAATCAGAAGGATTTGAAACATGTACGCCGATCCACGTCACATCCGCGATAACCCGATAAAGGTTCGCTTGAATGACGACGAATACGCCGCGATCGAAGCGCTGGCGCGTCTGAATAAGCGACAGCCGGCCGTGTTCGCTCGCGAGCTCCTCATGCAAGGCATCTCGTTGCTGGAGCAGCGTAGCGAGACGGCACATGTGGCGTGAAGGCGCTGTGCAGTCCCTTAAAAGCTCCTCTGCGACCGCGGGGTATTGATGGCAGAGATCACGGCTCATCTCAGTGAGGACGAGTTGCGCGCGCTGCAGGTCGCCGCACAGCACACAGGCAAGTCGGTCGAGGAAATTGCATCTGAGGCGGTGTCGGCCGCGATCCGCATGCGCTACACGCTGCGGGAAATGCGATCAAACGTAGTCACGTTTCAGGGCCTCAAAAGTCTCGACAGGAGACATAATCGTGAATAACTCACCACTGAATAACGCATTGCTCCGCGCACCTGATGTCTGTCGCGTTGAAACGCCGGCGGCAAGGACGAACGATCCCATCACCTCGCATCCGGCTGTTGAGGAAGTCACCCGCAGCGGTCAGCGCCACACCAACATGCTCGCCGTGATAGATGCGGTTTGCGCACATCCCGGGCTCACCAGCGCGGAACTTGCGCAATACACCCCGCTTGGGCGTCACGAAGTTGCACGCAGTTTGCCAGAAGCCGCACGCGCGAATGCAGTGGTGAAGGGCGACAAGCGGCAATGCTTTTTCACTGGCAATCTCGCGCTCACCTGGTGGCCAGCGGAACACCTGCAGGCGGCGGCAGCATGAAGACTGCAGAGATCAAGGCGCTTTTTCCGGATGAGGCGTCGCTGTGCGACATTTTCATCCGCGACATGCGCGCGATGGGTGGCTGGACGATCTATCCCGAAACAGCTGACTTCGGCATTCTGCTGGTGCGCGATGCGACTGGCCATCAGCTCGGCGTCGAGGCGAAGTTGCAACTCAACGCGAAGGTTGCAAGCCAGATCTTGCCTACAGATCGAATGGGGTATCGCGACGGTCGCGCCGTGGAGCTCAGCACACCGTATTTTCTGGATGGTGTGAAGTACTTGGAAGCGGCGGAACGCGGGCTGGCCATGCCGTCGCTGTTCGATTCGCTGCCCGACGTGGGGATGGCGGCATGAATTATTTCGAGTTCTACCCGGGCGATTATCTGCGCGATACCACGTCGCTAAATCTCACAGAACACGGCGCATATTTGCGTCTTTTAATCGCCTACTACAGCAAAGAGAAACCGCTGCCCGCTGAGCATAAAGAGTTGTATCAGATTTCATGTGCAATTTCTGCGGCCGACAAGGCGGCGACACGCAAGGTCGCCGATGAGTTCTTCCCGGTCGCTGTTGACGGATTTCGCCATAAAAATCGCGTAGATGAGGAAATTGCGAAGGCACAGAAGCGCATCAAGACTGCCCAGGAAAACGGGGCAAAAGGTGGGAGAAAATCGAACCGATTGGGTAACCCGCCGGGTAAGCCAACAGGAAGCCCCGCGGGGGCTTCGGTAGGAAACCCAACAGGAACCCAGCGGGGAACCCGCTCTGGTGAAGCTCTCCATACACCACACGTCATACACCAAACACCAGAAGATCAAGAGCCTAAATCTCGCTCCGAACCTGACATGCTCGAAAGATTCAACGGTGAGAGGGAAAGAGATGGCACCCCCCCTCTCACCCCGGCCGATGTCTGCGTCGCGCTGCGGACGCTCGACGTTGCGAAGTTGGTCCCAGGTTACGCGCCGCTGTACGGGGCCATCCGCGAGGGTGCAAAGCTGGAGCGGTTCGTGAAGGCCGCGAAGGCGGTAAGGGCCGATCAGCGGAACCTCGCCTACATCGTCGGGAAGGTGCGCGGCGAACTCGCAGACGAACGCGCAGCGGCCGATGCCCAGCAGCATTTGGAGCAGAAGAACCGCGCCGTCGGCGAGCAATGGGCGACCCAGGGCCACGACGAATCCGAAGAGGATGAAGACCGTGCAACCTTCTGATCGCAAGCCATTTGCCGATGTGCTCACCGAAGTCATGGCGTACTACGGCAAAGAGGTTTCGCCCTTTCAGCTCGACGTGTTTTGGCAGGGCCTCAAAAGTCACGAATTCGAGGATGTCAGCCGCGCTTTCACGCTGCACGCTCGCGATCCTGATCGCGGGCAGTTCACGCCGAAGCTTGCCGACATCACGCGGCTGCTTGAAGGCTCGACCACCACGCAGGGCATGCGCGCCTGGGCAAAGGTCGACCGTGCCGTCCGGTGCGTCGGTGCCAATCGCTCCGTGGTCTTCGACGATCCGCTGATCCACGTCGTCATCATCGAAATGGGCGGCTGGATTCCGCTGTGCCGCTCGCAGGAAGACGAAATGCCCTTCAAGGCGCGCGAGTTTGAAAAGCGCTACGCGGCGTATCGGTTACGGCGCGAGGTGCCGGTATTCCCGCCACGCCTCATCGGCGACAACGAAGCACAGAACAAGCTCAACGGCTTCAGCGACTACGCGGTGCAGCCGGTCCTGATCGGTGATGTGGGAAGGGCGCAGCGGGTGATGGAGCGTGGGCAGGCGGTGCCGGCGCTCCGCATCACCGACTCGAAGACTGTCGCAGGTCATGTGCTCGCGCACCTGGTTGATCATTGCAAAGGGGAGGCGGCATGAGTTTCCTTTGTCGGATCAGGCTTCATGCGTGGAAGCTTCGATTTCTTCCGCCCGAAACGCTTGTCGACGGTTGCAAGGCGTTCCTGATCATTGGCAGGCAATGTCGCCGCTGCGGTTTGCGCCGGAACGCATGATCCGCTGCGAAACCTGCCAACACTTCCAGCGCGACCGGATCAACCCGGCCGCCGGCATGTGGCGATGCGGACATCCCTCGACGCACGGGTACTTCTACCCAATGCAGCGACACCAGTGTGCCGACCATGCCGAGATTGGCACGGCGCGCGCGCAGGAGCGTCACCCGATGGGCGGGGCGCAACCTATCCATTCACCCTGACCCCAGTTCGCCCTGATTTGAAAAATTTCGGAGAGAAAATGGATACCGCCATCGTGATCGCTTTCACCATCCCCGGGGAGCCTGTTGCGAAGGGGCGCGCCCGGTCAACGCCGCTGATGCGGAACGGTTGGCCTGTGATCGGCAAAGGTGGTCGGCCAGTGGTCACCCAGTACACGCCGGAAAAGACGGCGCGGTATGAGAACCTGGTGCGTCTGGCTGCCCAGCAAGCGATGGCTGGGCGAGATCCAGAGCAGGGTGCTGTAGAGCTCACGGTGCGAGCGTTCTTGCCGATCCCGGCCAGTTGGAGCATGAGGAAACAGCGTGCCGCTGCGCTGGGCGAGATCAAGCCGACAAAGAAGCCAGACCTGGACAACCTGCTCAAAGCCATCAAGGATGGCGCGAATGGGGTCACCTGGCGCGACGACGCGCAGGTGGTCGATGTACGCAGCAGCAAGCGGTATGGGACCCCTCGCGTTGAGGTCGAGATTCGGAGCGCGGCGTGACCTGCAAAGCGTCCTTCGCCGATTATGTTCAAGGCGTTGCCGACACATTGGCAGAGCGCTATGGCGTACCGCGCGCCGAGGCCGATCGGATTGCTTGTGACCTCGAGCTGGAAGTGATCAGGGTGTTGGTGACCCAGTCGCAGCGCCTGATGCGGGACTATCAGGAAAAAGGGCCCGTGAAGCTGGCCAAGCGTACCGGTGAGCACCGTGTGACGCTCTGGAGGAAGAATCGTCGAGCAGCTGCTGTGATGCGCGAGACGGCACGAAAGTGAGCGACTTTTTCGGGCACTCACGCGTAGCCGATACGCAGTAAAATGACTAAATCTCCTCCATGGATCCAGCCGCGCCCATGTCATGACCGAATCGGGAGCGACATCAAGGGGGCGCTGTAGAATTGAGTAAGATGAAAATGTGCGCGAGCAAACTGCTACCGGGTCCGACGGCGCGGTTGCGACTGCGTCCGTGGACGCAGTCGGATAGGCTGCAATTTCGTGAGATGAACGTGGACAGGCGCGTGATGGAGTATTTCCCCGCGCCATTAAGCGCCGCCGAGAGCGATGCTTTCGCTGATCGCATCAGCGAACATCAAGAAAAACACGGTTTTAGTCTTTGGGCTGTGGAGCTGCGCTCCACGTCGACTTTCATTGGTTTTACCGGACTGGCTGTCCCCCGATGGGAGTTGCCTTTCACTCCCTGCGTTGAGATCGGTTGGCGTCTTGCGCGTCACTCCTGGGGGCAAGGTTACGCAACCGAAGCCGCAAAAGCTGCGTTGGCTTTTGGCTTTGACGAACTGGTACTTGAAGAAGTCGTGTCCTTTACTGCAGAAATCAATAATCGCTCGCGACGCGTCATGGAGCGACTTGGCATGCAGCACTGCGAAAGCGAAGACTTCTGTCATCCCGCTCTGCCGCCTGCCCATCCATTGGCAAAACACGTCTTGTATCGACTCACTCGTGAAGCATGGAAGAAAACCGAGGTAGGTAAATGACGACCGATTCGCTGTATCCAGACAACTTTTTCGTGCTGGTTACAGTCTGACCTTCAGCCGGCCTGCGCCCGTGCCGCTCGTTGATGTCATCTATTTATCCATTAAAATCATTGATTTAGGCCGATATGCGGCGGATTTTTCACGAATCCCGGCCAACCCTCGGCTATAGGTGGTGGAATTCTGAGCTTTCAGAACGCGATAGTCGCCGTGATGGTGTCGCTGTAATTGCCTGGTGGCGGTGTCGTTTGCGCCGGAATGAGGCCGTAGACTGTCGCGCTTTGGGGGGCGCCGGTGCCGGTGTCGGTATACATGCTGGTTCCCGCGGTGCCATCGCCCCATGGCGTGCCGTGGGCGGAGTCCAGGTAGAGCTGATAGGACACCGTCCCCCCTCCGCCTTGCAGGGATAGGGTACGGGCGCTCACGTTGCCGCTGCCGCCGCCATTGAGGGCGATGCGATAGGCATCGTTGTTGGTGCAGGTTACCGAGATCGACGTCGTGGCATTGATGGCGCTGCTCAGCAAGCCGGTGGTGCCGAAGCTGAGGTTGTTGGCATTGATCAGGCAATCGTTGACCACGGTGGCGCTGGCCGTAAAAGGAAACGCCGTCGCCGGCGTGGTGATGGCCGGGCATCCCGGCGCTGTCAACAAATAGTACGCATAGTTGAGAGCGGTCTGGGCGCCGCTGAAGGATTGGCTATACACGGTACTGCTGTCGCTGGCGGTCGGCACCAGCGGCTGACTGGCGGTGATGAGGCCATAGTACGAAACCGTATGGTTGGCCGAGGTTCCTATCAGTGGCTTGGCAATCGTGACGGATATAGGTGTCGTACCGGCGCTGGTCGATCCCCAGGCTATGGAATTGGCTGCATCCTGGTACAGGCCATACTGCAAGGCATTGCTGCCGTTGGTCATGCTGAGCGGCGTGCTTGCGTTGAGGTTGAGGCAGACCTGCGCGTTGGGCGCCAGGGAAATCAGGGTCCAGTTGCAAGTCACGGTGATGGAGCCGCTGGCTGACACGGCAGCGCCGCTGATGGGATTGACGTTGCCGAAATTGATGTTGGTAGGCGCGGCCGAGCAGGTTTGTGCATGCACCACCTGCCCGACGAGCAGGAGCAGGGCGGCCAGCAACAGCTGCCATCGGTTGCGCCGGCTCATGGATGCACGTCCTCGCGGCGACAGATCAGCGGCCCAATCAAGGGCAGGGCGTGGTCGGTCGGCGGCTTGTAAGGGAAGGTGACGGTGCAATGCCACGCAGCGCCATCGAGCTGGAGATGATTGTTGGCCTTCAGGCCGTCGACGAAGGTAAGGCCGTCGTAGCCGACAATGGTGTCGGTGCCGCTTTCGAGGTGATGGACGCGTGTTCCGGCGGGTATCGGCTTGCCCGACGCGTCATGCAGAAGAATCGATGCAGCGGTGTATCGTGAGATCGGAAACCACCCTAGCACTCCTGCTTGGACTTGCGGCACCAGCACCATCGCGGTGGTCTCGATGCGCATGTCGACCGGCAGCCCCGAGGTGTCGATCGCAATGTGATTGGGCTGGTAGGCATTCAGATCCGGTACCAGCAGGTGGCCGCTATCGTTGGTATGACCAAGCAGTCGATTCTCATGCAGGACCGGCACACCCGCCACGCCATTCGTCGAGACCAGGGCGAAGCCGTCATAGATGCGCCGGGAGAATTGCACGTCGCCATCCATCAGCACGATGGAGCCAAGCGCGTCGAGCGATGCCGTGGTGTGTCCTGCATAGTTCTGCACAACGCCAGTCAGCTGGCCGGCGTTGCCGAGGTATTGCAACTGCGCCTGGTGAAAGCCCATCTGGTTGAACTGACCCGTTTGCACACCCCAACCCCAGCCCCCTGCGTAGTCGACCGGACGCAACGCCTGCAGATTGTTGTAGGCGCGTCCGCCCTGGACGCCTGCCACTGCGTCCAAGGACACATTCTCGTCCAACCCAAGGCTCACATTGAGAAACACACCGCGTGAAGCGTGTTGGTGAAAGTCGCGATACGCGCTCAGATTCACCGACAGGTTGTGGCGCAGACTGAGGCCGTAGGACACAGATGCAATACGCGAGGCTTTCACGTGTGGAAACTTCGAACTGATATAGCTCACGGCAAAGTTCTGGCTGCTGAAAAAGGGGAGTGAGAGGGTCAGCCGATCGGTATGCGTGGGGACGAGGGCGCCGTCGCGAGCGGCAAGATCCCCGTAGTGGCCAAACGTACGAATGCTCTGCGCATCGATGGCGTAGTGCGGTTCGATCCATTGATAACCGGTGCTGAGCTGGGTGCCCGCCAGGCGGCCCGCGCTGAACCCGATCGCGCCATTGACGACACCGTCCACGCCGAGCCTGAGCAATGCTCCGGCGCCGGCGTTGAAAAGATGATCGGTCGCCTCGCCATGCGCTTCGACGGTAAGCGCATCGCTGAAGCCGTGGCGCCAGGATCCGCTGCCGACTGGGTGCGGACCGTAGTCGAACGAAGTGAGACCGTAGTTGTGCCGCAAAAAACCGGCCTCCACCGAATAGCTCGACAAGCCCGTCGCCAGCATTTGGGTATCGATGTAGATAGGCATCGACATCGTCACGGTTTGGCCTAGGGCGTTGCGCGTGATCAGGGTGGCATTGCCGCCGCCCGTGATACCGGGGACTTCATTGACCACAAACGGCCCGCTCGGCACCTGCACGTTGAAATGCTGCATGTTGTTCACGTACAGGTCGAGCGATGAGGGCACCAGGGTCGATCCGGTCAAGACCGGAAGTGGGAAGGTGACCAGGTCCGGGCGCAGGGCGAAGTTGCTCCGCCACTGGAAGCCGGCGAAACGTATCGAGCGCGACCAGTCCAGCGACGAGGTGATGGCATCGCCCCATTGAAAGGTGCTCAGCGTATCCGGGTTGGATCGGCTCCACGAGGTGTCAAAGCGCAGATAGTGGCGTGAGGCGGAATCCAGATACGCAATGCCGGTGTTGCTGAACACCCCGGCAGGATCGAAATAGCGCTGTTCCATCCACAACGCGAAACGGTTACCTGTCTGGTTTTGTGCAAAGACATCGTAGTTGAGGACAAAACCGCGCCCTGATGTCGCCGGCATCGTTGGTGGCAACTGCCGTGAATCGACTACGTAAGGTTGCTGCACATTGTCCGGTAGCGTTATCGCGACACGCTGGTGCGTTCTGTCATAACGATAGCGAACCCCTGCAATCGCATCGAGCGGCACTTGGGCCGAGGTGGCGATACCCAGCTTGTCGGTTGCCAGGCCCATATGGGCAAGATCGGCTCCGCTGGCGGACAACTTCGCTCCGGTCGCCTGGAAGTGCACGATGAATGAAAGCTCCTGTCCGTTCACCGCCACCTCCAGGTAGACATCCTGGGGTTGGCGCATTTCCCCTGCGAAACTGGCAGGGACGGCGGCGCGTCCTGGAAACGCGATGAGCGCACCCGCCAGGGCCATCCCCAACAATGCTTCGCACGGAATCGGGCGAACGGCATGGTCCCCACTAACTGCGCCGGCTTGGAACGCGCATAGACGTGCTTCGCGACGGGCGCGGTGTTTGAGCACGCGTCAGGGTGATATATCGATGGTGACATGGTCTTCAACCGACAATGCATTGACGTAGGCGCGAATGTCGACAGGCGCCTTGAGCGCACCATGACTGTCCAGGTTCAAGCGCCATTGCATGGTCCGGCCGGCCAGCGCGTAGCCTAGCAGTCCTTTTTCCACCAGGTAGGTTTTCCCATCGCCGGCCATCAACTGCACCATGCTTATGCGTGCGCGACGACGTCCGCTATTGGTGACACGCAGCCACCAGCCTTCGGCATCCTGTCGTGCGTGCCAGGCCAGCGCCGGTGCTCCGGTTGCACCCTCCGGTTCGACGAATACCGGCACCGAGTAGCGCAGTCTTATCGTTACGCCATTTTCGTCGGCGCTATCGGCGGCAGGCAGTTCATCGATCAGTAGACGGTAGCTTTGCTCCTGGCCGGCATTGCTGTCATGGCTTAGAACCAACCGGACGTACTGTTCGCCGTGGGCGGGGATTTCGATCAGGGGCGGGCTGGCGACCAGGTCCTGGGTGGCCTGCATGTTGTCCTGGCCATTGGACTGGTCCCAGCGGAACACTCGTACCTGTCCGTACAGCGGTTGATCGCCGGGATTTCGCAAGGTGAGGGTGGCGGCGCCTTCGCCGTGCCTGAGCTCGATCATCACCGGAGAAATTTGCAGCGACGACGCGCGCCCGATGACGCAAAGCATCAGCATTCCCACCGCAAGCAGCAGGCGTCGCACCAGGGCGCCCGTACTCAGAAATAGACCGTTGCGGTAACGGTTGTCTGGTAAGTATCAGGTTTTGGCGTCGTTTGGGATGGCGCCTGGCCGTACACCGTGATGGACTGGGCCGCACCCGTTCCGGTTCCACCGACCGTATTGGTGCCCTGCGTATTGCCCCATATGGTCGTGTGGCCGGCGTCCTGGTATAGCTCGAAGCCAACCGTGGTGCTTGTATTGCCGACCGTTGTGCCGGCCATTAGTCGGCTGGCTACGGTTGAACCGCTCACTGTGCCGGCGTCCAGGCCGACATTGTAGGGCGTAGTGTCACTGCACGTGACGGACACCGTCGTCTGCTGATTGACGGCGGCCGACAGTACGCCGGTGGCGCCGAAATTCAACGGATTGGCGGTAATGCTGCAATTGGCCTGCAGCGTCAAGGTGGCAGTGAAGGTCGATGTAGCGGTGCCGTTACTATAGACGGCTGCGGCTAGCGGCGTCGGTAGGGTATCGGCGATCACAGCAACAGCTAACGCAAAGCACAGCAGATGGCGCTTCATGGAGGGCTCCCCTTGAGTTGCGGAATGGCTAGACAACATGCCCCCAAACGCACCACTTCCACATCGCTTCCTGAGCATGAATTGCATTATCTTTCCCGCATTTATAGGCTAGGTCAAGTATCGCCTGGCGATGGATTTGTGGCATGGTGTTTCGAAGCATCGCTCAAGGCCGATCGAACGTGACGGCCGCCTTGGCGTTACGCCACTTTCGTGTCCCTGCACCCAAGTCTTGCGATGACCACCTCGAAATTGTTGATCTGTTCCCAGATGCCGAGGAACTCGACCGTGTTCCGGTTACGCAGCCAGCCATACAGGATGCGCTCATCGCCGAAGCGCTTCACCATGTCAGTCAGCGAGATGTAGTCCTGCTCGTGGCGACTTGCGATGCCGATCTCGGCATACTGCACGACGATGCTGCGGTTCTTCAATATCGCTCCCATGACTGTCGGGAAATAGATGTTTTGCGACCGGTGAAACACCTTGCGTTGTGGTCGCGTTGTGACCACAATTAGATGTGTAATTTGTTCTGAGAGAGTGGGCTATGAGCGCCGCCGCCGACACCTATGTCCGAGCCCGAATCGATTCCGTCACCAAGGAACGCGCCGCCGTCGCCCTTGGAGCGATGGGGCTATCAATTTCCGACGCCATGCGATTACTAATGTTGCGGATTGCCGACGAACGCTGCCTACCTTTCGATGTGAAGGCGCCTAACGCCCCTACAGAGGATGCAGTTCCCCATGGTTTGTAGAGCAAAGGTGCGTTATGAGTAGTAAGCCCAAAAAAGTGATACACGGTGTTGAGCTGATGCCTAGGCCGATCATCCACCCGAAGAAGGTTGTAACCGTCGCCACTCCGGAAGGTCGGAGTGAGGTTATTCGCGCCGTCCGGAAAGTCATGGCCACACACGATAAGGTACTCAGGGCACTCAAGGATCGATGAATGTTGGATCTCGAATATGTGATCGCCGTACATGACGAAATCCTTGCGAAATACGGCGGCCTCCCTGGTTTTGCCAATGGTGGACGTGGTGGCGTTGAGGCAGCGATACAGCGTGTTGAAAACCACATTTTCTATGCCGACCTCAATGATGTCTTCGGCATTGCCGCAGCGTACGCGATAGCTATCGCCCGTGGCCATGTGTTCAATGATGCAAACAAGCGTACCGGGCTAGCTTGTGCGATGACTTACCTTGAGGCAGAAGGGATAGTTATTGGGGAGTTTTCGAACCTTGAAGAGGTCATGGTGGATGTTGCGCAAGGAACCGTTGATCAAGGGGATTTTGCCGAATATCTCGGTACGATCTGGCGAAGGTCACAAGGCGCAGAATAATTGGGCAAGCCACCGAGAGTGTCACATCAAGCCCGATCTGCCGCTGGTTCGCTAAAGGAATTCTGACACTCCCCAGAATAACGCGGTTTGGTCACGCAGTGAACTTTGGGACTGATGGAATTGTCGGCGGTTCCGGCTTACTCCAAGGCGGCAGCTGGTGACACGACTGCTTGTTCTACCCCGTGTTGCACAAACCCCGTTGAACGTGCAACACGAGGTGCTATTGAATAGCTGTCACCCCGAAATCGGAGTGACACCGTGCTCAAGCGAACCTGCTGCCCTGGTTGGGCCAAAGCGCATTCGCGCATCATGCAGACCGTACCGCGCATCGCGGCCACGGATCAGCACAAGACCCTCGCGGTCATCCAGGAAGTCAAAGAGCATCATCTCCGGCGCGCCAATGCCATTGCGCAGCATGCGGCGAATATCGCGTGGTGTGGCTGGGGCCGATCCGCGTGGCGGAGCTGCGCATGATTCGCGCCCGCAACGCATTGCGGCCAGATGCCGCCTGTCATTCGGCTGACGTACTGACACCCGTCGAGCGTGCCGCAGATCGCGAGAAGAAGCCGCACCATCCAAAGCCGCAGACGCAATCGGAACCGCGGCATGACCGGCAGCTCAAGTGGCGTGACGTGCCGGCGATCCGCGCTATTCTCCAGTCCCTGCTGAGGGTAGGCCGATGAACACCGTCCTTTCCGAGCCGCTGTTTGCCTCTACACACGCCGCGCTGACCTTCTGCCTAAACTTCGTGGAACAGCAGTACGATCGGCCATTGATGAATCGGTTGGCTTCGCCTGTCATAGGCAATGGCAAAGGCCTTGCCGGGATCGACGGATCTGCGCAAGCCGGTATGATCCGCGCTGAGCTGCGGCGTCTGGATCGCCTCGAAGAGTGCGCCCTTGTTGCACGTTGCGCACCGCCGTTTCTGCCCTGTAGTTGCGGTCATAGCTGCTGCAGTGGGCAGAAACAGCATCGCGAATGGGCGGACGCCGTTGGTGAGTTGGCGCGCGAGTTGAGGCACTCGGTTTTTCAAGATCGGGAGGTCAACATTTCGCTGCGGCGCGGCTATGTGATGAGGCACTTCACTTCCAAGAAATACCGTGAAGATGCCGAGGTAGTGGCCGAGCGATTCGGCATTGTGCGAAGCACCTTTTTTGCCCACTACGCGAAGGTCAAAACTCACTTGGCGAAGCTGGAAGACCGTGCCTATGACGCGCTGAATCAACGATTGCGAACGGGTGGTGTCGTAGGCGATCTGGATTAGATCGCTTGACATCGGACAAAAGCAGTCCAAAATACACCCCCAATCGATAGTCTCATAACTACGTCCGAAGCCCGCCAAGTGCGGGCTTCGCCGTTTCCGGAAGGCGCATTTGACGGATCTGAGCATTACATGGCGCCCGCTTGAGGTGCTGATTCCCTACGTCCGCAACGCGCGCACCCACTCTGATGCGCAGGTGGCGCAGCTCGCCGCCAGCACCGCTGGTCTTACTGATGACGATGCAGCGCCGGCAGTGGCCGAAGCCGGGGTGTCGCAGTCGGGGGATATCTGGATCTGCGGCGATCACCGCGTGATGTGCGGCAACAGCGCAAACGTGACGGACGTAGAGCAGTTAATGGACGGCTACAAGGCCGATCTCATCATCACCGACCCGCCGTATAACGTCGCATACCAGGGGAAACCGCCGATGCGCTGACCATCCAGAACGACAGCATAGGCGTGGAGGCGTTCTATCAGTTCTTGCTGGCGGCCTACGACGCCATGTTCAAGGCGGCGAAGGATGGCGCCGGTCTGTATGTGTTCCATGCAGACAGTGAAGGCGTGAATTTCCGCAAAGCCATGGCTGACGCCGGCTTCAAGCTGGCGCAGTGTTGCGTATGGGTGAAGCAATGCTTCGTGATGGGTCGGCAGGATTACCACTGGCAACACGAACCCGTGCTCTACGGCTGGAAGCCGATCGGCGCGGCTTATGGAGCTTGATCCGAAGTATTGCGACGTGATCGTGCGTCGCTGACAAGCGTTCACAGGGCAGCAGGCAGTGCTGGCCGCAGACAGGCGTGCTTTCGACATGGTGGAAATGGCGCGCGTAGAGGTCACCTATGCCGGGAGCGAAGGGTAAATCAGGCGGCAAGCGCTGCGGCGCCGGTCGGTCGGCATTTCTGCCGACACGGCAGCAGCGCGAACTGGTCGAGCAGTTGGCCGCGTTCGGCATTCGGCACGTGGATATCCCGCTGTTTATCAAGGATGCCGCCGGCAAGCCCATCACCGAGCCTACGCTCCGCAAGCATTTCGCTGAGGAACTCGATACCGGTCGCGTCAAGGCAAACGTCAAGGTTGCGCAGACGCTGTACAAGAAAGCACTCACGGGTGACACAACGTCGATGATCTTCTGGCTGAAGTGCCGCGGCGATTGGAAGGATGCCCAGCGCGTCGAGCTGACTGGCAACGCTGGTAGCCCGATCCAGAGCGTCAACATGACCACCGAAGAGTTCCGCGAAATAGCTAGGAGCGTCGCCGACGAGGTTTAAGGCATGTGCCCATTCAGTCCGCATGAGCAATTCGCGGCTGAGAGCATGGCGCGGGCCGATCTGTATTTCTTCTCGCGCTGGATGTTTCTGCAGCGCAAGCGATTCAAATGGCTGCGCGGGCCGCACCACAAGAGCATCTGTGACGCGCTGATGCGCGTGTTCTGCGGCGAGTGCAGGCGGCTTATCATCAACGTGCCGCCGCGCTACTCGAAAACAGAGCTGGCGGTGGTGAATTTCATCGCATGGGCGTTGGGCCAAGTGCCGGATGCCGAGTTCATCCATGCCAGCTACGCGGCCCCGCTGGCGGTCAACAACAGCGCGAACGTGCGTGCCTTGGTGCAGCACGAAGCGTATCAACGGATTTTCCCCGAATGCCGTCTGGCATCGGACGCAAAAAGTCACTGGACGACAGCAAAGGGTGGCGTGATGTACGCGGCCGGCGCTGGCGGCACGATTACCGGCTTCGGCGCCGGCAAGCACCGCGAGGGTTTTGGCGGCGCCATCATCATCGACGATCCGCACAAGCCGGATGAGGCAAGGAGCGATGTGATCCGACAGGGCGTCATCGACTGGTTCCAGAATACGCTGGAAAGCCGCAAGAACAGCAAGAACACACCGATCATCCTGATCATGCAGCGCCTGCATGAAAGGGATCTGTCGGGCTGGTTGCTGGATGGCGGCAACGGAGAAACGTGGGAGCACGTCTGCCTTTCAGCGATTCAAGACGATGGCTCGGCGCTCTGGCCGGAAAAACACACGATCGAGGATCTGCGCCGCATGGAGCAGTCCGCGCCGTATGTGTTTGCCGGGCAGTATCGGCAGCGTCCAGCACCACCAGAAGGCGGCGTGATCAAGCCGGACATGCTGGAGGTCATTGATGCCATCCCGGCCGGCAACCTCCGGTGGATGCGCGGTTGGGACTTGGCTTCGACCGTCGATGGTGATTACACCGCCGGCGGCAGGCTCGGGAAACTATCGGACGGCCGCTTCGTCATCGCGGACATGGTGCGCTTGCGCTGTGGACCCGACGAACGCGACACGGCGCTCATGAATACGGCGTCCCGCGACGGCCGCACGGTGCGTATCAGTCTGCCGCAAGACCCTGGGCAGGCTGGCAAGACGCAGGTGCTGTATCTGACCCGGAAGCTTTCCGGCTACCCGGTGACTACCTCGCCGGAATCGGGCGACAAGGTAACGCGGGCAGAGCCACTGGCGGCGCAGATCAACGTGGGCAATGTGCTGATGCTGCGCGGCCCATGGAACGACGCACTGATCAACGAAATGCGGCTGTTCCCGAATGGAGCGCACGATGACCAGGTGGACGCGCTTTCGCGCGCGTTCTCCGGATTGCTCGAATCGCATGACCCCGCGCAGGTGAAACCGCTGCGCATGTAATCCATTTACGCAGGTTCCGCTGTGAACTCACCCAACGTCCGATCCCTTTCGCCTGTTATGGAGGCGCAGTCCGAGTCATGGCCGATGATCAAGGCTTTGATGGGCGGCACTGCGGACATTCGCGCCGTCGGCAAAACGCTTTTGCCGAAGTGGCCGGGCGAAGACGGCGACAGTTATGCCGCGCGCTTGAAGACGTCGGTTTTGTATCCGGCTTTTCGGCATACGGTTTGCGTCAATGCGGCACGGCCTTTTGCAAAGCCTCCTACGGTCGTGGCAGAGAACATTCCCGAGGAATGGCTGAAAGACATTGACCAACTCGGCATGCCGCTGCCGGCGATGTCGAATGCGCTGCTGATCCATGCACTCGCGTATGGCTTGTGCGGCGTGCTGGTGGACTATCCGCCGGCGGAAGGTGTTCGCACCCGCGCGGATGAAAAGCAGGCCAGCTTTCGGCCGTATTTCGTCAGCTATATGCCGCAGCAGATCCTGGGCTGGAAGATGCAGGGCACGCGGCTGGTGCAGTTGCGCCTGCTGGAAAGCATCGAGGTCGATGATGGTCCATGGGCCACGAAGTGCATCGAACAGGTCCGCGTGCTCACCCCTGGTGCGTGGCAGACGTATCGCCCGAATCCGAACATCAAGGAGCAGTGGGACCTCTTTGCCGAAGGAAGTCATTCGCTGAAAGAGATTCCGTGGGTCTTTTTCTATGGCAACCGTCTCGGCTTCGGTCGTGGCGAATGCCCGCTGCTCGATCTCGCGTACTTGAATGTTGAGCACTATCAGTCCAGCAGCGATCAGCAGAACGTGTTGCATGTCGCGCGCGTGCCTATCCTTGTGGCAATCGGCTTTGGTGAATCAGAAATCAAGATAGGCGCATCGTCAGCCATCACCAGCGAGAACGAAAAGGCCTCGCTGACATACACCGAACACACCGGTGCTGCGATCGAGGCGGGCAAGCAGTCTTTGGATGACCTGGAAGACCGCATGCGCGCCATTGGTGCCGAGCTGATCGATCAGGAGCAGGCGCCCACGGCCACCCAGATCAACTCGGAGGACGAAGTTGCGCGCTCGCTGCTGCAGCAGATCGTCGAGCAGTTCGAAGAATCGCTGGAACAAGCCCTTAGCTTCATGGCTCAGTGGGTTGGAAAGCCCGCGGATGGCATCGAGGTGGAGTTGTTCAAGGCTTACGAACAGGCGCCAAGCACGGATGTGTCGACGCTGACGTCTGCGGCCAGTGCCGGTGCCATTTCCAAGCAGACACTGTTCGAGGAGCTAAAGCGACGCGACGTGCTCGCACCCGATCGCGAGTGGGCCGATGAAGCGACCCGACTCAAAGCAGAGGCGCCGGACCCTTCGACGGATCCGAACGCTGATCCAAACAGCAAACCGAAGGCCCCGTAACGGGGGGGCTTTTTCATGGCCGATACGCGGATGCGCTAAGCCGCTACTGGATAACAAACGATGAAACTCAAGACAGTCGAACTCAATGGCAAGCACTACGCCGAAATCACGGACGGCAAGCCGGTCTACGTGCACGACGACGGCAAGGAAATCCCTTTCGATGCCGTGCAGACCGTGGACACCATCAAGCGCCTCAACGGCGAGGCCAAGGGTCACCGCGAACGTGCGGAAACCGCCGAGGGCGCACTGAAGGTCTTCGAAGGCCTCGATGCCGCCGCGGCGCGTAAGGCGCTGGATGTCGTGAAGAACCTGGACGACAAGAAGCTGGTGGACGCTGGCGAAGTAGATCGCGTGAAGTCCGAGGCCATCAAGGCCGTCGAAGACAAATACGCACCGATCGTCAAGGAGCGCGACAAGCTGCAAGCCTCGCTGGTGTCTGAGAAGGTCGGCGGAAGTTTTGCGCGCAGCAAGATGATTGCCGACAAGTTGGCCATCCCAGCCGACCTGGTGCAGGCGCGCTTCGGCGAGCACTTCAGGCTCGAAGGCGAAAACGTGGTCGCCTACGACAAATCGGGCAACAAGCTCTTCAGTCGCTCCAGTCCCGGCGAGTTGGCGACATTCGATGAAGCACTTGAGATGATCGTCGAGCAATACCCCTACCGCGATTCGATCCTCAAAGGGTCTGGTGCCAGCGGCGGCGGCGCGCAGAACAACCATCCCGGCCATGCCGGTGGCAACAAGAGCATGCCGCGCGCGCAGTTCGACAAGCTCGATCCTGGCGCGCAGATGGCGCACGTCAAGGGCGGCGGAGCGATCACCGACTGATCACGCATTACTGCTGACCACCCATCAATACCACCCCGAGGCCGTTCAATCGAGCGGCCTTTTTCATGCCCGCAACGCGGATGCCGCGCGGGTGCTCGGGCCGGATGGCTCACGAACGCACTCCTGATCTTTCCGAACCCCGGAGTCATCCATGTCGAATACGCTTACCAGCCTCATTCCCGACCTGTACGAGGCGATCGATGTCGTCTCGCGCGAGATGGTCGGCTTCATTCCGTCGGTGACCTTGAGTGCGACCGCAGAACGCGCGGCGCTTAATGAGCCGATTCGCGTGCCGATCACGCCGGCAGCGGCTGCCGAGGACGTCACCCCTGGCCAGCTGCCGCCCGACGATGGTGATCAAAACATCGACAACAATCAGATCATCATTACCAAGTCCCGCATGGTGCCGTTCCGCTGGACTGGTGAAGAGCAGAAGGGCGTGGACAACCAGTCGCCGAATGGCGGTTATGCGCCGATTCGTCAGAACCAGATCCAGCAAGCGATTCGCACGCTGGTGAACGAGATCGACGCGAATGTCGGCACCCTTTTCAACACGGTGTCGCGCGCGGAAGGCACTCCTGGCACGACACCGTTTGCGACCGGCCTGACCGACACCGCGCAACTGCGCAAGATCCTTTCCGACAACGGTGCGCCGCTGTCCGGCATGCAGTGCGTGATCGACACGACCGCCGGCGCGAATCTGCGCAGCCTGACCCAACTGACCAAGGCGAACGAAGCCGGCACGGTGGAACTGCGCGCCCAGGGCAAGCTGCTGGAGCTGCATGGATTCACCCTGCGCGAATCAGCGGGCGTTGCCGAATCGGTGGCGGCTGGCTCCGTAACCGGTGCCGTTACTGCCGCAGGTGCCAAGGGGGCGACCAGTGTCACCCTGACCCCCCCGGCCGGTGGCGCTGTGGCTCTGCTGGCCGGCGATGTCATCACGCTCGCTGGCGATCCCAACAAGTACGTCGTGGCGCAAGCCGTCAACATCGGTGCTTCCACCAACGGCACCGTTGTGATCGGCGCACCGGGTCTGCGCGTGACTGCCGCTACCGCAGCGGTGACGGTGCTGGGTGCTTCGACCCGCAACATGGCGTTTGCGCGCTCGGCGATCGTGCTTGCCACCCGCCTGCCGGCTCTGCCGGAAGAGGGCGACATGGCGGATGACCGCACCATCATCGTCGATCCACGCAGCGGCATCGCCTTCGAGTTCGCGATGTACCGCCAGTACCGCCGTGTCCGCTACGAGGTGTCCATTGCCTACGGCTGGGCCAACATCAAGCCGGAACACTCCGCGCTCCTGCTTGGTTGATCCCATCGGTTGCGGGGTCTACGGCCTCGCAACCCTATCGAGGAAATGAACATGTCCAATTCCCTGTTGGTCGCCATCGAGAAAGGCGGCCAGACGTTGCGCGTGCACATCGATGCGCTCGAACAGCATCTGCAACTTGGTTGGAAGAAGGTCGAGGCTGAGGCTGAAAAGTTGGCCGCTGAGGTCGAGACTGAGCTCGAGGAAGTCGGTGCGGATGTCGAGAAGGGCGCGCAAAACGCTGGAGCCGCGGTGAAACGCGTCGGTCGGCGCGGCAATGCTGGCTCGGCCAATCCGGAGGCGTAATTCGCCATGGCATTGACCGCTCAGCAGGTCGCCGACGTGCGGCGCTTCGCCGGCTATCCGATGCTGGGCACGGACACGCCGGCGGATGATTCCCGCGACTTCGCCTACGGCTTCGTGTCGCCTGGTATCTGGCAAACGCTCTTTCACCGGTTGAACAACCTGACGCCGGAGAACGAAAACACGCTGATCACCGTCTACCTGACGAACCTCTCCACGCTGGAGACCGCCATCGTGAACGCCGCGGCGAATCTCGATACCGCGCAGGCGTCGGTGTGGGTGCATAACCCCACCGAAGTGCATGACCGGGAACGCTTGTTCGACAGCTGGCGCCGGCGCATGTGCGCATTCATTGGCATTGCGCCAGGGCCGGTGCTTGGTGCTGGTGGCGGTGCGCGCATCGTGCGTTGCTGATTTTTTCAGATTCCCAAAAAAGCGAAACCCCGCAGGGCAGCAACCTTGCGGGTTTCTCGTTTCAACCCTCTGCAGACTCAAAATGGATAACCAAGGCATTCAATTCGACGGCATGTTTTCGCCGTGGATGCGTTTCTGCATGGGGGTAGCCATCGTTATTGTTGCTATGGCAATGCTTTTGCTCGCATCAACGCCGCTTGTAAACGCCATCCGCTGGTGGTGATGAATGGATAGCTCAACCCTACAAACCAAGCTCTACGCCGGTTATGCAGCTGCGGCGAAGCGGATCGGCCAAGCGTTCACGCAGTACCGACCTGCAGCCGGAACGGCGGCACTCGCTGCCGGCAACGTGATCGGTACGGTCCTGGCTGCATTCGACGCAGGCACCTTCAATTTCGCAAAGGGCCAGGACTACGGCAAAGCCTCCTGGGAATGTCTCGCCGACGGCCGCGTGCTGCAGCCGGGTGATTACCTGAGCGGCAACAGCGGCACGTATTTCATCGCCGCCATGCAGCCGCTCGTGCCGATCCAGGCCGTGCAGTGCAATTGCACGGTAACGCTGTGGCGGCCACAGCAGCAGCCCGGTGTGGGCGCGCTGGGTTACGGCGGCAGCACGAAGAGCAACGAAACGGAGGTTGCCACCAGCTTCCCGGCATCGGTGCTTGCTGCAACGAAAACCGGGCACGCTCCCAACAACCTGCCGGGTGACGTTGCCGCGGCGTGGTACACGCTACTGCTGCCGGCACTCCCGGGTGGTGCGCAACTGCTCGCCCACGATGTACTGACGAATGACCTGGGTTATCGCTACGTCCTTTTGTCGGTCGAACTCTCCACGCTGGGCTGGCGCTGCTCGATGATGCAGGCGGAAACCTGATGGCCGATATCGATGACGTCACCACGGCGCTGGAGAACGCCATCGCAGCGGTGGTGTACCCCAATGGCACCGCGCAACCGTCGGCTATCGGCGTGCCCGCGGCGATCTACCCAGGCTGGCCCACCAGCTCACAGTTGGATGCCGATCTCCGTGTACTCGGCAGCGGCGGCAACGGCAAGATCCACATCACCATCTTCCCGCGCCCGCACGAGAAGAACACCACGCGGTTCCCAATGCAGTACACGGAGCATAGCTACAGCCCCGCGACGTTGGCGCTCTCCATCGCTGGCCAGCAGGTGACCATCAGCGGCGGCGTCAGCACGCCGCAGAACGTGGTGCTGATCGTGAGCGGCCAGATCTATACCTATGCGGTGCAGGCGTGCGATACGCTGCCGAGCATCGCGACGGCGCTGGCGCAAAAGATCGCCGGCGCGACAGCCGCTGGCGCGGTGGTTACGCTCCCGGCCACCGCAAGGATCACCGCGGTGCGGGCTGGCGGCAGCGGCACCATAATAGCGCTGACGAAACAACAGCAGCGCGAGTTCCAGATCACGATCTGGGCGGACACGCCGGCGCATCGAAGCGCGGCGGCTGGTGCGATCGACAGCGCGTTGTCTCCAATCATCTGGCTACAGCTGCCGGATGGCAGCTCCGGGCGCCTACGCTACGTGCAGACGCTGATCGACGACGTCAACCAAAAAGCTAGCCTCTATCGGCGCGACTTGATCTACAGCGTCGAATATAGCACTACCAACACCATCACGGCCACCCAGGTGGTTGCGGTCGAGCAAAACAACTCGCTGTCGATGCCTGATGGCACGACGGAACCGCTTTCCACGACCTACCAGTGAGGCACACATGACGCTTCTCCCCTTGATCGTTACGCAGCCCTTCGGCGACTACAAACACGGCGACCGCATCGACGATGAAGCCGCGGTGATGGATGCGCTGGAGCATCACCCGCACTTCGTGGTGCAGGTGCCAGGCGACGTGAAGTCTCCCGCCAAGGCCAAGACGACAGATGCTAGGGCCGGCGACGCGAAGCTCGCAGCCAAATAAATCCGCTCGTCACCCCTCTCTACTGAACCCGCCTCGTGGCGGGGTTTTTTATGCCCGGAGGAAGCATGTCTCAGATCGTTCAGCAGGGACAGATCAATACCACCGCGCTGGTGGTGCCGGATCTGTACGTCCAGATCATTCCGCCCGCCATTTCTCAACTCAATGGCGTCCCGTCCAACGTGCTTGGCATCGTCGGCACCGCGCCATGGGGGCCGGTCGGCGCGCCGGTTGTGTTCGGCAACATGGCGCAGTACTGGCAGAACTTCGGCAATATCCAGAACCGCAAGTACGACATGGGCACGGCCGTTGCTGCGGCGGTGCTGCAGGGCGCCAACAACTTCCGCGGTGTCCGCGTTACGGATGGCACTGACACCGCGGCAACGGCCACGCTCAAGGACGCCACATCGGCCATTGGCCTGACGTTGACCTCGACGTACACCGGATCGCTCGCCAACGGCGACATCGTGACGATTGCCATCGGCACTCAGGCGAATAGCTGGAAGCTGGTCCTGGCACGTCCCGGCATGACGCCGGAAGTCTTCGACAACATCGGTGGCGGCGCGAGTCCAGTGGTCGGAGCGGCACTTTGGGCCGCGCTGGCCAACGCGGTAAACCATGGCGTCGCCGGCATCCGCGGGCCGTCTGGCTTGATGGTGGCCGCGGTCGGTCCCAGTACGGCCGCGCCGGTGGTCAGCGCCGCGACCCTTGCGGGTGGCGCCGACGGTGCTACCACGATCAACGGCACCGTGTTGCTGGGTGTCGATGGCAATACTCGCAAGGGCATGTATGCGCTGCGCAGTGCCGGGTGTGCCGTGGCAGTGCTGACCGACTGCGACGATTCGACGACGTATGCAGCGCAGATCGCCTTCGGTCTGTCTGAAGGCATCGACATGATTGCCGTGACGCCGGCCGGCGATACGCCGGCGAATGCGGCCACCACCAAATCCACCGCCGGCATCGACGCCTACGACCTCAAGTTGCTGTTGGGCGATTGGGTGTACTGGAACGACACGGTCAATGGTCTGGTGCGCATGATTTCGCCACAGGGCTTCGTGGCCGGCCTGCTGGCCAATTTGGCACCGCAGTATTCGGCGCTCAACAAGCCGATCAGTGGCATCGTCGGCACGCAGCGCAGTTATGCCAACAACCCGTATTCGTCGGCGGAACTGCAGGTGCTGGGACAGGCCGGTGTCGATGTGATCGCGAACCCGTGCCCGGGCGGCAGCTTCTTCGGTTGCCGCTTCGGCCACAACAGCAGCTCGAACGCGGCGATCAATGGCGACAACTACACCCGCATGACCAACTACCTTGGGGCGACCTTTGCCGCCGGCATGGGGCAGTTCGTCGGCCGCCTGCAGTCTACGCAGCAGAACGATCCGACTCGCCGCGGCGTCAACGCCACGCTGAGCAACTTCCTGCAGAACATGCAGCAGCAGGGGCAGATCGACAGCTTCAGTGTGCAGTGCGACCTCAACAACAACCCGCCGTCGCGCATTGCCGCGGGCTATCTGCAAGCCGATGTGGCCGTGAAGTACCTGTCCGTCGTCGAGAAGTTCCTCGTGAACTTGCAGGGCGGCCAGACCGTTTCGGTGACCAAGGTCTCCACGCAATACCCGTGATTCGTCAGCCACCTTCGGGTGGCTTCTTTTTTCTCGAGCCCGGCCACGCGTCGGACATTTCGTTTTCGGAGACTCTCCATGCCGGCAAACAACCGCAACACGGGCCGCGACATCACGATCGACCTCGCCACCGCGAACGGTCCGCTTCCGTTCCCACCGACGATTCTATCGATCGACGCCAAACCCAAATACAAGACGATCGATTCCCATCCGATCAATGGCGTCCCGCAGGAGACGAACATTCCAGTCGGCTGGGAAATCGACATCGAGTTCGAGCGTGCTGGCCCGACATTCGATGCCTACGCCGCCGCGCTCGAAGCCGCTTATTTCAGTGGCCAGAACCTCCAGCCCGGCACGATCAACGAGACCATCCAGGAACCGACAGGCGGTATTTCCCAGTGGCGTTACACCAACGTCGTGGTGCGCCTCGACGATGCCGGCTCGTTCAAGGGTGATGCCCTCGTCCACCAGAAGGTTCGCGCCTTCGCGTCCAACAAGATCCAGGTGCAGTAATGAGCAACGACAACAACGTGAAAGTGCAGGTGCTGGACAGCGCCGATGTGAAGGCCGCTGGCACCGTGGCAGCGCCGAGAGAGATCACCGTCACGGATGCGCGCGGGCGCGTGATGGGCATTCGGAAGCCGCCGTTTTTGGCTCAGTTCGATCTGATCGAAGCACTTGGCGCCGCGGCCGAAAACAAGACTTTCATGGGCATGGCATCGTTGGTGATGTGGGTGAAAAGCATCGACGGCGAGTCGGTTTCCCTGCCGACATCCAAGCTGCAAATCAGGGCGCTCCTGCAGAGGCTTGACGAAGACGGCTACACCGCGGTCGCCGAGGGGATCGAGGCGCACTTTGCAGGTGACATCAACGAAGCCGAAGCGCAGACGTCCGTAAAAAACGCCTAAGGCACCCCGACTTTCGCCGCCGCGCATGGTTGGTGAGGTATGGGGTGCCATTTCGGCTCGCATTCGATTGGCCTGATAGCAGACCGCTGGCAGAAGCAGACATGGACGCTCTGTCAATCATGTTTGCGCAGTTCAACGGAGCGAAGTTCGATATACAGAACATGCGCTTTATCGAGGAAAAGTGATGCGCAAATTTCACTCATTCGCAGCTTTCGCTGACCATCTTGTCCAGCAGGCGGCTCAGGAAGTGGTTGCGCTGCACGAGGGCTTGGAGATAGTGGTGAGGCGCATCGAGCGTGACGCCAAGGATGAAATCGGCCATTACCAGGCAGCAGCCGGGTCGTTCCCGGCATGGGAGGAACTGGCTGACAGCACCGAGTTGGAAAAGGAGCGTCTTGACTATCCGCTTGACGCACCCTTGGAGCGAACACTTGCTCTGCAGGAATCGATCGGGCGCGAAGTCGGCTCGCTGGAGGGTGTCGTGGCCAGCGATTCGGACGTGATGGTTTACCAGGAGCTAGGCACTGAGCGCATACCGCCAAGGCCTGTCCTCGGGCCGGCGGCGCTGCGTAATGAAGATCTGATCAAGAGGGTAATCGGTGCCGCGGCAATCACCGGTGTGCTTGGTGGTGCCGCGCCGATGTTGCTGGGGGGCTACGACTTCAAGACGGAAGACAATCGCTAAAAAATGGAGCTGAGTATTGCCCAGGCAATTGTTCCTACGACCGCGGCAACACCCAAGCCAACCACGACACCAAGAATGCCCCAGATCAGTGTGGTGAAAAGCAAGATGCCTTCCTCGATCCAACGAGCGAAGGCTACCAAGCGTTGCCCGAATGATGGGCGTTGTTCCCACCGAACCACTTCATCGGGCCGCATCACCGGGTACTGAAAGGCCGATGACCGATCCGCCAACCATTCCCGAAAACGAATCCACCACGGAACTCTCGCCATGTTCGAAGCCTGGAAAATTGGGATACGTGTCAGCCTCGTAGACTACGCCAGTATCGGTCTTCGTGCCATGTCGGTGGCCTTCATCCGAACGGCGGGGGATGCAAAGAAGCTTGAGCAGCGGCTCGAAAGGATCAAAGGGCATTTCGTGGGTGGTGGCCTGGCGATAGGGGCTGGCGTTGGGATGATCACCGCCCTTGAGCCGGCAATGAAGGCGTCCCAGTCATGGTTGGAAACCACTGCCAAGCTGCGTCAGATGGGACTCGGGGATGTCCAGATTGCAGACGCACAGAAGTTCGTCAAGGCGTCAAACATCATCGCAACGTCGATGCAAGACCGCTACAGCGCATTCGCCGACTTGCAGGGTGCTTTTCGCGAATCTGGTATGCCGGGCATGAAGGCTATGGACGCCGCCAAGACGCTGATGCCATCGTTCACGAAGTACGACGTAGCCACCGGCATGTTGAGCGGCGAAAAGCAGCAACTTGCCGAATCGATGCGGCAGCAAATGAGCAAGGTCGTGGAATTGCGTGGCGGTCTCACTAGTTCGTTGCGTGCAAAGGAGATTGTGGACGCCGTATTCAAGGCGGTTCAAAGCAGCGGCGGGATGGTTTCTGCGCGCGACCTGCGCCAATTCCAGACGCAAGGTGGAACGGCGGTAACGCAGTTCTCGGACAGGGTCGTCATGGGACAGCTTGAGCCGATCATGGGTGAGTTTGGTGGTAGTTCAACGGGCACTGCTTTCCAGACGGCCTTTAATCGAACGCATGGCATTCTCAGTCTTGTGCCGAGCTTATTGGCGAATGAGGCAGTCAAACTCGGCGTGTGGGATAAACAGAAGCTCATTCCCGGAAATCGTGGTGGATTTCGTGTGAACGGCGATCCTTTGGATAAGGGGCTTGCTGATCTGGAGGCAAAAGATCCCACGCAGTTCGCCGAAAAATTGATGTCGATCTATCAGGCGCATGGTGTCAAGGATTGGACATCTATCGCTCGTGAAAACGAAATTTTGCTTGGCCGCACCGGTGGTAGGGTTTACACAAAAATGATGCAGCAGCTCCCGGTCATGATGAGGGCATCTGTTGCATACGATAAGTCGCTTTCGCCCGATCAGATACTCAAGACGCCGGAGGCCGCCAATCTGTTGGCGGTCACGAAACTCAAAAAGGCGTGGGAAGATTTCAATACAACTCTCGGCAACAGTTCGAACATCATGAACACTGTTGCATCGCGCTTGGGCAAGCTTACTGGTGTGCTGAAGTGGCTCAACACGGAAGCTGGTAAGCATCCGAAGATGGCTTCTTTCGCCGTGAATACATGGCTTGGCTTGACCGCCGGGGCAATGCTCGGCGGTGCCATGCGCATCTTGTGGGGTGGCCTTAAGTCGTTCCAGCTCATGGGTGACGCCGCAAAAGGCCTTGTCCGATGGACGAAGCTCTGGGCGATGGGTCGGCAGTTGAAGAACGGAGGGCGCACGATTGGCTTCTTCGAGAGCAAGTTCTGGAAGATTGTGGATGCGGTGAAGATCGCAGGTGGCGCTGTTTGGCGCTTAGGTGGCCGCCTGATCAATTTGGCGCGGCGCATCCCAATGGGATGGATGGGTCGACTTGGTCGTGGCTTCGTCTCTTTGGCGGGCCGTGCCGCTGGGCTTCTGTGCACACTACCCGGTGTCATTTCCGGTCTGGGAAGCCTCATTACGAAGCTCCCAGGTATGGCTGTCGGATTGCAGGCTGTCGCTGTGGCAGGCGCCGCCATTCTCGGCTGGGAAGTCGGCAAGCTGATCAACAAACACCTGATCGAAGGGACAACTGCTGGAAGAAAGTTCGGTGATTGGATCGGCAGTGCTGAGGCGCACGTCATGGCCTTCTTCGGTAGTAGCGTGGCACAAGAGGCGATCGATCGAGACGCGAAGGCCAAGCAGAGTATGCGGGAGACCGATCAGAAGTTGTACGAAATACAAGCTGCGCGAAATCTGAACCAGTGGCGCGCTCATTTGGCGGATTATTTCCAATCCCAGTCAAGCCAAACGGTCCAGGTGAATTCTAAGGTCTATCTCAACGAACGCGAGGTCGGTCGCGCTGTAACTCAGCACCAAACGCGCGAGGCGTCCCGACCGCAGACGGGTATGTCGTCGTTCGACAGCTCGATGATGCCGGGGCCGATCGGGTACGTCGGGGGATAGGGAGCAGCAAGTGCTCTCGCCACACCATGTTCAAATGGGTGTGCGCGGCTCAATGCCGTAAAAAACAACCTGTAGGGTGGTTTCGTTGCCACCAAAAAAGCGAAGCCCCGGCAGATAGAAATTCGCTACTTCTTCTCTCTGATGGACTTTCACCATTTACCTTTTGCCAGCTTGGCTGGCGCACTGGGTGGCCCCGAAATTTGCCCCGAAATTCTTACAAAGCCCGCCCAAAGGAATGCAGCACCGTCTCCTTGATAGGGCCGGTGCCGCCGGGTTGTAGTGTCACCCTGAACACCGTTCCCATGCCATAGGCCCCGCAGCTGGAAGTCGTGCCATAGAAATTGCTGTTCGCCCCCTCGATCAAGCCGGCCTGCGGATGAACGCCGTCGAAGCTGCCCGAATTGCCAAAGTAATACATCCCCGTCATCATGAAGGTGCCGTCGAGCTTTAGTCTCAACTTGAACACCGTTCCGAGGTTCTCCCCCCCCCCCCCCGCCGCTGTAAGTCGTGCCATAGAACGCGCCGTCTTTCCCTTGGATCAGCCCGGCCTGCGGATTCGAGGCATAGGGGGGCTGTCGAGAAGGTATACACGCACGTTTCCTTGAAGGTGCCGTCGAATTGTGGCGCCAACTTGAACACCGCCCCTCTTAAGAGGAAGCCGGCGGCGCTGGAAGTCTTGCCATAGAAATTGCCGTCTTTCCCCAGGATCAGGCCGGCCTGCGGGTTGATACCGTCATTTGCTTTGCCACTCAGACCGGCGGCATGATTCTCGACACCGACTTGAGGGGAAATCTGAAAAGTGGAAAGGGCATGAGCCGAGTTACTGTTCGACATGGCCGCTTCACCCGCGTGGCACACGATGAAAGGCGAAACGAATCCGACAATAACGCTCAACCTGAATGCTTGATAGAGCTTTGACATATGAATATCCAATTTGGAATATCCAATTTGGAATATCCAATTTGTGGTACGACTAGTGGCTAAGGGCTGGGCTGTTACGTTGAGACCAATGCTTTTATTATATCCACTACCATAAAGTTTGCTCCACTGTCAAGGATGTTTTTAGTCACGGAATCAGGGAAAACACATGCAATTTCACACGCGGGTGAACTCCATTATCAATGCATGCTTCGTGCTGCCATTCGCAGCTCTGTTCTTGCTTCTTGCGGCGCCGATATTGCGAACGGCCTTTGAAATCCTCATGGGCAAGTGATCCATGTCCCAAGTCACCCTTTCCCTTGGCGACATGACGTTCGGGGCGTTCGAAGTCCCCGAGTCCATACCGTGGGGCGGCGAGCAGGCATTGACCGTGCACGAGCTGGTCGGCGGCACGCGTGTCATCGATGCTATGGGGCGCAAGGATGCGCCTATCGAATGGTCCGGCATTTTCATGGGATCGACGGCCGTCGATCGCGCGCAGTACCTCAACACACAGCGCATTATCGGCCAGCCGTTGACGCTGACCTGGTCCAGCTTCAACTTCCTGGTGGTGATCCGCCGCTTCATGGCGAATTACGAGTTCGAGTATCGAATGCCCTACCAGATCACGCTGGAGGTCGTGCAGGACAACGCCACGCCGACAGTTGCCGGCGATGTGCCTGACATCGATGCGCAGCTCACGCAGGATATGAATACGGCCAACAGTCTCGGCAGCCAGATCGGTGACGGGCCGCTGTCTGGACTGCTGGGCACGCTGGGTTCGGCAATCGGCGCCGTTTCGAGCTTTGCCAATGTGGCACAGTCCGTTATCAGCAGCGTTTTGCAGCCGATTCAGGCAGTGCAGGGCCGTGTGCAGACGCTGATCGCTGCCGCCGATAACACGATGCTCAATGTAACAACCCTGGGCGGCGTTCTCCCGGCGAATACGGTCTCCCAGACGGTCGGACGGATGAGTGCGCAACTCAATGCCTACCAGCAACAACCCCTGCTGCTCAATCTCCGCAACGTGATGGGGCGCATGACGATAAACCTGGGATCGGGAGCGGGCGCGACGAGGTCGATGACGGTCGCCGGCGGCAACCTGATGCGGATCGCGTCGCAGACGTACAACGACCCCATGGCCTGGACGGGTATCGCCAAGGCCAATGGCCTGAACGACCCGCTGATAAGCGGCGTGCAGACGCTCCAGATTCCGAATCAACCGGACAACGCCGGCGGCGTGCTGAGCACTTCCTGACCCATGAGCAACCATCCATCGCTTGCGAACGGCACTGTGCGAGCGCCGCGGGGAATCGTGCGTGTGAATGGCCAGCAGATTGCTGGCTGGGCGGAGTGGGAGGTCGAAAGCCACACCTACCGAGAGTCGTCGACGTTCCGCGTGCTGCTGGTGCTGTCCGCCCTCGCGGCCCCGAACGATGAAGCTTGGTTCTGCTCGCAGACCACCATGACGGTGGAGGTGTATGGCGGCTTCCCGACCGATCCCAGCCATTACGGCGTATCCGATCTTGATCGGGTGCTGGTGGGGAATGTGGATGACATGCATTACGACCCAGTGCAGCGCACGCTGGAGCTGACGGGCCGCGATCTCACCTCACTGCTGATCGATGCGAAGACGACAGAGACGTTCTGCAACCAGACGGCGAGCCAGATCGCGACTACGCTGGCGCAGCGACATGGGCTGACGCCGGTAGTGACGGTGACGTCGGACATGGCCGGCCGCTATTACCAGATCGACCACATCCAGCTCACCGATGCGCACACTGAATGGGACTTGCTCACGTGGCTGGCCGCGCAAGTGGGGTATGTCGTCTATGTGAAGGCGCATGAACTGCACTTCGAGCCAGCACCGAATCCGTCAACGGCTCCCGTGTATCCGATCATGTGGACGCCGGCCGACACCACGCAGACGTTCCAGGCAACGGTCGAACAGCTCAGCTTCTCGCGCACGCTGACGGTCGGCAAGACCATGACGGTCACGGTGCGTAGCTGGAACCCAAAACAGCGGCACGGATTCAGCCAGACGTACCCGACCGGCCGGACCAAAGGCATTCGGCCAGGCACGGCTACCGCGCCGGCACAGCAGTACTTCCTGACCATTCCCAACCTCATGCCTGATCAGGCCGTGAAGCGGGCACAGGCCAAGTACAACGAGCTGATCCGGCAAGAGATGCGGATGTCGGTGGTCATGCCCGGCTACAGCGCGCTCACGATTGCCCACGTCATCCAGGTGACCGGCACCGGCACCGTGTTCGACCAGAATTACTTTCCGGAAAGCATCGTGCGTCGCATGGGTATCGACGAGAGCTATTTCATGAGCGTCAGCGCGCGAAATCACTCGAACGATGTGCAGGTGGCGGAATGAGGGGCATGCTCAATGTCATGCGCGGCCAGGCCGGTGCCGCGATGCAGAGACTTCGGTACGCCAAACGCGGCGTCGTTTCTGCCTATGACCCGAACACCTATCTGGTGAAGGTGCAATTCCCGTTCGACGATGGCGCACAGCCGGAAACTGGGTGGATTCCACTAGGCGCGCTTGCAGTCGGCAAGCAGTTCGGTATTTACGCGCCGCCATCGATCAATGATCAGGTGTTGGTGGTCTTCCAGGACGGTGCTCTTGAAGCAGGGATCGCTATCCAATGCATCTTCGATGACATTTCGCCGCCGCTGCCGGTGCCATCCGGCGAGATGTGGGCGGTGCATGCCAAGGGGCAGGTGTTCAAGCTTACCAACGACGGCCGGGCCACCTTCATGGACGGGCATGGCGCCTCTGTCGTGTTGAATGGTGACGGCACGATGACGTCGGCCGGCACCTGGACGCATCAGGGCAAGCTGACGGTGCAGAAGGACTTCACCGTGCAGGGTAATACGGCCGTGGCGGCGATCAAATCGAACAGCCACGACATCGGCAGCACGCACCAGCACATCAATAGCGGTGGCAGCGGCCTCGGCGGCGTGCCGCAATAAGGAATGTTTGTGGATCGGACCTTGTATGACCTCTCCCACTACTGGAGCGGGGATTGCAGCGCCGCGGCGAATGGCGATCTGCTGACCGCAAGCGATACGGAGCGTGCCAAGCAACGGATCCTGCGCCGACTGCTGACGAATCCAGCGCAGAAAGATGCCGCCGGCAACGTGACCGTGCATGGCGACTACATTTTCCATCCTGATTACGGTGCCGGACTTCCGCGCCTGGTCGGCTCGTTGGCCAGCCCGGCGGAAATACGCGCCCTGATTCGTGGCCAGATGCTGCTCGAAGCCAGCGTGGCACGTAACCCAGCACCGAATATCACGGTGACTTCGATCAGCGATGGCATCAGCGTGCAGATCAACTACACGGATGCGTCGAGCGGCACGCCCATCGTGCTGGCGTTCAACGTGAGCAAGTAGCGCTCGATCCTCATCACCCCATGCAAAGGCCCCGGGCGCGCAAGCGACCGGGGCTTTTCCGTTTCCGGCTTCGGACATGCCTCCTATCACATCCAAGAGCTTCACCCAGATCGTCAGCGATATCGCGACAGGGATACAGGGCAGGGTGCGCGCGCTGCTGGACTTCTCCGAAGGCTCGGCACTGCTCGCCGTATCCGAAGCCATTTCGGCAGTAGTGATCTGGCTGCAATCGCTGATCCTGGTGCTGCTCAACACGACGCGCGCGGCGCTATGTACTGGCTTCGACCTGGACAGTTGGATGGCCGACTATGGCCTGACACGCATCCAGGCGACACCGGCGACGGGGCAGGTCACCTTCGCGCGCTTTACGCCGACCATGCAGGCGACTATTGCGGTGGGCACGCAGGTCCAAACCGGCGACGGCACACAGTCGTTCACGGTGATCGCCGATGCGACGCAAGCGGCATTCAATGCGGCGCTGAATGCCTACATCATCCCCGCGGGAACCCGCAGCATCTCCGCGACGGTGATGGCGGTGACGGCCGGCACCGGTGGCAATGTATCGGCCGGTTCGATCAGCCAGGTCGGCCAAGCATTGCCCTACGTCGACACGGTGACGAATCCGTCGCCATTCGCGAACGGCGAAAACGCGGAAACCGATGCTGCTTTCCGTACCCGCTTCATTTCCTACTTGGGCAGCCTTTCCCGGGCGACGAAAACCGCCATAGGCAACGCGTTGTTGTCGATGCAGACCGGTGTCAGCTACACGCTGGTCGAGAACCAGGCGTACAACGGCATCGCGCAGCTCGGTTTCTTCTATGTCGTTGTGGATGATGGCTCCGGCCACCCGAGTTCCACGTTCCTCTCGACGGCTTACAACGCGATCGACGCGGTGAGACCCTTCACCGTGTCGTTCGCCGTCTTCGCGCCTGTCACGATGACGGCCAACGTGGTCATGTATGTCACGGTGGCCTCCGGCTATGACCCCGTAGCGACGAAAGCGGCAGTGCAAGCGGCGACGCAGACCTATCTCGCGTCCCTGACGCTTGGCCAGACGTGTGCGTACACCAGACTCGCCCAGGTGGCCTATGACGCATCGCCAGGGGTCACCAATATCACCGGCCTCACGCTCAATGGCGGGACCGCTGATCTTGTCGTGACGAATCAGCACCGACTTCTTCGGGCTGTCGCTGCCAAGGCAAACCGGTGAAACGGACGATTCGTTCCAAACGCGGATTCTGGCAAACCTGTTCCGCGAAAAAGCGACGCGGCACGCGATTGTGCTGGTGCTGACCCAACTCACCGACCGAGCGCCGGTGATCATCGAACCGACTCGGCCAGCAGACTGCGGCGGCTATGGCGCGCCGAACGGCGGCTACGGCGTGGCAGGCGCCTACGGTTCGCTGTTGCTGCCCTACCAGGCCTTCGTCATCGCGTTTCGGCCTTTCAGTGCGCAGGGCGTCGCCGGCATGGCCGGCTATGACAGTCCAGCAGGTGGCTACGGCGTTGCTGGCGGCTACAGCTCGCTATCCCTGATCACGGCCGGTGTCAGCGATGCGGCCATCTTTGCTGCGGTCGACGCGGTGAAGCCGGCCGGCACGATCGTCTGGGTCCGCATCGCAAGCTGATTCGCTCAACCGACAACTCGAAAACCACCTCAGCCCCCACTGCACGGGCTTTTTTATTGCCTGGAGAACCCATGCGCCGCCAAATCGTCTATCCCGGCCAAGTGCCGCTCGAAACGGACCTACTCAATACCAATCGCAATGTGATGATCGCGCTCGGCAAACTCGCTGGCGCGGTGCTCGGCACGGGCGGTCTTGTGAATGGCCTCGCCGTCACGCCGACGCAGCCCGCGAGCTTGTCCGTGCAGATGGGTGCCGGTGAGATCTATCAACTCGAAAACATCGATAACACGGCATACAGCTCGCTTGCCGCAGATACGATGGACACCTGCGTAAAACAGGGTATCCAGTTGCAGCCGGTGACGATCGCGATTGCGCCGCCAAGCACGGCCGGCTACTCGCAGTGTTATCTCATCGAAGCGACATACCAGGAAGTCGACGGCAACAACATCGTGCTGCCGTACTTCAACAGCGGCAACATCAATCAGGCGTTCAATGGTCCGCCTAGCAATCCGGGCGAGCAGCAGGCGACGCAGCGCGATGGACAGGTCTTTCTTCAGGCAAAAGCGGGCATCGCCGCCGCGACGGGCTCGCAGGTCGCCCCTGCCCTCGATCCTGGTTACATCGCCCTCGCGGTTGTAACAGTCGCGAACGGCCAGGCAACGATCACAGCGACCAACATCCAAGCAGTGACGACCGGCGTGCTGCCGACGAACGTGTTGCAGCTAATGCAGCAAGGGACAATGAACTATGCGATTGACACCGGAGCTGCCAACGCATACGTCGCGAATCTTGCCCCGCAGCCCGCGGCGCTTCCGCCCGGCATGTTCATCAGCCTGGGGAGCATCAAGGCGACCAATACCGGTCAAAGCACGCTCGCTGTGCCAACTGCGGCTGGCATTGTCACCCTTCCGATCCAGGGCGCAGGAGGTGCTGTGCTGCAAGGTGGCGAGCTTATCGCTGGCGGCGGCGCACTGCTTTGTGTCAACGCTACGGCGAGCGCGTTGCATCTCGTTTGGACGAATGGGGCAACGCCGCTGGGTCACGGTTCCTATGGTTCTACGCCCGCGCAGTTCGACAGCAGCACGAAGTTGGTGACAACTGCTTTTCTTAAAGCCGCGGGTGCCCAGTTTTCTAACACCATCCAGTTATCAGCTAACACTGTGCTTGGCGCAAACCACATCGGGGCGCTCCTCGTTGTCACCCAAAACGCCGGACCTATAACACTGACGCTGCCTCCGACGGCAAATCAGCCCATCGGAAGTCAGATTGCCATTCTTAATCAAAATATCTATTCGGTGACGGTGCAATCGGGCGACGCAGGCAGCATTGCTGCAGGTGCTGCACCTTGGGCTAGCATTTCCATTGCCGCCTGCGACTCCGCGATTTTGTCTACGCTGACTGCGAATGCGAATTCAAATTGGGAGCTGGTAAGTGGCTCTGCGCTAAACGCCTTCTCATCGACCTTCGGCTCATCGTTGATGGCGAATGGTTACAAAAAGATCCCAGACCCTAGCAGTCCAACGGGATACATTATTTTGCAGTGGGGAGTGGTTGGACTTACGAGCACAGCAACGATGGCTACGGCCAATTTCCCTACGACGTTTCCGAACGGATGCTTGAACATGGTTTCAAGTGACACCGGGAATACAACATGGACCACCGGTGTTTCTCCCGCGTCAAATTCTCAATACACGGTTTGGTGTAACCCCCACTCGTCAAACACTGGCACGCTTGTCGCAAAGAACGCGCAAGCGACGATCAGGTGGTTGGCCTTTGGCTACTAAAGGAGTTCTTGCATGACCATCTACTATTCGGCGTCTCAGAAAGGGTTTTATGACGACGCCATTTATCCGAATTCAGCGCTGCCTAAGGATATCGTGGAAGTCCCGCATGCCACGTACCAAAGCTTGATCGCGGCGCAGTCTGATGTGGCGGTGATTCAAAGTGACAACGCGGGCAATCCCGTTATCGCTCAGCCTCCGGCCCCAACGTTAGATGAAAGTAAGAAGTCGCAGATTGCGCTGATTTGTGCCGCGTGCGCGATGGCCATCAAAAGTGGTTTCACATCGTCGGCATGGGCATCGGTCACTACGTATGGATCCAATGCGACCGACCAAGCCAATCTCGTCAGCATCGCTCAGGCGGGCCAGGGTGGTTCGCTCTGGTGCGCGTCTAGTAGTGACACCTGGGCTTTGACTGGACATACGGCAGCACAGGTGACACAGGTGTTGACCGACTGGAACAAATACCGTTCGGCTCAGCAGTCCAAATACGCGAACCTCGTTTCCAAGATCAACGCGGCAACGTCGATGAGCGCTGTGGAAGCCATTGTCTGGTCGTAGCGAACCGTTCAAGCAGTTCCGATTCAGGCCGCCATCGAGTGACCTTTTTCATGCCCGAAATCGGGAAGGAGATGCATGGAATACAAAACCGCATTTGACATTGTCCTGGGTGCCGCATTGACGGTGCTTGGCTGGGTAGCGCGTGAGCTGTGGGGGGCAGTCAAGGAATTGCGCGCCGATTTCGCGAAGCTGCGTGCAGAGTTGCCGAGGGAATACGTCCTCAAGGAAGACATGAAGGAGGCGTTCGAGCCCGTACATCAGAAACTCGACAAGATTTTCGACAAGCTCGAAGAGAAGGCGGACAAGGTATGAAGCCGTCGGATTTCATCATGGCTATTGCGCCGGCCGCGCAGGCGTCTATGCATGCGACGCGTGTTCCTGCGTCGTTCGTGGTCTCCGAGGGCGCACTCGAATCAGGCTGGGGCACCTCGGCCCTTGCGCGTGATGGGTGCAACCTGTTCGGCGTAAAAGCCGATGCTTCGTGGAAGGGTGGAACACTCACCATGCGTACGCGGGAGTTTCTGCGCGGCCAGTGGGTAATCGTGCCAGCGAGTTGGCGCAAGTATGCCAATTGGTCTGGCTGCATGGCCGACCATGCTTCGTTTCTGCTCAACAACCCACGCTATAAGCCAGCGTTCGAACACCATGACGGCGAGAGCTTCGCGCGCGCAGTCGCTGCAGCTGGCTATGCCACCGATCCTCAGTACACCACAAAAATCATCGAAGTGATTCGCGCATACCACCTGGCCGCACTCGATCTCGCGTAGCCGCGCGCGTCCACCAAGCCGCACACCACCAAGCCGCCTTCGGGAGGCTTTTCCTTTTTCTGGAGCACCTCATGGATATACCCATATTCGTCGACAGCCTGCACAACATGCTGTCGTTGATGGCGAAGTTCCACCGCTCAGCGACACACGGTATCCACCACCGCACCGGTCCGACCTGGCCGTTCCAGGGATTTTCACGAAGTGTCAGCTTCGTCTTTTCTCCGGATGAGCCATAAGCATGTGGCAGACCCTCGCGACATTCACCCGGCACTGCCTGACCGGTGCCGACAACCAGACCTACGACATCGGCCGATTGTTGTGGGTACTCGCCTTCATGGTCGGCATGGGTCTGGCCATCGCAAGTTTCATCACTAGCCGGCCATTCGACCTTGAGCACTACGGCCTCGGTGTCGGCGCCGTGCTGGCCGCCGGCGGCTGGTCCCTTTCGATGAAAGCAAGGACGGAGCCGAAGCAATGATTCCAGGTATTTCGTGGTTGCGTATCGGTGCGGCACTACTGCGGGTGCTCGGGCTCGCCAGCATCGGTGCATGGCTTGGCTATCGAGTCTGCAGTGATCACTATGCGCCGCTGCTTGCCGACGCGCAGCAGCAAATCGGTCAGTACCAAACGGTCAACGCGCAAATGCGCGCGGTAGTGAAACAGCAGAACGCTGCGATCGACGACGCTCTGAAGCTGGCTAAGCAGCGCGAGCAGGCAGCGGAAGATGCACAGCGAACGGCGTTGGGTGCATCGCAGGCCTATCAGCAGAAGGCGGCTGTCATCCTTGCGAGTCGGCCAGCGAGTGCAGATGAATGCGCTGCCGCTTCTGCTGCCTTCGATGTCGAACTCGAACAGGAGAGGGAGCAAAAATGAAGCGAATCATTTTGATGGCCGCTTTGGCCTTGGGTGGCTGTGGCATCAAGTCGGTGCATCCTTTCGTCCCGGTAACGGTGAAAGTGCCGATGCCAATGCCATGCAAGGTAACGCTGCCCCAGGCCCCTGCGTGGGCGATAGATGCGCTGCCACTGGGTAGCGACGTCTGGGGTCAGATGACGGCGTTGCGTGCCGAGCGTTTGCAGCGGATGGGCTACGAGAGGCAGTTACTCGCGGTTATCGAATCGTGTCAGTGAGACGGCACTTTCCTGCAACGCGTTGGTGTCCTGGATGCACAAAACCTCAGGTAAACACTGGATCGTCAGCGTTATTTAGCGAAGAGATAATGGGTTATTTACTGAATCTGTAACCTGATTCCGTGAGCTCCTGACTCGCACCCCGCATGTCCGCTTGCTTTGCAAGTGATCTTTGACTCACCCGGCGGGTGAGTGGGTGATCTCACGCAAAGCAAGCGGACATGCGGGGTGCGAGTCAGGAGCTCACGGAATCAGGTGTAAAACATTGGTATGCTAAAAAACATCGACTTCGCCTCCATGAGGTTCTCCGTTAGCCACGAAGAGGCCAACGCCCTTAATAATACCCCGGAATCTACCGTTCTAGAACGCGATGGCCGCCAATTTAAGGTTTCCGTTGTCACTGAAGTTCAAGGAGATACGGTAAAGAAAGGAATTACGGTAAAGCAATTAGGAGATCGATGGGCCCTCTTTAAGTCGGCTGTCCACGACTTTTTCGACGTGGTCACTGGGACGATCACCGAAAGAAGGTGCATCGCCGCGTTTGCCGCGGATCAAATCAAAGCGGATCAAATCAAATACGAAAATGCGGGTCCACCCGATCAGGCAACAACCCCAAGAACGAGAGGGCCTTCCGGCGTACCAGGCCTCACATACCTTTTGAAGCTGATACGGAAAAAAATGGCGCCTGATAAAAGCGTGCCGTATCTGCCTAAAAAGCATAAGCACTCCCCGCCAACGAACCTAAACGGCGAGGCTCCTCTCCATGCGTCAACTGGCAAACCGCAGAAAACCGCCTTGTGCCGCAATTTATCGGTCCAATTTGCCTACGACGCCATGCATACTAAGGCTGGCAAAGTCGACTTAAAAAAATACAGTTCTGTCGACGGCATCACTCAGCATGTGTCCACACACGGGACCGACGCTGATTGGATAAAGATGAAGCTTTATGCCCAAGAAGGGCACCTGGTCGATGCTGATGAGTTTGGCAAGTTGCTGAGTGAGCAATTCAAAAAGATCGAACACGGGTCTGGAAATGGTACTAAGGTACGTGCCCTGCTGGTCGAGTCGACTAACCATTCGATGGCCACTCGAATGCTTGTGAAACGGCCTGCCGACAAAAACGTCTATGTTGTCTCGTTTTATGAGCCCAACTCTACGGATCGCTCTGTACGTTCTGAGGAATGTAAGGAGGGAGATAAGCTAGCCAAGTTAGAAGGCCGGACCTTGCGGGGCTATATCGAATGGGATGGTCAACATGATTCATTTTACCAGGATATTTTTGGAGATGATAACTGTGCGATGGTGTATGTGTGCAGCGATCAGACCACAGGACAGCCGCCTTTGCAAACAAGCCAAGGACGAGCATTGACCAGTCGCTGTGAAAAACTTTCGCCGACCGTGATATGGCACCTTCTGGCCGAAAACTTCTCGGTGGATCTGGCCAACCTGTCTAAGGACAGGGACTTCGCTCAGTTAGATGTGGCAACGCAATCAACACTACTCGCTGCAAAAGATAAGGACGGTGTACCGGGGCTTTTTGTAGCCTTGCGAATGGGCCATACCGAGGCGATCAAAGCATACGGTAAGTTACTCAAGCTATTACCCAAGGAAGACCAAGCCCCGTTCTTCGCTGAGCTGCGCAAAGCAAAAAGTCCGTCTGGGAGATCATGTGAACAAACTGCCATGAAACACAGCAGCGATGATAAGGCGAAAGTCGCATACTCGGAGTTATGCGCAACTTTTACCTGATTCCGTGCCCCCTCCTCGGCATGATTCCGCTTGCCCGTCCAAGGAGGCGATCAGCACGATGATGATGACGCACTCAGCTATCTGATGTCAGGAAAAGAACCACTCACCGCAGCGCACGGTCTTTTCACCGACGCTTGCAGGCATCGCCGGGAGCATTTCCATGCTTGCGTGCAGCCGCATATCTCGCGATCGTTCGCGCGAAGGGATTGTTGATCAATCCACCCAAGTTAACGCCCCTCAACACGCCTTGTAACCGGTGGGCTTATGCGGCTTGGGCCGATGCCGGTCCCGCGACTTGGACTTACCCGGTCGATGCACAAAGGTTCGCCGTGCAATGAGATCCAGCACGTTACGGAGACGGTTGCCGATGTCATGCCCCAACAGAATCGCCGACAACACCGACCGAAAGGCGGTCATGGCATAGCTGCGGTTGATTCTGCGCTTTTCCGGCAAATGGGCCTCTTTGTGAGCCTTGGCCGTGACTAACGAATGCAGGTTGTCGCACATGACTTTGGCGTCCAGATCCTGCATCACGGCCAGTTGCGACAGACCCGAGACATGTTCCAGATTGAGGCGATGTTTGAGGCATTATGAGTCCACTCTTGATGAACCTGTTCATGCACTATGTATTCGATACCTGGATGCAACGCCTATACCCGTCATGTCCTTTCGCCCGTTATGCCGATGATGCAGTGGTTCACTGTCACAGTGAGAAGATGGCGCATCCGCAGTGGTTCGTGCACTGGCGCCTGATGGAGATTTAGGTTCAATGGCACTAACTCAGAATGAGGTAAGCCCCCGGCTTTGCCGGGGGACTCACCAAGGTTTGACCTATACGGCGGTCGTAGTGAACCTGAAATCTCGACCAAGAGACGAGGTTCACGATGAAAGAGTATCAAAGCTTGAGTCATGCCCGTTGGGACTGTAAGTACCGCGTGGTGTTCATTCCCAAGCGGAGAAAGAAGCAGGTGTTTGGAGAGTTACGCAAGCACTTGGGCGAGGTCTTCCACGAGTTGGCTTCGCACAAGGAATCGCAGATTGTGGAAGGCCACCTGATGAGCGACCACATTCACATGTGCATCAGCATTCCGCCGAAGTATGCAGTGTCGAACGTGGTGGGTTACCTCAAGGGTAAGAGTGCCATCACCATTGCGCGCAAGTTCGGAGGACGGAATCGAAACTTCACTGGGGAGTCGTTTTGGGCACGAGGCTATTTCGTCTCGACGGTGGGCTTGGACGAAGCGATGGTGAGGGCATACATCCGAAACCAAGAGCAAGAGGATGAACGTTACGAACAGATGAAGCTGGGCGTGTAGCCCGCCGCCTTCAGGCGGCTCACGCTGTTATCGCCCCTTTGAGGGGCTCACCCAATAAAGCCCCCGGCTTTGCCGGGACGACGGCCATGGATTTTTCGCAGTATTCGAGCGAAGTGCGGCTTAAGTTAGTGCCATTGGATTTAGGTTGGGTAATGGAAGCCGTATGAGCTGAGAGGTTCATGTACGGTTTTGCGAGAGACTCCGGGTGAAACTCCCGGGGTCTACTCTCCCCGGGGGGATACTTACTCGCACCCCGCATGCCCGTTTGCTTTGCGTGAGATCACCCACTCACCCGCTGGGTGAGTCAAAGATCACTCGCAAACCTAGAGGCCATGCGCACTGCGCGTTAGGAGGTCACGGAATCAGGTAATAACAAAGGCCGCGCGGTGAGACGTATAGTTGACGACTTAGTTTGAGTCTCACGGGGGGACTCAAGCCCGCCACCTTGAAATTCCTACGCATAAATTACGTGCAAAAACGTTTGAAGCCGCATTGCTAAGCCATTTTCAGGTGCCCCCCTTGGGCACCATGACATAAAACCGACTACTCCCGGTTGCTCTACAAAAAGCCCCAAAAGCCTATAAAAACAAAGGCTTTTGGGGCTTTTCTGTGGCGATTTTGTCGACGAACTATCGGATCGGAAGAAAGATATCCACGATGGCCTCGTGTTCCGGCACGTCTGGAAAGAAGCACACGCGTTGCAGGTAGACTGGGAAATTGCGTGATTCCTCGCCGCTTTGCGGCAACCATTCCGAATAGAGGTACGCCACGGATTGACCCAGCGTGTCATCCGAACCTACGTGCCGCAATACTGCGCAGCGACCAGCGGGAATGGTTTTGCTGACGATCCCGAATGAATTGTCCTCGATGGCTTGGTCTATGGCCACGCACAGATCGAAGCGATAGCTTGATGGTGCTACCTCGCACGGGTCGTCATAGAGGATGTTGAACGTCGCATGCCGGCCGTGCGGAAGATGACGTTGCTTGCGCCATTCGATGAATTGGCGGATGGAGTCACCTAAAAGGTTCGGGTCGCCGCGATGTTCGAACACGGCGATGGGGATTTCTTCGACATCCACCAGTCTGATCTGGCGGGCTTGCAGTTTGCTTGGCATATGCTAGTTCCTCAGCTCGGAAAAACGTTGGTGCGGAGGGAAGTGCGCATGAGTGATGAATCTGGGTGAGGGGCCTTTTCACACTTCCTCAGCCCAGTGGTCTGATTCGGAAGTTGCGTCCTTTGATCTTGCCGGCACGCAATCGCTCCATGGCCTTGTTTGCTAGTTCGCGACGGATGGCGACATAGGCGCGCGTGGTGAACACGTCGATCTTGCCAATGTCGCTGGCGTTGAGGCCAGCGTCTCCCGTCAGCGCCCCAAGGATGTCACTGGGGCGAAGCTTGTCCTGGCGGCCGGCATCGATCACCAGCGTTTTCATCGGCGCGAGATTCAATGTCTTGCCGCGCGGCGGCGAAAACTTCAGTGGATGCCACGTCAGTGGCGTGCCTAGCACTTGTTCGATGTTGTCCGCCTTGGGCCGCTCGCGCGGCGTGCATAGCGACATTGCCAGACCGGATTGACCTGCGCGTCCGGTACGGCCGATGCGATGCGTATGCGTATCCGGATCGTGTGCCATGTCGTAGCTGATGACCAACGGCAAGGCGTTGATGTCCAGTCCGCGGGCGGCTACATCGGTAGCGACCAGCACGGCGCAACTGCGATTGGCAAAGCGCACCAGCACCTCGTCGCGATCACGCTGTTCCATGTCGCCGTGCAAGGCCAGCGCGGAAAAGCCACGGCGATCCAGTTCCTCGGCAATCGCATCCACATCGCGGCGCATATTGCAGAACACCAGCGCATGCTGGCCACGTTCGCCGGTAAGCAGTTGCGCCAAGGCGTCCAACTTACGCGCCGATTCCACCTCGATGAATTGCTGCTCGATCGCGGGCTGGGTTTCTTGTGGTGCTTCCACCGTCACCTCGACCGGATCGCGTTGCAGGCGTCGGCTGGCGTTGCGGATTTCTTCCGGATAGGTGGCGGAGAACAGCAGCGTCTGATGATGTTTAGCAATGCGTTTGACAATATCGTCGATGGCCTCGCTGAAGCCCATGTCCAGCATACGATCGGCCTCATCTAGCACCAGCACCTTGATGCCGCCGCCATGCAGGCTGCCGCGCTTGAGGTGCTCCTGCACGCGACCTGGCGTGCCGACCACAATGTGCGGATCATGCGCCAGCGACGCCAATTGCGGCCCCAGCGGCATGCCTCCGCACAGGGTGAGCAGTTTCACGTTGGGAATGTTCGCAGCGAGTTTGCGGATCGCCTTGCTAACTTGGTCGGCCAGCTCGCGGGTAGGGCACAGCACCAGCGCTTGCAGGCGGATCATTTCCACACTCAACGATTGCAGCAGGCTCAGGCCGAAGGCCGCGGTCTTACCGCTGCCGGTTTGTGCCTGGGCAATCACGTCGCGGCCTTCCAGCATAGCTGGCAGGCTTTGCGCCTGGATCGGCGTCATACGGTTGTAGCCAAGCGTGTCGACGCTGGCCAGCAAGGCGGCTTTGAGGGGCAGGGTATGAAAGGAAGTCATCCCACATAATTGCGTATTTCGGCCCATCGTGACCACCCATTTCGGCAAGGCGTGACCGATCATTTCGGTAAACCGTGACCGTCCGTTTCGGTTGATCGTGACCGATTTTTGAGGGTCACCGAAATGAGCGGTCACGGCTTACCGAAACGCGCCCCTCGTTGTGCATAACTTCAACGCAACGGCATCCTCCACAGTTTTTTGGAGTGGCGATGCCGACCCCGCGAGTAGCTATGCGCAAGATCAAAGAATGTCTTCGACTGAAGCTGGAGTGCGACCTGTCGCACGAACGCCTCGCCTTGGCCTTGGGCCTGTCCAAGGGCGTGGTCAGCAAATACGTGACACGTGCGGTGGCCGATCGACTACGCCGGCCCCACCTTGGGCGTCGTCAACCCCGACACCGGCGAGCTGCGGCGTGCGCACATCTTCGTGGCCGTGCTGGGTGCGTCCAGTTTCACCTATGCCTGCGCCACACCGGGCGAAACGCAGATCGACTGGCTGCGCGGCTTGACGCAGGCGTTGGCATTTTTTGGTGGCGTGCCGGCGCTGGTGGTACCTGACAATCCGCGCGCGCTGATCACCCAGCCGGATCGCTACGAGCCCGCGCTCAACCGTGCCACGCAGGCGTGTGCAGAGCATTACGGCATGGCGATCCTGCCGGCCCGCCCACGACGCCCGCAGGACAAGGCCAAGGTCGAGGTCGGCGTGCAGGTGGTCGAGCGCTGGATCCTCGCGCGCTTGCGCCATCCGTGCTTTTTTACCTTCAGCGCGCTCAATCACGCCATCGCCGACCTGCTGACGGACTTGAATGCACGGCCGTTCAAGAAGCTCGACGGCTCGCGCCGTTCGTGGTTCGAGACGATCGACCGTCCCGCCCTGATGCCCTTGCCGGCGCAACCCTTATGAGCTGGCGCGCTTCAAGCCGTGCAAGGTCAACATCGATTACCACATCGAGGTCGATGGCCATTACTACAGCGTGCCGCATAGCCTGGTACGCAAGACCGTCGAGGCGCGCATCACCGACACCACCGTCGAGATCCTGCATGCCGGCCAACGCATCGCCAGCCACGTCCGTTCCCCGGCGCGCGGACGCCACACCACGGTCGCCGACCACATGCCGGCCGCCCATCGTGCCCATCGGAAATGGACACCCGGACGCTTCCTGCGCTGGGCCGCCGACATCGGTGTGGCGACCCGTCAACGGGTCGAACACCTGCTGACCGAACGGCCGCATCCGGAGATGGGCCATCGCAGTTGCCTGG
Source organism: Dyella sp. M7H15-1 (assembly GCF_004114615.1). NCBI lineage: Bacteria > Pseudomonadati > Pseudomonadota > Gammaproteobacteria > Lysobacterales > Rhodanobacteraceae > Dyella > Dyella sp. M7H15-1. The sequence continues at coordinate 50,811 of NZ_CP035300.1, forward strand.
GACTGCTGGCGCTCGCGCGCCAGTACGGCCACACCCGCCTGGAAGCCGCCTGCACACGGACGTGGGCGATCGGTTCGCGCACACGCAAATCCGTGCAGTCGATCCTGCCCAACCACCTCGATCAGCAACCCTTGCCCAGCGCTATCACCCAGACCGCCTGGGTCACGCCGGACCACGCCAACTTGCGTGGCCCTGCGTATTCCGAGGTGAATCGGCCACCCTGGCGGGCTGAGCACGGGGTGGTTGGATTATGGGATGGCGGCGGAGATCGAGGCTACAGCTGGGTCGGTCCGTTTACGCATGGAGTCGCCGCTGAGGGCGACGCGGTAGCTGTTGTGGACGAGGCGGTCGAGAATGGCGTCGGCGAGGGTCGGATCACCCAGATACATGTGCCATTGCTCGACGGGTAACTGACTGGTGATCAACGTCGATTTCCTGTCGTAGCGGTCATCGAGAATCTCCAGCAAGTCACGGCGGTTGGCATCGGCGAGCGGTGTCAATGCGAAGTCATCAAGGACGATCAAGTCGACCTTGGCGAGCGCTCGGAAGTAAGTGCTTTTGCGTGATTCGATGCTGGCCTTGGTCAGCTCTTCGATCAGGCGTGGGACGCGGAAGTAGCGCACGGCGTAATCGGCACGACACGCCGCCTGCGCGAGTGCGCAACCCAGATAACTTTTACCCACGCCGGTGGGACCGGTGATGAGTACGTTGAGGTGCTCCTTGAGCCAGGCCAGCGTGGTGAGCTTGGCGAGCAAGCGACGATCGATGCCGCGTGAGGTACGTATATCCAGATCCTCCAGGCTGGCGTTTTGGCCAAGCTTGGCCCAACGCAGACGTTGATGTAGTCGTTGCGTGTCGCGGTCGGCGACTTCGTGCTGGACGAGCAAAGCCAATCGATCTTCGAAGGGCAAGCCATCGGCGTGGGTCGAAGCCAGCGGGTGAGTCAGCGCCGCCGCCATGCTGCGCAAGCGTAGTGCCTGCAATTGTTCGATCAAGGGATTGAGCAACATCGTGAGGTCTCCGTCAGTGGTAGTAAGAAGGCCTGCGCACGTTGGCATGTTCGGGCAAGTCCAGCGTCAATTCGGTTTGCGGCAAGGCGTGCTTGATCAGTGCGCGAATGGCGCGATAGCTGGTGCTGTTGTGTGCGAGTGCCTGTTTGTAAGCGGCTTCCAGTTGCAGCGGCGAGAAGTCATGGGCCAAGCGCAAAATGCCCAGACAGGCGCGCAAGGCATACTCGGGGTGTTTGCGCATGTGCATCTGGCTTTTCAGGACGCCGACGGTGTTCGGCCCGATCGTCTCGGCGCGCACCAACAACGGGCTGAGCGTCAGTTCGGCGACGGCTGCATGACCTGCCGTGCGGTGCGCGGGGCAGGTTGTAAACCCGCCGCGCATGTCGGAGCGCGGATGGGTCGCCACACGCGCACCGCGCAGATAAACCTCCACGCTGGATACGCACAGTCGCACGTCAACGGTGCGGCCGGTGAGCGCATGCGGCGCCGAGTAACGATGACGATCCACTTCGACGTGGTAGTCCAGATGCACCTTGGCTTTCTTCCACTCGGCGTATTCGTAACGTGTGCCGGGCAGCGGTTTCAAGGCAGGCTTTTCCACTGCATCGAATACGCCATGACGGCTGCCTTCGCGCTTCTGGAAAGGTTGACGATTGAGCTCCTCCAGCAGCGGCCGGATCGCGGCATTGCCCTCGTTGAGCGAGAAGAACGTCTGCTCGCGCAAGGGCGCAAGAAGGCGTCGTTCGACCACCAGAATGCTGGACTCGGCGACGGCCTTGTCACGGGGTTTTCTGACGCGAGCGGGCAAGATCGTGGTGGCGTAGTGCTCAGCCCAATCCTGATACGAGGGATTGATATCCGGATCGTAGCGATGAGCTTTGAGTACACTGGACTTGAGATTGTCCGGCACGATGGCAGCCGGCACGCCACCGAAGAATTCCAGCGCACGCACATGCGAGGCCAGCCAATCGGGTGCTGTTTGTGTCCACGTCGCTTCGACGTAGAGGTAGCTTGAATGCTCCAGCGCCGCGACGAAGATTTGCGCTTGTCGTAACTCGCCCGTGCGACGGTCGACGATGCCCATCGTCTGCCCGGCATAGTCGACAAACAGCTTGTCGCCAGGCATGTGGGTTTGACGCAGTACCACTTCGCGCGTGCCGGCCCACTCACGATACAGATCGGCAAAACGGCTGTACTGATAGCCAGCCGTCCGGATGCAACGTTTTGTACTCCTGCCACAGCAGCATCAAGGTCACGCCCTTGCGCGACAATTCACGATGCGCCACCGGCCAGTCCGGTCGTGGCGCCGGGGTCGTTTCACGTGTCGGGGACGGTGGATACAAGCGATGCGTCAGCGCTTCCTCGTCGACCTCCTCAGGCAGCGGCCAGCTCACGCCGGCGGCGATGGCGCGTCGCTGGAGGTCACTGACCGTGCTGCAGGCGATGCCCACGCTGCTGGCGATCTGTCGGGCGGACAGACTGGCGGCGGTAAGCCGCAGAACCTCTCGGATCTTGCGCATGGACAACCTCTCTTTGGGCATCGCTCGGCTCGCTTGGGTTAAAGCGGCGAGGGTGCCCGATGGGTGGTCCGTGCAGGGCCTCAACCGGGTGGCCGATTCCTCTCGGAATGGGTGGCCGATTTGCGTCGGAATAGGTGGCCGATTTGGCTCGGAATCAGTGGCCGATTAACGTCGGAATACGCACTGCTGCACCCGGTGATGCTGTTAGCCTCATCATACGCGTAGGTGATGTGCTGGGTGTTGTCGGGGTAGCTGACCGTCAGCAGGCGATTCAGGGCGTCATAGGTCATGGCAGCGGTGATGCCCTTGGCATCCGTGCTCGTCAGCACGTTGCCTGTCGCATCGAAGGTCTGGCTGGTGGTGCCAGTGTCAGGGCTAACTCAGAATGAGGTAAGCCCCCGGCTTTGCCGGGGGACTCACCAAGGTTTGACCTATACGGCGGTCGTAGTGAACCTGAAATCTCGACCAAGAGACGAGGTTCACGATGAAAGAGTATCAAAGCTTGAGTCATGCCCGTTGGGACTGTAAGTACCACGTGGTGTTCATTCCCAAGCGGAGAAAGAAGCAGGTGTTTGGAGAGTTACGCAAGCACTTGGGCGAGGTCTTCCACGAGTTGGCTTCGCACAAGGAATCGCAGATTGTGGAAGGCCACCTGATGAGCGACCACATTCACATGTGCATCAGCATTCCGCCGAAGTATGCAGTGTCGAACGTGGTGGGTTACCTCAAGGGTAAGAGTGCCATCACCATTGCGCGCAAGTTCGGAGGACGGAATCGAAACTTCACTGGGGAGTCGTTTTGGGCACGAGGCTATTTCGTCTCGACGGTGGGCTTGGACGAAGCGATGGTGAGGGCATACATCCGAAACCAAGAGCAAGAGGATGAACGTTACGAACAGATGAAGCTGGGCGTGTAGCCCGCCGCCTTCAGGCGGCTCACGCTGTTATCGCCCCTTTGAGGGGCTCACCCAATAAAGCCCCCGGCTTTGCCGGGGGATACTTACTTGGCCAGTCGCATCGCTCAGACCATCGTAGCTGTAGGTGGTGTTGAGGCCGCTGGGATCGGTGACTTGGGTGAGGCGATCCAAGCTGTCGTAGTGATACGCCGTCGTGGTGTTCTGGGTGGTGGTATCGCTGCCGTTGTAGTTGTCGATTGTCTGCACCAGGCGGTTGAGGGCGTCGTAGCCTTGCTGGCGCTGGATACCTAAACCGTCACTGTTTTGCACCAGGTTGCCGTTGGCGTCGTAGCTGGTGCCGGCGCTTGCATCGAAGATGGTGTGGTGGAGGCCATCCATCACCGTGGTGAGCTGGCCCAAGGTGTTGAAGCTGCGGGTGAGGCTTTTGTGCAAGGTGCCAGTGGCGTCATGGACCTGTTCGGCGGTTTGGTTGCCGGCGGCGTCCAGGGTGTATTGGATGGTGTTGCCGAGCGCATCGGTGATTTTGGTGAGGCGATGTGCGGTGTCGTAGCCGTAAGTGGTGGTGACGCCATCCGGATCGGTGACGGTTTGTACGGCACCGTAGGGCATGTAAGTGAAGCTAGTCGTCGCGCCGCCGACCGTGCGCGAGGCGAGCCAGCCGCGCGGGGTGTAGGTCATATCGGTGTTGACGCCGTTGGCGTCGGTGATGCGCGTGATGCGGCCGTCGGCATCGTAGGAAGCGAGGGTGGTGACGTGGCCCAGGGCATCGGTGACGGTGTGCAGATCGCCGGCTTGGTAGCAGGCCGCGCCCGGCGTGCCGCAGTTCGTCGCGCTACCGGTCATGTAGTAGCGGTAGGTGGTGGTTTGGGTGAGATCGGTGCGCGGACCGGTGGCGGTCAGTAGCAAGCCGACCAACGGACACTGCACGGTGTCGACGGCGGTGCAGTAGGTGTAGGTGCTGCGGCGCACGCCAGCGGGGACGGTGCCCGTCGTACTACAGCTATAACCTGATGCCGCACTGTTAGTCGGATCGATGTCGCAGCGAGCCAGGGTTTGGCCGGTGGTGTGGTAGACCCATTGGGTGGAGCTGATGACGGTGCCGCTGGCGTTGGCCACGGAGCGAGTCAGCGGCAACCTCAAGGCATCGTTCCAAAGAAGGGTGGTGGTGCGCTGGGTGCTTGCTCCTTGTGCATCAACTCGCTGAGACAGCAGGTTGGCGTTGTCGTAACTAAACGCCGTAATATTGCCTAGACCGTCAGTGGCCGTTGCAACTCTGCCGTTGCTACCAAACGTATAAGTCATAGGCAAACGTAAGCGTGCGTCCTCGTGCATCCTGCACGCTGGCGATTTGACCCGCACTATTACGCGTCACTGTTTGCGTAAAGCCGTTTCGATCTGCCATCGACAGTAAATTTCCGGATGCATCGTAGGTCTCGGTTTCACCTTTCTCATTCAAATAAGTGAAACCAATAAAATTGCCATTGCTGTCCTGCGTGGATGTGAGCGAGCCGTCAACATCTGCGTCCAACGTCCACACACCATTCGCGTAGTCCGCGATATAGGTTTTGCCGTCGGGTCGTGTCACGTAGGCTGAGACAAAGGTTGTGCCAGGCATGCTGTATGCCCGCACGGTTCGTAAATAGTTCAGCGATCTATGGGTGCCGAGCACCATTTCAGTTTGTGATGTAGAGCCGCTATTCCCTGTGCTGTTATAGGTCCACGTCAACTCCAAGGGGAATGGACCGCTTCCTTGGTATTCCGTTTTAGTCTCGTAGACATTCCCGCTGCCGACGTCAATAGGGTCGCCACACGAGCAATCCGACTTTCCACGTGACTTTTGAATGTCAGTGCCCGTCGGAGAAGGACAAGAGATCCCAGGATAACGGTAGGCAGGTGCTGGCGGCGAAGTACAGGAAGACCATTGCTCGGTGATATTGTCCAGGGTGTAGGACGGTGGGTTTGATATCTCACCGGAACTACACAATCGGTGCTCGGAATAAGGTTCCCAAAAATCCCCATCAGAGTAGTCCGCGGCATGCCTCATTCGCGCATTCCCCAGAAAAACGGGAAAAATGGGGTGTGTTCCGCATGCGCTTTGCTGCGCATACCAAGGCCAGCCTGCCTCAAGCGCTGCTACTGCAGAAGGATAACGCTGGGTCGACGGATCTTGATTGTAATTGGTGCTGGCGAAATAGTTGATGGGAGCGTGATCCGCACGCGCGTTTAGCGCCACACCCAACAGGCATAGCAGCAAACAAACCATCGCATAACGGCTCACTATCGACCAAAGCGTTGGCCGCCTTGTCGTTTTACTAAAAACGGTGGGTCTATTCTTACAAAGAGTATGCCAACCTAGATCGAGCACGCACTCAACGTGACATACAAAATCGAAACTAGCCGATGGCCTGGCCCGGCGCATCGGGCGTGGCCGAGTAGGAACACCCTGGAAAAGCACTCGGCCCATCCATCTGGTATTGCGCCCACCATTTGGCGAGTGCCACCGATATCGTAGGGGACGTGCCATCGTTATGGTACGCATAGTTGTCATGAAAGGGTGGCCCGCAAAACGTCATGCTCGCCGTCATGGGGGTGGCGAGCGATGGCGTACGAAAAGAGGTAAAGGGTTCAACTCCGAAAAAAGATGTGCGTAATCGGATGGCCTTAAGGGTATCGGCATGCGACAGCACGGACTTTAAGTAGGTGGGGCGTATCGGATGATCAAAAATTGATCGGTTCTTGATGGCATTCGGTTTCAGTGAATGCACCCCTCCCCTGCTGACGCTGGGGAGGGGTGTCACAAGGTCTGATCAACATCAGTGTTGCGCGGATTCCTCCTCGGCTGCCGGCTTGGCTTTCTTGGCGTGCTTGGGTTTGGCTGGTGCCTCGCCCTCAGCCTTGGTGGTGTTTTCGCCGCTGAGCAGGATGGCGTCGTGGTTCTTCTGTAGCGTGGCTTGGCCGATGCCCTTCACTTGGGCAAGGTCGTCGGCACTCTTGAACGGGCCGTGTTCCTCGCGGAAGGCCACGATGGCCTTGGCTTTGGCCAGGCCGACGCCATCCAGCGATTTGGCGATCGTTTCGGCGTCGGCCGTGTTGATGTTCACCGGCGTGGCGGCGAGGGCCGGCAAGGCAAACGCGAACGCCAGTGCGGCGATGACAACGATTTTCTTGAACATGTTTGATGTCTCCCTTGATCGAAAAGTTGCGGCCTTTTCCGTGCCGCCATGTCACTTTGCGCCATTGCGAGTGCGCCTTCCCAGTCGGTGAAGCACGTGCATACGTGCTTGCCTGAAGCGAGTTTTGTTGTCAGCGCTTGCATGCGGGCGCTGTGCGCACGTTGCCGTCCTTCACCTATTGAGGTGAAACAGGGTTGCTAGAATCGCTTTTTCACTTCCGCCATGGAGTCCGTATGGATGCCGCGCGTATGACCCGCTTCGTCAGTGATCTCTGGGATGCTGAAATCGTCCCGCAACTGATGGATTACATCCGGATTCCCAACCAATCGCCGATGTTCGATAAAGATTGGGTGGCGCATGGTCACATGGATGCGGCCGTGAAGCTGATGGAAACCTGGGTGCGCACCAAGTTGCCGTTGCTGCCCGGTGCCACGCTCGAGGTGGTGCGGCTGGAGGGCCGCACACCGCTGATCTATATGGAAGTGCCGGGTCAGAGCGACGATACGGTGGTGCTTTATGGCCATCTCGACAAGCAGCCTGAAATGACGGGTTGGTCAGAGGGCTTGGGCCCATGGACACCGGTATTGAAGGGCGACAAGCTCTACGGTCGCGGAGGTGCGGACGATGGTTACGCGATCTTCGGTTCGCTGGCCGCACTGCTGGCGCTGCAGGAGCAAGGCATTGCGCACGCGCGCTGCGTGATCATGATTGAAGCCTGTGAGGAATCGGGCAGCTACGACTTGCCGTATTACGTGGATCACCTCGCTTCCCGTATTGGCAATCCATCGCTGGTGGTTTGCCTTGATTCCGGTTGCGGCAACTACGACCAGCTTTGGCTGACCACGTCGTTGCGTGGCCTGACTGGTGGGGAGTTGACGGTGCAGGTGCTGGAAGAGGGTGTGCACTCGGGCGATGCGTCCGGTGTGGTGCCGTCCAGCTTTCGTATCCTGCGTGAGTTGCTCTCGCGCCTGGAAGATCCGGAAACCGGTCGTATCAAGCCGAAAGAGCTGTACGTGGAGATTCCGCCGCAGCGCATCGAGCAGGCCAAGGCGGCGGCTGGCGTACTGGGCAAGGAGATCTACAGCAAATTCCCGCTCGTCAATGGGATGCACCCGGTGACGGACGATCTCCCCGAACTGGTGCTCAACCGCACCTGGCGTCCGCAGCTTGCGGTAACCGGCGTGGAGGGCATTCCGCCGCTGGAAAGCGCTGGCAACGTGCTGCGCCCCCAAACCTCGGTAAAACTCAGCCTGCGTGTGCCGCCGACGCTTGATGGGGCGAAGGCGGGTGAATTCGTGAAGCAGTTGTTAGAGAAAGATCCGCCGTACGGCGCCAAGGTCAGCTTTAAGCTGGAAAAAGATAGCAGTGGCTGGCATGCGCCGCAGTTGTCGCCGTGGTTGGAAAAAGCGGTGTCTGGCGCATCTGAGCAGTATTTCGGCAGGCAGGCAGCCTACATGGGCGAGGGCGGCTCGATTCCGTTCATGGGCATGCTGGGCAGCAAGTTCCCGCAGGCGCAGTTCTTGATCACCGGGGTGCTCGGTCCGCATTCCAACGCGCATGGTCCTAACGAATTCATCCATATTCCCACTGGCAAGAAGGTTTCGATGGTGGTGGCCGATGTGGTGGCTCGCCACTTCGAACAGGGCAAGGGCTGATCTGCTGATGGATGTCGCGCAACTGGCTGCGAACTGGATAGCCGTGCGCCGTCGGGTCGACGAGGCATGCCGCGCCGCCGGACGTGATCCGGCGGCGGTGACCATCCTGCCGGTCAGCAAAACCTTTGGCGTGGACACGATTCGTGCTGCCATGGCCGTGGGACTGCGGCGCTTTGGTGAGAACAAAGTGCAGGAGGTTCGGAACAAGGCTGGGGCACTGGCCGGCGAGCCGGTCGAATGGGTCGTGATCGGCCATCTGCAGACCAACAAGGCCAAGGACGTCGCCCGATTGGCCAGCGAGGTGCAATCGCTGGACCGACTGGAACTGGCCCAGATCCTGGATCGCCGCTTGCAGCTTGAGGGCCGTAGCCTGGATGTGCTGGTGCAGGTGAAGACAGCGCGCGAGGACACTAAGTCTGGCCTGCCGGGCGAGGCGTTGCCAGCCTTCCTGCACCAGTTACGCGCCTACCCCACGCTGCGTGTGCGTGGTTTGATGACGCTGGCGACCCTGTCCGAGGAGATGGACGAGGTGCGGGCCTGCTTCCGAACCCTGCGCGAGCTGCGCGACAGTTGTGTGGCTGAGGGACACGAGTTGCCTCGGTTGTCGATGGGCATGAGCTCTGATTTCGCTCTCGCGATTGCCGAGGGCGCGACTGAGGTGAGGATCGGAACCGCCATTTTTGGTAGCCGTTCCTACACATGAGTGTGATTTTCATCACGCTTTCGGTCTTAAAGATTGCCTGAAAATTTCAGAGGCATTCGCTTAAACTTGTTGTCAGTCATGAATTATTTGTTAATTAATTCATATAGTTAGCCTTTGTCACGACTTTCGCATGTTTTTCGAACGACAGGGTTCAGTTAACGCGATTCGAACATGCTGACGGTTTTGCTTTGATATCGTCACAACTTTGTCATGGTCGCCGCAGGGGGTGGTGACCGGATAAGCAACCGCCCAGAGATCCACGCATGTCTAAAACGCGACTTGTACTCGCCGCGCTTGTCTCTGCTATGTGCTTTTCAAGCTCGGTCTTGGCCGCTACCGTCTATCATGGTGTGCAGGCACAGATTTCCGGAAAGATCTCCAGCTCTTTGCTGAATCCACTGGCAGCTTTCTCCGCAGCCCCCTCGCTGGCCCAGTCCACGATTCCTACCCAGCTTCCGATTGCCGCGCTGGCCCCCGCCAAGGCGGACGATGCAGCCGCTGTGGAAGGCGATGACGCTGCCCAGTTCAGCGACGTCAAAACCTCGGAAGGCCTGCGCGACATACTGGTCGGTTTAGCCATGCAGCTTCGCCATGTTCGCTACGTGCGCGGTGGTCGCGATCCTTCCACCGGTTTCGATTGCAGCGGCTTCGTGCGCTACGTGTTCGAGCATGCACTAGGTCTGCAGTTGCCGACCAATTCCGCTTCCCAGTATCTGATCGGCCACATCGTTCGCCGCAATGACATGCAGCCGGGCGACTTGGTATTCTTCCGCACCGCCGACCGCCATGGCAAGGGCCGCATCTCGCACGTTGGCATCTACCTTAGCGACGGCCAGTTCATCCATTCGCCGCGTCGTGGCGAGTCGGTGCGCGTGGACAACCTTGCTGACAGCTATTGGTCCAAGCGCTTCGCGGGCGCCCGTCGTCCGGATGCGATGGCTCAGATTGATTCGACCACGCATAACGGCTGATCGTCTCGTGCGATCGAAAAAAAGGCCACCTAAAAGGTGGCCTTTTTGTTGGGTGGGGCGTGCCTGATACTGGTGCGGTGTCTCACAAATACCATCCAATCATTCCGGTGTCTTTCGCCACGATCCTGCGATCCTGTGTTGCTCGTCGTCATAGTGCCACTACGACTCCTCTTTGCGCCTTGTCTGGCGGCGAAATCCAAGCGGAATGTCTTCGCGTTACTTGTGAGACACCATACTAGCGCCTGTCCATTGAGGTTGCCCATGCCTACCAACCTGCCGTCCGTTACCCGTAACTTGCTTATCGCTAATGTCGCCGTGTTCCTGTTGCAACAGGTGATGGGCGACTACCTGATAGCGCATTTTGCGTTGTGGCCGCTCGGTCCCGACCAGATGGCGCAGGGTGACGATGGCAGCGTGGTATTCGTGGGTTTTCGCCTGTGGCAACTGGTGACGTATGCCTTCATGCACGGTGGCTTCACGCATATTTTCTTCAATATGTTTGCGCTGTATATGTTTGGCGGCACGATCGAGCGTACGTTCGGTTCGCGCAATTTCACGGTGTACTACTTCGTATGCTTGCTGGGCGCAGCACTCGCGCAATTGATGGTGGTGAAGTACTACACCCATGGTTTCGAGCCGACACTGGGCGCATCCGGTGCCATTTTCGGCTTGCTGTTGGCGTTCGGTATGCTTTATCCGCAGGAAAAACTGATGCTGATCTTTTTGCCGATTCCAATTCCCGCATGGCTTTTCGTGATGGGCTATGGTGCGATCGAGTTGGCGCTGGGCGTGACGGGTCGGCAGGCGGATGTTGCGCATTTCGCCCACCTCGGCGGTATGCTAGGTGGCTTTTTGATGATCGAGTACTGGCGCGGCAAGTTGCCCATCAAACCCAAGCGCCGCTTGATGCGCTGATACAACGACGTTCCATTAACAGGCTAATTCCATGACCGAACATCTGCAGCGCCGACTGACGTCGCGCCTGATCACCTTCATGGCGCTGGGCATGGCCATTGGCACGGGCTTGTTTCTGGGCTCGGCCAGCTCCATCCAGATGGCGGGGCCATCGGTCATCTTCGCTTATCTGTTTGGTGGCCTGATGATCTTCATCATCATGCGCGCACTGGGCGAAATGGCGGTAAACGATCCGGTGGCCGGTTCCTTCAGTAGTTATGCGCATCGTTACCTCGGGCCGTTCGCAGGTTACCTCACTGGCTGGAATTACTGGCTGCTGATGGTGGGCGTAGGTATGGCCGAGAGCACCGGCGTAGGCATCTATATGAAGGAGTGGTTCCCTGATCTGCCGCAATGGATCTGGGTGTTCGGCAGCGTGGTGATGATCGGTACGCTCAACCTGATGGCCGTGCGCGTGTACGGGGAGATGGAATTCTGGTTCACCATGATCAAAGTGGTGACCGTAGTGCTGATGATTATCGGCGGCGCATGCATCATCTGGTTCGGTTGGGGCAATAGCGGTCACCCCATGGGCCTGAGCAATTTGTGGAGCCATGGCGGTTGGTTTCCCAATGGCTTCGAAGGCATGGTGTTGGCGTTGCCGATCGTGGTATTTGCCTTCGGTGGCATTGAGACCATCGGCATGGCGGCGGGCGAGGCGGCCGATCCGGCGAAGAACATTCCCCGTGCCGTGAATTCAGTGCTGTGGCGTATCCTGATTTTCTATGTGGGCGCGCTGATCGTGATCATGGCGATCTACCCGTGGAACCAGCTCGGCACACAAGGCAGTCCGTTTGTCACCACGTTTGCCAAGCTAGGCATCCAGCAGGCGGCGGGCATCATCAACTTTGTAGTGATTACTGCGGCGCTGTCGGGCTTCAACAGCACCACTTTCAGTGGCAGCCGCATGCTATACAGCCTGTCGCACAAGGGGCAGGCACCTGCGTTCCTGGGTAAGGTCAGCGAACAAGGCGTGCCCATACGCAGCGTGCTGGCGTGCATGGCATGCCTGGTGATCAGCGTGCTACTCAACTACATGCTGCCCGGTCGCATCTTCGCCATGATGATGTCGATCCTGTCGTTCAACACCGTGTGGACCTGGATGATGGTGCTGATTGCACACTTCAGCTTCCGCCGCCGTCACGGAGCTACGGCTTTCCCGTTGCGCGTGTGGCCGCTGAGCAGTGTGATCTGCCTGGCGTTCCTCACCTTTGTGCTGGTGATGCTGGGCTATAGCCCGGATACGCGCGTGGCGCTATATGTGGGGGGCGCGTGGGTGGCATTGCTAAGTATTGCGTACGTAGTCTTTGGCATCGGGCGGCGCATGAGTTTGACTGCCGGCGATGCGGATGCGGTGTGATGAGGTGATTTGACGTCGATCGAAACCGCGTAGGGTTATCTGACGGCACACTGTTTTGATCGATTCGAGCGAGGCCCCTTCACGGGCTTCGCTTTTTAATTTGCACTTACTGCTGCTGGTGCACTATATGCAGGTCATGCGTCAATCAGAGCTTTCTAAAGTTTTGTGGGTTGTTTCTTACATGACAGTCTTAGCTTGAGCACATGAGTTTCGAATATGGCCGACTTTCTCTTTTTGAGTTCAGTGCTAGCGTTTATCCATCCGCACAAAAAAGGGGAAGGCGCTAGCACACGGTACGATGGCTGCTGGGGTTGGCCATATCTTCGCTTCGATAGCCAAGTGTCGAGTAAAAGGCATGAAGTTCGGGCGTCGAAGCGAGCGGCTCATGGGGCAGCCCGGCATTAGTTTTCATTTGAACATACCGCCCAGCAAAGATGCTGTTGGCATGGATGTGTTCAAGTCACAGAGCTGGAATCATTCTATGAAAAAAGCCTTGTTGTTTCTCTCGCTGACTCTGGCGGTCTCCACGACAGTAAATGCTGATGAGGTTACGCGATGTTCAACCGTCGACCCTTCTCCGGATGTGATGGCGGCCATCACAGCTAAAGCTTTGGCTACGCCCCATAGCAACCCGCCAGCAGTAATTAAGATTGCTTGGCATGAAATTATAAAAAGCGACGGGACAGGCGCTATCAGTACAGAAAGGATGAGAGAGCAGATCAGTGATCTCAACCGGAGCATGCAGGCAAACGGTATACCTATCACTTTTCAGCTCGCAAGTTGGAGCGAGTACACCTCCGATTCGTGGTTTTCTTCATGCGAAGACAATCAGGATATGCGCGATATCCTTGCGATAGCGCCGCAAAATTACATCAATGTTTACAGTTGCAGTGATGCATCTGGCTCGCTTGGCAAGGCTAGTATTCCCTACTTCCTCCAAGGCGATGAGGGATCAAAGGAAAATTTCGTATACGTCAATTTCAATACACTTCCTGGCGGGGAAGGACCTTATGCGGAAGGCGCTACGCTAGTGCATGAAATCGGTCACTATCTCGGTCTGGTGCATGTATTCGAGATCGGGTACGGAGTGTGCGCAGCGGGTAATAACCCTTTGACGGGTACAGGAAACTGGTCGGGTGACTTCATCATGGATACGCCACCTCAGAGTATGCCTACTGCAGGCTGCCCGATGGTTGCGCCTAGCACATGTCCGGGTTCGCAGAATTCGATCCATAACTACATGGATTACTCCAATGACATTTGCTTGACGACATTTACGCCTGGTCAGCGTGATCTTATGTATGCTGCTACCAGTTTGTTGCGTCCTACACTATGGGCTGGTGGTGGTGGGGCTGCACGCGCGTCTGTTCTGGCACCTATCAAAATTCCCTGACACTCGTAGCATGACTTTTTGCTCGTAGCGCCCCGTAAGGGGCGTTACGAATTTGGGAAGTCCTCACTATTGCCAAGATTGTTCAGCGCAATGCCAGAAAATCCGGACTCACCACAAACCGCACCGCATCCAGTCGCAGCCGTGCTTGCGGCAAGGCATGGAGCAAAGCTGCGCGCTCTTCTTCCACGCGGGTCACTTCCGCTTCGCTGATCGACAGGTTGATGGCTTGCAACGCACGCAGGCGCGCCAATTCTGCATCCAGCAGCTCTCTGGCTTCCGTCACGGCTTCGGCAATGTTGGCCTGCGCACGCAACGCAGCAGCGGCTTCGGCTTTCTCCAGCATTGGCGGTACCAGTTTGGTGAGGAATTTGCGATAACGCGGTACTTCGATGTTGCGATCGCCGGCTTTGCGGATCGATGTATCGCTAGGCTGGAAATTCGCGCGTTCGGTAAGCTTGGTGTCGATGGTGACGACGATGGGTTGGGGGGGCAGGAAGCGTTCTGCATCAAGGCTGCGATCAGCCACGCACTCCAACACGTACACAGCCTGCAGCAGCGCGCTACGTGCGGACAGTCCATCGTCGACCATGAAAGCGGCGTTGCCACGCTCGCTGGAAAGCGCCAGATCCATCGCTCCGACGATCATGGGGTGATCGAGTCGCAGCAACGGTAGGTCTTCACGCGCCAGTGCTACATCGCGCGAGAAGGTGATGGACATCGGGCCCTCGGCGAAACCGGGCAGGGCGTCGGTGGACAGGTATTGCGGATCGAGCAGGACCACCTTGCCGCCGAGTTCTTCCGCCTGAATACCGAAGGACTCGAGCAGGCGCTGCTGGAACGCGTCGCGCGAAGGATTGTCGTCTTCCCGGCGGAAAGCCTGGGCCAGTTCGTCCGCATGCGGATCGCGGCTGGCGGCAAGCTCAAGCAGATGATCGCGGCCGGCGCGGATCAGTTCGGCCATTTGTTCGTGGCTGGCGCGCGTTTCGGTCAGCAGCACATCCAGTTCCTGGTCGCGCTGGTCATCGCCGCGCGCGTGTTCGTCAGCAAGCCTGGCCAGTGGCTCGCCAAAACGGCGCAGCAGTTCACGACCATCGGCGGGGCTGGTGCGGAAAGCATCCACTCCTTCGTGATACCAGCGTGCGAGCACGTGTTGCGCACTGTCGGTGGCAGTGATGATGTGGATGCCGATGTCGTGCTTTTGCCCGATGCGATCCAAGCGGCCGATGCGTTGCTCCAGCAGGTCCGGATCGAGCGGCAGGTCCCACAGCACCAGGCGATGTGCAAATTGGAAGTTACGGCCCTCCGAGCCGATCTCCGAGCAGATCAGCAATCGCGCACCATCCGCCTGCGCGAAATACGCCGCATTGCGATCGCGCTGCACAATGCCCAAGCCTTCGTGGAAGCGGGCAATGCCTGCGCCGGTGCGCGTGCGCAGGGCTTCTTCCAGCGCCAGCACCTTGGCCTGGCTGCGGCAGATCAGCAGGAATTTGTCTTGCGGATGGCGTTCCAGCAACGCGACTAGTGTGTCGACGCGTGGATCGTCGGTGTAGTCCACTTCGATGACCGGCACCGGTTGCTGGATATCGGCGTGGAATTCGGCGAGCAAGGCCTGACGTGTGTTGTCGTCCAATGGGGTGGCGTCGATCAGTTCCCATTCGGGCATGCGCTTGGGGAAACCGCCGATGCTGGCGCGACGATTGCGGAACATCGAACGGCCAGTGCCATGGCGATCAATCAACGCAGCGACCAGGTCGCGGCTGTGCTCAGGCTTGGTGGTATCGGCCAGACAGACTTGCAGCACCGCATCGCCTTCGAAGGCGTTGCGAAGCTGTTCCAGCTCGGCGGGTTCCAGCGGCGTACGCTCCAGCAGTTTGTCTGCGATATGTGAAAGCAACTTGAAGCGTTCGGACTCGGCCAGATAGAGATCCAGGTCGTGATAGCGCTGCGGATCGAGCAGACGCAGGCGCGCGAAGTGGCCGCTGCGACCCAACTGCTCCGGCGTGGCAGTCAGCAGGAGCACGCCTGGTGTGGTCGCGGCGAGCTGCTCTACCAACGTGTAGCGTGGGCTGGCTGCCTCAGGTGTCCAGGCAAGGTGATGGGCCTCGTCCACCACCAGCAGATCCCAGTGCGCGTCCAGCAACTGACTGGCACGCTTGGGGCTGTGTTCGAGGAAGCTGAAATCGGCGATGATCAACTGTTCGTCGTCGAACGGGTTGTGGTCGCCATCGGATGGCTCGACGGCTTCGCAGCGTTCTTCGTCGTAGATCGCAAAGCTCAGGTTGAAGCGCCGCAGCAATTCCACGAACCATTGATAGACCAGCGTATCCGGCAGCAGCACCAGTACGCGCGAGACACGGCCCGTGGCAATCTGGCGGGCGATGATTATGCCGGCCTCGATGGTCTTGCCCAGGCCCACTTCATCGGCGAGCAAGATGCGCGGCGGATGACGCGATGCGGCAATACTGGCCACGCGAAGCTGATGCGGCACCAGCCCGATGCGCGCCGCGCCAAGGCCCCAACTGGGTGAACAGCGCGCTTGGGCACGGCGCTTCAGACCTTCCAGGCGCAGTTCGAAATGGTGCACTGGATCGGTGCGGCCGCCGATCAGCCGATCATCGGCCTGGCTGACGCTCTGTTCGTCATCAAGCTGCCCTTCGTGCAGCTCGCGACCTTCGCCGCGATAGACCAGCAACCCCTCGCGCTCCTCGATCCGTTCCACCAGAAAGGCGATGCCCTTGCCGGCTACCCGCTGCCCGGCGCGGAATTCCGCGCGTACCAACGGGGCGGAATCCACCGCGTAAGGGCGCAACACGCCCGACTTGGCGAACAACACCTGCACCCCACGTCCTTCGACGCGCAGCACAGTACCGAGGCCGAGTTCAGGCTCGGCGGTAGAAATCCAGCGTTGACCGGGTAGGAACATTGCCTGCAGCGTGCGTGGTTTGGAGGGGTGTCGATTATCCGCTCAGCGACAGTGATTGCCTAGGCGGGTCCCTAGAACAAGGTAAGTCAGCGACGCCATGTATCAGTCCGTGGGCTTGTGGTAATCCATGTCCGATCGCAATGATTGACTGGTAAAGCATGCCTTTCAGCGCCTTGGCGTGAGTTCTTCGATCCGCTTGTTTGGGTGCTGGCCGATACGTTGCAGCACGTCAGCCAGGCAGGTGTAGGGATCGACATAGGGAAAACGCCGATACTTATTCAGCATTGCCCTTAAAACGAAACCCCGCAGCTTAAGTCTGCAGGGCTGGTATTCATATGTTCCATACCTGGTGTGGGTGGAGCATCAGCGCCGCTTGACCCTCCTGCGCGTGGCCTTCTTGGAGGCTTTCTTCGCGGGCGCTGCCTTGGTCCTTCTACCGCCAGTAATCAGAAGGCTTTCCGCGGTGACGCCGCGGCGCTTGAGTGCGGCCGCAAACCATAGTGGGCGCTTGCCGCGACCCGTCCAGGTCTGGCTGGGGTCTTCCGGGTTGCGATACTTCGGCGCTACGGCACCACGCTTGCCACCTTTGCCACCTTTGCCACCATGAGCAGGATAGACATCTGCGAGCGTGAGGCCGGAGGTGCTGAGTATTGCGTCAATCTTCTTTCTGACTTCTTGGACCTGGCTAGCCCTCGCTTCCTGCATCTTTGATTCGGCGTTTGCGATGAGTGCCTTGAGTTCTTTGGGAGAAAGGGATGTGAGATCAATCGCCATGGATGGCCTTTGTTGTTGGGATGTCTGGATGCCTAGGTTATAAACAACGGCCACAAAAATGCAATAAAAAGGAGCTTATTTAATGAACATGGTGTTTATTTTTCTGAGCGGATTTGAGAAGTTTTCGAACGTTGAGAAAATATGTCCTGGTTAACCGCCCCATCCGGGTAATCGGGAGTGGACGCTCTTCGCATTATGGGAACGCTATCCGGTGTTAGATTTTTTTTGCGGCAATAGGTGCCGCAACTCGAATAGGAAAGGGGGTTTTATGTTACACATACCAAGCAAATTTGGTTCGCGCCACGCTGTCATTACCACGCTTTTGGCAGCGATGCTATCCACATCTGCCCTGGCTTTTCAGGCGCCGTCTACCGGTCTTGGGCAGGCATGGCCCAATGCTATCGATGTAAGTGCAAGCCCTCATTACCATGTCTACGTGTTTGTTCGTGATGGTATTCGTTATGTCCAGGTCAATGACTTGAATGGAACGGTCCGTGCAGCGGTGGCTATCGGTGATCACGAGGTGTTGGTGTTGCCGGTGGGTGTGGATGCGCAGTATGTCTCCACATCGCAAGTTGGTGACCAAACGGCAAAGATCGCCGGTAATGCGGAGACTATCTACAGCGATGGTTCTACGCAAATTACAGCCGAACCTTCAAGCAATGGCACCGTGCAACTCAACATTGTCAAACCCAATCTGTGCAAGGATCCTAGTGATTGCACCGGAAGTGTGATTAGGCGCATTGGAAGCTGAAAAGTAAAGGGTTGGATGTCAGCGGATATAGAGTTCGAGTGCGGGAGACGTCGCGTGCGAATCCCGCACTTGCTGGCTTGCATCGTGTAGCAGTGCGGTCATCAGGTAGTTGTCCTGTGATGTACGGATGTGCAGTTCGCCGTCATAGAGGCGAACGTGGTCCCGCATGGCAGCTACGCCAAGCCCATTTGCCCCCAGCTTCAATGCCAACTGCTGGTGCTTCGATTTTTTATGCGCGAGGTCGTCCAGGTCATCCGCGCAATCCATGCCTGTCATGCGTAACACGGCCCAGCGCTGTCCATGAGTCAAGCCACCACGCAGGGATATCGTGATGGTTGTCCAGGAACTCTGCTCGCAGATGTAGACCACCGCTTCGCACACCAGGCGGTAAATAGCGGCATGCACGCCTGGTGAGAGCAGGCTCAGTCCGCGCCCTTTCATTTCGAAGCGATACGCCAGGCCGGCTTCATCCAGGCTACGGCCGATCGTTTCACGCAGTGCGGCGGGTAATCCGCGTTCCCGCCAGGCCGTCGGGTGCATGGATTCCGCGAGCCGATACATCTGATGTTGTGTCGCTGCGGCTTGCCGGTAGTAATTTTGCCCTTCGGTCATCGGCAGCATGTGCTTGAAACGGTTGAGTAGGCGCGTTTGTGTCAATTGCACGGTGCCGCCGATCTGCTCCAGTGCCTGGGCAGCCTGTCGCATGCGTACTTCACACTGATACAGGCCTTGTTGCGCTAGCTTCACGGCGGCTTTGGCGTCGAGATGTTCCTGTTCCTCGGCGGCGTTTTGTACCGTGATGCGTGCGCCCAGCGCAAACAGGCATGTCGCGGCGAAAGCAATGAAGGCTTGCGCGCCGATTACGCCGATGACGTTGTGCTCTACGGTCATTTCGACAAAGATGCAAGCCATGACCAGCGTTATGCCTACCGCCGCAGCACGCCAGCCATGCTTCATGGTGAGCCAGGCGACAGGCAGGAACATCGCCATGCGAATGACTTGTTGAGCATCTGCGGAGGCTCGATAGTTGGTCCACACCAGCATGGCCAGCGTAGGAAGCAACAACATGGTTGTTTCCAGGGTCAGGCGACTGTGGGCAAGGCGAAGCAGATGGGCATGCAGCGACGCCGGTTTCTGCAGCTTGATGGCCAGGGCCAGCGGCACGAAGGTGAGGATGCCTGTGTATTTGCCCAGGAATATCTGCACGACATCGAGGGGGCGAAAGGCATAGGGATGAGGCGTATGGACGGGTTGTACGACAGTTATCAATACCGTAAAGGTGGCGATGGTCCACATGGCAGATGCCGCGACGACACAGGTGAGCAATGCATTGACTTTCACGATCCGTTTTGAAGGGAAAAGTGAAAGTTTGTCTTTGCACCACCAAACCACGGGCATGGCGTACAGAATCGGTGGAATCGAGTTGAGCGCCATCCAGGTAGCGCCAAACTGATCCCGGTATTCGTCATTTTGATAGACGAGCGGACCTACTTCCGCGAGGGCCAGCGTCGGCCAATAGCGATATGGCAATAGCAACAGGCTGGCTAGGCGAAGCCCGCAAGTTACCATCCAGAGGCTGTTTGCATATGGTCGAAGGAATGCAAAGGCCACCCCATACCCCACAAAGACTACAACTTGCAGTAGCCATCTGTTCGCAGTGATTGACTTCAGCATCTGCGTTGCCCCCCAAGCCCGATATAACCGCACGCTAACTGTTCGTGGTCGGTCATGACATCCGGCGAAGCATCTAGGTACTGCTGGTAAAGCTAAGACTGTGCCATCGTGGGTTAAAACAGTATTCGATGGGACGTCTTAATGGTGTTATGACTACAAAGATCGGGACCCTGCGCGTTGTAGGTAATCATACTCGTCGCCGCATTTGGAAACGTGAAGATCGAGCCCGACGGTAGTGGGGCATCTTTGGTGCCCTACAACCTTCAGCAGTTCTTGCGCCGGAGACCGAGATGGGCGGCTAAGACCTTGCCGTGTGTGAGATAATTGTTGTTCCAGCAACACCCCATCGTGCCATGACCCTCCCTAAAGATGCCTTTCGTCGCTTCCAGGAAGAACTCGCAGCCCTGGACAAGCAGATCGAACAACGTGCTTCCAAGAAACAGGCCGCAAAACAGGCGGCTGTATCTGCGATGGAAAGGGCGAAGGAAGAGTTCCTGGCGCTCCGTCAGCGTCACAATCTGACCGTGGCGGACGTAGTGTCCTTTTTTCCGGAGGAAGAGGGTATTGCTTACCTGCAGAGCTTGATTACCCAGCAGGCCGAGGCAAAGCCACGCCGTGGCCGCAAGCCCAGGGTAGTCAGCGCAGACTGATCGAATCAGTGTTTCCGGTGGCAGCATTGCCGCGGGTGTGTGGCTTATTTATCTGGTGAAGCACCGCGATATCGATCATTAATATTCGCTAATGGGAATTATTCTCATTAATGCGGCGCTTATGTCAATCCGGAAGGGTGCAAATTTGCGACTGCCCTACCTCTTAGGCTTATCCAAGCGGATGCCGGAGCAGCAGAGGGAGGGCTGAAGTCGCGTAGCGGGTTTCGCGTAAACGGCTGACTTCAGTGGTGCCTGGAGCGGGAATCGAACCCGCATGACCTTTCGGTCGAGAGATTTTAAGCCAGAGCATGGCATCCGCACCGGGCTAACGCCTGACTTGGATGTGGCTTGCTGTAGCAGGTTTTCCTTCGGGCCAGAGCCTTCGATCATATCCCGGTGCGCGATGCAAACCGCCCCGGTTCCCTTTCGCTTGGCTCTTGGCCGGCTCCTGGAAATCGGGCCTTTCAGGAGCAGCACATGGCGAAGATCAAACTCACCAAGACCGTCGTTGACGCGGCGCAACCGCAGACCTGCGACCTCGAACTCCGGGACACGCTCGTTCCGGGCTTCTTGTGCAAGGTTACACCAACCGGCCACAAGGTTTTCATGCTTCAGTACCGCACGAACTCCGGCGTGCGGCGCAAACCCAAGCTCGGACAGTTCGGCGAACTGACCGTCGAGCAGGCCCGGTCGCTGGCGCAGGACTGGCTCGCCGAAATCCGGCGCGGCGGCGACCCCGGACAGGACAAGACCGAGGCCCGCAAGGCGCCAACAGTCAAGGAGCTGTGCGGACGGTTCATGGAGGATCACTCCAAGCTGCACAACAAGCCGAGCACGCAGAAAAGCTACCAGTACCAGATCGACAACTTCATCGTTCCGGCCTTTGGTAGCAAGAAGGCCCACGAGGTCACGCGCCACGACATCACCGCGCTGATGAAGCGCATGGAGAAGTGCCCCACCCAGGCCAACCGCGTGCTGTCGCTCGCCCGCAAGATGTTCAACCTGGCCGAGCTTTGGGGCTATCGGCCTGACGGATCAAATCCTTGCCGCCACGTACCGAAGTACCCGGAGAAAGGCTCGACCCGCCTCATTACCGACGAGCAAATGGTCAGTCTGTTCGCCTACCTGGACAAAGCCGAGGCCGAGAGCCTGGAACATCCCATCCACCTGTTGGCCGTCCGGCTGCAATTCGAGTTCGCCGCGCGCATGTCGGAAGTCCTGCTGTTGCAGTGGGACTGGCTCGACCTGCCGAACGGCCGCGTCGTCTGGCCGGACAGCAAGACAGGCGATATGTCCAAGCCGTTGAGCGCCGAGGCTCGCCGGCTGCTGGAGAACGCGCCGCACTACGGCGATTCGCCTTACGTCTGTCCGGCCATCCTCGACCACAGCAAGCCGCTCAGTTCCGGTTCCTACTACCACGCATGGCGGCGCATCCTCGATCGGGCCGGCGTGCCGAAGGTCGGCACCCACGGCATCCGTCACCGCTCGACGACCGACATTGCCAACTCAGGCATCCCGGTCAAGGTCGGCATGGCGCTGACCGCCCACAAGACCGTGGCGATGTTCATGCGCTACGTCCACACCGAGGACGACCCGGTGCGCAAGGCGGCCGAGCTGGTGGCGACCCGGCGCAAGTCGGTGATCGGCCGCCGCAGGGAACCGGAAAAGGTGGTCGCGTGACCGGCCGCCGGATACCCGCTGCATCCGCCCCGGTGGTCGTGTCGTCGGGACGCCACTTTCAGTCATGGCAAAGTGTACCCGTTTCGGGTATAGTTTGGAGGTCGAGATGACGCCCATCCTCAAGCGGAGGGACTTTGCGAAGTGGCAGGCGCGCGAAAGGTTGCCCGACGCCGCCTTGTGCAAGGCAGTCAAGGAGATGGAAAGCGGTCTGATCGACGCGGACTTGGGCGGCCTGCTCTACAAAAAGCGGGTAGCCCGTCCCGGCGGCGGCAAGAGCGGCGGCTATCGGACGCTTCTGTCGGCCCGGATCGGTAACCGCTACGTGTTCCTGCATGGGTTCGCCAAGAACGACAAGGCGAACATCACGGAGGACGAGAGGAAGGCGCTGCAATTCGCCGGCAAGGTGTTCCTGGACCTGACCGGGGAAGCGTTGACGAAGGCGTTGCAGTCGGGTGTTTTGGTGGAGGTGCATTGTGAGCAAGATCATTGAATCGCTGCGCGGCGACTTGGCTGCGCTCCACGAAGCGGGAGCGATCAGCAAGGTGACGATGCGCGAGTTCGACGCGATCTGCCCGCCGCCGGTGCGGGAGTTCAGCGCCATCGACATCAAGCGTCTGCGCGAAGGCTTGAAGTTCAGCCAGCCGGTGTTCGCGCACCACCTGCACACGTCGGCCTCGACCGTGCGCAAGTGGGAGCAAGGCGAAACCCGCCCCACCGGCCCGGCGCTCAAGCTGCTCAACGTCATCGCCGACAAGGGCCTGCAGGCCATCATCTGATGCCCTGCAACGACGGAGACAGAGGCGGTGGCGACGCGGATTGACCCTTTCAGTTCACAACACCTTGAAGCCGCCTGTCGCGTCCTAGCCGATACCGAACGCGGTCTGAGCGGCACGCAGATCGAGCGGTTGCTGCAAGAGATCCAGGTTGCCGACACGTCGCCCGGCATGACCAAGTGGAAGCGATTGTTCAATGCGCTGGCCGGCGCACAGAACCAGCACCAAGTCGGCAACCATCTCATCATGTTCATCAACCGCGCGATGAACCCGGTGAACTACGCCCGCGAAGCTGCGGCGTTTGCATGGCGACGCGACGAACTCAATGTCGTTCTGGCGTTCTCCGGCTTCTATGTGCGGGAAGATGGCAAGGTCGCGCACGCTGATAAAGCAACGACGCTCGATGCAGCCCGCGCCCGCGCGGGACGGCTCAAGGCGGCGCTGGAAAGCCGCGCCGTCCATGTGGAAGTGCTGAACTACTGCCGCGCCGAGCTGCTTGACGAAAACTATTTCCATGCCGTCTTCGAGGCGACAAAAGGCGTTGCCGAACGGATACGCCTGCTGTCGGGTTTAAGTGGCGATGGCGCCGACTTGGTGAACAAGGCATTTGCGGGTCAGCAGCCAGTCTTGGCCTTGGGGCCGCTCACCACCGAATCCGAAAAGAGCGAGCAAAAAGGCTTTGCCAATCTGCTGATCGGCCTGTTCGGTGCCGTGCGCAATCCGCTGGCCCATGCGCCCAAGACGAATTGGCCCATGTCCGAGCAGGACGCGCTCGACATTCTGACGCTGGTATCGCTGATTCATCGCAAGCTAGATGGTACGCAGAAGACAGCGGATGGCACGGCGTAGCAATAAACGCCCCACACCGCCGGCGTTCAACTAAGTCGGATTGCGTCTGTCGTAGACAAGGCGCTTCTCGGCTTCCGCGGCGACTAGATCGAACTCGTCGTGAAAGCTCAGGTAGCCCGAAATCTTGATCGCCTCGGTCACGGCGTCTTGCTCATCCATGTCTTCGGGTTCGCAATCCTCGGGCAACGGCATTTCGATCAGCAAGTCGATGTCGCCCACCGTTTCGGCACCGGCAAGGTAACTACCGAACACATGGACGCGTTCGATCAGCACGCGCGCGCCCGGCTTCGCATTGACCTGCCTTCCGGCGTCAAGGAACTCGTCGAGGATGTTCTTCGCTTCGTTCCACGGCAATCTATCGCGGTCCTCGGCTTGAGCTAACGCCATACCTTGATAAGTCGGCGTCAACTTTTCTTTGTCGATATAGCCATCAGCAATCAAACCGGCGAGAAGTCTTGCGCCTTCTGCCTCTGCCAAACCTAGTTCTTTGGCGAGGAAATCAGCTTTGAGTGTCTTGCGCTCGATCTTCACCTCGCCGTCCTCGAACGACATTGGCGTTTTCACGTCCAGGAAGGCGCGGAGCGCGTCGCGCACTTGCACGGCATCCAGTCCACATATTTTCTTGCCACGTATTTCCATCGTTTCCCCTCGTTCACTCGGCCAATTCGCCAGGCGATGTCTGGCGAATCTGCCCCAACGCCACTGCCAGTCCGCGCTTCGCGCCTAAAACCGTGTCGCGGTCACGTTATACGAGTTTTGTTGTACCAGCCACGCGAGCGATTGACCACGCGCACGACCAGCAGCATCACCGGCACCTCGATCAGCACGCCGACCACGGTGGCCAGCGCCGCGCCGGAGTGGAAGCCGAACAGGCTGATAGCCGCAGCCACGGCCAACTCGAAGAAGTTGCTCGCGCCGATCAGCGCGGAGGGACAGGCGATGTTGTGCTGTTCGCCGGCGCGGCGGTTGAGCCAGTAGGCAAAGCCGGAATTGAAGAACACTTGAATCAGGATCGGCGCGGCCAGCATGGCGATGACCAGCGGCTGTTGCAGGATGGCCTGGCCCTGGAAGGCGAACAGCAGCACCAGCGTCAGCAGCAGCGCCGCGATCGACAGCGGGCCGATGCGTGCCAGCGCAGCGTCGAACGCGGCCTGGCCGCGGCGCAACAGCGCACGGCGCCAGAGTTGCGCGACGATGACCGGAATGACGATGTAGAGCACCACCGAGGTCAACAGCGTGGCCCACGGCACGGTGATCGACGACAGACCCAACAGCAGGCCGACGATGGGCGCGAAGGCGAACACCATGATGGTGTCGTTCAAGGCCACCTGCGACAGCGTGAAGATCGGATCGCCGCCGGTCAGCCGGCTCCAGACGAACACCATTGCCGTGCAGGGTGCGGCGGCGAGCAGAATCAGGCCCGCCACGTAGCTGTCCAGTTGCTCGGCCGGGAGCCACGCCGCGAAGACGTGGCGAATGAAGACCCACGCCAGCAGCGCCATCGAGAACGGCTTGACCGCCCAATTTACGAATAGCGTCACACCGATGCCGCGCCAATGCTGGCGCACCTGGCCGAGCGCGCTGAAGTCCACCTTGAGCAGCATCGGGATCACCATGACCCAAATCAGCGCGCCGACCGGCAGGTTGACCTGGGCCACTTCCATACGGCCGATGGCTTGGAACCCGCTCGGCGCGAACTGGCCCAACGCGATACCGGCGACGATGCACAACAACACCCAAACCGTCAGGTATCGCTCGAAGGTGCTCATCGCGCCCGCCGGCGCGACGGTTTCCGCCCGTACGGCCATGTGCGATCTCACCGCTGGCCGATGGCGCGCAGCTCACGCTGCAAGGACATGGCATCGAGGCGCGGGAGCGGCAACGACAGGAACAGCTCGATGCGCCGGCGCAGCGTCACCGCGGCGTCCATGAACGCCTTGCGCTGCTGTTCCTCGCTGCCTTCGACGGCCGCCGGATCGGGCACGCCCCAATGCGCCGACACCGGCTTGCCTGGCCAGAACGGACAGGCTTCGCCGGCGGCGTTGTCGCAGACGGTGAAGATGAAGTCGAACACCGGCGCGCCCGGCGCCACGAACTCATCCCAGCTCTTGCTGCGATAGCCCGTCGTCGGCAGATGCAGGCGTTCCAGTGTGGCGAGTGCCAGCGGATGCACTTCGCCCTTCGGGTGACTGCCCGCCGAATAGGCATGGAAGCGGCCCTTGCCTAAGTCGTTGAGGATGCCTTCGGCAAGGATCGAACGGGCCGAGTTGCCCGTACAGATGAACAGCGCGTTATAGGTGGTGTTGGTGGTCACGGAAGGCTCGCGTCAGCAGCAGGAACGGGATGTGGGCGCACAGCAGGCCGTGGCTGGCGCAATCGCTTCGTGGAAGACGGGGATGTTGCCGAGCGTGTGGAAGTGCTCCCAGGCCACGCCCTGAGGATCAGTAATCCAGTGCTTCTCGCTGCGTGCGTAGCAGCAGGTCGTGGTGCCTTCGTCGAGCAGCGTCATGTCGGCGGCCTGCGCCCGCGCCTTCAAGGCCGCCAGCTCGTCGGCGTCATCGGTCTGAATGCCCAGGTGGTCGATACCTGGCTGGCTGCCGCGCGTGGAGATGGCGAAGTTCACCGGCGGGTCTTCGAGCATCCACTTCGCGTAGTCGCTCTCGATGCGCGTCGGCTGCACGGCGAACAGTTGGGAATAGAAGCCGATGCTGCGGTTCAGATCATCGACGTGCAGGTGGACGTGAAAACGCTTCATGGGAAGCTCCTTTCAGCAGGTGGTGCAGGCGCGGGAAGTGGCGTTGACCTCGCACACACCGCCTTGGCAGCAGTGCTCGGTCAGGTAGCCGATCAGGCCGTTCATGTGGCCGTACTCGGCGCGATAGATCAGGTTGCGGCCCTGTTGTTCGACCGTGATGAGGCCGGCGTGGGCCAGTTCTTTCAGGTGGAAGGACAAGGTGTTGCGGGCCACGTCGAGCTGGTCGGCCAGGACGCTCGGCATTAGTCCTTCCGGGCCGGCGACGACTAGGGCGCGGAACACGCGCAGTCGCTGGGTGTGGGCCAAGGCGCTCAAAGCGGAAACGGCTTGATCTTCGTTCATGGTTCGATAATACAACAATTATTGAACCAATGAGCAAGAGGCCAAGGAACAAGACTTCGGGGCGTCCCGGCGTTCCGCCGTCGGGCTCGCGGGCTGCGCCCCGCGCCTCGTGCCGAGTCGCGGCCATCCGGCTTTGATCCCTGACGCCTTCGGCCCTCGCGGGCCTGCGCGCTCCGCTTGCCGCCTGTGCCTACTTTGGAGATGGATTGGCGGTCTTGCTGGTCCCTTCACCGTATCACGGCGGTCTCGCCGTCAAGGGCTGCGCGCGCCATGCGCGCTGGCGTCCTGGCGGCCGGCTTCGCCCCCTGACTGCTGCGCTGCGCCGTGTTGGCGACGGTTCCGGGCAATTCCGCCCGTCAACCGGAGCACGATCATGTCGCAACTGTGCTTTCCCTCGTTCGGGTCCGCGCTGTTGGTACGCGATGCGCACGGGCGCTACTTGCCAGCGTCCGCCGACGACATCCTTGAAGCCGCGCGCCAGGTCATCGACCAGAAGATGCAACGCGGCGCGCTGTTTGATTCGCCGACGACGGTGAAGACGTACCTGCGCACGAAGCTCGCTGGCTTCGAGCACGAGGTCTTCGCGGTGTTGTTCCTCGATACGCACCATCGGCTGATCGACTACATGGAAATGTTCCGCGGCACCATCGACGGCGCTTCGGTGCATCCGCGCGAAGTGGTCAAGGAAGCTCTGCGATGCAACGCGGCGGCGCTAATCCTGTCGCATAACCATCCGAGCGGGAACCCGGAGCCGAGCGCGGCCGATCGGGCGTTAACCACACGGCTTAAAGAGGCGCTGGCCTTGGTGGACGTGCGCGTGCTTGATCACGTCATCGTCGCGGGCGACACCACGACGTCATTTGCCGAACGTGGCCTGCTCTGACATCGGGAACTGCAATCCCGCTCGAACCCTCTTTCAAGATTCGTGGCCGCGGCCACGAATCCAATCGTGATCTGGGACGATCAGTGACCCGACAAGGCCATCTGTCCGTTGCGCCAAGCCTCGCTCGTGTTGCGAGATCGAGAGCGCAAGCATTTGGATAGCCGACCTGGCGACGCGCAAAGCGCGCAACACTTCTTGAGTAAATTGTTCCCGCCGGTGGCGTTCAATTTCAGGCGCCTGTCGGCTATTTGCAGGGTCGCCAATGTCGTGCAATACAACAAAGCGATGCGTGCCTGCATTGCGAAGGTCTTTTTGAGAGCGCAGGATGCCCGCGCTACCGTCGTAGTCGTCGGCAAGTTCTACAAGACCATAGAGAGCACTGACATGCAAACGAATTGTCTTCTCGATTTTCTCGGCAAGCGGGCGCACGCCTGTCACCTTGTCAGGGCTTCCGCGCCATAGCTTTCCAAAATAGACCCTATCCGGCGGTTGCCCGAACTCGAAATAATGATTCGCTGTGACAGCAACCTTATCGAGCAGGTCGAGCGCCGTGCGATGCGCCAAGACGAGCGCAGACGTATCTGGGCCGTAGGTCGCATAGTCAAGCGTGTCTCCAAATCGCCCCGTCGCGGGCCACTTGCTTTCATCGAGCGCGCGCCATGCCAGATCGCGCGCGAGAATAAAATCGCTCTTGAGTACGTTGAACATGGCGAATACCGGCGGCGGCATCCCGCTTGCGCCTGATTCTCGCTCCAGAATCCCCGGAAGCATGAGCCAATCGAGCTTACCCAGGGAAGGATCGACGAGTTCAACGACTGGTGCGAGCGTCAGGCGTTCATGCTCGGCCCATTCGATGAAAGGATCAGTGTGCGGTGATCGTGGTGGTACATCTCCTAACGCACTGGCAAACGCGGCGATCTGTTCCGCGGCCTGCGTGCCAGCGTACTGGATAACTCGGTCCCGATGCCGATGCGCAATCTTGGCCAGCAAGATTGCCTCTACGCGCGTCAGGTCAGAGCAGCCGCCTCGCTCATAGAGCCACAACAAATTACGCGCTGCGGAACCTGCCGCAACGCCATTTTCTGGATCGACTTCCAGTGCGGCAAGCCAAGCATCATGAGCTTCGCCAAGTCGATAACTGCTGTTGAATTGATTGGCGAGGTTCGTCCAGGCTTGGGTTCGCAGTGGCAGGTCGGCGTCCGGGTCTTGAGCGACTTTCCAGAAACATCGCCGTGCTTCGGCGCGAAGCTCTCTGGTGCGTTCCTGGTGATCCAGCCAACTCGGGTCACGGGGCGGAGTACCTACGACAGCGACCAATCCGTTCGCAAGGTTGTAGGTAATGTCCGCAGTTGGAAAGAGGCCATGAAGCTCACGAAACAGCGTGAGACCTTCTTCAATCGCATCCTGCTGCTGGGCCAATGCGCCGCCATCTACCAAGGTGGCTGCCCGCAAGACCATCATGTTATAGCGATCAGGTGTGTCGAGACTGATATTCCGTGCCTGCACCACCGCTTCGGCGGGATTAGTGTTCAACAGAGTCTTCAGGTGAGCGGATCGCTCGTAGAACGCATCCAAGGTTGACGACATAACTGAGAGTTCCTGAGCCCCGGCATATTTGCCCGCACAGGAGCGATTTTCGCCGAATCGACTCTCGAATACCTGCTATCCACACTTTGGGCGTCCCCGGCCTGAAGACCTGGCCGGTCGCGCTGTCGTGCTGCGCATCGAGCCTCGCTGCGCGAGTCTCGCCCCAGACGGGCTTCCATCGTTCCCTCGCTCTGCTCGGCTGACGCCTTCGGCCCGGCTCCAAGATCCGGGCCTGCGCGCTTCGCTTGCGTGGGGTCTGCGCCAACGCAGCGGCCGCTGCCTGTCAATCCGACTTTTCTGACTTCATCACCTTGTCCGCGACTGTAGCCCGCGGCCGTGTGCCGTCAAGGCGCGCAGGGCCGTGTCCTCGGCTGCGCCTGCGGGCCGCACCAACCCTGCGCTTGTCTCCTTGACAGCTCCCGTCCGCGCGCTCCTGACCGTCGCGGGCGATGAACTCAGGAAAGACGGTGGCAACGAGGCCGGCCCAGGTCTCCGCGCCAACCCCACCGGAGAAGCCGAAAGGCGGGCTCCGAATCTAGGAATCCGGTGGTGGCTTTTTCGACAGCAACCCTTGTCAGGAGAACGACCATGCAACTTGCTTCCCGCTTCGCATCCCGCTCCCCGGTGCTGCGCTCGGAACATCCCTTGTCGGATGACCAAATCCGCGCCGTAGCCCCGTCCATCTTCGCGGACGCCCCGCACGAAAGCCGCTCGGAACGGTACAGCTACATCCCCACCGCCACCGTGCTGCGCGAACTGCGCAGCGAAGGCTTCGAGCCTTTCATGGTGACGCAGACCCGCGTGCGGCAGGACGACCGCCGCGACTACACCAAGCACATGATTCGGCTGCGCCACGCCAGCCAGATCAACGGCCGCGAGGCCAACGAAATCATCCTGCTGAACTCCCATGACGGGACGAGCAGCTATCAGATGCTCGCCGGCATGTTCCGGTTCGTTTGCAAGAACGGATTGGTATGCGGCGACACCGTGGCCGACGTGCGCGTGCCGCACAAGGGCGACATAGCCGGACACGTCATCGAAGGCGCTTACGAAGTCTTGCACGGCTTCGACCGGGCGCAGGAATCCCGCGATGCCATGCAGGCCGTCACGCTGGACAGCGGCGAAGCCGAAGTGTTCGCCCGCGCCGCGCTGGCGTTGAAGTACGACGCCCCCGACAAGCCCGCACCCGTCACCGAAACGCAGGTGCTCGCGCCGCGCCGATTCGACGACGACCACCGCGACCTGTGGAGCGTGTTCAACCGCACGCAGGAAAACCTCCTGCGCGGCGGCTTGCACGGTCGCAGCGCCAACGGTCGCCGCCAGACCACCCGCCCCGTGCAGGGCATCGACCAAGACCTGCGCCTGAACCGCGCCCTGTGGCTGCTGGCCGATGGCCTGCGCCAGTTGAAAGCCTGAACCTCACGGCGGCAGGGGCAGGCAGCAGCCCTTGCCGCTTTTCTCCGCGCTGCGTCCCTCAACTGATTGGAGTTATCACCATGAACGCCGTTACCAAAGCCGAAGTCCATGCCATCGAAACCGCCGCGCCGCTGGAAGCCGCCGACCCGACCAAGAACCTGATCTTGGTTGCGCTCTCGCAATTGCAGCCGCGCCGCTCCAAGCGAAACGCCCGCACGACGCCGCGCCTGTCCATCCCCGAACTGGCCGCGAGCATTTCCCGCGTCGGGCTGCTGCAAAACCTCATCGTGATTGCCGCCGCCGATGGCGAGCAGTACGAAGTGGTTGCCGGCGACCGCCGCCTGACCGCGATGAAGCTGCTGGCGAAGAAGAAGCGCATCCCCACCGACTACGAAGTGCCGTGCCTGCTGGTGCCCGATGCCTCGGCACGTACCGTCAGCCTCGCGGAAAACCTGCTGCGCGAGCAGATGCACCCCGCCGACCAGTTCGAGGCATTCGCCGCGCTGGCGAAGGAAGGCCGCCCCATCGAGGACATTGCCGCCGACTTCGGTGTGTCCCCGCTGGTGGTGCACCGTCGCTTGAAACTCGCCAACGTCTCGCCGCGCCTGCTGGCCGACTACCGCGCCGGTAGCGTGACGCTGGAGCAGTTGATGGCCTTGACCATCACCGACGACCACGACGCGCAGGAAGCCGCGTTCTACGCTGCGCCGGACTGGCAACGCGGCGCGTCCGCGCTGCGCGAGCGCCTGACCGAGCGCGAAATCAGCGCCAGTCATCCGCTGGTGCGTTTCGTCGGACTGGACGCCTACACCGAGGCAGGCGGCGGTATTCGCCGCGACCTGTTCGCGGAAGGCGATGCCGGAACCTACCTGACCGACGCCGCGCTGCTGGAATCGCTGGTGCGTGGCAAGCTGGACGCGCAGGCCGAGGAAGTGCGCGCCGAGGGTTGGGCGTGGGTCGAAGCCGTGCCGCAGATGAGCCATGCCGACCGGCAGACGTTCCAGAACGCGCCGCGCCAGCGCCGCGAGCCGACGACGCGCGAAGCCCGCCGCATCGCTTCGCTGCAAGGCCGTCTCGACAAGATCGACACGACGCTGGAAGAAGCCTACGACGCCGAGGACGAGGACAAGGTGGCGACGCTGGAAGAACGGCGCGAGCAGGTGGCCGGGGAACTGCAAGCCATCGAGGACGCCTTGCAGGACTACGCGCCGGACGTGCGTGCCGTGGCCGGTGCCATCGTCACCATCGACCGCGAAGGCGAAACCGTGATCTATCGCGGGCTGCTGCGCGAGGCCGAGGCGAAGGCGCTGCGCACGCTGCACCGGCTGCGGCAGGGTTTCGCGGAAGGCGGAGCCACGAACGAGGACGAAGGCGATGCCGACGAAGCGCCCAAGGCCGCGAACGTCTCCGACCGGCTGGCGCAGCGGTTGACCGCCCACCGCACGGCGGCGCTGCAAATCGAAGTCGCGCAGCATCCGCACGTCGCGCTGGCCGCGCTGGTGCATGTCATGGTGCAGACCGTCTTGCAGCCCAACGCCTACCGCGACGGCCTGTC
The DNA here is from genome assembly GCF_004114615.1 of Dyella sp. M7H15-1. Classification (NCBI taxonomy): domain Bacteria; kingdom Pseudomonadati; phylum Pseudomonadota; class Gammaproteobacteria; order Lysobacterales; family Rhodanobacteraceae; genus Dyella; species Dyella sp. M7H15-1. The sequence goes on from NZ_CP035300.1 coordinate 83,081, forward strand.
GCTCGGCGTGCGCCTGACCGTGAAAGACCGGCTGGAAAGCCTTGCCCCGGACGTGTCGGAATCGTCTGCCGCCGTGGCGCTGCGCGCTTTGCAGGAAGTCGCGGGCGAAGCCTTGCCGGAGGACAGCGCCGAACTGTTCGCGGTGCTGTTGGCGAAGTCGCAAGACGAACTGGTGCGGCTGTTGGCCGTCTGCGTCGCGGCCACGGTGGACGTGGTGACGCCGCGCGCCACGCAGCGCCAGCCCGGTGCGGAACTGGCGCAGGCCGTGGGGCTGGACATGGCCGCATGGTGGAAGCCGACTGCGGAAGGCTATTTCCAGCACGTACCGAAGGCCGCGATTCTGGAAGCGGTCGGGCAGTACGCCCCGGATCACGTCACCCGCCTGTCGAAGCTCAAGAAGGGCGACATTGCCAGCGAAGCCGAACGGCTGGCCGAGGGTAGCGGCTGGATGCCTGCCGTGTTCCAGACCGGGCACCACACGGAGCCGGAAGGCGTACCGGATGCGGTGAGCGATGACGACGCGGTGGAAGATGCCGCCGACGAGGTGGAGGACCACGCGCTGGCAGCGTGATTCCTCAGCATGGCCCCGGCGCGCTGCGCCGGGGCTTTTCCCCGAACCAGGCGCGGCACGTCTGCCGCGCCCGGTTTCAACGTCCACAGCAAAATCGCCCCGTCGCCGCCTTCGGCCAGGCGGCGACGGGGCGGGCGCGCAACGGCCTTGCGCACGGCACGGCGATCGGTGCCCGCTGGCGCGCGCGAGGTTTCGATGGCGCCCCGCCGCAGTGGGCGGGGCTTGTGGGGCTACGCCCCGGCTTGCTGCGGGAGGTTGTGCCAAAGCGTGCCGTCCTCGACGCTGGCGGTTCGCCGCCTGTACGTCACGAAGGACGGTTCACCGACACACCGCCAACCTCGCTTATGGAGCTTCCACGCCACGCCTCAAGCACGTTGCCGCAAGCTGCGGCAAGGGGCGTTCTCGCCTGTCGTTGGGGTGTTGGCCTTGCCCGCGTCAGGGCACAAGCCGGTGAAGCCGTCGCGCGGGGATGCCGAGCCGGCCATGTCTCCTTTCGGGACAGGCGGCCTGTGCGTCCTTGGTTTGTTGTGAATCCTGGCGAGGGCATGGCTTCGCCTTGGGCTTCATGGCCGCAACCTTCCAGCGAAAACAATTTCCCCGCCGCTGCGCGGCTTCCTCGCGCAGCAAATTCTTTTCGCTTCCAGGTTCTCCACGCTATTGCGACCGCTGCGCGGTGCGGCCCGCCCATCCCCCGCCGGCCGGATCACAACAAGGACGCACTGGCGCGACCTTGTTCAACCCGAAAGGAGAAACATCATGGCTAACATCGGCACCTTCACCGCAGAGAAAGACGGCTTCACCGGCACGCTCCGCACCCTGACGCTCAACGTCAAGGTCAAGCTGGTTCCCAACGACAAGGGCGACAAGGAGAACGCCCCCGACTTCCGCCTTCAGGCGGCCGGCCACGACATCGGCGCGGCGTGGAAGAAGACCAGCGAGGCCGGGCGGGATTACCTGTCCGTGACCCTCGACGATCCTTCGTTCCCGGCGACGGTCTATGCCCGCCTGATCGAAGGCGAGGAAGGCACGCACGACCTGATCTGGTCGCGCAGCAAGCCGCAGGCGGCCTGACGGCCACCCACCGCGCCCCGCCCACTGCGGAGGGGCGCCGTGCTGCTGACGCAGCATGTCACGCACGCGCCTATGGCGCGTCGCGTTCCTTCAACACTTCCTCAAGCTCCTGGCGCACCTGCGCCAGAAGCTGATCGGCCTTGCGCGTGCTGTCGCCGGCATAGGCCAGCGTCAGCAGCGTGAGCGGATGCACTTCCATGACCTCGCACAGCTCGGTCAGCTTGTGCATAGTCGGGCTTTTCTGGTCGCGCTCCAGCGAACTCATGTAGGTACGGCTGGACACGTCGGAAAACGCTTCCTGGCTCAAGCCGCGCGCTTTCCTGACCGTCCGTATTGCCGTTGCCAGTGAGTGCTTAGCTGCCACCGATGGTTTCCCTTAGAAAACCAAGATGACAGCCGATTGCCCCCTATAGGACTACAATCTATAGTGTTCATTTGGTGATGTTGACTTCCGTATTCGTCCTTTACGGAAATCCGCATCGGCGGATTCCGACAGAATCGGGGAACCGCATTCGTGTCTTTCCTGACCTGCACAATGCCGCTTCTGCGTTTCCGTGCATGTACGGATTCGACGGCTTGTGCCTTCGTGCTTCCGCACGAAAACACGCATCCGCTTCGACGAATCCGCATCTTGGCGGCAAAGCGCATACACGCATCGTCGGTTTAGTGGGAATCCCGGCCATGACCCAGCCGCTCGTCACCGTCGAACAGCGCGCGCAACTGCTCGCCAACGGCGAGGCACGCGCGGCCGGTCAAGGCATCGACCCGTTGCCAGTCGTGCGACTGTTCACCCCGGACGCGCACGCGACCTGGTTGCTGGCCGCGCTCGATCCGGCCGATGGGGACACCGCTTGGGGGCTGATCGACCTCGGCATCGGGATGCCGGCGCTGGGGACGGTCAAGCTGTCCGACCTGGCCGGCATTGTCGGGCCGCAGCAGCGGCCCGTCCTGCGCGACCTGTATTTCCATGCGGCACGGCCGCTATCGGAGTACATGCAACTTGCGCAGCGCGATGGTTCCATCCCCGATTGATCGGGGCAGATTGTGCCGTTCTCGATCTGGGGCCAGACCGTGGCGGTCTGAATTGGCACTCTCGCACCAAACAAGTGCGAGCCAGACCGAAAAAGACATGATGCGCGGCGGGGCTTGCGGCAGGGTGTCCGATGCCACGCGCCATTCGCGTGCCGCGCAGTCGCCGCACTCGGACGACTCATGCAAGGCATCGGAGCTAATCGGTCTTGACAACCCGTTACAGCTTGATTCTACGACTTACTTGATGGCGCTTTGATGTCGCTGACGCCGTAGCTCCTGTGTTTATCGCCCGTGGCGACGTTCCTGTTGAACAGGAGGCTGCGTCATGGCTGATCGAAGTACCGATACTTGGTATCCCACCGCCGCGTATCTCTATGTGCTGTATCTGGACGGCCCGGCGCTGGCATGGGAATACCTGCGCAGGCATCCCGACTACCAGCGCGACTGGCTGCACCGTCGCCGTCAGCCAGAGGCGGCGCGGGCTTGGGGCCTGCGCCTGCTGGAAGACCCGGCGCTGGATGCGCGCGACGCGAATCCGGTCTGGTTTCCCGACCCTGACGCCGTGCTCCAGCTCTACCCGGATGCCGACCCACCGCCGGAGGCGGACGCCTTCGAGTTCTGGCGCATTCCCGGCCACAAGCACCTGATCCACGACGGCAAGCGTTTGGTGCTGGTGTCGCGCTGGCCCGGCTGCTGCGTGCGACTCGCACTGGCGCCGGGCTTGGCCGATGGCATGGCCTACCTGTATGCCATCCGCGCGTGCGCCGCGCCTTGCGCGAGCTACCGCACGATCACGGCCGAGCTGGACAAACTGGCGACGGCGGACGGAACCGCGCCTGCGGCAGCGGCCCGCTCCCGGCCCACGCCGGCCGCGCTGCTGGAGCTGCACACCTTGCAGGCGCTCGACGCAGCCCTTGCGGGCGCGTCCTTGCGCGAAACCGCCGAAGGGATGTTTGGCACCGAAGCCGTGGCCGCCGGCTGGCACGCCGACGGCGGCCTGCGCTCGCGCGTGCGCCGCCTCGTTCGGCGCGGTCGATCGCTGATGCGCGGCGGCTATCGCCGCCTTGCACAGCTCGATTGACCGGCACAGGGTCGTTTTGCCTGCACTGCAAAACGACCCTCCGCACAAAGCATCGCTATCTTGAGACTGCCTCCATCCGGCTGCGCTGGTGCCGCCGGCGCTTCTCACCGATGGAGGTTCACTCGATGCGACCCGCACCCTTGCGGCCTGCTGCCGCTGCCGCCACCACGCCCGCACAACCCCAACGCTACCTCACCAACGACGAAGCCGCCGAGTACCTGCGGCTGTCGCCGCGCACACTCGAAAAGCAGCGCGTGATCGGCGGCGGGCCGAAGTTCCGCAAGTTCGGCCGCCGCGTCATGTACGCGGTGGCCGACCTCGATGCCTGGGCCGACCAGCGCAGTTTCGAGGCTACGTCCGACCCCGAATATGCCGAGCATCACTCGGCCGACAGCCGTGCGCGCTGATCGGTGGCTCGCCGGTGGCCGTCGTCACGTCCAGCCCATCGCGGGAGCGGGAACAGCTCGACCTGTTCCGCGCGCTGCCGGGCGACGGCATGGCGCCGCGCGACAGCCAGGACTTGATGGCCTTTCCGTTCTTCTCGCTGGCGAAGTCGCGGCGCACGGCGCCGATCGACTTCCGCACCGGTGGCGTCACCGTGCGCGTGGAGGGCACGCAAGAGCACGGCATCGCCACGATTTGGGATGCGGACGTGCTGATATGGGCGGCCTCGCAGATCGTCGAAGCGCGCGACGCGGGCCTGCGGCCGTCGCGCCTGATGCAGGCCACGCCCTACGAGATCCTGCGCTTCATCGGGCGCGGTGTGTCGCTACGCGACTACCAGCGCCTCAAGGCCGCGCTCGACCGGCTGCAATCGACCACGGTGGCGACTTCCATCCGCGAAACGACCGGGCGGCGTCTGCATCGCTTCTCGTGGATCAACGAGTGGAAGGAATTGGCCGACGCCCGCGGCACGCCGCTGGGCATCGAGCTGATCCTGCCGGACTGGTTCTATGCCGGCGTGCTCGACGCCGCGCTGGTACTGACCATCGACCCGGCGTATTTCCGGCTGACCGGCGGCATCGAGCGGTGGCTGTACCGCCTGGTGCGCAAGCACGGCGGCAAACAGCCCGGTGGATGGCAATTCGACTTCCGGCACCTGCATCGCAAGTCGGGGAGCACGGCGAAGCCCTACGACTTCGCCTGCGACCTGCGCGCGCTGGTCGCGCGGCAGTCGCTGCCCGGCTATGTGCTCGGCATCGAGCGGATGCCGGACAGCAACGCCGAGCTGCTGACCTTCCGGCCGGTGCCGTTCACGGCACGGGGATAACTCGGGGACAACGTGTGGACGGCCTCGTGCTATCAGGCGTGCCGGGTATCGTGCTATCAGGCGTGTCCCTATCGTGCTATCAGGCGTGCGAAATCGCCGCAAAGCCAATAACGGCGCGGGTTTGCGCTCCCTCTAACTTCTCTAACTTAAAAGCTCTAACTGGTAGTAAGAGCGCGCCGTTCCGGCGGACAACCGAGAAACGGCACCACGCGCAACAGCCAAAGCCCGGCTTTCCGACGCGGAGGGCCGCGCCATGATCGTTGCGCTGCTCAACCAGAAAGGCGGCGTCGGCAAGACCACGCTCGCCACGCACGTCGCCGGCGAACTGGCGATGCGCGGCCAGTCGGTCATCCTACTGGATGCCGACCCGCAAGGCTCGGCGCTGGACTGGACGCAGCGCAGAAGCCAGCAGGGCTTGCCGCGCTTGTTCAGTGCCGTGGGCCTCGCCCGCGAGACGCTGCACCAGGAAGCGCCGGAGCTGGCCCGTCGCGCCGATCACGTCGTCATCGACGGCCCACCGCGCATTGCCGCCTTGGCGCGCTCCGCGCTGCTGGCGGCCGAGCGTGTGCTGATCCCCGTACAACCGAGTCCCTACGACTTGTGGGCGTCGGCCGAGATGGTGTCACTGACCCGCGAGGCACAGGTGTTCCGGCCTGCGCTGCGCGCGGCCTTCGTCGTCAACCGTCGCGTCAGCACCACCGTCATCGGACGCGAGGCGCGCAGCGCGCTCGCCGAGCAGCCGCTGCCGGCGCTGCGCTCGGAAGTGCATCAGCGCATCGTCTTTGCCGATAGCGTGACCGCGGGCCGGCTTGCACGCGAAATGGCGCCTGACAGCACCGCCGCGCGCGAGATCGCCGCGCTCACCGACGAGCTGCTGCGGTGGCCAGCATGAGTGAGCATAACGGCAAGCGCATCGCTATCGGCGCGCGTCCGCCGGCGAATCCACACGCCGAGGCGTGGATTCGCCAGGGCGACGCTGACGGCATCCAGAAAGGCGACCTCTACACCGCGCGCCTGACCCTCGACATCACGCCTGCGATGCGCGCCCGCATCAAGGTATCGGCGTTCACGCAAGGCGTGACTGTCGCCGAACTGCTACGCGCGCTGCTCGAACGCGAGTTCCCGGAGAAGACCTCATGAACGCATCTGCTCTGGCGGCCACGGCCGCCCCGCCGCCATCGCCCGCAGTGCTCGCCGGCCAGGCCGGCGCCGCGCCGCTGACCCGCGTATCGCTCGCCTACGTCGAGCAACGCATCGACCTCTATCTGCGCTTCGGCGAACCCTCGCGCATCGTCCGGCTTGACCGCTGGCGACGTGTCGCGGTGTTCCAGCCGGGCGCGATGTTCTGCCGCATCCGCTGGCACGCCAACGATTACGGCACGATCCGCTGGCAGCTCATGGTCATGCAGGCATGCACGCCGCTGGATGCGGCGCAGCGCATCCCCGGCGTGTTGCCGGGCGCGCGTCTGCTGCTGCACGCCGAGGGTGAACCCGCCGTGCGCGCGGTGCTGGCGCAGCTCGACGCCATCGAGGCACAGAGCATCGCGCCCGCCGACGTGTCGCCCGCGTACTGGCGCACGCTCGGCAACCGGCTCGCTGCTCGCTTGCCGTTGCCCGCATACACCGCCGAACGGCACGCCGCTTGGCTGGCCGGGAGGGCGCTGCCATGACGGCCATTTCTCCAACCGGCAGCACGCCACATCCTCGCTCGCGCCTGCGCGCTCGCCTCGTGTTGGCGGCCGTGTCCGCCTGCGGCTTCGCTGCGCTGGCCTGGGCGTCCTTCGTGTCGCCGCTGCCGCGCCTGACCTACAACCCGTCCGACAGCGTGGCGGTCGGCTGGTATCGCATCGACCCGTTCGATCCGCGCACCGCCTCGCTGCCACGTCCGCTGTCCGTGGACAGCATCGTGCTGGTGCCGCTGCCGGCCAAGGCTGCCGTGCTGGCTGCGCAGCGCGGCTACCTGCCGACGCGGGTGCCGCTGCTCAAACGCATTGGAGCGGTTGCGCCGCAGGAGGTGTGCATCGTCGGTCGCAGCGTGCGCATTGACGGCGTGCCGGTGGCCGCCTTGCTGACCGCCGACCGCGTGGGCCGTCCGCTGCCATCATGGCGGCAATGCCGCCGTCTCGTGCCGGGCGAGCTGTTCCTGTTGAGCGTGACCAACCCGGCGTCGTTCGACAGCCGGTATTTCGGCCCGGTCAGCACATCCACCGTGATCGGTGTCGCGCACCCGGTCTGGCTGGAGACACGTCGATGATGGCCGCCGATTCGCTGCGCTTCATCGTGCCATCCGGGGTGTCGTCCTGCGGGCCGTCGCCGTATCGTCGCGCGTGTCGTGCGGGCGCATCCGCGCCGCACTTCGCGCAACATCCGGCGTGGCGTCCCCACGTGCAGGCATCTTGCCTTGAACGCGCCCGGCCGAGGGCCGTGGCGGCGTTCCCCGGCGCGCTGGCTGCGAGCAGCGCAGCGTCGCCGGGGCGCCGATGCCCGGAGCGTCAGCGCAGGGCGAAGGCGGAAGGCAAGATAAAAGGTCGCGGCACGTGGCCGCTTGAAAACCTTGTCTGCACATGGGGCTGGCGCGGCACGCGCCAAGGAGCGGCAGCGTGCCGCGAAGGTGCGCAACGCCGCATCGGCATGGGCGAAAGCGCGTGCTTCGCGCGCCGGAGTGCGATGGTCTTGGATGGAACCGCCCCATGAGCCAGCGCGACGACGACCACTTCCGTGTCCGCCCTGGTGCGCCGAAACAGCGCGGCGATGCCTTCATCAACAAGGTGCTGCGGCAGACGAACAAAGCCGGCGCGAAGCTCGGCAAGGCGGCTGGCAAGGTCGGTCAGCGACCCGGTTCCCGGTTGGGGCGCGGCCACGTTGCTGCTCGCTTTGCTGGTCGTGAACTTGGGGCGAACGCCCGGCGCGTGACGATCAAGGCCCGGCTAGTGAATCTGGCACAGGCCGGGCCACGCTCGACCTCCGCGCACCTGCGCTACATCGAGCGCGAAGGCGTCGATCGCCAAGGCGGGCCGGGCCACGCCTACGGGCCGACGACCGACAATTCCGACCTCGAAGCGTTCAAGGAGCGCGGCGAAGGCGACCGGCACCAGTTCCGGTTCATCGTCTCACCGGAGGACGCCGAACAGCTCGACGACCTGCGCACCTACACCCGACACCTAATGGCGCGCATGGAGGCCGACCTGGGCACGCGGCTGGAATGGGTGGCCGTCGATCACTGGAACACCGACAACCCACATACGCACGTCGTTCTGCGAGGTAAGGACGACAGCGGCAAAGACCTCATCATTTCGCGTGACTACATCGCCGAAGGGATGCGTCGGCGTGCGTCGGAGCTGGCGACCGAATGGCTGGGGCCGCGCACCGAGTTGGAGATGCAGCAGGCCATGCTGCGCGAAGTCGAACAGGAGCGATGGACAGGTCTGGATCGCATCTTGCAGCGCGAGGCTGGCGACGACGGCCTGGTGCGCGTCGAACGCTTCGCCGAACCCCGACTGCAACGCCAGCGGCAAGCATTGATCGGCCGCCTGCAGCGCTTGCAGCGCATGGGGCTGGCGACCGAGCAGCAGCCGGGCGCATGGGCCGTCCATGCCGAGGCCGAGCCGACCCTGCGGGCAATGGGAGAGCGCGGCGACATCATCCGCACTATGCAGCGAGCCATGAGCGGCAAGCAGCGCGAGCTGGCCGTGTTCCAGCCCGGCGAGGATAGCCGCACCATCGTCGGCCGCGTCGTCGGCAAGGGACTGGCCGATGAGTTGTACGACAAGGGCTATCTGATCGTCGATGGCACGGACGGCAAGGCGCACTACGCCGCACTGCCGCCGCGCGCCGAACTGGAGCAGTATCCAGCCGGTTCCATCGTGGAGGTGAGAAGCACAGCCGAGGTGCGCGCTGCCGACCGCAACATCGCCGCGCTGGCCGTCGATGGTGTGTATCGCACCGATCATCACCTAGCCGTCGCCCGCGGTCAGGCGACGCCCGACCGCGACCCGCGCGAAGTGGTGGCCGCCCATGTGCGCCGGCTCGAAACTCTGCGTCGCGCAGGCATCGTGGAGCGCGAGGCCGAAGGCGTCTGGCGCGTGCCCGGCGACTTGGCCGAGCGTGGCCGCCAATACGACGCGCAGCGGCTCGGCGGCGGCGTGGCGGCAGAACTGAAATCACACATGCCCATCGAGCGGCAGGCCCGCGTGATCGGCGCCACCTGGCTCGACCAGCAATTGATCGGCGGCGGCAAGGGGTTAGGCGACCTGGGCTTTGGGGCCGAGGTCAAGGACGCGCTGCGTCAGCGCGCCGACTTCTTGGTCGAACAGGGGCTGGCCGAGCATCGGGGGCAGCACGTCGTCCTTGCACGGAACCTGTTGGCGACGCTGCGCGCGCGCGAACTGGCCCAGGCCGCGAAGGACATTGCGGCCGCCACTGGCCTTGAGCATCGCCCGGTGGCTGACGGGCAGCGAGTGGCCGGCATCTACCGGCGTTCCGTCATGCTCGCCAGCGGTCGCTACGCGATGCTTGATGACGGCATGGGATTCAGCTTGGTGCCGTGGAAACCGGTGATCGAGCAACGGCTCGGGCAAAGCGTTACTGCCAGCCTCAAGAAACATGAGGTGTCGTGGCAGGTCGACAAAAAGCAAGGCTTGTCAATTGGCTGACTCTTGGCTCTACCTCGCGATAGCGTCCGGAGGCGCGTCCACGGTCAGTTCGATTCCTTGCGGCACAGGCAATAAATGAATTTCTGGACTGTGCCGAAGGGCGTTTGATGCTCTTCGTGCTCCTGCTGCAGGAGGGTGAATGGTGTACCGAACTGCGCATGCAGGCTGTCGGCGCTGTATCGCATGACCGACAACCCGCTGCACTTCTCAGGGCCGTCTTCAGCGAACGTCGCCACGATAACGTGACCACCCGGCTTGACAGCGCGAAGAACTGCATTGACGTAGGCCTCTCGCTTTTCGCGCGCCGTGAGGAAATGGAAAACGGCGCGGTCGTGCCAGATGTCATATGCGTGCCGCGGAAGCTCAAGCATGGTGATGTCGCCCGTAAGCCAACTCACCCCGAGCGCTCGTTCCGCGAGACGAACTCGTGAAGCTTCTAGCGCGGCCTCGGACAAGTCCAGGACGGTGACATGCTGATATCCGTGGACTAGCAGATCATCGACTAACGTCGAGGTGCCGCCACCGACGTCGATGATGCTAGAGCCCTTCGAGATACCCGTACGCTTGATAAGCTCGATCGATTGGCGCGCGTGCTCCTGGAACCAGCTCACGTCTTTCTCGGACTTCGTCGTGTAGATCTGCTCCCAATGTTCCTTGGATTGCATCTGGCCTCCTGAACTCGATGCGCCGCGAACCGGTGCGCCGAACAACTATAGCGGCAAATTCCTTCCGTTGTCGTCAGGAAAAATGGTCGGATGCCTACGCTACGCGTAGCAAACAAACGTTCTTATGATCTATATACCAGGACTCGCGTGCTTGACATGACATCGATATCGAAATACGATATCGTACATAGATATCGTGGCGCAGTAATAGCTCCGCGAAGCTAACCGTTAACTGAGTACATCCATTGAGGGTCGGCCCTTATCCCTTCTCATTAAGGACCGCTTCCTATACGGCAAGTCTCTTTGCATATGACGATTGGATTTACGTATGGACGATCGCGATCTTTACGCCGGGCTCATACGCCTTCACATACTCCATCATGCGGCAGAGATGTCTATCTATGGGCAGGAGATGATTAATGAGCTCGCGCACCATGGATATCAATTAAGCCCCGGGACGCTGTATCCAATATTGCATGGGCTTGAAAAAAAAGGGTACTTGACGTCTAAGCAGGTTCAGCAAGGAAAGATCGGCCGCCGCGTCTATGAGATCACCCCAATGGGAAGGCGAGCGTTGGAGGCCGCCAAGAAAAAAGTTCGAGAGTTGTTTGGTGAACTCTTCCACGAGCACAAGAGGAAATCGTGATGATTGAGTGGAGGCTGTGGTTAAGAACGAATATTGGTGCTTCATCGATATTAATAAGACTTCTGGTTGGCCTGGTGGTTTTCTTTCCAGAGGGTCTTCAAAAATTACTTTTCCCCTCCATCCTCGGGGCCGGCAGATTCGCCAAAATTGGCATTCCTTGGCCCGATGTAATGGGTTCATTCGTCGGCATAGTCGAAACAGTGTGTGGCTTGCTGATCATTTTTGGGCTCCTGACAAGATTGGCGGCAATACCGCTAATCATCGTGATGATCGTGGCATTGGTCTCCACCAAGCTGCCACTGATGCTTGGCCATGATGTCTGGATCTTCCATGCACCGGCTGAGGCCCGCTACGGATTCTGGGGTATGGCGCATGAGGCACGCACCGACTTCTGCATGCTCCTTGGCGCGCTGTTCCTGCTGATCAATGGCGGAGGCAGTTGGTCATTGGATGCGTGGCTGACGCGGCATTTAAATGCTCGTTCGGCTGGACAATTCGAGAAGGCGGAGAACTGATTGTGACAATTGATCGGCGTGAGTTCTTGAAAATCGGTGGCATGGCCGCTTTAACAAGCGCCATCCCCATAGCTTCGTTGGGCGATGCAGTTCAAGCAAATTCAAACTCAATACCCGACGCGGTAAATGGAAATGCGGACTATACCCTTCGCATAGCTCGAAGCCTGGTCGAGTTGGCGCCCGATCATGTGGTTTCTACTACGACTTACAACGATCAGTTTCCCGGCCCCTTGCTTCGCTTCAAGGAGGGCCAAAAAGTTGTTGTTGATATCCACAACGATACGGATATCCCAGAACAGTTGCACTGGCATGGGCAATTCGTCCCCGTCGACGTCGATGGCGCCGCAGAGGAAGGAACCCCCTATATCCCGGCTCGCGGAATGCGTCGCATTGCATTTATACCGGGCCCTTCTGGCTTTCGCTTCTATCACACCCATTTGGTTGCCGGCAGCGACCTTTCCATAGGGCAATACAGCGGCTTAGTTGGGCCTGTGTATATCGAGCCTCGGCATGATCCGGGTGGTTACGATCGGGAAGTCTTTCTCACGCTAAAGGAGTTCGATCCGTTTTTCAGCAAGGGGGGCGATATGGCGATGGATTTCCTCGTTCCCGGAGATCGAGAGCACAGTCTCGAAGAATTTGGTGAGAGCGCGATGATGGCATCGCTGGCGAAAGGGGCGCCACATGGCTATGAGGTGGGATACCAAACGTTCTCGATCAACGGGCGCATGCTGGGACATGGTGATCCCATTCGCGTGAAGGAGGGGGAACGTGTCCTATTTCACATCCTCAACGGGAGCGCAACCGAAATCCGTAGCCTGGCCTTGCCAGGCCATGTCTTCAGAGTTATTGCGCTCGACGGAAATCCCGTTCCGAATCCGGCAGAGGTTCCGGTGCTATGGATTGGGACTGCCGAACGGATTAGTGCAACTGTTGAAATGAAATCCCCCGGAGTTTGGATACTTGGTGACTTGGCCGACGACGATCGGCAACGCGGCATGGGAGTGGTGATCGAATATGCCGGCCATAAAGGGAAGCCAAGATGGATCACGCCAAAGGCATTTCCCTGGGACTATCGCCTATTTTCCGAAAAAGGAACGGCGACACTCGCTCCACCAGAAGAAGTCATTGAAATGACGTTCCGGAAGCTCAATGCGGCCGACAAAGGATTTAATGTTTGGACCATCAATAACGTCGCCTTTGATATGAAGAAGATGGAGCCGATGTATCACCTGAGGCGCGGGAAGCGCTATCGGCTACGCATGCGTAACGCAACAGACGACGTTCATCCAATGCATTTACATCGACATAGTTTCCAAATTTCTAACATCGCTGGCAGGCCAGTCTCCGGCGTCACCAAGGACGTCGCAATGCTGGGCGGCTATCAAACAATGGATATAGATTTTACGGCGGACCAACCAGGGTTATCACTTTTTCACTGCCATATGCAATTGCATATGGATTTTGGCTTCATGGCTCTATTTGACTGCAAATGACAATGCTTCAAAATTCAAGCGACATAACCTCGATTACAAATAAGCCCACAAAAAAACATGGCGGCAGTGCCGCGGAAGTTTTTTTGGTGTTTCTCAAACTAGGGGTGACTTCGTTCGGGGGGCCGATTGCGCACCTTGGATACTTTCGACAGGAGTTCGTGGAAAAACGCCGTTGGCTGGACGATGAGCATTTTGTGCATTTGCTGGCTCTGTGTCAGTTCCTGCCCGGGCCGGCCAGCAGCCAACTCGGCTTTTCGATTGGTCTGCTCAGGGCGGGATGGCGTGGTGCGATTGCGGCGTTCGTGGCGTTCACGATGCCATCGGCACTGATTCTTTTTGCATTGGCCATGCTAAGCGACCAATTGGTAGGACCTTGGGGGCAAGGCGCGCTGCATGGATTGAAGTTGGTCGCCGTAGCCGTCGTAGCCCAAGGCGTCTTGGGCATGGCGCGCACCTTAACTCCAGATCGGCCGCGGGCGTTGATTGCTGCGGTAGCGGCAGGCGTCATCGCTGTCGGCAACAACGCATGGCTTCAGCTTCTCATCGTCATCGCCGGCGGATTATTGGGGCTCGTCCTGTGTCATGGAGTGACGAGGCCGACCCAGAGTTCTTTTGATCTCAGGTATGGGCGTCGCACTGGTATCGCACTATTCGCATTGTTCTCCATCCTCTTGGTGACAACGCTGATGCCGTTGCAAGGATTCCCTCCTCTCGTGCACGTAGCCGGCGCCTTTTATCAAGCAGGCGCTTTGGTCTTCGGCGGTGGACATGTGGTACTGCCGTTACTCAAGCAAACTGTTGTGGATACCGGCTGGATCAGCAACGACACCTTTCTCGCCGGATATGGCGCAGCGCAAGCAGTGCCAGGCCCCATGTTTACTCTTTCGGCATTCCTTGGAGATAGATTGCATGGAGGAGATGGAGGATTTCTTGGTGCAACCACCAGCTTGATATCGATCTTTCTACCTGGCCTGTTGCTGGTTGCCGCTGCGCTTCCCTTCTGGCGTGTCGTTGGTGGAGGGCCGATCGCAGCGAGAGTTCTTGCGGGTGTGAATGCAGCAGTGGTGGGACTGCTGGCTGCTGCACTCTACGACCCTGTATGGATTAGTGCGGTGCTAAATGCAAAGGATTTTGCAATCGCATTGATTGCCTTTGTTCTACTGGTTGCGGGGCGGGCTCCCGTATTGTTGGTCGTTACGTGGTGTGTTGTGGCTGCGACTTTCGCACATGTCGTCGGGTAGATATCGGCTGGAGCATGGCCTATATCGATTCCGAATTAACAGTAGTGGCTTGGAAGAGCGGATATCTGATCAATGGAGCTTCGTCATCTACGTTGTTTTCTAGCCGTGGCGGAGGAGCTTCACTTCGCTCGTGCAGCAGAGCGACTGCATATTGAGCAGTCTCCGCTATCGCGAGCGATTAAAGAACTTGAAGAAGATCTTGGTACCCAGCTTTTTGTGCGAACCACGCGCAGCACACGCTTGACACGTGCAGGACAACTATTTCTGGACCATGTGCAGCGTGTGTTCGCAGCCCTCCAGCAAGCACGAGACAGCGTAAAGGCTGCCACCAATGGCTTTCACAGTCAGTTGCGCGTAGCGCTCTCGGATGGCATCCCGCCGTCGCGCTTCTCGACCTTTCTGGCGTTGTGCCGTCAAGAGGAGCCGGAGATCGAGATACGTCTGACCGAAGTCCCATTGGTACAGCAGATCAAAGGACTGCACGAAGACTTGTACGATGTGGGGTTCGCACGATCGGATGAAGTTGGCGATGGCATCCTTGCCGAAGCCGTCTGGACCGACCCATTGGTGGTAGCGGTTCCTGCTCGCCATCCTCTGCTGACATACAAGCGCATCCCTCTGAAGGAATTGCTGCGCTACCCGTTGGTACTTGGAGATCCGCAGATATGCGAAGGTTATGTGCGACAGATAGAGCGAGTGCTGCGGAAGGCCGACCAAGAGCCATTGATCGCCGAACGGGTAGTTTCCACCGATCTGATGATGGCGCTGGTAGCAGCAGGCTTCGCCTTGGGACTGGCTGGTGCTTCGCAAATCGTCAACAGCCGCGAGTCAGGCGTGGTGGCTCGGCCTCTTGCTGGCTTCCGAATGCCGGTGCTGACCACGTATCTGCTGCGCTTGAACAACAAACCAACTGAGGCACTGGCTCGCTTTGTCGCAAGAATAAGCGCCATCGACTCGCCTCCTGCAATGAACCCTGCTGAACTATCCGACCTCGATGCTTCGGAGGAAATCGAACCGTGAACAGGATCATGTTGTTTACACTTGCCGTAGCGCTGACTGCTTGCGGCAAGTCTCCACCAGCCGAAACGGTGGAGGCTCTTGCAGCCAACCCCACACGGTTGAAGGAATTGCGCGAACAGTGCAAGACGGATCGCGCCAAGGTGGGCGATGAACTCTGCAATCGTGCGGCCGAGGCAACGAATCGGCGCTTCTTCGGGGATGGCAAGACGCCGTACACCCCGCCGAAGGAGCAGCCGAAGTTCTGATCGTTGCCTATTCGTAAGAAACTTCGATCCCCCAACTCGATACGCCGCAATGCGCCGCCGCACGCGGCGTTTCTCCAATATTCGCCACTGCGCGAAATCTTGCTTTTTCCGCGACTTTTCTTCCGATAACGGTCTTTGACCGGCCCTCGACCTGACTCCGATCCTCGCGTGTACGGCACGCCCTTGTGCCGCGTGTCGCACAGGAGAAAACGGAGGCGGAGATGCAAGGTCA
The DNA here is from genome assembly GCF_004114615.1 of Dyella sp. M7H15-1. Classification (NCBI taxonomy): domain Bacteria; kingdom Pseudomonadati; phylum Pseudomonadota; class Gammaproteobacteria; order Lysobacterales; family Rhodanobacteraceae; genus Dyella; species Dyella sp. M7H15-1. The sequence goes on from NZ_CP035300.1 coordinate 98,818, forward strand.
AGGCGTGCTGTTCGGGCAGATCGCCGTGGTATTCGGCATTGTGTTCGCCGGCGTGTGGGCCGCCACACAATGGACAGCCGCCGCCTTGGGCTACCAGCTACGCCTTGGCTCGCCCTGGTTCGATTTCTTCCACACGCCGGTCTACCACCCTTGGCGGCTGTTCGAGTGGTGGTTCCTCTACGACGGCTATGCACGGCACGTCTTCGACGTAGGCGGCGCGATCGCTGGGGGCAGCGGCCTCATGTCCGTGCTGGTCGCAATCGCCATGTCAGTGTGGCGGTCGCGGCAATCGAAGCTGGTCACGACCTACGGTTCGGCGCGCTGGGCTGATGCTGCCGATATTCGCAAGGCCAAACTCGACAAGCCCGTCGGCGTTTTTCTCGGCCTACATCGCGGCCAATACCTGCGGCATGAAGGCCCGGAACACGTCCTGACCTTCGCGCCGACGCGCTCCGGCAAGGGTGTCGGCCTGGTGGTGCCGACGCTGTTGAGCTGGCCGGCGTCCGCCGTCATCCACGACATCAAGGGCGAGAACTGGCAGATCACCGCCGGCTGGCGCTCGCGCTTCTCGCACTGCCTGCTGTTCAACCCCACCGATGCCAAATCGGCGGCCTACAACCCGCTGCTCGAAGTCCGGCGCGGCGCGCATGAAGTGCGCGACGTGCAGAACATCGCGGACATCCTGGTCGATCCCGAAGGCGCGCTCGAACGCCGCAATCATTGGGAGAAGACTTCGCACGCGCTGCTGGTCGGCGCCATCCTGCACGTGCTCTACGCCGGCGAGGACAAAACGCTGCGCGGCGTCGCCAACTTCCTCTCCGACCCGGCTTGCCCGTTCGAGCTGACGCTGCATCGGATGATGACGACGTGTCACCTGGGCGACGTGCCGCATCCCGTCGTCGCATCCGCTGCGCGCGAGGTGTTGAACAAGTCGGACAACGAGCGGTCGGGCGTGCTGTCCACCGCCATGTCGTTCCTCGGCCTGTACCGCGATCCCACAGTGGCCGAAGTCACGTCGCGCTGCGACTGGCGCATCGCCGACCTGATCGCATCCAAGTATCCCGTCTCGCTGTACCTCGTCGTGCCGCCGTCGGACATCAGCCGCACGAAGCCGCTGGTGCGCTTGATCCTCAACCAGATCGGTCGGCGCCTCACCGAATCGCTCGATGGCAGCGACGGCATCGCACGCCGCCACAAGTTGCTGCTGATGCTCGACGAGTTCCCGGCGCTGGGCCGCCTCGACTTCTTCGAGACGGCGCTGGCGTTCATGGCTGGCTATGGCATCCGCAGCTTCCTCATCGCGCAGTCGCTCAACCAGATCGACAAAGCCTACGGCCAAAACCATTCCATCCTTGACAACTGCCATGTGCGCGTGACGTTCGCCACCAACGACGAACGCACCGCCAAGCGCATCTCGGAAACGCTCGGCACCGCCACCGAACTGCGCGCGCAGCGCAACTACGCCGGCCATCGTCTCTCGCCGTGGCTGGGCCACCTGATGGTGTCGCGCCAGGAAACCGCGCGTCCGCTGCTGACGCCCGGCGAAGTGATGCAGCTCCCGCCCGACGACGCCGTGGTGATGGTGTCCAGTGTCGCGCCGATCAGAGCCAAGAAGCTGCGCTACTACGCCGACGCGAATTTCAAGCGCCGCGTGCTGCCGCCACCGGCGCTTGCCGCCGGGCGCTATGCCGACGCACCACCGCTGCGGCCGGACGACTGGAGCGGGCTGGCTATTCCTGCCGTTCCAACCGCGCCCGCAGTCGTGGGCCTGGCTGCCATCGACACGGGCTCGACCGATGACGGCGGCCCGCGCCGGCAGCCGGAGCTATCCGAAGTCGCCGCCTATAGCCCCGAGCAGCAGCCGGCCGATAACGACCTGGCGCTGCTCGATGACGACGACCTGCCGTTGCCGCTTCCTCGCCAACTCGATCCGGCCATGCAACGCACGGCTCGGCTCGCGTCCCTCGACCAACAGGACGGGATCGAGCTATGAGCCAGTACCGCCTCAACTTGTTCATTCCGCACGAGCATGCCAAGCGCCTCGACGAACTGGCCGCGAAGAAAGGCGTATCGAAGTCATCCATCGTCGCGGCGGCGCTGGCGTCATGGCTGTCACCCGATGCGGGCGACCAGCGTGAGGCTGCCATCGCCAAGCGGCTCGACCGGCTGACGCGCCAGTTCGAGAAGTTGGAGCGCGACCAGAACATCGAGATCGAGACGCTGGCGCTGTTCGTTCGCTACTTCCTGACGGTCAGCACGCCGATTCCCGAGGCCCACCAGGATGCGGCCCGAGCGCAGGGCAAGGCACGTTTTGAGCAGTTCGTCGAACAGCTCGGCCGCCACTTGATGCGCGGTCGCAGCCTCGTGCGTGACGTGGTGGAGGAACTGAATCCCGACACCGCGCGACTGGACGACGCGGCGGCGCTGGCCACAGCCCAGGAGCGTGCGACATGAGCGCGCAACCGCAGTCCTTCGCCGTTACGTCGCTCGACCGGCGCATCCGCATGTTGCGCACGGCGATGGGGCCGCTGATCGCCGCCGCGTTGGAAGACCCGGACGTGGTGGAAATCATGCTCAACCCCGACCGCACGCTGTGGGTCGATCGCCTGTCGTCGGGTCGAGCACCGATGGGTGCAGAGCTGTCCGAGGAAGATGGCGAACGCATCATCCGCCTGGTCGCCGCGCACGTCGGCGCGGAAGTGCATCGCGGCCAGCCGCTGCTGACCGCCGAGCTGCCCGAAACCGGCGAACGCTTCGAGGGCATCCTGCCACCGGCAGCGCCAGGACCGGCCTTCGCGCTGCGCAAGCGCGCGGTTGGCGTCATTCCGCTGGATCGCTACATCACCGATGGAATGATGAGCGTCGAGCAGGCCGCGTTCCTGCGCGACGCTGTACGCGAGCGCCAGAACATCCTCATCGCCGGCGGCACCAGCACCGGCAAGACCACGCTCGCCAATGCCTTGCTCGCAGAGATCGCCGCTACCGGCGACCGCGTGCTGGTGCTCGAAGACACGGTGGAACTGCAATGCGCGGCACGCGACCACGTACCTCTGCGCACGCGCGCTGGCGTCGTGTCGATGACCGAGCTGGTGCGCGCCACGATGCGTTTGCGCCCTGACCGGGTGATCGTCGGCGAGGTGCGCGGCGGCGAGGCGCTGGATCTCATCAAGGTGTGGGGCACCGGCCATCCCGGAGGCATCGCCACGATCCACGCCGGTTCCGCACCGGGCGCGCTGCTGCGCCTGGAGCAACTGATCCTCGAAGTCGCGGTGAACCCGCCGCGGGCGCTGGTCGCCGAAGCGGTCAACGTCGTCATTCACATCGCCGGCCGCGGCCGGCGCCGTCGCATCGAAAGCATCGCCCGCGTCCTCGGTTTCGACGGCGTGGGCTACCGCCTCGCGGACGCGCTGGAGCCACCGCCGCATCCAGAGCTGCCGCTCCCTTTCCCGAACCCCAACCACCTTGGAGAACTGCCATGACGCAGATGCACGCCGCTGCTTTCCGCTTTTCCGTAAATCCGGCTTCCATCCCCGTGCGTCTGCGCCGCCTAGCGGCACCGGCGCACCGCGGCCTGCTGTCGGCGGCCGTCATGCTGATGACGGCTGGCACGGCGCAGGCCGCCGGCTCCTCGATGCCGTGGGAAGGCCCGCTGCAATCCATCCTCGAATCCATCCAGGGGCCGGTCGCGCGCATCGTCGCCGTCATCATCATCATCGCCACTGGCCTTGCGCTGGCCTTCGGCGACACGTCGGGCGGCTTCCGCAAGCTCATCCAGATCGTGTTCGGCCTGTCCATCGCATTCGCGGCGTCGAGCTTCTTCCTGTCGTTCTTCAGCTTCTCCGGCGGTGCCGTCGTATGAGTACGGCCACCGATCTGCCGGGTTTCGAGGTGCCGCTGCATCGCTCGCTGACCGAGCCGATCCTGCTGGGCGGCGCACCGCGCACCGTGGCGATCGCCAACGGCACGCTCGCCGCCGCCGTGGGCCTGGGCCTGCAACTGTGGATTCCCGGCGTCGTGCTCTGGGTCGTTGGTCATTCGCTGGCCGTGTGGGGCGCGCGTGTCGATCCGCAGTTCATGCAGGTGTTCGCCAAGCACCTCAAGCACAAGCCGCTGCTGGACGTGTGACGGGAGGCCGCCGCGATGCTCAACCTCGCCGAATACCGCCAGCGACCGGCCTTGCTTGCCGACTGGCTGCCGTGGGCTGGCCTTGTCGCGCCCGGCCTCGTGCTGAACAAGGATGGTTCGTTCCAGCGCACGGCACGGTTCCGTGGCCCCGACCTCGACAGCGCGACGCAAGGCGAGCTGATCGCCACCACCGCGCGACTGAACAACGCGCTGCGCCGGCTTGACGCCGGCTGGGCGCTGTTCGTCGAAGCCGAGCGCCGGCCGGCAGCCGACTATCCGCGCTCGGATTTCCCAGAGCCGCTGTCGTGGCTGGTGGACGAGGAACGCCGCGCGACCTTCGAGGAATCGGGAAACCACTTCGAGAGCGGCTATCACCTCACGCTGCAATACCTGCCGCCGGAGGAATCCCGCGCCCGCGCGGCCAAGCTGTTGTACGAGAACACGCCGACCGCTGGCGTGGACTGGCGCGAACGCCTGACCGCATTCGTCGCGGAAACCGGCCGCATCTTCGATCTGCTCGACGGCGTGATGCCGGAAATCGACTGGCTCGACGACGCCGAAACGCTGACCTACCTGCATGCGACCGTTTCGACGCAACGCTATCGCGTCGGCGTGCCGGCAGTGCCGTTCCATCTCGACGCGCTGCTGGCCGACGTGCCGCTGATCGGTGGGCTCGCGCCAATACTCGGTGATGCACACCTGCGCGTCGTGACGGTGCGCGGATTCCCGACCTCGACCTGGCCGGGGATTCTGGACGACCTCAATCGGCTCGGTTTCGCGTATCGCTGGAGCACGCGCTTCCTCTGCATGGACAAGGCCGAAGCCGAAAAGGAACTCGGCCGCCTGCGCCGGCAGTGGTTCGCCAAGCGCAAGAACGTCCTCGCACTGCTGCGCGAAACGATCTTCCAGCAGGAAAGCCCATTGGTCGATACCGACGCGAGCAACAAGGCCACCGACGCCGACGCCGCGATGCAGGAGCTGGGCAGCGATCAAGTCGCCTTCGGTTTCGTCACCGCGACCGTGACGGTGCTTGATACCGACGCCGACACGGCCGACGAGAAGCTGCGCATGGTGGAGCGCGCGATTCAGAGCCGGGGCTTCGTGACCATCCACGAAACCCTTAATTCCGTAGAGGCGTGGCTGTCGTCGATCCCCGGCAACGCTTACGCCAATGTGCGTCAGCCCATCATCTCCACGCTGAACCTCGCGCACCTGACGCCGGTGTCGGCGGTCTGGGCTGGGCCGGAAAAGAATGAGCATCTCGACGGCCCGCCGCTGATCGTTACCCGCACCGATGGCGCGACGCCGTTCCGGCTGGTGACGCACATCGGCGACGTCGGCCACACGCTGATTGCCGGTCCGACCGGCATGGGCAAGTCCGTGCTGCTCGCCACGCTGGCGATGCAGTTCCGGCGTTATCCCGGTTCGCGCATCTTTGCATTCGACATGGGCCGCTCGATGCGCGCAACGGCGCTAGGCCTGGGCGGAGAGTATTACGACCTCGGCGCCGATGGCGCGATCGCGTTCCAGCCGCTCGCGCGCATCGACCACGAGGGTTATCGCACATGGGCCGCCGAATGGGTCGAAGGCCGCCTGTCGCACGAAGGCGTCGCCCTCGGACCCGACGAGAAGGCGGCCGTATGGTCGGCGCTTGGCAGCCTCGCCAGCGCGCCGGTCGAACAGCGCACGCTCACCGGCCTGTCGGTACTGCTGCAATCGAATGCACTGCGTCAGGCGCTCGCGCCGTATGTGCTCGGCGGTGCACACGGCAAGCTGCTCGATGCTGATCACGACCGGCTCGGCGCGGCCGACGTGCAGTGCTTCGAGATGGAGGAGTTGATGCACAGCAAGGCCGCAGTGCTGGCCGTGCTGGGCTACCTGTTCGCGCGCTTCGATGAGCGTTTCGACGGGGCACCGACCCTGCTGATCCTCGACGAGTCGTGGCTGTTCCTCGATGACCCGGTGTTCGCGGCGCGCATTCGCCAGTGGCTCAAGACGCTGCGCAAGAAGAACGTCAGCGTCATCTTCGCCACGCAGTCGCTCGCGGACATCAAGGATTCGACCATCGCGCCGGCGATCATCGAGAGCTGCGCCAGCCGCATCTTCCTGCCGAACCCGCAGGCCACCGAACCGCAGATCCGCACGATCTACGAAGGCTTCGGCCTCAACAGCCGGCAAATCGAGATCGTCGCCACCGCGCAGCCCAAGCGCGACTACTACTACCAATCCCGCGCAGGCAATCGCCTGTTCGACCTCGACCTGGGGCCGGTCGCGCTCGCGTTCGCGGGTGCCTCGACGCCCCAAGACCAGCGCGCCATCGACGACGTGCTGACCGACGCCGGAGCACCGGGGTTCGCCGGCGCCTGGCTGCGTCACCGCGGCCTCGATTGGGCGGCCGACCTGCTGCCGTCCGCGCCATCCGCCGCGTCCTTCCTCGCTCCCCAACCACAGGAGATTTCGCCATGAAGATTCGCCTTCTCGCCCTTGCGGTCGCGGCGTTCGTCGGCGTCATGCCGGCCGCACACGCGCAATGGGCCGTCATCGACGCGACCAACCTCGTGCAGAACACGATGACCGCCGCGCGCACGCTGGAGCAGATCAACAACCAGGTCCGGCAACTCCAGAACCAGGCGCAGTCGCTGATCAATCAGGCGCGCAACTTGGCGAACCTGCCGTTTAACGTGGTCAGCCAGTTGCGCACGAACCTGGCGACTACGCAGCAACTCATCGCGCAGGCGCAAGGACTGGCGTTCCAGGTGCAGAGCATGGACCAGCAGTTCGCGCAGTTGTATCCGCAGCAGTACGCCGCGACCGTGAGCAGCAATCAGATGTATCAGGACGCCCACCAGCGTTGGCAGAACACGCTCAACGGCTTGCAGACCGCGATGCAAATGCAGGCGCAGGTGTCGCAGAACATCAGTGTTGACGCGGGCACCATGTCCGACCTCGTGGGCCAGAGCCAATCGGCCACCGGCGCCCTGCAGGCTATGCAGGCGACCAATCAGCTTTTGGCCCTGCAAGCGAAACAGACCAGCGAGTCGCAGCAACTCCAGCTCACACAGAGCCGCGCGGCGGCGCTGGAACTGGCGCGACAGGCCGCCGCCGTCGAACAAGGCCGCGTCATCACGCAACGCTTCCTCGGCACCGGCACGCCGTACACGCCGCAGTCCGTGAACTTCTACGGCAACTGACGGACACGGCCATGAAACCCGCGCTTGCCCTGTTCGCCTTCGCGTGCTTGCTAGTCGGCTGCGACCGGCCGCAGGCGTTGTCGGTCGATGCACTAGCCGCCGACCCGACGCGGCTGCACGCGCTGCGTGCGCAGTGCCAGCGCGGCGAACTTGACGGCGCTTTCTGCGCGCAGGTCGGCCAGGCCGACTTGCGCCGTTTCCTCTCTGGGGTAGCCGGCCCGGACGAATACCAGACGCTCGCCGACCTGCCGCCGATCCCGGCCAGTTTCGACGGCCCTGATGTGCAGACGGAGCAGCGTCCATGAATGACGTTTCGATCATCGATCATTTCCTCAACGTCTTTTCCGCCTACATCGACTCCGGTTTCGGCCTGCTGCGCGGCGAAGTCGGATTCCTGACCGCAACGCTGGTGGTGATCGACATGACGCTCGCCGGGTTGTATTGGGCGCTCGGCCACGCCACCGGCCAGGGCGAAGACGTAATGGCCAAGCTCATCCGCAAGGTGCTCTACGTCGGCACCTTCGCCTACATCATCGGCAACTTCAACATGCTGGCCGGCATCGTATTCCGGTCGTTCGCGGGCCTCGGCCTCACGGCCACCGGCTCGGCCGTGAGCATGGAAACGTTCCTGCAGCCGGGCCATCTCGCCAAGACCGGCATCGACGCCGGTATGCCGATCCTCGACCAGATCAGCGACATGGCGGGCTTCCCCGAGGTATTCATCAACATCACGCCCATCGTCGTGATGTTCCTCGCGTGGTTCACCGTCATCGTCTGCTTCTTCGTGCTGGCGGTGCAGCTTTTCATCACGCTGATCGAGTTCAAGCTGACCACGCTGGCCGGCTTCGTGCTGGTGCCGTTCGCGCTCTGGAACAAGACCGCGTTCCTCGCCGAAAAGGTGCTCGGCAACGTGGTGTCGTCCGGCATCAAGGTGCTGGTGCTGGCCGTCATCGTCGGCATCGGCACGGGCCTGCTCGCAGAGTTCCAGACGACGCCCACCGAGCCGTCCATCGACCATGCGCTGGTCGTGATGCTGGCTTCGCTCGCCATGCTCGCGCTCGGCATCTACGGGCCGGGCATCGCCACCGGCCTCGTGTCCGGCGCGCCGCAGCTCGGCGCGGGCGCGATGGCTGGTGCGGCGCTGGGCGCCGCCGGAACCGCTGTTGCTATCGGCGCAGCCGCAACCGGCGTGGGTGGTGCCGTGGCCGCTGGTGCACGCATGGCGCCGGCGGCGGCCAGTGCGATCGGCAGCGGCGCGCGGGCCGCCGCTTCGACGGCCAGCAGCGCACGGACGGCATTCCAAGCGGGTTCCGCTGCGGCGGGCGGCGGCTTCAAGGGCGCAGCCGCTGGCGTGGGCAACGTCGCACGGGCGGGCGCGCAGGCCGCCGGGCAGAGAGTCGCCGCCGGCGCGCGCGCATTCGGCGGGCGGGTGGCTGGTGCATTCCGCGGCGAGGGTGGTGCGACTGCCGGCGCGTCCACCGAAGCAGGCGCATCCAGCACTGGTTCGGCCTCGGCCGCCGCCGATCAAAAGCAACCCGCTTGGGCCAAGCGCCTGCATCGGCGCCAGCAGATCGCCCACGCCGCGACCACCACCGCGCACACCTTGCGCGGCGGGGACGGCGGCGGCTCGGCACAAGGCCCAAGCCTGGGCCAATCCGACGAATGAAGCGATTCTTGAGGAGAACGAGCCATGCGATTCAAGCGACCGCAGGTGCGCTACGCCGACACGCCGCAGCCTGCCACTCCGTACCAAGCCGCCGCGCAGGCGTGGGACGAGCGAATCGGCTCGGCCCGCGTGCAGGCGAAGAACTGGCGCTTCATGGCCTTCGGCTGTCTCGCGCTCGCGCTGTTGATGGCTGGCGGCCTGGCGTGGCGTTCGGCGCAGTCCATCGTCACGCCCTACGTCGTGGAGGTGGACAAGACCGGCGAAGTGCGCGCGGTCGGCGAAGCCGCCACGCCGTACCGGCCAGCGGATGCGCAGATCGCTTTCCACCTCGCGCACTTCATCACGCTGGTTCGCTCGCTGTCCATCGACCCGATCGTGGTTCGGCAGAACTGGCTCGACGCCTACGACTACACCACGGACAAGGGCGCCGTCGTGCTCAACGACTACGCCAGCAAGAACGATCCCTTCGCCCGCATCGGCAAAGAATCGGTGACGGTGCAGATCACCAGCGTCACGCGCGCCAGCGATTCGTCGTTCAACGTGCGCTGGACGGAGCAGCGGTTCGCCAACGGCGCGCCCACCGGCACTGAACACTGGAACGCCGTGGTGTCCATCGTCCTGCAAACCCCGCGCACCGAGCAGCGGCTGCGCAAGAACCCGCTGGGCATCTACGTCAACGGCCTGTCGTGGAGCCGCGAACTCGATGCGTCAGAAGGAGCCAAGCCATGAACCAGTCTTTCCGCTTTTACGCTTTCGTGCTGACCGTGGCGGCCCTGTCGGGATGCGCCACGCAGGGCAAGCCACCGCGCATTTCGCTCGACGAGCCGGTGCAGGCGCAGGCGCTGCCCGAACCACCTAAGCCGGTCGAAGTGGTGGAGGTGCCGAAGGTGCTGCCGATGCCGGCGCAGATGAAGCCGTTGCCGGAGGTGGATGATGCGAAGCCCGCGCCTGAGCCTGCCGACGAAACCGTGCGCGTGTCGCGTGCCAACGCCGAGGCACGCATCGCGCCCACGCGCGAGGGCTACGTCAACGCGATCCAGGTCTGGCCCTTCACCGATGGCGCGCTGTATCAGGTCTATGCGGCACCGGGGCGCGTGACCGTGATTTCGCTCCAGCCGGGCGAAGAACTGGTGACGGTCGCCGCCGGCGACACGGTGCGCTGGATCGTCGGAGACACGTCAAGCGGCGCCGGCGACGCGCTGCGCGTCAACGTGCTTGTCAAGCCCATCCGCTCCGGCCTCAAGACGAACGTGGTCATCACCACCAGCCGACGCACTTATCTGATCGAGCTGACCTCGACCGACAAGGCATGGATGGCGTCGGTGTCGTGGGAGTATCCGAAGGACCAGATGCTTGCCTTGCAGCGTCAGGATCGGGCGGCGCAAGCGGCCGCGCCGATCGACGCCGGCCTGTCGCTGGAGAAGATCCGCTTCCGCTACGCGGTCAGCGGCAGCAATCCGCCGTGGAAGCCGCTGCGCGCCTTCGACGATGGCGAGAAGGTCTATATCCAGTTCCCGCCCGGCATCGCCCAAGGCGAACTGCCGCCGCTGTTCGTCATCGGCGCACAGGGTGACGGGCAACTCGTCAACTACCGTTTCCGCTCGCCGTACTACATCGTGGATCGGCTGTTCGGCGCGGCCGAACTGCGCCTGGGCGGCGACAAGGGCGACGTGGTGCGCATCGAGCGCACGGATGGCACGCGGGGGAACTGACCATGAGCCAGGACGAAACCCCGGACGTGCCCATTCCCGAAGCGGTGCCCAAGGTCGCACCGGAGAATGTGGCGCTGCGCGCGCAGCCGCGCCCGGTGACGCGCCTCAACCGTCGCACGCTGGCGTTGTTGACGGGTGGCCTCGGCATCGTCGTGCTGGGCGCAACCCTGTGGTCGTTGCAGCCGAAGCACCCGCGCGGCAACAACGATGCGACCGAGCTTTACAACGTCGATCGCGTGTCGAAGTCCGAAGAACTCAACCGGCTTCCCGCCGACTACTCCAAGCTGCCGCCGAAGGTGCCGGAACTGGGGCCGCCGCTGCCGGGCGACCTCGGCCCGGCCATCGTCAAGTCGCAGCCACCGGTGGTGGCCAGCTACACGCCGCCCGGCCAGGATGCGGCGGCGGCCGAGCGCGACGCACTGCGCAAGGAGGCGGAAGCGGCGGCGGGTTCATCGGTGTTCTTCCGTTCCAGCAACCAGCGCGCTGCGGCTGCACCGGCGCAGACCGCTGCGGTCGCGCCGGCATCCGGCCTGGCGGGCTTCGACCCACAGGCCGCAGGCCCGGCTTCGACGGCGGCACAGCCGGCCGACCCGACCGCCGTGCAGAACCGGCAAGACCAGAAAGAGGCGTTCCAGAAAGCCGGAACCACGGAAACCCGTAATTCCGGCAACCTGCAAATGCCAACCTCGCCGTATCAGGTGATGGCCGGCACGGCGATCGCGGCGGCGCTGGTGACGGGCATCAAGTCCGACCTCCCAGGCGACGTGATCGGCACGGTGACGGAGCCGGTGTACGACACCGCGACCGGCCGCTATCTGCTGATCCCGCAGGGATCGCGCATCTTCGGCAAATACAACAGCCAGGTCGCCTACGGGCAGAGCCGCGTGCAGGTGGTGTGGAATCGCATCATCCTGCCGGACACGTCTTCGCTCACGCTCGACAACCTGGTCGGTGCCGATCCGGCCGGCTATGCCGGCCTGGAGGATGGCGTCGATTGGCATTGGGGACGCATCCTGGCCGGTGCAGCACTGTCCACCGTGTTGGGTGTGGGTTCCGAGTTGGCGGTCTCCAACCAGGGCAACACCAATGGCAACACCGTCATCGCGCTTCGGGACAGCGCGCAGGACACGGCCAATCAGGTCGGCCAGGAGTTCACACGCCGCAACCTCAACATCCAGCCGACGCTGACCGAACGACCGGGCTTGCCGGTCAGCATCATCGTCAACCGCGACTTGGTGCTGCGGCCATACCAGCCGATGTTCTTCAACCGGGGGACTTCGCAATGAGCACGACACGCAAGCTGCGTCTGGGGCCACTGCCCAAGACCGAAAGCATCAAGCTGACGTTCGCGTGCCCGGCCACGCTCAAGGCCGACCTCGACCGCTACGCGGCCATGCACGCGCAGACCTACGGTGAAGCGGTCGATGCGACGACGCTGATCCCGCACATGCTGGAGGCGTTCATTGCGGGGGATCGGGGGTTTCGCAGGAAACGGTCCGGGCAACAGTAGTCCCACTGCTGCGGCTCCAAGACCCTGGTGACGTCGTTCCTAGAGTTGATGCCCTTGCAGTAAGACGGTTGGAGTGAACATATCGCAAAGCATCAGCACATGATGCCTGGCACGGGTGATACCAACTCGCGCCAGTTTGCGACAACGAGGGTGAGGCGCAGCCTCTTGAGTGAAAAGCAGAGGACTGCTGTTCGGGTCATCGAAGATGATTGCTGCGTCGAACTCCTTGCCTTTCGACTTGTGAATGGTCATGACGTGGATGCCCCTCAAGTCATTGCCACCCGACAAGAGCTGATCTTCGGCTATGGCCGCATCAAGTGCGCCACGCGCATTTCGATATGCTCCCTGCGTTTGCCAGAGTTCGGTCAGTGCTGCTGAGATACGGCGGCCACGCTGGAACGCGACAAGCTGTTCGGCATCTTCTGCTATGGCTTGAAACGAGTTGGCACCAGCATTGCGAAGGATGCTGCGCGCATCCAGCCAATCCCGCTTCGGGTCGCCAGTGAACTCGTGGGTGCGCAATAGACGTACCGCAGCTAGGAGCTTGGATGCCACTCCATTAGCGCGTGGGGAAGTACCGCCGCGGCTTTGTACGGCGCTTGCTACCAACCGCTGTGCGGTGGCTAGATTGGTATTTCCGCCGCGTGCTCGGAAAACCGTCGCAGCAAGATCGAGTCCATCGGCCAAGTCCAGCAATTCCTCCGCTACGGGCCTGCGCGGTTCCAGCATAAACGCGACCATGCGACTCGAAAGCAGAACAGATGCTTCGTCGATCATCACCCGATGCGGGATCAAGTTCGTGCCGTCGCCAGTCAGAGCACGGGAGATGACATTGACTCCGCGCCCCCATGTTGCCAGTACCGCAAGACTCTCGATGTCGCCTTGGGCGGCTTCCTTTGCACGTTGAATGGCGATGCCGATTGCTTGGCGGATCGCCCGATCACGGTACTCCCGGTTGGCGCGATAGTTCATCCGTGATACACCCCGGTACGCCGCACCTCTTGGCGTGTTCAATAGCACGTCGTTGGCGAAGGCGACGATTTCCGAATTTGGACTTCGGTGATTCTCGCCGGCCAGATCCACCCGCAGCGGTTGCAACGCGGCCATGATGTGCGTCACTCGGTCTGAGCTAACGCCAGGCCGGAAGTCGTAAATCTGTTGGTCCAAGTCGGCGAGGCACATCATTTGCGTGCCAGCGGATAGCAGTCGAACACATTGCCACTGATCTTCAGCGGTGTCTTGCGCCTCATCTACAACGATCAACGGATAGCACGACGAAAACAACTCGCGCAGGCGTGCGCTTCGAGACAGTAGTTCGTGAGCCTTCGGAGCAAACAGGTCGAATGCGACTCTCCCTGTTTCCTGAAATAACCGTTCGCGCTCGATGTCCCAATCACCGCCATTGCTCTCGAACTCGTGCCGCATTGCCGCCTCGTCGTGGGGCATCAGAAGACGCAACGACCGCGGTGCGCCCAGCAGGTATCCATAAGCCTGCAAGATGCGCCAGAAGAACGAGTGGAAAGTCTGGATTGAGAGCTTTCCTTGCAAGGCGGCAGGCAACTGCGTCTTGCTCGCTTCAGCGACGCGCGCTACAGCGGCACGCGAGAAGCTGAGAAACAGAACAGACTGACCAGGTGACAGGCCCCGTTCGATGACGAGTCTGGCCTTAGCCAAAGCGATGGTCGTCTTGCCGCTGCCTGGGCCACCCGTAACGAGGATCGCGCCGTTCTCGTCGAGAATGCTCTGTCGCTGCGCGCAGATGACCAGGGCCACGGCTTACAGCCCCTCGGGGGCACCGGCCGGGGCTGTGTTGTCACCGGCCGCGTCTGCCCCGGCGTCGGCCTGCGCAGCAGGTGCTTCCTTGCGCTTCGGCTTTGGGTAGCGTTGATAGATGTCAGCGAGGAAGTCGGTAATGGTTTTTGGCAGCTCTGCCACAGCACACAGTTGCAACAGCTTTGCCGCGCCGCCTTCGCCTTTCAGGCCCTTCAACGTGGAAATGGTCAACTTGCGTAATTCGTCGTCAGCAGGGCGGGCTACTGGAATCCCAAACCGGCCATCGGCGTCCTCCGCGCGCAGGGCCTCTAAATACTGCCATTGCCGATCCAAGGGGGCTTCCTCGGCCATCAGCACTTCGGCGCCTTTTTGCTGGATTTCTTTGGCTACCACGTAGTTGCCCTGCAAGGTGGCAATTTCCGCGTCCGTACGCTTCTTGCGATCGAAGAAGGCAAAGGCCGGTGTCCCGATTTCCTTGAAGAAGGCCCCCAACTTTTCCAGATTTCCGTCGCCGTCGGCATTGATGACAGACAGACCGGCTACGTCCAACGCGAACAGGGCCGGGTCACTGTCTTCCATCTTCTGCGCGACCACCAACAAGGCATCCTGTTCGGTGATGCCTTCACCGACGATCACGCCTTGGCCAAGCATGGCTTCGGCGATGGCTCGACGAAAGTTCTGTCGGTAGTTCTTGGCCTTCATACCGGCCGGCAGCTTGATCGCCGTGCCGCTCAGCGTGCCGTGTTCGTCGCGGTTGAGCTTCAGTATCCCGTCAGGCTCGAAACGCTCGATGACGTAGGGAGAATGCGATGTAACGAAGCACTGCGAAGTTTCTTCGAGCAGATAGTTCGCAATCCGCCGCTGTGTATGGGGAGGAAGGGCAATCTCGGGTTCTTCCATCGCAAAGATGACGTTGTCTTTCTTGAGGTCGGCGATGAACGTCAGCAGCGCAAGCAGGAGCGTGTTTAATGTTCCGCTACCGGCCTGTTGGAACGGGACGGCTTCCTCCCCACGCCCCATCGTCAGAAAGAAAGCGATGGTCTTCCGCAGGTGCTCGCGCGTGAGCTGGGAGACGAACAGACGGGTCGAGCGCCCCTCGCTACCGGGCGCGATGTATTCCGCCAGCCGTGTCTCGATTTCATCAAGGATCGGCCCCAGCTCAGTAGCGTCGGCGTCTATGGGTGGATCAAGGGCGGCCAGGCGCTGGCGAATGCTCTCCCACATTCCCTTGCGGGCTTCTTTCATGCGCAGGATGTTGTCGAGCAGCGTGCCGCGCTCCAGGCTCAACGCACGCGAGCCGGTGCGGATGGTACGCAGGTAAAGGAAGCCTATCGCTCGCTTGACCTTGGTGGGAATGGACCTGGGATCAGCGTCGTCATCGTCGTCGCTTCGGCCATAGATCGTCTTGGCGAAAAACTGGTCTTCTTCGATGTCGTATTGGGCGACGGTAATCAAGCGAAGGCAGAGTTCCACGTTGGGATCATCGGCGTTGCCAATCTCGCCTTCGCCGAGAACCCGCTTGTCGGTCTTGTGCCAGAACTCTAGGTTGGCGGCGCAGAGCTTCTTGATATCGTCGGTGAGATCGACGAGGACGACTTCGATGCGGATAGGAACGGGCGTTTCGCCATCTTCGTTCAGATAGCCGGCATTGCGGAAATCGAACTCCTCAACGGGAGGTGTTCGATTCAGGCGGTCCGGTCCAAGAACGAGATCGAGTGCTTCGCAGATCGTGCTCTTGCCGACGTTGTTGCCGCCGATCAGGAGCGTATGCCCTGAGAAGTGAAGTTCCGCTTTCTTGATGCCGCGGAAGTTCTCTATCCCCAACCGTGAGACGCGCATGATGCCCCCAAGAGTCCTTGCTGTTGTTGTTACGGCTACATGGTCGCCTTGCTTCCTTCATCTTCCAGACTGCTGCACGCTCCCGGTAGCTTGTCGAAAGATAAAGCATCGTCGAGCATTCACAACAAAAGCCGCCGCTGCGTGAGCAGCGGCGGCTTGCAAACTGGTGCCCGAGGCCGGAATCGAACCGGCACGCCTTTCGGCGAGGGATTTTCTTCCCACTTCGGCTTTCGCCGCCGTCCTGACAGTCGCAGGACGTTCGTGGTCTGGAGCACGCCTTCACCATAGCCTTGCGGCCGTAGGTGCCCGCCGTCTGCTCTCTACACCTTCCCAAGCGAGAGCTTGGGCTTGGCTCGGCGTTGGCTCGGACACCGAGGCATCCAGGGCTTTCGCCGACTTTGACGGGCTTCACTTCGGGCGTTTCCCCCCGAAGGCTCAAATTGTTCAAGTCCCTTGTGTCTACCGATTTCACCACTCGGGCGTAGTGCGATGCGCTGGAAGCTCCTATCTCAAGTTCTGGTGGCGCCTAGCTGGCCCCTGACCACCAAGCCAAGCCGTGAAGCTGCGCCTTGGATGCCAGCAAGCCGTTGTCACTATTAGCGTTCTGGCAGGTTAGCGCAAGCAGGAAAGACTTGACAAAACTGATTTTAAGTCTCTTGCGTCTACCAATTTCGCCATCCAGGCAAGGCAGCTACCACGGTGACGAGAGCTGCGCGCGTGATCGTAACATGCGTTTAGCTTTTCGCGGAGCAGCACGCACTGCTTTAATGCGGCAAGATCCCGGAATAATGACATCGAAATTAGTACTTTTATGTATGTAATTTCCTATTTTCAGTGTGAGTTTTGGAGCTATATAGAAAATCCTTGCTAATCTGGGGGTTGCGGGCTTGCAATGTGTCGGCTGCCCGCCTACTTTGCAGGTGCACATCACCTAACCAGGGAGGGCGCAAGATGATTGACGTTGTACTCGTGGATGATCACGAGCTAGTCCGCACCGGCTTCAGGATGATCCTACAGCAGCCGGACATTCGTATCTGTGGCGAGGCGGGCACGGCCGAAGAGGGTCTGCGCCTGATCCGGGCTGCCAAACCGCATATTGCATTGGTCGATGTGCACATGCCCGGTATGAGCGGCATCGAGCTGACGGAACGGGTAGCTCGCGCGAATCTGCCTACTCACGTAATCGTTGTAACGGTAGTAGACGATGCCCGTTTTCCGAAGCGGCTATTGGATGCTGGCGCACATGGTTATCTAACTAAGAGTTGCGCTGCCGAAGAATTGCTCAATGCCGTGCGCCAAGTGGCCGGCGGCCGGCGTTATCTGGCTCCTGCAGTAGCACAGCAGTTGGCGCTGGCCACCTTGGATGGCGAAGGTTCGCCATTCGACGTGCTCTCTAGCCGCGAGCTGGAGGTGGCGATGATGTTGGTGCGTGGCAAGGCGCTTACGGCAATCGGCGAGCAGCTCAACCTGAGTCCCAAAACGGTCTCTACCTATAAACAGCGGCTTATGGAAAAGTTGCAGGTAGACCACGTGATCAGCCTTGCGCACTTGATGACAGTGCATGGTCTGCTGGATACGCATAACAACCAGGTCGGAGGCTGAGCAAGTTTCCGCAATAGAAAAGGGCCGGACATTGTCCGGCCCTTTCTGTTTTGGGTTGTTGTGCGCGCCAAGTGCATCAGGACGACTGGTTATTGCGCTGTGTCTGGAGCGTGTCATCTTTATCGGGCGAAGACGGTTCTTTAGCGTCTTCAACGCCATGCTCTGGCGCGGCTGCTGCGTGTTGGCGCATGGGCTGGGAAAGCAGATCACCTTGCTCAGGCTGATGAAACAGCGGTGTTGGTGTGATCACAATTGGAGCGGGTGTTTGCACAGGCACGGCTTGCTCGCTGGCCGGCTCGGTGGACTGCGATGTTACTGTGGCTGCTATTGAGACGGAGTCGATGGGTGCAGCGACATTCGTTTCATTGGTGGCGGGTGCGACGTCATGGGAGACCGTAACCGTCACGGTCTCAGCCGGAGCAACAGGCACTTCGGTTTTTGGCTCATCGACAGCATTGCTTTCAGGAGCGCGGCTGGCTTGGGCAGCTTCGCGCATCGGAATCGGTGGCAACACAGGCAGGTTGAACGATGCCGCCACAGGTGCGGGGGCGATAATCAGCGGTATCGCAGCTTGCTCATCCGCTACGGATACTTGGTGGATTTCACTGGATGCGACATCGGTCCTGGTTATCTCGACCGGAACGACAGGCGGCTTGACTGCTGCCTGCTCTGCCGTTTCATTGGCGCTGGGCGAAACGGCCTCGATCGGGGCGGGTGCTTTGGGCGCCGGCTTCTGTGCTTGCATTTCAGTCGATGGAGCGTGCTGTGTTAGCGCAGCGATGGCTTCGGACTTGGCTTGCGGCGCCTGGGTGAGTTCGGATGCAACGTCTTCGTCGCGATCCTCGTCATCCAATGTCTCGCTCACCTGCTCGTTCGAGACCGCGCCTGTGGCGGTACCGTCATTACGGCGACGACGACGGCCACCGCGGCGACCACGGCGGCGACGCGACTGGTTGCTCTCTGCGGTTTCATTGGCAGCTGCGTCGACCCCTTCAGCGACTACGCCTGCGAGGTTGCTGGCAGGTTTGTTGACTGACTTTGGCGCTTCCACGGGCTTGGCGGCCGTCGGTGCGTCGGCGGCTGGCTGCCGCTGAGGAGGTTCGGTCTGCGGCTGGCGCTGCTGGCGTTCCTGCGACGGCAGTTGCTTGGCGACCGGCGCACTCTGCTGCTTGTTACGCTGTTCATTAGCCACGGCTTCACTGGTTTGAGCTGCCGGCTTGGGTTGGCGTTGTTCCTGCTTGTTACTTTGCTGTTGCGACGGTTGCGGCTGGCGGTTCTGCGCCTGCTGCTGCTCGTTACGTTGCCGTTGCTGCTGATTCGGGTTCTTGCCTTGCTGTTGAGGCTGATTGCTGCGTGTCTCGCGCTGCTGACTCTGGCGCTGTTGGCCGTCTGTGCGATGGCGCTCGTTGCGACGATCTTGCTGCGGCTTGCCGCGCGATGCTTCCTGGCGCGCTGCTGGAGCTGGAGCCGGAGCTGGCTCGGCGGCACTGTTGCCGCGGAAGAAACCGACGATGCGAGAGAAGAAACCAACATTGCTGACCGGCGTAGCCATGGGAGCTGCCATCGGTTGGCGCTTTGCGACCTGGGCTGGAGCCGTCGTGGCGGCAGGTTCTTCCTCCCGCACTGGTGCTGGGCTGGCCGGCACGATACCGCTGACGGCAGGCTGTTCGCTGCTACCCAGCACCTGGCCCATCTTGCGGATGGCGCTGGGTTCTTCGGCGGTGATGCGCTCGTAACTGGGTTTGCTGTGCTCACCCATATCCGCTTCGCGGATGCGCTGGATCTCGATGTGCGGTGTTTCGAGCTTGTCGTCCGCCACAATCACCACGTGCACCTTGTTGCGCAGTTCTATCTCAACCACGCTGGCGCGCTTTTCGTTGAGCATGAAGTTGGCCACGCT
This sequence comes from Dyella sp. M7H15-1, assembly GCF_004114615.1. NCBI lineage: Bacteria > Pseudomonadati > Pseudomonadota > Gammaproteobacteria > Lysobacterales > Rhodanobacteraceae > Dyella > Dyella sp. M7H15-1. The sequence continues at coordinate 118,136 of NZ_CP035300.1, forward strand.
GGGCGGGGTCTGCACCAGCACCTGGCCAGTGTTGTCCTTCATAGCGTGCTCTTCGATCAGGCGCAGGGTCGAGAGCGATAGCGATTCTACGCTGCGGATATGGCCGTGGCCTTCACAGCGCGGGCAGACGATCTGGGTGGCTTCGCCCAGTGACGGGCGCAGGCGCTGGCGCGACATCTCCAGTAGGCCGAAGCGTGAAAGGCGACCGATCTGGATGCGTGCGCGGTCTAGCTTGGAGGCATCCTTCAGGCGCTCTTCGACTTCCCGCTGATGCTTGGGGCTGTCCATGTCGATGAAGTCGATCACGATCAGGCCGCCAGCATCGCGGATGCGCAACTGGCGGGCGATCTCGGCCGCTGCTTCCAAGTTGGTGTTGAACGCGGTCTCCTCGATGTCGCCGCCCTTGGTGGCCTTGGAGGAGTTGATGTCGATGGCGGTTAGCGCTTCGGTCTGATCGATCACGATCGAACCGCCGGAGGGCAGGCGCACGCTGCGATCGAAAGCGCTCTCGATCTGGGTTTCGATCTGGTAGCGCGAGAACAGCGGGGTATCGTCTTTATAGAGCTTGAGCTTGCGCAGGGCGTTGGGCATCACCTGCTGCATGAACTCGCGGGCGTCGTGGTAGAGCGACTCCTCGTCGATCAGGATCTCGCCGATGTCGTTGCGCAGGTAGTCGCGCAGGGCACGGATGAACAGCTTCGATTCCTGGTAAATCAGGAACGGCGCCTTCTGCGCCTGGGCCGCACCGGAGATCGCCTTCCATAACTGGATCAGGTAATCGAGGTCCCACTGCAGCTCTTCGGCGTCGCGGCCCATGCCGGCGGTACGCACGATCAGGCCCATGTCGTCCGGAACGGTGAGGTGCTCCAGCGCTTCCTTCAGCGCCTGCCGATCTTCACCCTCGATGCGACGGGACACGCCGCCGGCTTTCGGGTTGTTCGGCATCAGCACCATGTAGCGGCCGGCCAGGCTGATGAAGGTGGTGAGGGCAGCGCCCTTGTTGCCGCGTTCTTCTTTCTCGACCTGGACAACGACTTCTTGGCCTTCCCTCAGCAGTTCGCGAATATTGGACTTGTAAGGATCAAGCCCCGACGTGAAATATTCGCGGGCGATTTCCTTCAGGGGGAGGAAGCCATGGCGTTCGGCGCCATAGTCGACAAAGCAGGCTTCCAGGGATTGCTCAACGCGCGTGATACGGCCTTTGTAGATGTTGGCCTTTTTCTGTTCGCGGGAGGGAATTTCGATATCGAGATCGTAAAGGGTTTGACCATCCACGATAGCCACACGCAACTCTTCACGCTGAGTTGCGTTGATCAACATTCTTTTCATTGTGATTCCTCGGCTTGGCCGTGCGTCGCGCGCCGCGGTGGCGCCTGGTGTGGCGGCCTGTCCTTCGGAGCGCGCCGCTGCGGTAAAGCGGCAAAATAAACGGTAACGTTCCCGATACCGGGATGATTCTTGGGCACGCAAGCCGCGTTGTCTGTCTGCATGTGAGAGCGGACAAGTGGCTGCCCGAACCGTTACGATGACAGGGTGTTTGCAACGGGCTGCCGTGATGGCGACCGAGCCAAACCTCACCAGTGTCACGGGACGGGCACCCGGCCTTCACAAACGTCGGCCGACCGGGTCAAGCGCTGTACGAGTATCCTCTCAACCCAGGTTTTTTTCAATGCAGACGGCAACTTCCCCTGATGCACCTCAAGGGGTGCGTCAACTCGAGATCGGTCCGGAGCGGGACGGTCAGCGCATCGACAATGCCTTGATGACCCTGCTCAAGGGTGTGCCCAAGAGCATGATCTACCGTCTGTTACGTACCGGGCAGGTGCGCGTAAACGGTAAGCGCACCAAGCCCGACACCCGTCTCAGTCAGGGTGACATGCTGCGCATCCCACCGGTTCGGGTAGCGGAAAGGGCGGCAGGGCAGAAGGCATCCCTGGGGGCGATCGAGGCGGCGGCCAACGCCATCCTCTTCGAGGACAAGCACTTCCTAGTGATCGACAAGCCCTCCGGCATGGCCAGCCATGGGGGCAGTGGGGTCAGTCATGGGGCAATCGAGCTGCTGCGCCAGGCCCGCCTCAAGGATCATCTGGAGCTGGCTCATCGACTGGATCGCGACACCAGTGGCGTGCTGGTCTTTGCCCGCACTCGCGCCGGTTTGACTGGTCTGCAAGCGGCGATCCGTGCCGGCGAGGTGACCAAACAATACCTATGTCTGATGGTGGGCCATCCGTCCAAGGCGCGCTTCGACGTCAACGCACCGCTACAAAAGTCGATCCTGCAGGGCGGCGAGCGGATGGTGCGGGTATTGGAAGGTGGCAAACCCTCGCTCACCTTTTTTCGTGAGATGGAGCAGTACCCCGGCGCCCGCCTGATGCAGGCGACCCTGGGCACCGGGCGCACCCATCAGATTCGTGTCCATGCGGCCCATATCGGCCATCCGCTGGCGGGTGACACGAAGTACGGCGATCGTGACGCCAACAAGCGCTTTCGTGACAAGGGGCTGCATCGATTATTCCTGCATGCTTCCCATATGTCCTTCGAGCTGGACGGGAGAGCGTACGGATTCTCTGCGCCGTTGCCCGACGATCTGAAAAGCTTCCTTGATACCCTGGCCGCTAAAGGAAAAAGCGGGCGCTGACTTCCAGCGACCGCACCAGGCCGCCGACCAGTCCTGATTGGACCAGCAGCGCGCAAGTAGCGTGCGCCAGCCCGACTGTCAGCACGCTGCGCGAGCGCAGGAAGCACCATGCCCACCACAGCTCCGCCACCAGGCAAAGCTGCATCAACATGCCATTCGGGGCGTGGAGCAGGGCGAAGATCAGGGCCACGGCCAGGATTGCCAACTTGGGACGATGTCCCGTGATCTGCTCGAGGCGCCGCAACAGCACCACCAGCATCAACCACTGCTGCAGCCATGCCCAGCCGAAATAAGTCAGTACATGGACCGGCGGCAGTGGTTGCAGCTTGTGACCAGCTAGAACAATCAGCCAGAGCGTGACCGGTATGGTGATCAGCGGCCACAGCCAGTCGCGCCCATTCGACGGCCAGCGCCACAGGCACGGCAGATGGTGTCGCTCGATAAACAGCGCGTAGGCCAGGCCACCACTGAAGGCAAGCACCGCAAGCGGTGTCGCGTACAAACCCCAGTGAAGGCCCATCACCAGCCACAACGGCCCCAGCAGGCAGCCTGCCATCTCCAGCCAGGGACGCCATAGACCATGGGGTGGATGCGCTGCAAGCCATGCCAGCGCCATGAGATAAAACATGCAACCAACCCAGTTGGCGATAGTGTGAGACGTCGGTATGGCGGCCTGCGGCGTGGCGCCGGCAGGAACAATCAGCGCGGCGGGCCAGTGCGCACGCAACTCATCGCGCAAGGCCAGCATGGTTTCCGCGCTGATGCCATGGGGCAGCCGGAACTGCGGCATGGCGATGTTTTGCACAGACGCGCTGACTTGCTCGATATCGCTGTTGGGTAGATCAATCAGTACATCATGGGCATGCGAAGTTGGCTCCGTGGTCCATAACGCGATGGAAGACAGATGCAGCACCGCATGGGCAGGAATCTGCACGCGCAACCGTAGCATCTGCGCTACATCAGGTGGCTGGCAGGTGCCGCCATTGACGGATTGCCATGCCAGGCCACGCAAATCGATATGCAAGCTGCGAGTGTCCGGTGTCAGTGCGATGGCCGTGGGGGTCAGGCAGGTTGGCACGTGGCCGGTGCCCCACATCAATCCGAGCGTACCCGCTGCACTGCTTTGCAGTTGCGCTTGCAGGATCGGCCAGTGTGCGAGATCCAGCGCCCCATCTATCGGCAGGCCAAGTTCGAACAGCGTGCCATCCGTGCTGATGATACTTAGTGCTCCAGCATCACGCACCACTGTGGCATGCCCAAACGCGCGTCCGGCGATCAGGTCGCGCGGCTTGCGCAGATGCCATTGCCACAAAGGTTGATGGGATTGGAGCAGGGCGAACTGTTCGTTGGCTTGTTCAAGCAGCCGGATGGCTATCATGCGCGCCGCCACCCAACCCAGTGCGATGCATAGGATCACCGCGGCTAGCACGTAGCCGGCGAGTATTCCTACCCCTTGCAAGCGGCGCCGCTCGTCCAATGGGGGCGTCAGCGGGCGAGCAGGGCGTCGACGCGCGCAGCGCAGATGAAATCGTTCAACGACAGCCCACCCACGTCGTGCGTGGACCAGCGCAGCTTGCAATGGCCGTAGCCCGCCTCGATATCCGGGTGGTGATCTTCGTGATTGGCCATGAAGCCCACTGCATTGATAAAGCCCAGCGTATGGTGGAAGTTCTCAAAGCGGTAATCCTTCACCAAGGCATCACCTTGTCCGCTGACTTTCCAGCCATTCACCATCGACAGCAGTGCGGCAACAGCCGCTTCGTCCAACGCATGTTCCTTGCCTTTGCGCGGTTGGCAGTGTTGGGCGGCGAGCGGTAGGGTGGTCATAGCGATCTCCAAAGTCATTCGCTGAAGCGCCGAAACTGTACGCGAAAAATGCGAAATCGGATATTCAACGCGAAACAGGACTAAAATAGTGCTGTATGGCCCGACCATCCCGGGTCCAAAGAAAGATGATTCCGGAGCAGGCATGATCGAGATTTCCGAGCGCGCGCAGCAGCATTTCCTGCGCCTTCTCTCGCAACAGGGCATCGAAGGATTGGGTATTCGCCTGCGCGTCACCGCGTCGGGCACGCCCGCGGCCGATTGCGAACTGGAATTCTGTGAGCCGCAGGAACTCACCGGCGCTGAATGGACGGTGGAATGCAAGGGTTTTGATTTCCATATCGAAGGCGACAGCGCACCCTGGTTGGAAGGTGCCACCATCGACTTCGAGCCGAACCAGACCGGCGGTCAGTTGAATATTCGCGCTCCAAAGATCAAGGGCGAACTGCCGGGCTTGGAAGCGGGTCTGGTCGAGCGCGTGCGTTATGTGCTAGAGGCCGAAGTGAATCCACGCATCGCCGCACATGGCGGTCGCGTAAGCTTGCTGGAGATCGATGCCAACGGCGTGGTGTTGCTGCAATTTGGCGGTGGTTGCCATGGTTGCGGCATGGTCGACGTCACACTCAAGCATGGTGTGGAAAAAACCTTGCGCGAGCGCGTGCCGGAAATTACCGAAGTGCGTGATGCGACGGACCACAAAGGTGGCAGCCATCCGTATTACCGCAAGAAGGAGGGGCAGTCAGCGATGGGCTGAACGCTAGCGGTGTCGCTGACATGTCTTACCGAGTTGCTGGTCAATGACGGTGGAGGGGCTTTGGGTTTTACGAAAATTTGCCGCTCACCTTTCCAATCATGCAAAAAGCAAAAGCCCGCGACCTATGTCGTGGGCTTTTGTATTTCATCGATGCATGTCAAAGGCGCAATCGCCCTGAATATGCCCCTTCAACGTATCCAGCTTGGTCGGCATGGACGAGAAGTAAGCAGCGATGTCCTCGATATCCTGATCCGAAAGGTTGCTCACGAAACCCTTCATGATCGCATTGTCACGGCGGCCATCCTTGTACTCGTGCAAGGCTTGCTGGATGTATTCGTTGTATTGGCCGGCAAGGCGGGGATATTGCGGATCCACCGAGTTGCCGTCGGCGCCATGGCAGGCCATGCAGGCAGCCGCCCTGGTCTTGCCGTTATCCACGTTGCCGCTGGCTGGCCTTGGCGCCGAAGCCAGCGCAAGGGCCATACCGAACGAGAGCAGCGTAAGCGCGCGTTTCATGCAATGAAGTCCTCGGATCCCTTACTTCGGAGAAATGCTGGAGAGATAGGCGGCGATGTCCTCGATCTCCTGGTCGGAGAGGCTCTGCGCTTGCGCCATCATGGTCGGATGCGTGCGATCGCCTGATTTGTACTCGTGCAGTGCATTGATAAGGTATTGCTGGTTCTGGCCGGCAATCTTCGGCACCGGATATTGTGGATAGGCGTTGTTGGTGCCGGGAACTCCATGGCAACCATTGCAGGTGTAGATCAACGTGCGGCCATTGGCTTTGTCGCCATTGGCGTAGGCGGTGCTCGAGACGAGAACAGCGGCAGCAGTTAGGCCAAACAATTGCAATCGAGTCATCAAGAGGATCCCTACGGTTCCAGCGAATGCGCGCAACGCATTTGGCCGAGTATAGAGGCTGCCCCAGAGCGGTCAATGGGATGCAGCAACGACTGGATCGCGACAAAAAGCCGCGCTCTGTGCGATCACTCGGATGTTGGCGGGGTGTTCCAGGGGTTAGAACAGGCTCTTCAGAATATGAATGCCGGCGGCATATTCGCCAATGATTGTGCCCAGGCAGACCAGGAAGAAATTGAGCAAAGTGCGTGCGACGCGGTTGGTCCACCAGCCGCTCCAATGCACAATGTCATCGCGCAAGGTTTCGAAATCCGCCACGCGTGGGCGACGCACCCAGGCTTCGACCATCGCGCTGATCCCGCCAGAAGGAATGCCGGGGCGGAATGGCTTGATCGGTGCGGCAATAAAGGCCGCCAGGATACTCAGCGGATGCGCACGTGCCGCAAGCGCGCCCAGCGTGGCAAAACCGCCGGTGAACAGCACCCAGTCGCGCAGTGCCTGTGCACCGAGTGCGGTATTGCGATGGAAGGCATAACCAATCGCCGCAAACACCAGCAGCACCAGGCCGATGGCCAGCCATTTCGGCCATTGCGCCTTGGGTGGCGTTTGCGCCAGTTCGGCCACCGTTGCAGTCGGATCGGACTGTTGAATGCGCAGGTGTTCGCACATGCCCTTGAGGTGCCCGGCACCGATCACCACGAGCACCCGACACGGATTGGCAGTGATCGAGCTTCCTGCTTCTGCGCGCAGGCGCGCGGCCATGAAGGAATCGCGTTCGGTGATCAGGCTGCGATACAGCGGCGCCGATTCGCTGGCGAATTCGCTGAAGGCACTTTCCAGCATGTCACCCTGTTTGAGCTTTTCGATTTCTTTTTCGTCGATCGTTTCGCGTTCGAACACGCTGGCCAGCAGGCCACCAAGCAAGCCAAAACGCTGCCAAAAATTGACACTGTGCCAGGCACGCTTGAGCGTGGTGCCGACTTCGCGATCGATCAGCCACAGCGGAATATCGCGCTCGGCTGCACCATCCATCGCCGCTTTCATCTCGGCGCCGGGCTGAATGCCGTATTGGTCGGCCAGCCGTTTCTGGAAGGTGGAAAGGACCAAGCTCGCGGCCACCATGCCGGCCTTGCCCTGGCGGATCACGCGGAACAGATCCATTTGCTTGAAAGCTTCCGGATCGCGCATGCCCTGGGCGCGGCTTTCGCACAGCTCCACCGCGATGGCGTCGAACTTTTCGTTCGCCAGCAGCGCCTGCACTGCCTCCAAGCTACTGCGAGACACATGTGCCGTACCGAGCACCACATATTCCACCCCGTCGCGTTGCACGCGCTCGATCGGCTGGCCGTGCAGGCCGGGGTTAGGAAGAACGTCAGTCTCGGTGACACTCATGCGGTCGATGCAATCAGGGAAGGGGATGAGTCAAGCATGGGGATGCGGGAAACGCGGTGCAAGTCGGACATCTCCGACTTGCCAAACCTAACGCGCTGAAACGTCCTTAACTGCAACGTAATCAATCGCGGAAGCGGCGCAGCAGGTCGTCATAGGCGTCGATCCGGCGATCGCGCAGGAACGGCCAGATCCGGCGGACATGCTCGCTTCGCGCCATATCCACCTCCACCACCAACAGTTGGCGCTGGTCCGTGCCCGCCTGCGCCAGGAACTCGCCCTGCGGGCCGGCCACGAAGCTGCTGCCCCAGAACTGGATGCCAGCGCCCACGCCGGACACGTCCGGCTCATACCCGGTGCGGTTGCAGGACAGCAACGGCACCCCATTGGCGACCGCGTGGCCGCGCTGCACGGTGATCCAGGCATCGCGCTGGCGGTCTTTTTCGGCTTGTTCGTCGTTCGGATCCCAGCCGATGGCCGTGGGGTAGAGCAACAGTTTTGCATCGGCCAGGGCCATCAGACGTGCGGCTTCCGGATACCACTGGTCCCAGCAAACCAGCACGCCAAGACGGCCTACCGAGGTATCGATCGGCTCAAAGCCCAGGTCGCCTGGAGTGAAATAGAACTTCTCGTAGAACGCCGGATCATCCGGAATATGCATCTTGCGATACTTGCCGGCGATGTTGGTCGAGCGATCGAATACCACGGCGGTATTGTGATACAGCCCGGCGGCGCGTTTTTCGAACAGCGAAGCTACCACCACCAACTTCAGTTCTTCAGCCAACTTGCCCAGGCGCGTTGTGCTGTGACCAGGAATGGTTTCAGCCAGATCGAACTCGTTCACGGATTCGTGCTGACAGAAATACGGCCCGTTGTGTAGCTCTTGCAGCAGTACCAGTTCGGCGCCCGCTGCGGCGGCTTCGCGCAGACCGGCTTCAATAGCATCGAGATTCGCATCACGGTTGCCGCGGTGAGTCTCCTGCAGCAGCGCGACCTTGAGTGTCTGGCGGGTCATGCTCGTGTCCTGTTCGCACGCTAGCGAAAGGCCGTAGTGTAGCGGGCCAGGCCGTTACCGTCTTGCGACATGGCTCGAATCCATGCGCGGAAATCTTCAGATGGTAGTCGGTGCTGAGGAGGAGATAGTGCCCCGCATCTGGGTATCCACCACCGTGGCCGTAACGATATCGCTGCCCACGTTCACCGTGGTGCGCAACATGTCCAGGATGCGATCCACGCCCAGCACAATGCCAATGCCTTCCGGTGGCACACCGAACATCGCCAGCAGGCCGGCGATCAAGGGTAGAGAGCCACCAGGAATGCCCGCCACCGCCACCGCGCTCAGCACCGACAACAACATCAACACACATTGCTGGCCCACCGCCAGCTCCACACCGAAGGTTTGTGCCACAAACAGCACCACGCAGCCTTCAAACAGTGCCGTGCCGCTCATATTCATCGTGGCGCCGAGCGGCAACACGAAACCTACCGTGCTCGGTGTTAGCTTCAGGTCATCACGTGCCATGGCAATCGACGCCGGCAGCGAAGCGCTGCTGGAGCTGGTAGAAAATGCAGTGACGAGCAATGGGCGGATCTGGCGGAAATAACTGAACGGCGAACGTTTCGCCAGCAGGCGCAGCCACACCGACATGGTGCCGAACAAGTGCAAAGCCAGCGCAACGGTGCAACCGACCACGAATACGGAAAGCGTCAGCAGGATGCCGGCGCCTACTTTCACAATCACGCTGTAGATCATCGCCGGCACAGCATAGGGTGCGAGTTTCAGGGCGAAACCGACGATGCCGGTCATCACATCGCAGATAAGGTCCAGGCTTGCTTGCAGTTTCTGCCTCTTTTCATCATCCAATTGCGTGCCCGCGGCACCAACCAGAATCGCGAATACGATCAAGGGCAGCACATCGCCCAATACCGCCCGATGGTTGCCGACGAATGCGCCGAACAGATTGCGCGGCATGAACATATCCACCAGCAGAGCAAAGCTCATTGCCGGGCGCTCTTGGGAGCGTTCCACTGTTTGCCCGGCGCTGACGCCGTATTGCTGCATCAGCAGGTCTTTGGATGCAGGGTCAAGATGATGACCTGGCTGCAGTACATTCATCATGATCAGGCCGATGATCACGGCGATCACCATGTTGGCGGCAAACAACGCAAACGTACGCCATGCCAGCGGGCCCAGCCGATTCAGTTGGCCCAGTTGCACCACGCCAGAAGCGAGCGAGGCAAACACTAGCGGGATCACCACGAAGAACAACATGCGCAGAAAGATCTGTCCGAGCGGATCGAATACCGCGATCGATATCGACTGCATAGTCTTCAACACGCCTGGAAAAAATTGCCCCAGTCCCAGGGTGATGATGGCGGCGACCACACCGATGACCAGGCCCCAGAGAATGCGTGTGGCAAGTGAAGCGGATACGCTGCTCATTGGACGAATCCCTAACCAAAGTGGCGTAATGGCAAGTCAGCCTATGGACGGCGCCATTATGAAGGCGTGAACTCTCTTGCGCACGAAACAGCCCCTCTTTGCGGCGTAGGGGAGGGCTGGCGCGGGTCAGGCCATCCTGCCTTATGGCGAGTGCGAGCCGCCTCTCTGAAATGTCGAATCAGCCAGTCAGCCCCGCCGGTAGCTGCATCGTGATGCAATGCAGGCTGCCGTTCTGCCAAATCAGCGGACGGCAGGGTATTTGCACCATCACGCGCCCCGGGTGCGCCTCACCGATAATGCGTGCCGCTTCATTATCCATGGCATCACTGTAGGCTGGCACTAGCACAGCGCCATTGACGATCAGGTAATTCGCATACGACGCGGCCAGGCGACGGCCTTCGTCGATGATCGGTTGGCCCCAGGGCAGCGGATGCAGCGAGTACGGCTTGCCATCCGCCGTGCGCAACGCAGCGAGTTCTTCGCCCATGCGTTGCAATTCGTCATGATGCGTATCGCGGGTATCACTGCAGGCCTGGTAAACGATGCGATCACCCGGCGCAAAACGTGCCAGCGTGTCGATGTGGGCGTCGGTATCGTCACCTTCCAGGTAACCGTAATCGAGCCAGAGCACACGCTGGGCATGCAGGCCACGACGCAGGATCGCGCTCATTTCCTCGCGCGATTGCTCCGGGTGACGCTGCGTCAGGCAACGCCAGGTGGTGAGGATGGTGCCAGCGCCATCGCTTTCGATACCGCCGCCCTCCAGTGCCCAATCGATGCGCAGGTGCGCCGCCAAACCGAACACGCCGGCTTCGACCAGTCCGGCGATCAGTGCATCGTCCTGCGCGGCGTCGAACTTTCCACCCCAGCCGGTGAAGCGGAAATCGGTAAGTTGGAAGCGATTGCCGTCGCGCAAGGTGATCGGGCCGGAATCGCGCAACCAGGTGTCGTCATAAGGCAATTCGACGAAGCGGATGCGTGACAACTCCGCATCGGTACCTTGCAGCTTGGTCGTGACGTGGGCGCGCAGCGTCGCATCGGCCACCACGATGATCAGCGGCTGGAAGCGTGTCACCGCCGCGGCCAGTGCGACATAGGTGATCTCAACCTGATCAAGTCGCTCGGCCCAATCGGTATTGGCATGCGGCCAGGCAATCAGGACGGCAGCCTGCGGCTCCCATTCGGCCGGCAGGCGCAAGGTGGATTCGGTCATGGGGCGCACTCGCATAGGAAGGAATGCCCCGGAGCTGCACCCCGGCAGGCAAGCGCATCAGTTTACAGGCAGGGACGAGAGGCGAGTAGCGAGGGCTCAGTGCTTAACATCGAGGGAACGTCTAGGCTTGCGCCCTCGCAACTGCCCCTGGACTCTTGGGTCGATCAGTTCACCGCGTCAGGATTCCGATTATTGCCGGTCGGCGTATTCAGCACCGAATGGATGATGTGGCTGTTTTCGAAATACACGATGAAAGTGGCGTATTCCCAGCGATTGATCGTCGGATGCTTGGCCGAATCGCCGCCGCGTGGTGAAAGTTTGCGCAACGGGGCGCCGTATTTCTTCTCGACCTGGGCCATGGACAAGCCACGGGCCGGCAGATTCATGCTTTTCTCTTCCTGCACGCGTTGGGTCAGTGTCTGTTCGGCGTAGGCTGCCTGTGTCGCGGCAAGGCCGCTGGCGCTGGCGATCGCGGCCAGCAAGGGCAGGCGGTAACAGTGCTTGAACATGGTCCCCTCTCCGCGAAAAGCGTTGCCGCGTCGTTGTATCAGAACTGTCTGCACCATGCCATGAGCAAAACCGGCAGATGTGACTCAGGCATGCCCAGCAACCGTTATCATGTGTTGCTGCGGGCGCTCAGGCCCGGCCCGAGTCTGTTCCCATGATTGCGTTTCGCCACTTCGCCTTGCGCCGCGGCAGCCGATTGCTGCTTTCCGATATCGACCTGGTGATTCAGAGCGGTTGGCGCCTGGGGGTGATCGGCCGTAACGGTTGTGGCAAATCCAGCCTGTTTGCCGCCTTGCAAGGGCAATTGGAAGCCGATTCCGGCGAGCTCGACATGCCGACCCGGTTGCGTCTGGCCTCGGTGGCACAGGAAACGCCGGCCCTGCCCGATCCTGCTATTGAATATGTGATGGGCGGCGATGTGGAATTGGCCTCAGCCCTGCGCGACGAGCTCGACGCCCAAGCGCGCGGTGACACTGAAACCATGGCGCGTGCGCATCACCGTATCGAAGAACTGCATGGTTATGATGCACGGGCCCGCGCCGGACGCCTGCTGCACGGACTCGGCTTCAGTCCCGACACACACGAACGTGCCGTGTGCGAGTTCTCTGGCGGTTGGCGCGTACGCCTGAACCTGGCGCGTGCGCTGATGGCACCCTCGGACCTGTTGTTGCTCGACGAGCCGACCAACCACTTGGACTTGGATGCCGTACTGTGGCTGGAAGAATGGCTGCGCCGTTACCAGGGCACCTTGCTGGTGATTTCGCATGATCGCGAATTCCTCGACGGCGTGATCACGCATACGCTGCATTTGAACGAGGACAGGGCGAAGCTCTACACCGGCAACTACAGTGCGTTCGAATTGCAACGTTCCGAGCAATTGCGCTTGCAGCAGATAGCTCATGAGCGCGAGCAGTTCGAGCGCGCGCATCTGCAATCCTTTATCGATCGCTTCAAGGCCAAGGCCAGCAAAGCCAAGCAGGCGCAGTCGCGCATGAAACGGTTGGAAAAAATGGCCGGCACCGAGGCGGTGCGTGCGGAGCGTCCATTCCGTTTCCAGTTCGCTGTGCCGGACCGACTGCCCGATTCCATGTTGCAGTTGGAAGAGGTGGTCGCGGGTTACGTTTTGCCCCCTCTCCCCTCCGGGGAGAGGGCTGGGGTGAGGGGACATTCTGGCGATGAGCCGACATCAGCGCACCACAAAAATGTAGATGGCCGCGAGGTTGACCCCTCACCCCAACCCTCTCCCCAAGAGGTAGAGGGAGTAAGTGTGATCCTGCGCAACGTTCGTTTTCGTCTGGAGGCGGGCGAACGCATCGGTCTGCTCGGTCCGAATGGTGCCGGTAAATCGACCATGGTCAAAACCCTGGTGGGTGAACTGGCGGTACTGCGCGGCGAGCGCAAGGCGCACAAAGATCTGAAGATCGGTTACTTCGCCCAGCACACCGTGGAGAGTCTGCGCGAAGGCGCCAGTCCATTCGATCATCTGCAGGACAAGGCGCCAGGTGTGGCGGCGCAGATGCTGCGCGATTTTCTCGGTGGTTGGAATTTCGCTGGTGATCGCGCGTTCGAATCGGTGGACGGTTTTTCCGGTGGCGAACGCGCACGTCTGGCGTTGGCGTTGATCGCGTGGGACAAGCCCAATCTGCTGCTGCTCGACGAGCCCACCAACCATCTTGACCTGGACATGCGCGAAGCGCTGGCCGATGCATTGGCCGATTTCGACGGTGCATTAGTGCTGGTCTCGCATGATCGCCATCTGCTTGGCATGGTTTGCGACAGTTTCTGGCGTGTGGCCGATGGCAAGGTTGAGTCGTTCGACGGCGATTTGAATGATTATGCTCGCTGGCTGCGCGCACGTGGCAACGCACCCAGGAAAAACGTCGAAGCCGAAACCAGGCCGGTCGAATCCGCCGCCGATCGTCGTCGTGCCGCCGCGGCGCAGCGCGAGAATGAGAAGACCGCCCGCCAGCGCGTCAAGAAAATCGAAACGCGCGTCGCCGCGATTGATGCCGACCTCACTGCGCTGGAGCAGAAGCTGGCCGATCCGGAAACCTACAACGGTCCAACGACCGAACTGATGAAGCTCGGTCAGCGCCAGGCCGAACTGCGCAAAGAAAAGGAAACACTCGAAGCCGAATGGCTTGAGCTTTACGAGCTACTCGAAGCCTGAGCCGATGACAAATCTTTCGCCCTGTCCGCTGGAATGCTGGCTGCCCGATTTGCGGCGCTTCGGTCCGGTCCACCCATTGCGTGCGCTCTTGCAACGCGCCGATCGTCTCGAAGATGGCGCGAGCGGTTATCTGGACGGTCTTGCTGCTTATTTTCAATGCCGCGACGGCATGCCTGCTGCCGCACTCACGCGCGAACATCTGGCGGGCGACGCAGGTGATGCCAGTTGGCTCAACGCAGATCCTGCGTGGGTACAACCGGATCTCGGTGGTGCACGGTTGTTGGCCTGCGGCCAATTGCAGCTACACATGGACGAAGCACTAGCACTTGCCGAGCCCTTGAAGCCCGTATTCGACGACGCCGGCATCACGCTCGAAATCTCATCACCGGATCGCTGGCACCTGCGCTTGCCATCATCCATGTCTTTGCCGGATTTCGCTGCGCCGGAACAGGCGCTGGGCGAAGATCTATACGAACATCTACCGCGGGGACAGGAAGGCCGTCGCTGGCGCATTCTATTGAATGAAGTGCAGGTACTGCTGCATCAGCATCCTGTGAATGCAGCACGTCGCGCCCGTGGTTTGCCGCCGGTCAACAGTGTGTGGCTGTGGGGCGGTGGTGCCTTACCCTTGCAGGTAACGACGGCGTTGGCTGGTGTTATCAGCGAAGACCTGTTGCTGCTCGCCTTGGCCAATCGCGCCGGCATTAAGGTACAGCCACGCAGTGCGCATACGGTCAGTGGCGCGCAGGCGGGTTGGTTGATTGATCTTCAAGATCTTGGCGTTGATGACATTGCCATCACCTGGTGGCCGTTGTTACAGATGCAATGCAAACGCCAATCGCTGAGATGCAGCTTCGCCAGTGGCGAGCGCTGGCTCTATCGTTCATGGCACCGTCTGCGTTTCTGGCGGTGGGTCGCAACATGAGCAAACTGCAATTACGCCAGCGCCTTTTGCTGAGTGAACCGGCAGGATGGGGTGATAGCTTGCACCCGTTGCTGCAGCGTATCTATGCCGCGCGTGGCGTCTTCAGCCCCGATCAGGCGGAACACCGTTTGAATCGTATGTTGCCGCCGCGGCAGTTGGGCGGCATGCAGCCTGCGGTCGCATTGCTGGCGCAAGCCATTCGCGACGATGCCTCGATCATGATCACCGGCGATTACGATTGCGACGGTGCCACTGGCACGGCGGTGGCTGTGCGCGGGCTACGCCTGCTCGGCGCGCGCAAGGTGGATTACGCGGTGCCGAACCGCTTTGTCCACGGCTACGGCCTGACGCCGGAATTGGTGGCTTCGCTGCCCGATCACGTACAGCTTGTGGTAACCGTTGATAACGGTGTCGCCAGCGTAGCTGGCGTCGCCGCTGCGCGGGCGCGTGGCATGCGCGTCATCGTTACGGATCATCACTTGCCCGGCGAGCTCCTCCCGGCTGCGGATGCCATCGTCAATCCCAACCTGCATGGCGATGATTTCCCTAGCAAGGCATTGGCTGGTGTAGGTGTCATGTTTTACGTACTGCTCGCACTGCGAGCGCATTTGCGCGAACAGGGGCATTTCAGCGTCGGCGCCGAGCCCGATCTCTCAGTGCTGCTCGATCTGGTTGCGCTGGGTACGGTGGCCGATCTGGTGCCGCTGGATTTCAACAATCGCGTGTTAGTGGAAGCCGGCATGAAACGCTTGCGCAGCCGCCGTGGCTGCGCCGGTATCACGGCGCTGATCGAAGCCAGCCAACGCAGCGTGTTCACGCTGTGCACTAGCGATCTTGGTTATGCCGTCGGGCCACGCCTGAACGCAGCGGGCCGACTGGAAGATATGCGGCTGGGCGTGGAGTGCCTGCTTACTGATGATGCCCGCCAGGCGCGTTATTACGCCGAGATGCTCAGCTCGATCAACCAGGAACGCCGCGACCTGCAAGCGACGATGGTGGCCGAGGCCGAGCTGATGGTGGCGCAGACCACCGGCGTGGATGAAAACAAGGTTGGCGTGAGCTTGTTCGAGCCGAGCTGGCATGCAGGCGTGGTGGGTTTGGTGGCTGCCAAGCTGAAGGAGCGACTGCATCGTCCGGTCATTGCGTTTGCGCCGGCAGGTGAAGACGATCCGGATCACCTACGTGGTTCGGCGCGCTCGATTTCCGGTTTCCACATTCGTGATGCACTGGCGGCCATCGATGCGCGCCATCCGGGATTGATCGAACGCTTCGGCGGGCACGCCATGGCGGCTGGCCTGAGTTTGCGCACGCAGGACTACCTGCGTTTCGCTGCCGCTTTCGATGCTGTGGCCCGCGAGTGGTTGAGCGAAGAGCAACTGCAAGCGGTGCTTTACACCGATGGCGAAATGCCGGCCGGCATGTTCACGTTGGAGATGGCCCGCCTGCTGCGTTTTGCGGGGCCATGGGGCCAGGCATTTCCCGAGCCGGTGTTCGAGAATTGCTTCGAGTGTTTCCGTTGGCGCCAGATGGGCGAAAAACATCTGCGCATGAGCTTACGCGATCCGCGTGACGATGCGCTCTATGATGCCGTGATGTTCAACGCCTACGATGGGCATCCTCCGCCTACCATGTTGCGCGCGGCCTATGAGCTGACTATTAACGATTGGCAGGGGCGCGCATCGCCGCGCCTGCTATTGCGGCACATCGAGGCCACCTGACGCGCCTGAACGATAAGACACTTGCGCGTGCATGCAAATCGCGTTTGGATAAGCAAAACCGCTGCAAGGAGTGATCGCCATGATCGAACAACTCCCCAGTCTGCCTGCCGGTATTCTGGGTTTTCGCCTGCGCGGCATCGTTACTGCGGATGACTACGAGAGCGTGATGGTGCCGGACATCGAAGCGGCCTTTGCGCTCAATCGCAAAGTGCGCTCCATCATCCACCTGGGCGACGATTTCACCGGTTTCGCCCCGGGCGCCATGTGGGACGACGTCAAACTCGGCTTCCGTCACATATCTGGTTGGGAGCGTACCGCCGTGGTCACGGATGTGGGTTGGGTGCGCGTGATGTCTAGCGTATTCGGCTTTGCTATCCCTTCGCATTTCAAACTTTTCAGCAATGCCCAGATGGACGATGCTATGCGCTGGATCGCGGAGCCCAGATAGCCTGTCAGCAGTGTGCGGCAGTATCATGCAGATGGGAGAGGACGCAGCGGGACGGCGATGGCACAAATTTGGCACACACGATGTGCCAAAGCTTGTATCCAAATGCAAAACAACGCACTACATCGCAAGACACAGTGCGTTGTTTTTATTGAAACTAATGGTGGAGCGGAGGAGGATCGAACTCCCGACCTTCGCATTGCGAACGCGACGCTCTCCCAGCTGAGCTACCGCCCCACTCGAACTTTGCATGGTAGCAGTGGACCCTTGATCGAGCCAAGCCCTCGGTCTAGTCCGGCAACAGGCTGCCCAGGCGACCGTAAAGCACGCCGCAGCGCCATCCTTCCAGGGCTTCCGGCCATGCCTGCGTGACCACGTACTCCTCCAGCACCTTGCGCGAGCAGAGCAGGCCGGCGGGCAGGTCAAGTTCGATGGCCAAGGTGTTGACGGCTTCTTTCATCGCATTCAGGGCCTGCTTGGTCTTGCCTTGCGGAAGGGAAGGGATGGCTTGGGTGGTGGCGATTTCTTCGTCTGTTACGGGTTGGGCGAGCAGCTCGAGCAGCTCGGCGCGCTGCTGGGAGCGTAGGGCACGCTGTCCGCTGCTGCGCTGCTCCAGTTCGTCGGAGCGTTTGGGCGGTTGCTGGGCCAGGCTCATGGTGAGTGCATCTTCCAGCAGCCAAGGGCGTGGGCGATCGAGTCGGCGTGCGGCAGCATCGCGCCATAGCAGGATGCGGCGCAGCAATGCCTGTTGCTCGCGCGGCCATTCGGCGGCGCTGCGCAGGGCCAGTTGTGGTTGCTGGTCGCCCAAGCGCTGGCAGCTTTTGCGCTTGAGCCGCGCGCAATCTTCCGCGTGCCACGCGTTGCGGTCGCGTTGCGCAAGGCGCTCGGCCAGTTGTTGGTGGATGGTGTGCAAGTACACCACGTCCAGCGTGGCGTAAGCCCTTTGCGAGGCAGTGAGCGGTCGCTGCATCCAGTCCGAGCGTGTTTCGCCCTTATCGAGTTCGGCGCCAGCGAGTTCGGCGACCAGCGCACGGTAGCTGATCCCCAGGCCCATGCCGATGAATGCCGCGGCAATCTGCGTGTCGAACAATACGCGCGGACCTTCCGGCAGCCAGGGCGCTAGCGTTTCCAGATCTTCGCTGGCGCTGTGCATTAGTGTGATCACGTTCGCGCTTTCGAGTGGTTGCAGTGCCGTGGCGATGTCGAAAGCAAGTGGATCGACCAGCGTATAGCGTCCATCCAAGCCAAGCTGCAGCAAGGCAAGCTGAGGATAGAAGGTATTTCGGCGCATGAACTCAGTGTCTAGCGCCAGTACCGTGCCGGATGCGGGGGCGTCCAGCCACTGTTCAAGTTTGTCGCGTTGATCGATCCAGTCCGCCAGGGGCGGCTGCACAGGAAGAGGCATGCATGTTCCTTGGAGCGACAGGACACGCAATTGGCGATTGCCCCATCAGCGGTGGTGCCATATGTTAAACATTGAACCATAGCAGGACAGCCACGGAACGCCCACCATGCCAAGCAAGGAAACCGTACAACGCCAACGCGCATTCGGCGGGGCGCTTGGCGTGCTTGTGCTGGCCTTTGGCCTCACATATCACTTTTTTCCGGAAATCTTCCACGTCAGCCCTGAGGAAGTGGCTAACCCGCCTTCGCCGGTAGTCGGCGGCCCGATGCGCTCACAGCCTGCCCGTGTGGGCAGCGTGTTGCCCTCGCCGCAGGAGGAATTCAGCGCCGGTCCGCCGTTGACACTGGCGCCGACAGCGGTGATTGCCGCGCGCCTCAGCCGTAGCCATGCGGTACTGCCCGAACAGCTCACGGCGGATCCGCCGGCGGTACGGGCCTTGATCGAGCGTGCGAACAAAGCTTTCCTGGCAGGGCAGGTGGCGGGGAACAAGAACAGCGCGGCAGCCTTGTATGAGCAGGCCGTGAAGCTTAAGCCCGATAGCCGTGCCGCGGTACAGGGCTTGGAGCAGGTGCGCACCCATTTGATTGCAGAGATCACCCAGGACATTGCTATCGGCGATTCCGAAGCGGCGGGTACGCTGCTGGATAACCTCAAGGCCATGCCCAACACGGCCACCGACATCGCTCCGCTGGAAGCCAGCATGAAGACCCTGATGACGGTGCGGCCGATATTGGCCAAAGCGGCGGACTTGTTGCAACAAGGCAAGGGCGACAAACCCAGCGGCGACGATGCACTGGAGTTGTATCGCCTGGTGCAGAAGCTTGATCCGGAGAACGCCGTGGCCGCGCAGGGCATCTTGCGCGTGCAGCGTGTGGTACTCGACCGCGCACTGGCAGCCGTCGCGCAGAACGACTTTGCCGGCGCCGAAACCGAGATTGCCGAGGCGCAGTCGATCCAGCCCGATTCACCACAAATGCAGGATGTGCGCAGCCAGGTCGACAGTATCCGCCAGCAGCGTGCGACGGGCGTGCTGGCGCAGGCACGCTCCGCGCTGGACGCCGGCAATATCGCGCTGGCCAAACAACTGGCGGGACAGGCGCAGTCGATCAGTCCGCAACTGACTGGCATCGCGGAGTTTGAGGAGCAGATCACCAATGCGCGCCTCTACGCCAGCTATCGGCCCGGCCAGGTATTTACCGACCGTTTTGTGGATATGAACGGACAATCGCCCACCATGCTGGTAGTGCCCACCGGCAACTTCATGATGGGTGCGCCGGATGGTGAGCAAGGCCGTACCGATGCGCAGACGCCGCAGCATCGGGTCACCATCAGCAAGGGCTTTGCGCTGTCGCAAACCGATATCACAGTGGGCCAGTTCCGTGAGTTCGTGCGTGCCAGCGGTTACAAGCCCGATTCGGTGACCCATGGCGGTGCCAGCGTCTACGACGAGCGCACCGGCGTGATGCGCGATGATTCCGGCGCCACTTGGGAAGACGATTATGCCGGTCATTCGGCCGCCAACAATCTACCTGTGGTGAATATTTCCTGGAAGGATGCCAACGCCTACGTGCAATGGCTAAGTCAGCGCACGGGCAAGATATTCCGCCTGCCTAGCGAAGCAGAGTTTGAATATGCCCTGCGTGCAGGCAGCGCCGCGCGTTACTGGTGGGGCGCTGGCACACCCAAGAGTAAGGTGGAAAACCTCACGGGTTCGCTCGACCGTTCACCCAGTGGGCGTCGCTGGAGTCATGCATTCCAGGACTACGGCGATGGCTATTGGGGCCCTGCGCCAGTGATGAGTTTTGCGCCCAATGCATTTGGCCTGTACGACATGGATGGCAACGTTTCCGAATGGATGACCGACTGCTGGCACGACAATTACATTCGTGCACCCATGGATGGCAGTGCATGGGTGAACCCCGGATGCTCGATACGCGTGGTGCGTGGCGGCTCCTGGGGCAGTTCGCCGGAGCAGGCGAATTCGGCGTATCGGCAGGGGGCGGATGCGAATGTTCGCAGCGGGCGTGTTGGGTTCCGTATTTTGCGCGAGTTGTGAGTCTTGCCGTGCACGTACGCACCTTGAGATACATCGAGAAGTGGACATCTCCTACGTTTGTCCGTCACAACGGTCTCAGAATAGGACATGGCCGGTTCATGCTACTGTGCGATTGCAAGACAATTCATCGCACTGTCGCGTCTTCGCCGCAGTTTTCCTCTGTTTTTCGATGACGGAGCATCGATCCTGATGTCGTTTGACCGTTTGATCCCTGACATCCTATTCGGCTTTACCGGTTTGATCAGCATCATCAACCCGGTCGGCATGGCGTTTGTCTTCCTGGAGCGCACGCGATCGCTCACGGATGCGGAACGCTCGCAGCTCGCGAAGAAAGTGGCGGCCAATATTTTTTTACGCTGCTTGCGATTTTCTTCGTGGGTGCTCCGGTGCTGAATTTTTTCGGGATATCCATAGAAGCGTTGCGCATCGGTGGTGGTTTTGCGGTTGCGGCGGCCGGCTGGTACATGTTGAACGAGCCTCACGTGCCGGCAAGCGAGGCGCCCCAGCCAGGAGGCGATCTGCCCAGCCTTATGGCCAGTGCTTTCTTCCCGCTTGCCGTGCCGTTGACGGTTGGGCCAGGCACGATTGCAGCCGGCATTGCGCTGTATGCGAATCGCCCAAGTGGAGCGCGTGAGTATGTGCTTACCACCGTCGTTTCTTTTGCCGTCGCTGCACTGGTGGCGTGCGTGATATGGCAAACCTATAGTCGCGCGACGTTGTTGGCTCGCTCTCTGGGCGCGGAAGGCACCAAGGTTGCCGTGCGTATCTCTGCCTTTCTGCTGCTCTGTATTGGCGTGCAGATCATGTTGACTGGATTCTCCGAGTTCCTGCAGTCGATCGCTGCACGGGGCAGGTGAGGCCGTTGCGTATTTGCTTGTCGTCCAAGCGCATCATGGTCCACTGCAGGCTATACCACGGGTCGTTCGTGCCTGCCGTCACCACGCACCTCACCCTGGATCTACGCGAGGCAGGCCATTGAATAATCCGAATAACGAACCTCAGCGCGTCCTGCGGTTTTGGCGCGACCTGGAAATCTTCAACATCCCCAATCCACCCACGACGAAGGACAACACGCCGCAAACCAAGGTCACCACGTTGCGACGTAGCGACGTTCTTTCGACCTTGCCGTGGCACCTGCCCGAATGGGCGGCCACCGAGCACCACACCGCCGTGCACGTGGTGTACATCGGTGTCGCGGACATCGAAGACCTGGCCCGTTTGACGCTGCGGGCACTCCTGCCCGATGAAAGCCTGAGCGAGCGAGAGATCCAGCGCCTCAAAGGCCTAGGCTGGCTGGCCGCGTTCGTGGTCAACGAGCAGGGCATCCCGAAGCCTGACAGCTACCTGCCCGCGAGTTTCGCGCACGGCGTGGACGCCTTCCGAAAAACCGGCACCCTGGACAACATCAACGCCCGCCTGCAAAGCGCCCAGGAGGAATTCGCGCAGCGCTGCCATCGCGCCGCCTCCGCGCCGCCTCCGCGCAGGACAACGCCGATGCACCCGCGGTGTTTGCGGGCCTGCCGATGGACTGGGACACGCTCGATGCCGAGCGCGAGATCGTGCGCGCGCTGATGGGGGATGCGGCCCAAACCGCGAAGCTGCGTTGGCGTGTGGTCGTGCGGTCCAGTCACATCAAGAAAAGTCGAGAGAAGGACGCGCTCGAAGCCGCGGCCGATTACCTCAATTCGTTTTATCTGGACGATCTCGATCGGCTGATCAAGCAGGCGGACCAGCAAAGGCCGTTCGGCAGCGCGCTGACCCGTTATCTGGGCGAGGCGATTCATCCGCAGGGACGGGTCGACATCCTCACCACGCACACCTCGATGGCGGAGCTGGTCAGCGCGCAGCACCTGCCCAGCGCGCGCTGGGCAGCGCCGTCGAAGTACCCGCTGGTACTGGCTCAGCAGGCCGCGGTTGCCTACGTGTTGCGTACCTTGCAGCAAGGCTCGGGCATGATCGGCATCAATGGGCCGCCGGGCACGGGCAAGACCACGTTGCTGTGCGACGTGATCGCCGAGATCGTTACCGAACGCGCCCGGCGCATCGCGGCGCTCGACCGCCCCGTGAGCCTGTTCGACGAAGCCATCACCCTGGCGGGCAAACGCTTTACGCCGCTCAAAGCGTCAGTGATGGAAGGCACCGCCATCGTCGTCACCAGCAACAACAACAACGCGGTCAAGAACATCACGCAAGAGTTGCCCGCCCGCGCCAAGATCAGCCATGACGAATTCCCCTCCGCGGCGTATTTCGAGGAGGTCATCCGCGAGGTCTTCCACTACCAGAAAGTGTTCGACGACGAGAAACAGCCCGTGGACGGCAAGAAGCAGCCGATCGACGCCTGGGGTCTCATTGCCGCCGCACTTGGCAATGTCGGCAATCGCCGTTCCTTCGCAGCGGGATTCTTTCGCGACGAGTATGCGGCCAAGCCTGCGCCCGAACAGACGGAATCGTCCGGCGAAGCGGACGACGTGGATGCGGATGCCGATATCGAAGCCACCCATGATCCCGTCGCGATCAATGCGGGCGATCAAGAGCCCCCCAGCATGAAGCAGTTGCTGGAAGCCGCCACCAACGAGTACAGGCGCTATCAGGACGAGTGGTTACAGGCCAAGCGCAGCTTCCTCGATCTGTACGCGGAGTGGGAGTGCCAGCGCGACGTCCTCATCCAAGCCGAGAACGCGGCTCGCGAACTGGATCGAAGCCAAGCGCAGCTCGACCAGCTCCAAGCCGATTGCCAAGCGGCCGACAAGGCCGCAGCCTCGCAGGAACGAGCACTGACGGCCTGCCGCGAACGACAGGCGGATCAGCGCACCCTCGTCCAGGCGAATCAAGCGGCGCTGGCCCACTGCCAGGCAACACATTTGCCCAACCTATGGGATCGTCTGATGCAATGGCTGGGCCAGGAAACACCGCGCATGGCGACACGGCGGCACGCGTTGGAAGCGCCTACACGCACCCTGCACGAGGCCAGCGCCTTGCTGGCCACCCTGGCACGCGAGGCGGTGGAAGTGGAAGCGGCCTTGCGGCGCGAGCGCGAAAAGCAGCAAACCGCCTCACGCGATCTGGCAACGTTGCAGCGGCAACGCCAGATGCATCAGCAAGCCGTCGACGCCGGGTTTGCCGCGGGCGCGAAACACTTCCCCAATACCGCGTTCGCGTCGCTACCGACCGAACTGCGCCATCGCGCCAGCATCGCGGTCCATCCCGCACTGGACCAGCTCCGTGCGAAGCTGTTTCTACAGGCGGTCGAACTGCATCGCGTGTCCATTCTCGCCAACGCCGGCAAGTTCATTGGCAACCTGTGGGTCGTGAACGGGATGCTCACCAACGGCTTGCAAGACAAGCTGCCCCTCGATCAACGTCACTGGCTGTGGAATGTGTTCTTCTTCGTCGTGCCTGTCGTGTCCACCACGCTGGCCTCGTTCGATCGGCTGTTCGCCGGCATGGAGCAGGACAGTCTCGGCTGGCTGTTAATCGACGAAGCAGGACAGGCTACGCCGCAGTCGGCCGCCGGTGCCATCTGGCGCAGCCGGCGCGCCGTCATCGTGGGCGATCCGTTGCAGATCGAGCCGGTCTTCACCGTGCCCTTGCGCTTGACCGAGCAGTTGCGTCGCCAGCATGAGGTCGATCCCATCTGGTCGCCCGCCGACGAATCCGTGCAGACGCTCGCCGACCGCATCACCCCGTTCGGCTCGTGGGTCGAGCAGGCGGCCGACTGCGACGATGACGCCTCCCGCATCTGGACCGGCATGCCGCTGCGCACGCACCGACGCTGCGACGATCCGATGTTCTCGGTTGCCAATCGCATCGCCTATGCCGATCAGATGGTGCACGGGAACGTCGATGAGGCCGGCGTACCGAAGCCCACGCTGTTTTTCTCCGTCCTGGGCGAGAGTGCCTGGTTTCAGGTGGCGTCGACGCGCGTGAGGCATCCGGTCTCGCAGGATGAATTCGACGTGCTGCGCCAATGCCTCGCCGACCTGCGACGCGAACCCGCCCGACTCGTGAATGACTCAGGCAAGCCCGTTCGCACCTACGTCATCTCGCCATTCCGCAAGGTGAAGAACGCCTGCCAGAAGGTCGTGAACGATGGCGCGTTCAAGGGCGTCGAGTGTGGCACCGTGCACACGTTCCAGGGCAAGGAAGCCGAGATCGTGTTTCTGGTGCTCGGCACGGCCCCCGGAGCGCAAGGCGTCGGCGCGCGCGAGTGGGCCAAGAGTAAGCCCAACTTGCTCAACGTCGCGATCACGCGCGCGAAATACCGGCTGTATGTGATCGGCGATGCGCAACAATGGGGCGGCCTCACTTATTTCCGCGCGTTGCATGCCGCGCTAACGTGCTAGAGCCTGTCGTCATGAGGTGTTGAAATATGGTTAACTACCCGCCATCGAATCTTGCTGGATGGAATCCTCTGTGACTGCAGCCTATCGACGCCATGACATTTCCGATGAAAAATGGGGTTTGCTTGAACCCCATTTGCCGGGTCAAGCGGGCCGATGGGGGCGTGTAGCCAAAGATAATCGGCAATTCATCAACGCAGTGTTCTGGATACTTCGCACCGGAGCGCCGTGGCGAGATTTACCACCCGAGTACGGCGATTGGAAGAATACCCATCGGCGCTTTTGTCGCTGGCGCGATAACGGCACATGGGAAGGTCTGTTGGAACGTGTGATGGATGAGCCGGACTTTGAGTGGCTGATGATCGATGCCAGTCACTGCAAGGTTCATCCTCATGCAGCGGGAGCTCGTGGCGGCAATCAGGGCATAGGTCTCACAAAAGGGGGCGCAACACCAAGATACATTTGGCCGTGGATGCGCATGGTATGCCAGTCCGAATTCTTGTTACAGAGGGTACCCGGGCAGATTGTTCGCAGGCTGCGGAACTGATCAAAGACATTCCTGCTGAGCATCTCATGGCCGACAAAGGTTATGACAGTGATGCCATTGTTGAGCAGGCTCATGAGCAAGGCATGCAGGCGCATATTCCGCCACGTAAAAACCGAAAAGAGCCGCGCGACTACGACACGTACCTGTATCGTCATCGCCACCTGGTTGAGAATGCGTTTTTGTACCTGAAACAGTGGCGTGGTGTGGCGACACGCTACGCGAAGAATCTGTCCTCTTTCCTTGCCGCTGTGCAAATTCGCTGCCTCGTCATGTGGCTCAGAATCTTATGACGACATGCTCTATGGATATCGGCCGGGAAAATCGGCAAGGCAGGCCATTGCTGTCACGCGAAAGCGCTGCTGGCGATATGACTGGGTGGTGGAATTTGACATCAAAGCGGCGTTCGATCAGATCGACCATGCGTTGCTTCTGAAGGCAGTGCGCAAGCACATCAAAGAGGACTGGATGGTGCTGTATATCGAACGGTGGCTACATGCGCCGTTCGAGATGAGCGACGGAACTCAGCTTGTGCGAGATCGCGGTACCCCGCAAAGGGGTGTGCTGACGCCTCGAACAATGTTGCATACTTTTCATTCCGTCGCCCGAATCATTCGAATCCTCGCTGGTGAGCGCTCCCGGCTGCGGATCAACCCTGAACACAACGACGATGTCGTCCTTGTGGATTTCGACGCGCTTGACCAGGCCCAATACGATCCTGCGCTTCGTTTCCAGGTCAAGCGTGCCAAGTTTCTTGCTAAGGGCACCTGCAAATTCCTCAAGCCGATTGATGACCAGAAATAGTTCGCGTTGTACGGCCCCTTGTTGCCTTGACTCAAGGATCTGCTGGTCAATCTGCTCAAGCCGGCCCTTCAGTTGCTGCATCTTCGGCTCAAAGTCGGTCTTATCAATGATCCCATCTGCATAGCTATCGATCAGCCTGGACTTGCCTTTTTCCAGTTGCAACCGCTGCTTTTCAAGGCTGCTCGTATCGAAGCTATTTCTTTCATTGCGCTCCATCATATCCAGTCGACGCTGATATTCGTTCTTCAATCGCTCCGGATGTCTAAGTAATTCCACTACCTGCTGCCATACCAGATCATCGAGTTTGTCCGTTCGAACCTGCAGATTGTCACAGATGCGTTGACCGCCGAAACGATAGGCGTCGGTTCCAACACAGCGATAATAGGCATAGTCTCGCGGATGGCTCTTGGACGCGGCCTTGCTCACCTTTTTCGCATAGTAAGCGTAGTGACATTGACCGCAGACTGTCAGTCCTTGCAGCAGACGCAGCGGCGCACTCTCGCGCCTCTGGCGTGCCAGCTTGCGGTTCTCGACGAGTTGTTCTTGCGCCGATTCAAACAGCGCCGCGCTGATGATGGCTGGCACCGGAATCTCGATCCAGTCTTGTGGGTCGGTACGTGTTGTTGAATGCGGTTTTTTTGGCACGTCAGCACTATGACGCTGGGCACGCACGCGCACCTGCAGGTGATCGCACGACTTCGTCTTGCCGAACGCAGCCCGCCCCATGTACGCGGGATTGCGCAATATGCCCCACACCACGCTTCGATCCCAATAGGGTTTGCCTGACGCCGTCACAGTACCCGACTCGGTGAGGCGGCGTACCACGTCCCCTATGCTCAAGCGGTCCATTCCCACCCACTGGAAAATTGCCCGGACCGTCGCTGCTTGGGGTAGCTCGATCACGTACCGGGCCGGCGTTCCATCGAGCTGCCGGCGAATGTAACGGTAGCCGTAGGGTGCCCCGGACAGGACATTGACGCTGCCACGTTTTGCGCCGTGAAGCTTGCCACGGCGGTGACGTTCGGTGATCTTCGCCCGCTCGTATTCCGCGATCATGCCCTGCATCTGCAGTAGCAGTGATTCTTCCGGTGACGCACCGATGGCGTGATTGAGGAACACGACCTGCATGCCACAAGCTGTGAACTCTTCCATCAGCAATGCCTGGTGCGCATATTTGCGCGCCAGCCGGTCCGGTGACAGGATGTAGAGCTGGTCGATCGTGCTGAGCGCAGCACAGTCCCTGAGTCGCTCTAGCTGTGGCCTGATGAGCGTCGCACCACTCACGCCAGCGTCAACGAAACACATGTCATCGGCGATCTGCGCGCCATCAGCTGAAATACGCTCCTTCAGTGCAGCCAGCTGGCTTTCAATGGTGCCGCGTTTGTTTTGCTGCTCGGAGGATACCCGCGCATAGAGCGCGACCATCGTATCTTTGCTCATCGTCTACCTCGCTTGGTGGTCGCTTGCCTGGTCACTGCAGACGGCTTCGCGGACGGCTTTGCCGTGGACCGTGCTTCGATGGGATTGATTTGCTCGTACGCCTTTTGCAGCTGTTCCTGGGCGTGGCGGTTCGGCTCGAAGGCCAGATGTACCCGCCATTGTTTACGTCCTCGGCGCATCACCGCACCTTCCTATCAATGGGAGTGACCGTCTCAAGGACGAGGTTCACATCAACCTTGGAGCAGCTTCTGGACCACGGCGCCAAACACTCCCTTGAAATGCGCAGGCCCCATTTTAAGCGGCAGTTTGCTCTGTTGTTGGTGGTGTTATAAGCCCACTCTTGATGAACTTGTTCATGCACTATGTATTCGATACCTGGATGCAACGCTTATACCCGCCATGTCCTTTCGCCCGTTATGCCGATGATGCAGTGATTCACTGTCGCAGCGAGAAGCAGGCGCAGGAGGTCATGATGGCCATCGCCCAGAGGCTGGCCGAATGCGGACTGACGATGCATCCGGAGAAATCGAAGTCGTGTACTGCAAGGACAGCAAGCGCACGCAGACCTATGCTGAGAGGTTCACGTACAGTTTTGCGAGAGGCTCCGGGTGAAACTCCTGGGGTCTACTCTCCCCGGTGGATATTTACTTATTGAATATATAGCGTATCAACGACCTGCAAAGCCGTGTGCGCCGGTTCGATTCCGACCTCGGCCTCCATTGCAAACAAAGACTTAGCGCCCTTGTTGCGCTTTTTCTTTATTGGCAGCGCGAGCAGCTATGAGGTGTGCGCAGATGTCAGGCGATCAGGCGAATATCATCGGACGTAAGGGGTCCCGGCGAACGCGGCGTTGACGCCGACGAAGCCGCGTTGCATCACGCTTACGAAAGCCGTTTCAGGCTTCCGCTTCTTGCGAAAGGCGTGGAGTGCCTCGCCGTAAGCAACCACTAGTGTGGCCATCAGCATGGCTGCTGCGAGACGAGCATCAGGGTCGGAGTGTGGTCTACCCACTGCATCGGACAGCACTCCTGCAAGATCATCAGCGAGCGTCACCTGAAGTTCGCGTGCGCGTGCTGTAAGTGCCGGACTCTCCGCGACGGTGCGCCAAAAGCGGATGGGTCGCTGGGTGATCCGAAACAGAGGATGTTGTTTCTCCACCAGCGTACGCATCAGTGCCTGGAACGCAAGGATGGGCGATTGCTTGCCGCGATCGGTGAGTGCTTGACGCACCAAGGCCCGCACTTCCTCTTCGCGATCGAAAACCAGGTCCTCTTTACGAGGGAAGTAATTGAATACGGTCTTTCTGGCGACGGATGCTTCGCGCGCAATGTCGTCGACCGAAACGTTTTCGAAGCCGTGTTCGACGAACAAGCGTGTTGCGACGTTTGAAATCGTCTGACGCGTCATCGCCTTCTTGCGGTCCCTGACGCCAGGTTGATTTGACATGCGGATGCTCATATCGTAAAAATTTACACTGAGTATAATATTTATGCCGTAATGAGGATATTGCCTTGATTTATGACGTTGTTGTTGCGGGAGCGGGCCCTGTCGGCCTGTTTCTAGCCTGTGAACTACGCCTCGCGAACCTTTCCGTGTTGGTGCTGGAGCAAACCGAAGATCCGCGCTCCCCCTTGAAACGGCTTCCGTTCGGCATGCGCGGGCTTTCATCGCCCACCCTTGAAGCTTTCTACCGTCGCGGCTTGCTGGACGATGTCGCGGGTGCAAGCCCGATGCAAGGTGGGAAGGGCTTTGTGGCGCTGCAGGCAAAAGATGGCTCTGGCAGTGGCGCTCCGGCCGCCGCGCATTGGATGAACCAGCCGCATCGTCCGGGCGGGCATTTCGCCGGCATCCAGTTCTATCTGGACAACGTCGATGCTTCGAAATGGCCGTACCGCCTGCCAAGTCCGGCCGGCACCAACATGATGGTCGATATGGAGTCCCTCGAATCCATCCTGGCTGCTCGCGCGCGCGAGATGGGTGTCGACATCAGGCGCGGTTTCGCTGTTGAAGCGTTCGATCAGTCGTATGACGAGGTAACCGTTCGTGCTGATGGCGAGACGTTCCGTGGACGCTGGCTGGTTGGATGCGATGGCGGTCGCAGCACGGTGCGCAAGCTTGGCAGTTTCGAGTTCGTCGGCACCGATCCCGAGTTCACTGGCTATTCCGTTGAAGTCGAGATGGCTGATCCTGACAAGCTCAGCCCGGGTCGCCACTACACTCCAGCGGGCATGTATACCTACTCGCCGCCGGGGACGGTTGGGATGGTTGAGTTCGACGGCGGCGCTTTCCATCGGACTCAACCCATTACGCGTGAACACGTGCAGGCAGTGTTGCGTCGTGTTTCCTGCATGGACGTCACTGTGGCGAATCTTCAGCTTGCAACGACCTGGACGGATCGCGCCTATCAGGCGACCACTTACCACAAAGGACGGGTGCTGCTTGTCGGCGATGCCGCGCATGTTCATTCGCCCTTGGGCGGCCAGGGGCTCAATCTCGGGCTGGGTGATGCGATGAATCTTGGCTGGAAGCTGGCTGCCACGATCCGTGGCGATGCGCCGGACGATTTGCTCAACAGCTATGCGAATGAACGGCATCCAGTGGGGAGGCAGGTTCTTGACTGGTCGCGCGCCCAGGTCGCGCTCATGCGGCCAAGCCCGAGTTCACGCGCGGTTGAGGCCGTCATCCGTGACCTTATCGACACACGCGATGGCGCGACCTACTTCGCTGAGCGTGTATGGGGTGTTTCTCTTCGCCATGACCTTGGCGATAGCCATCCGCTGGTGGGTCGCAGCGTCCCTGATTTCGAGTTAGCCGATGGAACGCGGCTTGGCGAACTGCTCAGAACAGGTGGAGGCTTATTCCTGGACTTTGAGGCGGGTGCGTCGCTTCAGATGCTTGTCACTCGCTGGGGTGGCCGAGTCGCTTATGTCGCAAGCGATGCAAAGGATAGGCTGGGCTTGTGTGCTGTGCTCGTACGACCCGATGGCATGGTTGCCTGGGCCGTTGAAACCACTCCTGATCTGGGTGAAGTTGCTCAAGCCATGTCGCGATGGTTTGGCGAGCCCGGTGAGGTGCGTGAGTTGGACGCTGCAGCATGCGTTTAACGGTGTGCCAATTTGAGCGAAGGAAGCCAGCCGTTCAACACCATCAGGTACCGGTGGTAGCAATGACCTTTGGGAGCTGTGTGGCATAGGTCTCCGATATCGGATTTACGAATATATGGCCACCCGATTAGGCGTTGTTCGGTTGCGCGGGCGATCCCTTGACGACATGACGCAATAACCAAGCCAGAATGGGCGGGGTCACCATCGCGGTCAGCAAGGACATGGCCACAATGATCGCGTACATCTGATCGTTGAAGACCCCGGCAGCCAGTCCAAGGCTGGCAATCACCACGCCCACTTCGCCACGTGGCACCATGCCGAAGCCCACGATGGCGGCACTCATTTTGCCGAGCGACAGCGAGCCAAGGAAGCCGCCCAGCAGCTTGGACACAATGGCGATCAACGTGACCACACCTAGTGCGATCAGTGCATCGACGTTGGCGAGCTGCTGCAGGTCGATCTTGCTGCCGGTCAGCACAAAGAAGAACGGGGTGAGCAAAGCCAGCAAGGGCTGGATCTGTTGTTCCAGCGTGTGTTGCTGGCGGGTTTCGGAAGCGATCATGCCGGCCAGGAAGGCGCCGATAATGGCGGCAAGTCCGAACAACGTGGAGACATAGGCCAGGCCCAGGCACAGCGCCAGCACGATCAGCAGCGGCGAATACACGTTGCGCGGCTTGTCCAGCCAGGTGGAATTCCAGCGCATCACGCGCGTGCCCCCCCAGCCAATCACCGCGATAAAGCCCATGGCACCTGCGAGCACCATCACCAGATGTATGGGATTGAAGCCCTGGCCGCTTTGCAGTGATACCACTACACCGAGCAGCAGCATGGCGAGGATATCATCGATCACTGCCGCCCCCAGGATGACCTTGCTTTCCATCCGTTGCAGCACACCAAGCTCTTGCAATACGCGTGCGGTGATGCCGGCGGAGGTTGCGACGAATGCAGCCGCGACAAACAGTGATTTACCCCACTCATAACCGCTGGCATGGGCCCAGAAACCGCCCATGGTAAAGGGCAGTAGTACGCCTAGCACACCGACCAGAAAGGCCGATTTGCCGACTTTCTTCAGATCTTCCAGGCGGGTTTCCAAACCGACAGAAAACAGCAACAGCACCACACCGATTTCCGACAGTACATCCAGCGGCGTGCCTGCCGCGATCTGATCTGGCGTAATCCAACCAAGCAATGAGGGGCCGATCACACAGCCGGCAGCAATTTCGCCGACCACGCCGGGCAATTTCAACCGTTGCGCGATCTCAGCGCCGATCTGGGCGGCGATGAACACAATAAACAGTGAGAACAGAATTTCGTTGGCATGGTGCATGGTCGGCATCCATCGATCATGAGCATCCTGCTCATCCTACCTGTTCATGAAGCCGATGACACGGTTGCCGGGCTTGGGATTTTGTCTAGTCTGGCGAAAACGCGGCTGGCTATCGCGGTGATCACGGCAAGCACGATTACTGTCCAGCGGAACGCCCCTACATAAGCTTCACTTCCCTGGCCGTGTAGCAAGGTCTGCATCAGTATGGTGGCCAGGGCAATGCCGAAGCTCATTGACAGATATTGCGTGGTGGAGGCCATCGACGACGCCATGGAAGCATGCTTCACGTCCAGATCAGCATAGATCAGTGTGTTCATCACGGTGTATTGCATGCCCATGAAACCGCCGTAAACATAGACCAGCAGCACAATCAGCGCCATGGGTGTATGCGGACTAAGCAAGGCAAACATGGCCAGCAGCACGGCCACGATCAGCGTGTTGCCGAACAGCAGACGGCGATAGCCCATGCGCACCAGCATGCGGTTGACCAGCCACTTGACACTGATCAAGCCAAGTGCCTGCGGCATCATCATCAGGCCTGCCATCAGCGGCGACCAGCCGCAGCCCACCTGCAAAAACAGCACGATCAGCAGGAACATGCCGCTCACGCCCAACCGGGTAAGCAGATTGCCCGACAGCGCCACCCATACGCTGCGCACCTGCAACAGGCTCAGATCTGCCACGGGATGATCAGTGTGACGGCTATGCCAGACGTAGGTGCCGCCGAAGACAATGGCCATGACTATCAGTGAGCCCATCCACACCCAGCGAATGTCCTGCTCCGTGGCGAATTCCGAAGCGGCCAACAGCAAGGCCGAAGAGGCGGCAAACAGCATAAACCCAAACAGGTCGAAACGAGGGGCCTTGTCCAGCCGGTACTCGGGCATCTCGCGCCGGTTGAGCCACAGCCCGACGATACCGACCGGCACATTGAGCAGAAAGATCAGTCGCCAGTTGGTGTATTCCACCAGCGCGCCACCCAGCAACGGCCCAAGCACGGAACCCAGCAGGCCAAAGGTGGCGACGATACTCATTACCTGCACGAACTCACGTTTGTCGATCGTGCGCACCAGCACATAACGACTTACTGGCATCAGCGCCGCGCCACCACAGCCCTGCAACACGCGCGCCAGCACCAGCTCCGGCAGGGTTTGCGAAATGCCGCAAAATAAGGAGCCGATGGCGAACACGCTGATCGCTACGCCAAACACCCGACGGGTACCGAAGCGGTCGCACAGCCAGGGGCTGGCCGGGATCAGTATCGCTAGGGTCAACACATAACTGGTCAGCGCACTGCGCATATTCAGCGGTGTTTCGCCCAAGGCGTTGGCAATGGCCGGTACCGCCGTGTTGACAATGGTGGAATCCAGCGTCTGCATGAAGAACGCTGCGGAAACCAGCCAGATCAGGCCGCGGTAACGCTCACGTGTGGAGAATGTATGTCCGACTGCTGTGGCCGAGTCGCTGGCGGCGGAGGAGGCGGGAGAAGCGGCGGGCATGGGCGCTATGATACTTGTTGCAACAGTTACTTGCTCGGAAAGGGCTGTGCCGGAGTCGGCCCGATTTTATGGAGGTCGACTGCCATCCCTGTATCACGAGTTCTTCCATCCCCTTATCCATAATCCGCGAATCGTTACACTTTTGGCATGAGCAAAACGTCAGTCTCTCCCTTGCCGGCACAACGCATCGACGATCTGCGCAAGCAGATCGAACACGCCAACTACCGCTATCACGTGCTCGATGACCCGGAGATCCCGGATGCCGAATACGACCGCTTGATGCGCGAGCTGGAAACGCTGGAAACCGAACATCCGCAACTGGCCACGCCCGATTCGCCCAGTCGCCGTGTCGGCGCGCGCGCCGTAGGCGGTTTTGCGGAAGTACGCCATGTCTTGCCGATGCTCTCGCTCAGCAATGCTTTCGAGCATGACGCCGACAACGATGGCGCGCGTTATCGTGAAGTGGCTGAATTCGAACGCCGCATCGAGCAGACCTTGGGTCGCAAGCATCCGGTATTTTCGGTGGAACCCAAGCTCGACGGCTTGGCTATCAGCTTGCGCTACGAGAATGGTGTATTCGTGCAGGGCGCCACTCGCGGCGACGGCGAAACTGGTGAGGACGTTACTGCCAACCTGCGCACGGTGCGTGCCATTCCTCTGCGCTTGCGTGGGAAAGATTGGCCGCATGTGCTGGAGGTGCGCGGCGAAGTGATCATGCTGCGCAAGGCTTTCGAAGCCTTCAACGCCTACGCGCGCGAACACGGCGAAAAGCCGCTGGCTAACCCGCGCAATGGCGCAGCGGGTTCGCTGCGGCAGCTTGATCCGGCCATGACGGCCAAGCGCAAGCTCAGCTTTTTCGCCTACGCCGTGGGTGCGGTCGAAGGCGGTGAATTGCCCGACACCCATTCGAAGACTTTGAAAAAACTCCGCGAATGGGGTTTTCCGGTTTCCGCTGAAGTGGATGTTGCCAAAGGTTTCGACGGCCTGATCACCTATTTCAAGCGAATCGGCGCCAAGCGCGACAACCTGCCTTACGACATCGATGGCGTGGTCTACAAGCTTGACGACTACGCCGGTCAGCGCGAGATGGGTTTCGTGGCGCGCGCACCACGCTGGGCGATTGCGCATAAATTTCCTGCGCAGGAGCAGAGCACCACGATTGAAGCCATCGAGATCCAGATCGGCCGCACCGGCGCCGCCACACCGGTTGCGCGATTGACGCCCGTGCAGGTCGCAGGCGTCACGGTGACTAATGCTACCCTGCATAACGCCGATCAGGTCGCGCGTCTGGATGTGCGTGTTGGCGACACCGTCATCGTGCGCCGTGCAGGCGATGTGATCCCCGAAGTGGTGCGCGTTATCGTCGAGCGGCGCCCGCCCAAGACGCATCCCTGGAAAATGCCTACGCATTGCCCGATCTGCGGATCGGTGCTGGTGCGCGAGGAAGGCGAGGCTGCATGGCGATGTTCGGGCGGTTTGGTTTGCGCAGCGCAACGCAAGGAGGCCTTGATCCATTTTGCATCGCGCCGCGCCATGGACATCGAAGGCATTGGCGAGCGTTTTGTCGATGCTTTGGTCGACTTCGGTTATGTGCACACGCCGGCCGATCTGTACAAACTTACGCTCGATCACTTCCTGGACATGAAGCAGTGTGCCGATGAGCGTGATGGCACCGTGCCGGAAACCGTCAAAGCAGGCAAGATCGCGACCAAATGGGCCGAAAACCTGGTGGAGGCGATTGAGGCTAGCAAGAAGACCACGCTGTCGCGCTTTCTCTATGCGCTGGGCATTGTGCATATCGGTGAAAGCACGGCCAAGACGCTGGCAAGCTGGCTCGGCCGCCTGGATTGGGTGCGCAGCATGCCAGCGTTGATTTTGCGCGAGCTGCCCGATATCGGTGCCGAAGTCGCCGGCTCGATCGCGGCCTTCTTTCGGCAGGACGGCAATCGCACCGTGGTGGATGCCTTGCTTGTTGCCGGCATTGTCTTGAGCGACGAGGCTGATCCTTCACCACGTCTTCATCAGAAACTGAGTTTTGCCACGTTGCTGGAAGATGCGGGCATCCATGGCATCGGCCGTCGCAATGCCAATTTGCTGGCCATGCATTTCCCCAGCATCAGCAAGCTGCATGCGGGTGGCAGCGCCCACTGGATCACGGCAGGTTTGCCGCAAAACGCAGCAGTCAGCCTGGACGAGTTTCTTGCCGACAAGGACCGACGCGCTACGCTTCAGGAAGCGGAAGCCGCCATGCATCGGTTACTCACCGCCACACCGCAAACGGGCATAGCCGAAGCACTCCCGCTGGCAGGCCAGACCGCTGTGCTCACCGGCACGCTGTCCGCGATGGGGCGTGATGAAGTCAAGGAAAAATTGGAAGCACTCGGCGCGAAAGTGGCGGGCAGCGTTTCCAAGAAAACCCATTTTGTGGTGGCAGGAGAAACAGCTGGTTCCAAACTCGACAAAGCCCAGGAGCTGGGGGTGGAGGTATGGGACGAGGCACGTTTGCTTGAACTGTTCAAGAAACACGGAAGCTGAATCCCATGGTTGCCCATACCGTTACGCCTTTCCACCAGCGCCTGCAGGGACGTGCCCAGCTCTACGCATTGATTCGGGCTTTTTTTGCCGAGCGCAGCGTGCTGGAAGTGGAAACGCCGATCCTGTCCGCGGCCGGCAACACCGACCCGAATATCGAAAGCTTCAGTGCGCCGTTCAGCGGTCATGTCGACGCTGGCGCACGCGAACGCTGGCTGCGTACCTCACCGGAATATCCGCTCAAGCGACTGCTCGCCGATGGGGTGGGTGACTGCTATGAACTCGGCCGCGTGTTTCGCAATGGTGAGGCAGGGGAACGGCACAACCCCGAGTTCACCATGCTGGAGTGGTATCGCGTCGGTTGGACGCATCGTCAGTTGATGGAAGAAACCATCACCTTGGTTGAAGCCGCACTCGCCACGGTAGGACGCCGTGCCGAAGTGCTGATTGAAGGGTATCGCCAGTTTTTTATCGACGAACTGGGCATCGATCCGTTGCATGCGGCCATCGACGAACTACGCGAGCCGCTGGCGCCATACCGCATCGACCCGGAAGGGCTGACACGCGACGATTGGTTGGATCTGTTGATCACCCACAAGCTGCAACCTCATTTCCCGCGTGGCCGTATCACAGTGATTCACGATTATCCGGCTAGCCAGTCGGCGCTTGCACGCATTCGTCCAGGCGAGCCGCCGTTGGCCGAACGCTTCGAGCTTTATCTGGGGCCTCATGAGCTGGCCAACGGCTATCACGAACTCAACGATGCAGCCGAACAACGAGCGCGGTTCAAACACGACAATGCGCGTCGGCGCGAGCGTGGTCTGCGTGAAATGCCTATTGATGAGCAATTGCTCGCCGTGCTTGGCCAGATGCCCGATTGCGCGGGTGTAGCGCTTGGGATCGAACGCCTGTTGATGTGTCTTGCAGACACCGACCGCATCGGCGACGTGCTTACTTTCCCTTTCTCACAAGCTTGACCCGCCGAAAGTTCTCTCTTTTCCTAACCTGGCTTTTGCGTCAATCCAAGCTCAATGGCGTACTTGAACAGATCCGCATCCGTCTCGATGCCGAGCTTGCGCATCGCGCTGACTTTCTGCGTGCTGATGGTCTGCTTGCTGCGTTCAAGCTTCTCCGCGATGTCATTGATGGTGGTGCCGCTCACATACAGCTTGATCACCTCAAGCTCTCGCGGGGAAAGTCGTGAAGAATTCGTGGAGGGAAGTGCCTTGATCATCTTGGTGATGCGTGGCGAGTAATACTTGCGCTTGCTATGCACGGCCTGCACGGCGCTGCGCAGGTGCGACATGTCGTCGCCCTTACTCAGGATGCCATCCACGCCACACACCAGGAGGCTGCGGATCAGCACGGCCTTGTCCATGCTCGTAATGATGACGATGCCCAAGTCCGGGTAGCGTTCGCGCAAAAAGCCTATCAGCTCAAGCCCATCACCGTACTGGCCGCCCGGCATGGCGTAGTCGGTGATGAGTATGTCGCAGGCTTGCGAATCGAGCAGCGCGACCAACTGGGTGGAGTCAACCGCAGCCCCGATCCGCTTCACCATGGGGATGTCATCGAGCGTCGCTTCAATACCTAGGCGGATGACCGGATGGTCGTCGGCCAAGGCGACACGAATATGGTTATCCATCCTGGTCCGTGCCTATTGCAAAGTCGAGAGGAAGTTGCACCTGACTGCCCAAATTATCGTAATACAACTCGTCAGGTTGAACACTTATGGCGTGTGCTAGCTTAAGCACTGTATGAAGGGTCGCGAACCCAAGGAGCCTGCTTTGACGATACGGGTAGCCATAGCCGATGACCATCCTACCTTGTTGGCGGGAATGGAGCACCTGTTATCCAAAGTGGAAGGGATCACCCTGATCGGGCTGGTCACCAACTCGACGGAGCTGGTGGAACTGCTGGGCCGCTCAAGCTGTGACGTCGTCGTGACGGATTTTTCCATGCCAGGCGGTCGCTATGGTGATGGTCTTACATTATTGCGCTTTCTCAAGCGTCGCTTCCCTAACGTACGGCTGGTGGTGCTGACCAGCATCGAAAACAGCGCAGTCATGAAAGGCATTATGGACGTGGGCGCGCTAGGGCTGGTCAGTAAATCAGATGACCTTAGCCACCTTGAGGTCGCCATTCGCATGGCCCAGCTTGGCAATCGCTACATGTCGCCGGCAAAGAGCGAACAATTGCTGGAACAGTCCCCGGAGATACGGGCCATCGATGATCACGCCGTGCACCTCAGCAAGCGCGAAACCGAAGTGTTGCGCATGTATGCGGAAGGTCTGACCGTATCGGAAATTGGGCAGCGAGCCGGTCGCAGCAGCAAGACCATCAGTGCGCAGAAGATGGCTGCCATGAAAAAGCTTGGCCTTCGGCACGATGCTGACATCTTCAAGTATGCGCAGGCTCATGGTCTGGTTCAGGCATCACAAACATCACAGAAAAATGCACATCGCGGTGACAATGATGTCTGAATAATCTTACGTGTTGTGGGTTTTGCTGTGGTGTTCGATAGGTATCGTCCGATAGCGCGTCGCTGTGCGTGCAGGTAGCCTCTGTTCAGTCGAGGCCGATCTGTAATTGGCCTTTCACGTACAAAGGGCCTTATGGACGAGTCGTACGACGCCGCCGTCTCTGCCGTGCTGCTTGGGTACAGCGCACTTAGCAAAACACAGCGTGCAGTCTTCATGGACCTCCTTAATCAATTCACGTTCGTGTCGCCACAACAGCAACGGCGCATCGCGAACGACTGGTTGCGCTCTTGTCAGACGTCTGCGAACCCCGCTGTCCGCATGATTGCTGAATCGGCTGCTGTGTACGTCATCGATAGCAAAAAGTCCCGCACGGCCAGAAAAAGCAAGGTCTGACTGGAGAGCGACGATTTCTCCATACCTGCTTTACCCGCGCAGCATGAGCTTGCCAATGCGCGTGCTGGTTTCCATTAAGACAACGCTGAATAAGTATCACCGTCGATCAATTTCAAGGTGTGGCGTCGACGAGCCCCATTCCGCATCTTCGAGCGCCTTGATCGTCTCCCACGCTCAGTGATCGCCGGTGCGATGGCGATGCCCGCTTAGTTCATGCCCGGCATCATGCGCAAAGGCACGGTGCCAGTAGGTCGAGCTGAGCGAGACCAGGGCGACGATCAGAAAGGCGGCGGAAAAATTGAGCCGACTGGGTTCGACGTTATGGCTGACCGCCATGGCGATCTTGAGGATCAGCGCGCCGCTGCACACACCGATCGATAGCATCAGTTGCTGCAGCGTGGAATAGAAACTGTTGGCTGCACTCATGCGCTCGGTCGGCACGGCCTCGTACGCGATAGTGTTGTAAGCGGTGAATTGCACCGACATGGTGATGCCGCAGCAAACCAGCAGGCCGAACATCAGCCAGAACGGCCAGTCCGCGCGGAAGAACGCGCACACGGCATAGCTCAACGCCGCCATCACGCCGTTGTAAACCATCACGCGACGAAAGCCGATCCCGCGCAACAGGCGCGTCATCAACACGCGTGCCAACAGCGCACCCACGGAAATGGCCAGGATCAACTGGCCACTGCGCAGCGCGGAGAAACCCAGCCCGATCTGCAGCAGCAGCGGGAGCAGAAACGGTTGCGCGCCTGTGGTAATACGCATCAGCGAGCCGGAGATCACCGACAGCCGGAATGAATCGATGCGCAGCAGGGTCAGGTCCACCGCTGGATGAGTGTGCTGCCTTGCATGTCGGACATAGGCCACGCAGGCCGCCGCGCCGACCGTCACGAGCAGGAATGCGTTGCGAGGGTCGGTGTTTTCGCCAAAGCTCTCCATCCCGAACAGCAGGCAGCCCAGACCTACGCTGCAGAGCATGAACCCGAGCCAATCGAACGGTGCGGGCTGGCCAGTGTTGTGAATGATCGGAATGTAGCGCCGTACCAGCCAGAAGCCGAGCACGCCGATGGGCAAGTTGATGTAGAAAATCCAGCGCCAGTCGAGGTATTGCACGATAAAACCGCCTAACGGCGGCCCTGCCATGGTGCCTAGCACGGCTGGGATTAGCGTCCACATCATTGACGACACCAGATGGCGGCGCTCCACCGTACGCAGGATCACCAACCTTCCTACCGGCGCCATCATCGCGCCGCCCGCGCCCTGCAGCAGCCGCGCCGCTACCATCGCGGACAGACTGTGCGTGAGCGAGCACAGGATTGAGCCGATGATGAACACCACCATCGAACTGTTGAACACCCGCTTGGTGCCGAAGCGGTCCGCGATTGCACCGCTCACCGGGATCAGAATCGCTAACGCCAGTAGATAGCTGGTAACCGCCACGCTCATGGCGGGTGCGGTGACGCTGAAATCACGCGCCATGGTGGGCAGGGCGGTGGCGAGCACCGTGCCATCCATCTGTTCGAGGAAGATGGCGCAACCGACGATCAAGGAAATAATGCGGTAATCGGGATACGCCGGCTGACGTGCGGCCGTGGAATCCAGCTTTTCCTCACTTAACGCGCTCACTGTGATTCCTGCAAAGAGCGCAGTGATGAGATTGGGCGCGCTCGGAAAGCGGGCGCATTGGTGAGTGCACCGCAGATTGCGGTTATTATTGGCCGGCTAGGGGATCAGGACAAGGGTGGCGTTGTAGGCTGGGATGGAATTCTAGCTTTCTTGGTTTCTGATGCTGGGGTTTGCACCCCAGCCTACACCGT
This sequence comes from Dyella sp. M7H15-1, assembly GCF_004114615.1. Classification (NCBI taxonomy): domain Bacteria; kingdom Pseudomonadati; phylum Pseudomonadota; class Gammaproteobacteria; order Lysobacterales; family Rhodanobacteraceae; genus Dyella; species Dyella sp. M7H15-1. Next base: position 158,767 of record NZ_CP035300.1, read on the forward strand.
TTGAGTTCGCAGCGAGGTGTGCCCCTCACCTCATCCCTCTCCCCGAAAGGGAGAGGGATCGCCAAACATCAAACCGCTTCAAAAATACCGGCCGCACCCATGCCTGTGCCGATACACATCGTCACCATGCCGTACTTCTGCTTGCGACGACGCAGACCGTGCAGCAGGGTGGCGACGCGAACCGCACCGGTGGCGCCGAGCGGGTGACCGAGGGCAATGGCGCCGCCCAGCGGATTGACCTTGCTCGGGTCCAGGCCCAGATCGCCAATCACCGCGAGCGCCTGTGCAGCAAACGCTTCGTTGAGTTCGATCCAGTCCAGTTGATCCTGCGTGACACCGGTTTGCTTGAGCACCTTCGGGATCGCTTCCTTCGGACCGATGCCCATGATGTCCGGGCGCACGCCGGCCACCGAGTAGCCGACGAAGCGGGCGATGGGGGTGAGGTTGTAATCCTTGATCGCCTGCTCGCTGGCCAGCAGCACGGCGCCGGCGCCGTCGGAGGTTTGCGAGGAGTTGCCGGCGGTGACGCTGCCGCCGAACTGGCCATTGCGGAACACGGTCTTGAGCTTGCCTAGCACATCCGGCGTGCTGCCGGCGCGCGGGCCTTCGTCGGTGTCGATCACGCGGTTGTCGGTCTTGATGCCACGGGTGGCCAGATCGGGGTAATGGTCGTCGAGCTTGAAGGGGGTGATTTCATCCTTGAATTCGCCGGCTTTGATGGCGGCCAATGCACGGTCGTGACTCTGCGCGGCGAACGTATCTTGGGCCTCGCGCGACACCTTCCACTGCTTGGCCACGTTCTCGGCGGTGATGCCCATGCCGTAGGCGATGCCGATGTTTTCGTCGCTGAAGATCGCCGGGTTCATCGCAATCTTGTGGCCCATCATCGGCACCATGCTCATGCTTTCGGTGCCGCCGGCCAGCATCAGGTCGGCTTCGCCCAGACGAATGCGGTCGGCTGCCATGGCCACGGCTTGCAGGCCGGACGAGCAGAAGCGGTTCACGGTGACCGCCGGTACGGTATCCGGCAGGCCGGCGAGCAGCACGGCGATGCGCGCCACGTTCATGCCTTGCTCGGCTTCCGGCATGGCGCAGCCGATGATGGCGTCGCTGATGCGGTGTGGGTCGATACCCGGCGCCTGCGCCATCACGCCGCGGATCACGTGGGCGAGCAGGTCGTCGGGACGGGTGTTGCGGAATACGCCGCGTGGCGCCTTGCCTACGGGTGTGCGGGTGGCGGCGACGATGTAGGCGTCTTGGATTTGCTTGGTCATATGCTGTTCCTCGGTCGGGAATCGTAAATCGGGAATCGTTAGAAGCGGTTGGCGCTTCGACGCGAAATGAGAGGGAACAGAATCGAGGCGTGGTCGGTCATGCGAAGCCAGAGCTGCTTTGACGATTTACGATTCCCGATTCTCGATTCCCGCTCCCATCAATTCCGCAGCGGCTTGCCGGTCGTCATCGTGTGAGCAATGCGCGCCTGCGTCTTTTCCGTCTGCGCCAATGCCACAAAGTGTTTGCGCTCCAGCTCTAGCAACCATTCCTCATCCACCAGCGAGCCGCGTTCAATCGCACCACCACACAGCGCATCGGCGATGCCGGTGGCGATCAAAATGTCGTGCTCGGAAGCGAAGTAGCCGGCCTGCAGATTGGCAAGCGACGCCTTGAAGGTGGCGGTGCCGACATCGCCGGCCACCGGGATATTGCGCTGGTACATCGGGGGGCGATAACCGCTTTCGGCCAGTGACAGCGCCACTTGCTTGGCCACATGCAGCAGTTCGTAGACGTTGAAGACCACCACGTCGCTCTCGCGCAGCAGACCAAGCTGCTGGGCTTCCAGTGCACTGGCGGAGACTTTCGCCATCGCCACCGTTTCGAACACTTTCTTGAGCGATTCGAACGGATCGCCCGGGTTGCTCCGCGCCGCGCGCACAGCCAGTTCATGCAGACCGCCGCCGGCCGGCAGCAGGCCGACGCCGGCTTCGACCAGGCCGATATAGCTTTCCAGCGCTGCTACGGTGCGGGCCGAATGCATCTGGAATTCGCAACCGCCGCCCAGGCACAAGCCGCGCACGGCGGAAACCACCGGTACCAGCGAGTGTTTGATGCGCATGCTGGTGCGCTGGAAGTTCTCGACCATGGCAGTGAACTGATCGATCTTGCCGGCTTGCAGCAGACCCAGTGCACCCTTCAGGTCCGCACCGGCGGAGAACGGTTCGGCGCTCTGCCAGATCACCACAGCCTTGAGCTTTTCTTCGGCAACGCCGATGGCGTGCTGGATGCCGTCGAGCACGTGGTCGTTGACCGTGTTCATCTTGGTTTTGAAGGAGAGGATGCCCACGCCGTCGTCACCCAGGGTCCACAGGCGAACGCCGTCGTTTTCCCACACGGTGTTACCCAGATCGAACTTCTCGCCCAGGATCGGATCGGGGAACAACTGACGCTTATAAACCAGATGCTGCGAACGCGGCTTGTCAGCATGGGCGGCGGCGGAGTAGGAGCCCTGCTTGCCGTGCACGCCGGTGCGGCCGTCGGTTACCCATGCCGGCAGCGGCGCCTTGCTCATGGCCTTGCCGGCAGCGATGTCTTCGGCGATCCAGCCGGCGACCTGCTGCCAGCCGGCAGCCTGCCAGGTTTCGAACGGGCCGAGCTTCCAGCCGTAACCCCAGCGGATGGCGAAGTCGACATCGCGGGCGGTATCGGCGATATCGGCCAGGTGATAGGCGGTGTAGTGGAACAGGTCGCGGAACATGGCCCACAGGAACTGCGCCTGCGCGTCGCTGGACGCACGCAGTTTGGCGAATTTCTCGGCGGGGTCCTTGATGGCGAGAATCGCCGATACTTCATCCGAAGCCTTCTGTTCGGAGGGGGTGTAGTCGCGCTTGGCAACGTCCAATACAGCGATGTCCTTGCCGACCTTCTTATAGAAGCCGGCACCGGTCTTCTGGCCCAGTGCACCCCGTTCGACCAGGCTGCTCAGCGCGGCCGGTGTTTTGAAGTAACTGTGCCAGGGATCGTTGGGCAAGGTATCGGCCATGGTCTTGATCACGTGTGCCATGGTGTCCAGGCCGACCACGTCCGCCGTGCGATAGGTGGCGCTCTTGGGGCGGCCGAGCGACGGGCCGGTCAACGCATCGACGGTGTCGAAGCCGAGCTTGAATTGCTCGGTGTGGTACATGGTGGCCAGCATCGAAAACACGCCGATGCGATTGCCAATAAAGTTCGGGGTGTCCTTGGCGTAGACCACGCCTTTGCCGGTGGTGGTGGCGAGGAAGGCTTCCAGGCCCTCAAGCACGCGGGCATCGGTGAGCCGGGTCGGGATCAGTTCGACCAGGTGCATGTAGCGCGGCGGATTGAAGAAGTGCACGCCGGTGAAGCGGTGGCGCATTTCCTCCGGCAGGGCTTCGGCCAGGCTGTTGATCGACAGGCCGGAAGTGTTGCTCGCCAGCACGGCGGTCTTGGATACGTGCGGTGCGATCTTCTTATAGAGATCCAGCTTCCAGTCCATCCGTTCGGCGATCGCTTCGATCACCAGGTCGACATCCTTGAGCAGGTCCAGATGCTCGTCATAGTTGGCCGGAATGATGGCGGCGGCACGGGTGCTGTCCGCCAGCGGGGCGGGGGAGAGCTTCTTGAGGTTCTCGATGGCCTTCAGGGCAATGCCACTCTTGGGGCCTTCTTTTGCAGGAAGATCGAACAAGACGGTCTCGACGTTGGCGTTGGTCAGGTGCGCGGCGATTTGCGCGCCCATGACGCCGGCGCCGAGTACCGCAGCCTTGCGGATGCGTAGCGCTGACGGGGATGAAAATGGAGCGGTCATTGGCTTCTCCGGAATACGAACAAAACGGGTAGAAAAACATGAAGGTGGAGGACGACCGTGGCCGGCCGGTGACAGAAATTCAGGATGTATCAGGTGGCGCTCAGGCCGGCGGCGGCAAAGCGGATCAGATGCGCAGCCGTCTGTTCGCGATGAATGGTTTCGCTGACATCACTCTTGCGCTGGATGATGCCGAAGCCGGACATGGCATGAGTCAGTGCGCCGGTGACCAGGTCGATGCGCCAATACAACTCTTCTTTGCTGAGGTTGGGCAGCAGGCGGGCAAACTCGGCGGTGAACTGGCGCATGACGTGTCCGTAATTGTCGGACAGGAACTTGCGCAGGCTGTCGTCGTGCTCTGCAAAGGCGCGGGCCAGCACACGCATGAACAGGTCACCGCCGCCATCGTGCGACAAATCTAGGGCGGGGTGGATAAAGGCTGCCAGTACGTTCTCCAGGGTCGAATCAGGCTGCCCCGCAACCTGCTTCAGGGCCGCCAGACGGCGCACATTGAGCTGGTCCAGGCGGCGTTTGAACACCTCTTCGACCAGATGGTCCTTGGAGCCGAAGTGGTAATTGACTGCGGCCAGATTGACACCGGCGGCGGTAGTCAACTGGCGAAGCGAAGCCCCTTCGAAGCCACGTTGAGCGAACAGTGCCTCGGCGGCAGTGAGAATGCGTTCCTTGGTGGAAGCGGAGCTATTCACGGGTATCGCCTATCCGATCGAATCAAACGATCGTTTGAGCATACGCGCGAGAATCGAAGGGAGTCAAACGATCGTTTTGTTTGCCCCCGTCATCCGGTGCCTGAATGCTTCCGAGGGGTGCCCCCAGGCCATCGGGCGGGTTGCTTATGGGCTAGAATCTGTCAAACTTTCGTGCGCTAAATCCGCATTTCGCAGCGCTTTTAGTTCTAAATTCCGCTGACGTCGTGTCGTCAGGCCGCCCATTAAAATAATCTGAATACCCGGAGCAGACCGTATGGCGCTGGAGCGCACCCTTTCCATCATCAAACCCGATGCCGTTGCCAAGAATGTCGTCGGTGAAATCTACGCTCGTTTCGAGCAGGCCGGGCTGAAAGTTGTTGCTGCCAAGATGAAGCATCTGTCGCGCAAAGAGGCCGAAGGCTTCTACGCGGTGCATCGCGAGCGCCCGTTCTTCGGCGCGCTGGTCGAGTTCATGATTTCCGGTCCGGTCATGATCCAGGTGCTGCAAGGTGATAATGCGGTTCTGAAGAATCGCGAGTTGATGGGCGCTACCAATCCGAAGGATGCTGCCAAGGGTACGATCCGCGCCGATTTCGCCGATTCGATCGACGCCAATGCCGTGCACGGTTCGGACGCTACGGAAACGGCCGCCGTCGAAATTGGCTACTTCTTCGCAGAAACCGAAGTTTTTCCGCGCTGAGATAGAAAGCAAGTGAACCAGGTGGAAAAAGTCAATTTGCTCGATTTCGATCGTCAAGGGTTGCGCGAGTTTTTTGCGTGGCTTGGCGAGAAGCCGTATCGCGCCGAGCAGGTGATGAAATGGATGTATCACCACCTGGAAGACAACTTCGAAAACATGACCGATGTCGGCAAGGCCTTGCGCGCCAAACTTGAGGCCGCTTGCTACATCGGTCCGCCCAAGACGATGTTCGACAAGGGCGCCGCAGACGGCACGCACAAGTGGCTGCTGGGCATGGACGGCGGCAACGCCGTGGAAGCGGTTTACATCCCCGAGCCCACCCGTGGCACGTTGTGCGTGTCCTCGCAGGTGGGTTGCGGCTTGAACTGCCAGTTCTGTTCCACTGCCACGCAAGGTTTCAATCGCAACCTGGCCGCCTCTGAAATCATCGGCCAGATGTGGGTGGCCGCGAAATACCTAGGCAATGTCACACACCAGAACCGCCGCATCACCAATGTAGTGATGATGGGCATGGGCGAGCCGCTGCTGAACTTCGACAACGTCGTGAAGGCGATGAGCCTGATGCGCGATGATCTGGGCTTTGGCCTGGCCTCCAAGCGCGTCACGCTATCCACCGCCGGCCTGGTGCCGATGATCGACAAACTGTCCGAAACGATCGACGTTTCGCTGGCCGTGTCGTTGCACGCCGCCAACGACGAATTGCGCACCGAGTTGGTGCCGCTCAACAAGCGTTATCCGATCGCCGAGCTGATCGCCTCCTGCCAGCGCTGGATTGCGCGCAAGCCGCGCACGTCGATCACTTTCGAATACACGCTGATGAAGGGCGTGAACGATCAACCCGAGCATGCGCGCCAGCTGATCAAGCTGATGCGTCGCCTGCCGACATGCAAGGTCAATCTGATCCCGTTCAATCCGTTCCCGGGCACGCGCTTCGAGCGCTCGGAGCCGGACGTTATCCGCGCCTTCCAGACGCAATTGCTCAACGCCAACATCCTGACCATGTTGCGTCGCACCCGCGGCGACGATATCGATGCAGCCTGTGGCCAGCTCAAGGGCCAGGTGCTCGATCGCACGCGTCGTCAGGCCGAATTCCAGAAACGTCTGGCCGAGGATGCAGCTGATGCGGCGTGATCGTGTTTTACTCGGTATCTGTCTTGCCCTCGCATTGACAGGGTGTCACCGCTCCGCTGTGATCCAGCCGCCGCTGGCCAATCCCGATCCCCAATTGCCCAAGCAAACCAAGGCGGAGAAAGCACAGAGCGCTGCGGATGTGCATACACGCCTGGCGCAGCACTACATTGAGATCGGCAAGATGGAGGGCGCGCTGGAGAAGGTGAAGATTGCGGTCAGCGAAGATCCCACCTTTGTTCCGGCACAGACGGTGATGGCGTATATCTATGAGCGCATCAACGACATGCCGAATGCGGAAATTCACTACCGTCGCGCGGTCGAACTGCAACCGGACAAGGGCGATACCAATAACAACCTTGGCCAGTTCCTGTGCCATGAGGGCAAGGTGCGGGAAGCGCTGCCTTATTTCGACAAGGCTATTGCCGATCCGTTCTACCAGACACCGGATGTGGCGTTTGCCAACAAGGGCGGATGTCAGCTCCAGATCAATGACCGCGTGGGGGCAGAAGCCAGCCTGCGTGAAGCGGTGAAGCGCAACCCGGGCAATCCCTTGGCGCTGCTGCAGCTCACCAATCTGCTTTACCTCAACGGGCGCTACTTCGATGCCAGTGCCTTCCTGCAGCGCTTTGACGCGCTAGGCCAGTCCAACCCCGACTCGCTGAAGCTTGGCTACGAAATCGAATCTCATTTGGGCAACACGGACGCTGCCCATCATTACAGCAAACGGCTACTCAGTCAGTTCCCGGATTCGGAACAGGCGCAAGCCCTCAATCAAACCGTACGCCCATGATTTCCAAGCAGTCCAATCCGGCCGGCCAGGAGGAAACCACCTCCGAGACACCCGCCGTGACCGCAGCGAACATGGATCAGAACGCTGCCGAATTTCGTTTCAACGTAGCCTCCGGCTTTGGTTCGCACCTGCGTGCCGTTCGTGAGGTGCGGGGTCTAGATCTGGAAACCTGCGGCCACGCTCTACGCCTGCCGGTACGTGTGCTGCGTCAGCTCGAAAACAATGAGTTCGACGGTATTGACTACCAGATCTATCTGGAGGGTTACATCCGCAAGTACGCGCGTTACCTGGATATCGACGAGGCGGAAACCGAGACAGCCATAGCCGGGCTAAAGCCAAGCCAGCCTCCGCTGGTGGCTACCGGTGGCGTGTCGCATTCGCGTTACCTGCTGGATCGCTATGCCACGGCGGCCACCTATATGGTGCTGACCCTGGTCATTGCCGTACCCATCGTGTGGCTCGGCATGCGCGGCACCCTCACGCATGATGTGAGCCATCTGGCGCCGTTGGATGCCGCACCCGTTGCACAGCAGGATGCGCCACCACCGATTCCGGCATCGCCCGGCAGCACGGCGAAGGTTCCTGTGGGCAATGTCGACGCGTTGGCCCAGGCGACTCCGGCGGCACCGATTTCCGCCGCCTCGGTGGTGCATCCGGCCGAGCAGCAGCCGTTGCTGGCGTCGATGGTGCCGGTGCCGAACTTGGACAGCGATGTCAACATCACGCCGCCGTCGGGCAATGCCGGCGATCCGACCAGCGTGGGTAGCGGCAATCACAGCCTCACACTCAGTCTCCCCAACAGCAGTTGGGTGGAAGTGATCGGCAAGGATGGTTCACGGCTGGAATATGGTTTGCTTCCGGCGGGCACCGCCAAGACCTATCACAGCGACCAGCCGCTTGAAGTGCGCATCGGCAACGCAACAGGCGCGCAGGTCAATGTCGATGACCAGCCAGTGACGCTGGATGCGTACCGCAGGGCCAACGTGGCCCACTTCCGCGTCGATATCCAGGATGGTAAAGCCGCCCCTACGGGAGCCTGAAGACGAGGGCGCCTGGCGCCCCTCGATCATCCTCGATCGGTTATGCTTGCGCATTGTCCGTTCCTAGGACGGCAATGCCGGCTGTCGCCGGACCGCGGCGGCTTAAAGAACACCCTTTCTGGCGCCTGATGGCGTCTCTTGCGATACGGTGATTGCATGGCATTTGATGCATACGACGACCACGAACAAAGCGAACGCGTACAAAAATGGCTACGACAGAATGGTCTGTCGATCGTTGTGGGTGTCGTCATCGGCTTGATTGCCATCTTTGGTTACCAGCAGTGGCGCAACCATCGTGTTGGGTACCAGACGGTCGCTTCCGGCCTCTACCAGCAACTCCAGTCCGTCATCGACACCGGCAACACCCATGCCACCGATGTATTGATCCAGCAGTTGATGAACGATTACGCCGATACGCCTTATGCGATGTTCGCGGTCAGCGACCGTGCACGTCGCCAGGTTGAGGCCAAACAGTACGACAAGGCGCTCGATTCACTTTCGTGGGCCGAGCAGCATGCCCCCAGCCCGGAACTCAAGGCCCTGGTGGAACTGCGTATCGCTCACGTGCAATTGGCTAAGGGCAATGCCAAGGATGCTCTGAACGCACTGGATCTCATGCCGACCGACAGTTATGCGATCGCGAGCCAGGAACTGCGCGGCGATGTGCTGGTCAAGCTTGGACGGCGCGAGGATGCGCTCAAGGCGTACCAGGCCGCGGTGAAGGCCATGGGTCCGAATGCGCAGCAGAACAATGAAGTGCAATTGAAAATCGACGATCTGGCCACGGCCGGGAAGCAGGGTGCATGAAACGTTTTGGGCTGATCGTACTGACCGCTTCGCTGTTGGCGCTCGCGGGCTGTCATTCCTTCAAAAAAGAAAACATCCAGCCACCCACCCCGCTGGATAAGGATTTCAAACCCACGGTGCAGGTAACGCGGGTGTGGAAAACGCGCGTTGGTCACGGCGCTGGTGTTAGCGGTGTGCGCATGGAGCCGACCGTAGTGGGTGATGTGCTCTACGCAGCTAGCACGGATGGCGTGGTGGGTGCTTACGACGCAGCCACCGGCAAAACCATCTGGGAACACAAGTCACGCACCCATGGTTGGTTCGGCTGGGGCGACAAGCATCGCAAGGATGCTTTCTATTCCGGCGGCCCCGCGGTATCGGGCGATTTGTTGGTGATCGGCACCCTGGATGGCCATGTCTATGGCCTCAATGTGAAAGACGGCAGCGAGCGCTGGACCAGTACCCTACCTTCGGAAGTGATTGACTCACCAGCGATTGCCAGCCCGCTCACCATCGTGCGCACCCAGGATGGTCGCGTGTACGGCCTGGACAGCAACACCGGCGAGCGCCGTTGGGTGAATGACCAGGGCAACGTGCCTCTGCTCAGCTTGCGCGGCAATGGTCCGCTGCTGGTTGCCAACGGCGTGGTGTTCTTCGGCAGCGACGACGGGAAGCTCACGGCGCTGCGCCTGGACAACGGCGAAAAGCTGTGGGAGCAAAAGCTGGCGAGCGGCGAAGGCCGTACGGATATCGACCGCATGAACGACGCCGACGGCAGCGTTCTGCTCGATGGCAGCACGCTCTATGCCGCCGCTTACCATGGCAACCTCACGGCGATCGATGGTCCCAGTGGCCGTCCGCTGTGGACGCGTCCGTTCCCCACCTATACCTCGCTGGCTGCGAGCGGCAACAGTCTGTTTGGCGCCAACACCGATTCGCAGGTGTGGGCCTTCGACAAGAGCAGCGGTGCTGATATGTGGAAAAACGACAACCTCAAGTATCGCTGGATAACAGCACCGGCCGTGCAAGGCAATTACGTGGTGGTTGGCGACATCGAAGGCTACGTGCACTGGTTGCAGGTGGGTGACGGCGCGCTGGCCGGTCGTGAGCGCCTTTCCAAGAAGGCCGTCCGTGCGCAGCCGGTAGTCGCTGGCGATCTGGTCTACGTCGAGGATGTCGAAGGTCACCTCGCCGCTTATCGCATCGGCGCTAAGTAATCCCTGGAACCATGATTCGTGCTACCCGTTATCGCTCTGGTTGGTCGTCCCAACGTTGGTAAATCGACCCTTTTCAACGCGCTGACGCGTAGCCGCGACGCCCTGGTGGCTGATATGCCGGGCGTCACTCGCGATCGTCACTATGGCGTCTGCCGTACTAGCGAGCGTGCTTTTGTCGTCGTCGATACCGGTGGTTTGTCCGGTGTCGACGAAGGCCTCGACGCACTCACCGCACAGCAGGTGCGCCTCGCTATCGACGAGGCGCACCTGCTCGTGTTCGTGGTCGATGCGCGCGATGGCCTGCTGCCGCAGGATCGCAGCATCCTCCACGAGTTGCGCCGCAGCGGCAAGCCGATCATCGTCGCGGTCAACAAGACCGATGGCCTTGACCTGCAGGACGCACTGGCCGATTTCACCGTTTTCGGCATCGCTCAGACCTTGCCGCTTTCCGCCGCGCATAACCGCGGTACGGAAGAACTGATTGCCGCCGTCCTGCCGCTGTTGCCGGAAGATGCGCATGAAGAGTTGGGGCTCGAAAACGACGACAGTATTCGTGTTGCTATCGTCGGCCGACCCAATGCCGGCAAGTCGACCCTGATCAATCGCCTGCTTGGCGAAGATCGCTTGATCGTTTCCGACGTAGCGGGTACTACGCGCGATCCGATCCGCGTGCCTTTGGAGCGCGACGGCAAACGCTACACCCTGATCGATACCGCCGGCGTGCGACGCAAGTCGCGTGTCGAAGAAGCTATCGAGAAGTTCAGCGTCATCAAGACGCTGCAATCGATGGCGGCCGCGCAGGTCGTGGTGGTGATGATCGATGCGCGCGAAAACCTGTCCGACCAAGATCTCACGCTCATCGGCCATGTGCTGGACGAGGGCCGGGCGCTGGTGATTGCCATCAACAAGTGGGATGGCATGGATGCCTACCAGCGCGAACAATGCCAGCGCGCACTCGAACGTCGCCTGGTGTTTGTCGACTGGGCCAAGCAAGTGTTCATTTCCGCCTTGCATGGCTCTGGCTTGCGAGAGTTGATGCGCGTCATTGTGCGCGCGCACACCGCGGCCACGCGGGAGCTGGGTTCCTCGGATCTCACCTGCACACTCGAGCGCGCCTACGAAAGCTACCAGCCGCCGCTGGTGCGTGGCCACGCACCCAAGCTGCGCTTTGCCCATCCGGGTGGCAACAATCCGCCCACTATCGTGATCCATGGCAGCCGCACCAAGCACATCGCCCCGGCTTATCGGCGCTACCTGGAAAACTTCTTCCGCCAGCGCTACAAGCTGGAAGGCACGCCGATCCGCATCGATTTCCGCGATGGTGACAACCCCTATGCCGGCAAAAGAAACGCGCTTACCGAGGCGCAGCAGCGCAAGCGGCAGCGCATGATTCGCGAGATGAAGAAGCGCAAGCGCTGAATGGCGTATCGTAGGGACAGGCACAGGGTGGCTACCCGTGTGGTCACAACCTGAGGGCTATAACTGGACGGCCATGAGGGGCGCCTCTACTAGACTGTCGGTATGAACTTTCCTCTCGACCGCGACACTTGGCTAACCGCTCTCCGCCAGCGGGTAGTCGAAATTTCTCCCGCAGAAGCCTTCGCCTGGCAGGCACAAGGCGCTTTGCTGATCGACGTACGTGAAGACGGCGAACGCGCCGCCGGTTCGCCCACAGGTGCCCTGGGCTTATCACGCGGCTTCCTCGAATTGCGCATCGAAGACAACGAACCCAACCGCGATCGCCCGATCCTCGCTGTGTGCGCCAGCGGTCGCCGCTCGCTGCTTGCAGCCGAAGCCCTGCAGCGCATGGGCTACCACAACGTAGCTTCCGTCGTCGGCGGCTTCGAACGTTGGAAAAGCGAAGGCTTGCCGGTGACGGCTGGCAGCCATCTTGATGCGGATGCAACGGAGCGTTACGCACGCCAACTGTGTTTGCCGCAGGTGGGTGAAGCAGGGCAACTGAAGCTCCAGCAGGCGAAGGTCGTGGTGCTTGGGGCAGGTGGCTTGGGTGCACCCGCTGCGCTCTATCTCGCGGCGGCAGGAATAGGGCAGCTCACGCTGATCGACGATGACCGTGTCGAGCGTTCGAATCTGCATCGCCAAGTCATTCATGCCGACGCACGCGTCGGCATGGCCAAAACCGAATCGGCGCGCATGACATTGGCAGCACTTAATCCGCGCATCCGGGTGGAACCTCGCAACGAACACCTGCGCGCCGACAACGTCGAAAATTTGTTGGATGGGCACGATCTGGTGATCGACGGTGCGGACAATTTTCCTGCTCGTTACTTGCTCGCCGCGGCAACACGTCGCTTGAATATGCCGATGGTCTACGGTGCGGTTGAGCGCTTCACCGGACAGGTCAGCGTGTTCGATCCGCAGTGTGCAGATTCGCCGTGCTATCGCTGTCTCTTTCCCGAACCACCCTCGGCGGCGGATGCGCCCAACTGCAGCGAAGCAGGTGTGCTCGGCGTGCTGCCCGGCATCGTCGGTTTGCTGCAAGCGACAGAGGCGCTGAAGTTGATTCTTGGTATCGGCAAACCTTTGATCGGCCGCTTGTTGTCCATCGACACGTTAGGCATGCATTTTCGCGAAACACGCTTGCCGCGCGATCCCGAATGCCCAGGTTGCAGCCAGAACGCTGTGTTCAGGGGTTACGAAGATCAGTCATCGATTTGTGCGGGCAAGAGGTAGTCGGGATAATGTCTCGCTTTGCGGGACAGGAAAACACCTATGAGCGCACGTGTCCTCGACGGCAAACGCATCGCGCAGGAACTGCTGGAGCGCATCGGCAAGCGCGTCAGCGAGCGCACGGCCCAGGGTGAGATCGAGCCCGGACTGGCCGTGGTGCTGGTCGGTGATGATGCGGCATCGTCAGTTTACGTGCGCAACAAACGCAAGGCCTGCCATCAGGTAGGGTTTCGTTCTTTCGATTACGACTTGCCATCGCGCACCACTCAGGAAGAGCTGTTCGCGCTCATCGACCGATTGAATGCCGACCCAGTCGTGCACGGCATTCTGGTGCAGTCGCCGCTGCCGGAACATATCGACGAGGATGCGTTGGTCGACCGCATTGATCCGAACAAAGACGTGGATGGCTTCCAGGCGGTCAATGTCGGCCGTCTTGCGTTGCGCCGCTTTGGTCTGCGCCCGTGTACGCCCAAGGGTGTGATGACCTTGCTCGGCCATACCGATCGTCCGGTGCGTGGACAGCATGCGGTGGTCGTTGGTGTTTCCAACCATGTGGGACGCCCGCTTGCGCTGGAACTGTTGATTGCCGGCTGCACCACCACCTGTTGCCATCGTTTCACTCGCCATCTGGAAAGCTATGTACGGCAGGCCGATATTCTCGTCGTTGCCGTGGGTAAGCCTGGGCTGGTGAAGGGCGAATGGATTAAGCCGGGTGCTGTGGTGGTGGATGTGGGCATCAATCGTCTCGACGACGGACGACTGGTGGGCGATGTCGATTTTGACATGGCATCGCAGCGGGCAAGCTGGATTACCCCAGTGCCTGGCGGCGTTGGTCCGATGACGGTGGCCACCTTGATGGAAAATACGCTGGAAGCCGCAGAGGCGCGCGAACCCTGATTTTCTCCCTCTTTCCAGCGGAAAGTAGGGAGAAAATCGTCGCATCATCAGCCACTACTGCGTATAATTTCCTCTTTGGAGCGAGACTTTTCGCATGCGTATCCTCGCCGAAGCCCTCACCTACGACGACGTCTACCTTGTCCCGGCCAACTCCCAGATTTTGCCACGTGACGTGGACACTTCCACACGATTCACGCGAAACCTTCGACTGAATATCCCCATCGTGTCTGCCGCCATGGACACCGTTACCGAAGCCCGCCTTGCCATCACCATGGCGCAGAACGGTGGCATCGGCATCATCCACAAGAACATGACCGCCGACCAGCAGGCTGCCGAAGTGCGCCTGGTGAAGAAGTTCGAAGCCGGCGTTATCCGCAGCCCGATCACCGTCGGTCCACACACTTCCATCCGCGACGTACTCAAGCTCACTCGCGCGCACAACATCTCTGGCGTGCCGGTGGTGGAAGGCGAGCAACTGGTTGGCATCGTCACCAGCCGCGATCTGCGCTTCGAACGCAAGCACGATGATCCGGTGCGCAATATCATGACGCGCCAGGAAAAGCTGGTCACCGTGCGCGAAGGCGCCGGCCAGGATGAAGTGCTGCAACTGCTGCACAAAAACCGCATCGAAAAAGTGCTGGTGGTGAACGACGCGTTCCAGTTGCGCGGCCTGATCACCGTCAAGGACATCCAGAAAGCCCGCGACAATCCCAACGCCGCCAAGGATACGCACGAGCGCCTCGTGGTGGGCGCCGCCGTCGGCGTCGGTGGCGATACCGAACAGCGTGTCGAAGCATTGGTCGATGCCGGCGTGGACGTGATCGTGGTGGATACCGCACACGGTCATTCGCAAGGCGTGATCGAGCGCGCCGCCTGGGTGAAGAAGCATTACCCGCAAGTGCAGCTGATCGCCGGCAACATCGTCACCGGCGAAGCCGCACGTGCCTTGCTTGATGCCGGCGTGGATGCGGTGAAAGTGGGCGTAGGCCCCGGCTCCATCTGCACCACGCGTGTGGTCGCGGGTGTGGGTGTGCCGCAGATCACCGCCATCGATATGGTTGCCACCGCGCTGAAGGACGAGATCCCGCTGATCGCCGATGGCGGTATCCGCTACTCCGGCGATATCCCGAAGGCGCTCGCTGCCGGTGCTTCCACCGTCATGCTCGGTTCCATGTTTGCCGGCACCGAAGAATCCCCGGGCGAGGTCGAGTTGTTCCAGGGCCGTTCCTACAAGAGCTACCGCGGCATGGGTTCGCTTGGCGCGATGGCGCTCGGTTCCAAGGATCGCTACTTCCAGGACGAAGCCGACGCCGACAAGCTCGTGCCGGAGGGCATCGAAGGGCGCGTGCCGTATCGTGGCCCGCTGCGCAACATCATTCACCAGTTGATCGGTGGGCTGCGTGCATCGATGGGCTATCTCGGTGCAGTCACCATTGATGACGTTCGCACCAAGGCGCAATTCGTCAAGGTGACCTCGGCCGGCGTGACCGAAGCCCATCCGCACGACATCCAGATTACGAAGGAAGCGCCGAATTATCGGCTGAATTCCTGATCGAGGGAATCGTCAATCGGGAGTCGTAAATAGCGAAGAGCGATAATCGGCAAGCTCGTCGTTGCTGTGCTCTTACGATTTCCGATTCTCGATTTCCGATTCACGGCTATTGACGAGTCCCGAGTCCCGCATGACACACAACATCCACAGCGACAAAATCCTCATCCTCGATTTCGGCGCGCAGTACACGCAACTGATCGCGCGGCGCATCCGCGAGATCGGCGTCTACTGCGAAATTTGGGCCTGGGATCACAATCCGGCCGACATCGCTGCATTCGGCGCCAAGGGCATCATCCTTTCCGGTGGACCGGAATCCACCACCGTGCATGGCGCACCCAAGGCGCCGCAGGAGGTGTTCGATGCGGGCTTGCCGATTCTCGGCATTTGCTACGGCATGCAGACCATGGCCGCGCAACTAGGCGGCGCAACGGAAGCGGCCGATGTGCGCGAGTTCGGGCATGCACGTGTTGATGTGGTTGCCGTGGACCAGTTCTTCGCCGGCCTTAGCGATCACGATTCCAGCCACACGCTGGATGTATGGATGAGCCACGGTGATCACGTTGCCAAGGCGCCGCCCGGCTTCACCGTCACGGCTGTCACCGATCGCATTCCGGTGGCAGCCATGTCCAACGAAACCAAGCGCTGGTACGGTGTGCAATTCCATCCGGAAGTGACACACACCAAGCAGGGCAATGCTTTGCTCAAGCGTTTCGTGACCGAAATCTGTGCTTGCCAGACACTATGGACCGCAGCGCACATCATCGACGACCAGATCGCACGCGTACACGAGCAAGTCGGCAAGGATCATGTGTTGCTCGGCCTGTCCGGCGGGGTGGATTCGTCCGTCGTCGCCGCACTGTTGCATCGTGCCATCGGCGACCAGCTGACCTGCGTCTTCGTTGACACCGGCCTGCTGCGTTGGCAGGAAGGCGATCAGGTGATGGCCACCATGGCCGAGCACATGGGCGTGAAGGTGATCCGCGTCAACGCCGCCGAACGTTATTTCAAGGCGCTGGAAGGCGTGGCCGATCCGGAAGCCAAGCGCAAGATCATCGGCCGCTTGTTCGTGGAAATCTTCGACGAAGAATCGTCCAAGATCACCGAAGCCGGTCACGGCCAGGTGAAGTGGCTAGCACAGGGCACCATCTATCCTGACGTGATCGAATCGGCTGGTAGCAAGACCGGCAAAGCGCACGTGATTAAAAGCCACCACAACGTAGGTGGTTTGCCGGAGCATATGAAGCTCAAGCTGGTCGAGCCGTTGCGCGAACTGTTCAAAGATGAAGTGCGCCACATCGGTGTGGAGCTTGGCCTGCCGCGCGAAATGGTCTACCGCCATCCGTTCCCGGGCCCAGGTCTAGGCGTACGCATCCTCGGCGAAGTGAAAGCCGAATACGCCGAACTGCTCGCGCGTGCCGATGCCATCTTCATCGAAGAGCTACGCAAAGCCGATCTTTACGACAGCACCAGTCAAGCCTTCGCGGTGTTCCTGCCGGTGAAGTCGGTAGGCGTGGTGGGTGACGCCCGTGCGTACGAATGGGTGATCGCATTGCGCGCAGTCGAAACCATCGACTTCATGACCGCCCACTGGGCACACCTGCCGCATGAGTTCCTTGGCAAAGTATCAAATAGAATTATCAATGAGTTACATGGTATATCTCGTGTTGTTTATGACATAAGTGGCAAGCCACCCGCTACCATTGAGTGGGAGTGAATTTACGTCCTTCGAGGACTATCGCTAGCTATCGAAAAAGTGCCGTAACGTATTGATTTTAAAATAAATACGTTGCGGCAGCTATCGGTGACTATCGCCGGCCAGCAGAAAAAGTTGGCGGTAGAGCTGACGGTAAAAATCGAGGCCGGATTAAGACATTCTCGTTCACTATTCAGACTTTTACCGTCTTTGACGGTAAAAGCCTTCTCGGGAAAGCTTGTTTTATACGGCTTTCCGGGCATCAGCAGGTCTCCAGGTCCTTGACGGTAAAGCCTGACGGTAAAGCCGTCAAAAGCCGGAGGAAACCTCGATGCTCACTGACGCTGCACTACGAAATCTGAAGCCTAAGTCCAAGATTTATAAGGCTTCTGACCGGGACGGAATGTACGTGACGGTATCGCCTGGCGGCACTGTCACCTTCCGCTACGACTACCGCCTCAACGGCCGCCGCGAGACGCTGACCCTCGGGCGCTACGGCCCCGGCGGCATCTCACTGGCGATGGCACGCGAACTGCTCCTGGACGCGCGCAAAGCCGTGCTCAAGGGCATCTCGCCTGCGCTCGAAAAGCAGCGCGAGAAGCGCCGGGTGGTCGCCATCAAGACCTTCGGCACGGCGATGGAGACGTGGCTGGCCAATGCACGATTGGCCGACAGCACGCGCGTCATGCGCAAGCACATCATCGACCGGGACATCCTGCCGGTCTTCCAGAACCGCCTACTGACCGAGATCCAGGCCGAAGACCTGCGAGCCTTGTGCAACAAGGTCAAGGAACGCGGGGAGCCCGCCACGGCGGTCCAGATTCGGGACATCGTGAAGCAGGTCTATGTCTACGCCATCGCCCACGGCGAAAAGGTGGACAACCCCGCCGACAGCGTGGGAGCGGCCTCGATCGCCACCTTCGTACCGAAGGATCGGGCCTTGTCGCCTCTGGAAATCCGACTGTTTGTGCAACAGATGGAATCAGTGGCGACCTATCCGACCATCAAGCTGGCGCTGCGCCTGATCCTGCTGACGTTGGTGCGCAAGAGCGAACTGATTCAGGCCACTTGGGATGAGGTCGATTTCGAGAGCAAAACTTGGACGATCCCGAAACAGCGGATGAAAGGGCGCAACCCACACGTGGTCTACCTGTCGCGTCAGGCGCTCGACATCTTCGTGACGTTGCACGCCTGCGCGGCCGGCTCAAGGTTCGTTTTTCCTTCTCGTTACGATGCCGAGCGGTTCATGTCCAATGCGACCTTGAATCGCGTCACGCAACTCGTGGCAGAAGCTGCAAAGACCAAGGGGCTGCCGCTACAACCGTTCACCGTCCACGATCTGCGCCGTACCGGCTCGACGCTGTTGAACGAAATCGGCTTCAACCGCGACTGGATCGAGAAGTGCTTGGCGCACGAGGACGGACGTTCCTCGCGCTCGGTCTACAACAAGGCCGAGTACGCGGAGCAACGGCGTCACATGCTGCAAGAGTGGGCCAACCTGGTCGATGCCTGGGGCGGCGGGCAGACCTACGTGCCGAAGCTGTTGCCGAAGAACGTGGTCGTGCCGGCGTTGAGCGCAATTGCCTGAAATAGCGACAAGGTTGTCATTTGACAACCTTGTCGACTATCCCCATACTGGAGATCACTGATGGCTCGTTCCCCTCATCCGAAGAAAGAGGTCGAGGAAGCTCTCAGGTACGCCGAAGGGCAGGGCTGGCGCGTCGAAGTTGGCGGCAGCCATGCTTGGGGGCGGATGTATTGCCCGTACAACGATGAAGAATGCCGCTGCGGCGAGTTCTGCATCACCAGCGTATGGAGCACGCCGAAGAACCCAGGCAACCACGCACGTGCCTTGCGGCGTGTCGTGGACAACTGCACCACGCATCGCAAGCAGCGCGAGGCTGACGGCGGTGCCAAGGAGTAGAGCGATGGAATACACCTTCACCCTGAAGTACCAACTCGCCGACGACGATAGCGACCCGGGAGCGCTGGTTGAGCGCTTGGGCGAAGCTGGCTGCGACGATGCTTTGGTCGGCATCGGGCAGCCGGGGCGCCTGGCGCTGGAGTTCACCCGCGAAGCGGCCGACGCCGGCGCCGCCGTGCGCAGCGCATTGGCGGACGTGCGCCGCGCGGTACCGTCGGCAAAGCTGATCGAGGTGGCGCCGGATTTGGTCGGCCTGACCGACGTGGCCGAGATCGTCGGCGTGTCGCGGCAGAACATGCGCAAGCTGATGCTGGCGCATCCGAGCAGCTTTCCGGCGCCGGTGCATGAGGGCAGCGCGTCGATCTGGCACCTGGCGGACGTGCTGACCTGGTTGCAGGCCAAGGGCAGCTACGCGCTGGCCAAGGACGTGCTCGATGTATCGCGGGTGGCCCTACAGGTCAACGTGGCGAAGGAAGGCCAGCGCTTGCCGCGCTCGGCGTCCAAGGAACTGCAAGCCTTGGTTGGATGAGCGCTGTAGCTCGGTTTCATCCCTCACTCGAACCCGCCCGGACAGGGCGAGTTTTTCGTAGATGGACATCCGGCTTCGAGACGCTACCGCGACGAGTTTGCTTGCGCTGCTCGATCCAGGCTTCCACTTCGGCCAAGTCCCACACGACGCAGCGTGGTGTCAGGTTGAAGCGGCGCGGGAACTCTCCCCGGCGTTCCATTTCGTAGATCGTCGTCTCGGCTAAGGGGACGATTTGCCGCAATTCTTGGCGCCGGATGGTGCGGCGGAAGGGCAAAACACAGTGCTTTGGAAACTGCGGGATATCGTCGTAGGCGTCAGAACCGGGCAACGGGGCGGATACGGGGTTCGCGTGCTCCGTGGCATCGTTGCCTCGGCTAATGAGTGGTGACGGGTTATTCTCCATATTGCCCTCCGTGAGTGCTCGGCGCTGCTAAGTTCGTTGCCGCACGAAGTAATGGTGGCTTTCATTGGCTATCGCGGAAACTCATTGGGGCGTAGTGGAGCGTATTGAGGAATAGATAGCTACGGAAAGGGTGGGGACATGGCGACGGTGACGGTTTCTCCGATTCATTTCGAGGACTACAGCGGAATCCAGTTCGAGCGCCTTGTCTTTGCGTACCACGTGCGCGCAGGCTGGCGTGATTTGGCTTGGCGCGGCCAATCGGGAGGCGACCAGGGGCGGGACATCTCCGGCGTCGAACCTTTTGATGGCCGACCGTCACGTAAGACCATCATCCAATGCGCCAACCGGGATACGTTGACGCTGGCGAAGGCCAAGGCAGACATGGGAAAGGCGGTGAAGGCTTTTGGTGGAACGCCAGATGCCTTCAAGTTCGTCTCTCGTGGCGCTGTTTCGGACACCAGCCGCACCCGGATCGAGCAAGCTGCAGCGGATTTGGGTGTTGCGTATGTAACGATATGGTCTGGCGTTGAGTTCGAGGAAAACCTGCGGCTTCGCGCTGAATACCTGTTACACCGATTCGTCCAAGGCATCGAGTTTCCGGATGCCGGGGTAGAGATCCGCAAGTTTGTAGATGATTTTCCCGATCTCTCAGATGCCGAGACGCTGCAACTCATGGCGGCTGTGTTCGATCGGCCGGTCTTCTATACACCGTTTCATCAGGAAAGCTCCCTGCCTGCTTTTCAGCAGGCGATCGAGGACACTATCGGCGCCCTCAATACCGGTGTATGGCGCACTCGTGAGGGTGACGAGATCAGGCGTATCCCGTCGATCCATCATCTCCGAGATCAACGCATCCGAGGAGTGCTCGAAAAAGTAGTTCGTCAGGTCGACGAGCTGCGTCGCATCTTCGTGACTCGCCTTAGGGAGGGGGAGATCAGACACTGTGGATGCGGCCAGCCGGATTGCCCCACGTACATGCTCTCGCAAGGTGTTGCGGACGAACTGGATAAGGCCAGACGAGAAATCCTGACGGCATTTCGATCAGTGCATGCGCCCTTCGGCGTGAGCCTTCGTTAGCCCATTGGTATTTGACTAGATGCGAGCACGGCAATGGCACTGTCCGCCGAACAAATTCAATATCTCAACCGGCATGCACCGGGTGAGGCTGTGGCGCGTGTGCTGTCCGAACTACTCCTCAATGACCGTGACTTACTCGGCATCGACGCTAACGAACGTTCCATCACCTTTCGATTCGCGATGTATCTCCAACGTCGGTGCGCTGACTGGACCGTGGACTGCGAATACAACAGGGATGGCACAGAACCCAAGAGGCTCGGGCATCTAGAGCTTTACC
This sequence comes from Dyella sp. M7H15-1, assembly GCF_004114615.1. NCBI lineage: Bacteria > Pseudomonadati > Pseudomonadota > Gammaproteobacteria > Lysobacterales > Rhodanobacteraceae > Dyella > Dyella sp. M7H15-1. The sequence goes on from NZ_CP035300.1 coordinate 179,998, forward strand.
CCGACTGCGAGGACGATGAGGCGAAGACAGTATTTCCGGATGTGATCGTGCATCGGCGGGGTACAAGACAGAATCATCTCGTTTTGGAGTTCAAGAAATCGACGAGCCGCGTTGACCGACAGATCGACCTACGAAAACTTCGGGGCTACAAGCAGCAGCTCGGCTACGAGCACGCGTTGTTTGTGGAGGTTGGTACGGAGGGGCGCGCAATTATCACCGCGCTCGAATGGGCTTGATAGGCGATAAAGAGATAGATCATGACACGCATCCCGCCGTTCAACTCGCAGCACCTTGAAGCTGCATGCCGAGTTCTTGCCGATACCGATCGGGGCTTGAGCGGTACGCAGATCGAGAGGCTGCTGCAAGAGATAGAGGTAGCTGACCCGTCGCCAGGCATTACTAAATGGAAGCGACTGTTCAATGCATTGGCCGGCGTACAGAACCAACATCAGGTCGGCAATCACCTCATCATGTTCATCAACCGTGCGATGAATCCGGTGAGCTACGCACGAGACCCAGGCTCGTTCGCTTGGCGGCGCGATGAACTCAACGTTGTGTTGGCGTTTTCGGGTTTCTACGTTCGAGAGGATGGCAAGGTCGGACATGCCGATAAGGCAACGACCTTGGATGCGGCGCGTGCGCGTGCGGGTCGGCTGAAGGTGGCACTGGAAAGCCGAAGCGTACATGCAGAAGTTCTGAGCTATTGTCGAGCTGAACTACTGGATGAAAACTATTTTCATGCCGTCTTCGAGGCCAGCAAGGGTGTCGCGGAGCGTATTCGATTGCTCTCCGGCCTCACCGGCGACGGTGCTGACCTGGTGAACAAGGCATTCGCCGGTCAGCAGCCCACTCTGGCCTTGGGGCCACTCACCACTGATTCCGAAAAAAGCGAGCAGAAAGGTTTTGCGAATCTGCTGATCGGCCTGTTCGGTGCCGTGCGTAACCCGCTTGCTCACGCGCCCAAGACGAACTGGCCGATGTCTGAGCAAGATGCGCTCGATATTCTCACGCTCGTCTCCCTAATCCATCGTAAGTTGGACCGCGCACAGAAGGCACCGACTGTATCGCCGTAAGCATCCCAATTCGGGGAGAACATGACTTATCCAGATTGGCGAGCCTATCAAGAGGCCGCAGCAGAAGTCTTTCGACGCCTTGGGTGCAACGCTCAGGTTGACTACCGAGCGAAAGGTGTCCGTGCGGCACACGACATTGACGTGTACGTAACTTTTGTCCGTTCGGGCATCCTTTGTACTTGGGTAATCGAATGCAAGCTATGGACAAGTCGCGTGCCCAAGGAAAAGGTTCTCGCGCTCAAGAGCATCATCGACGATCTTGGTGCCGATCGCGGCATCATGATCAGCGAAGCAGGGTTTCAGCCTGGCGCCCAGGATGTTGCGCGCGGAACGAATATCACACTGGTAACTTCGCTGGAAGATTTCGCTCGCACAGCAATAGCTGCTGCGTCGGAGATTCCGCTCGCGCTAGACGGCCAGGACGAAGGGACGGCTATCTATCAGTTTCCGGAAAGAGCTGAACCACAGGATTTACTCTTGCACGGCGAATTCATTGTCACCGCAAACTGGGCGGGACGAAGCATTTCGATTGTCAATCCGTCTTCCAAGACGATTGTCCGTACCATCGACTTGGATAAATACGAAACGATTTCTCCACAGAGCGGGGCGTGCGAGATTCAAGGTCATCCCCCGGGAAGTTTAGCTATTGCGGACGGCCGCCTGTTTGTGGGTCAGGTTTTCTCCGACGTGATTCTCGTCATTGATCTAGCAACGCATGCCATCGTCAAGAGAATTGCTGTGCCCGGCGGTGGCGAGGGACAGCTCGCGGTGTCACCTGACGAAAAGGCAGTCTATTTTGCTAGCAATCGTCTGAATCAGTTCTACATCATCGATAGTGCGACATATACGTTCACGATTGTTGCATATCCAACCGGTGGCAGGGGCTGTATGTCGCTGCTAAGGCATCCTGTACGCCCCCTCCTTTATGTCGGCATCCAGCGGGGCGGGCATATCGAAGGAAGAGGGTATCCACACGCCAACTGTTATTTGGCCATTTACGATCTCAGTCAGAACGCATACGTCGGGAATTCGCAGCTTGCCGAGATTATTGATGGCAGAGCCGACGATGCTACCCCTGCGTGTCTCACCTATGATGATCGTTACAATCGCCTCTATGCCGGCATGTTTCAGTCCATGCGAGGTATCTGCGTACTGGAGGCCGACTCCGGTGAGCTGATTCAAGACATTCGCTTTGCACGGAGTCCTTGGAATAATTCGTTTCGGTGGGCAGACCCTTTGTCACAGGCCCTCACGGGTCACTCGCTCCTGTCGGTAAACAGAAATAATCGCGAACTTGTAGCGCTGGATCGGACCTCGCTGCAAGTAAAGAAAAGCCTATTCTTAGGTGATGCGCCAAATGGCCCGAGGGCCGTTTTAGTATGGAGAGAGCACGCGGTGGTCAGCTATCCAGGGAGAAATGGACTGATCTTCATCCCACTCGAAGCATTAGCCTGAAGAGGTGTTTGTTGGTTGTTCGCCAGTGGTTTCTCAATTAGATGTATGTCCCGGCGTAGGGCCGCGCGCCGCAACTCGTGCCGAGTTGCGGTCGTCAGGCTTTGATCCCTTGACTTCCTATCAAGTGGGCGCGGGGCATTCAAATATCTTCAGCGCGCCCGCGAATCCAGTCGTGGTCGGGGACGACCAGTGACCCAACAATGCCGGTTGTCCGTCGCGCCAAAACTTGTTCGTGCTGCGAAATTGAAAGGGCGAGCATTTGGATCGCTGACCTGGCAACACGTAGAGCGCGCAGTGCTTCCTGCATAAACAGCTCCCGTTGGTGACGTTCGATTTCAGGTGCCTGTCTGCTGTGTGCTGGGTCCCCAAAATCATGCAGCACCACGAATCGGTGAGTGCCCGCATTGCGGAGGTCCTTTTGAGAACGCAGAATGCCCGCGCTGCTGTCGTAATCTTCGGCAAGCTCCACGAGGCCATAGAGCGCACTGACACCCCCACGAATCGTCTTTTCAACCTTCTCGGCGAGGGGGCGCACGCCAGTCACTTTGTCGAGGTCCCGGCGCCATAGCTTGCCGAAATAGATCTTATTTGGTGGTTGTCCAAGCTCGAAATAATGGTTCGCCGTTACGGCGATCTTGTCGAGCAGATCAAGGGCTGTCCGATGCGCCAAGATAAGCGCAGATGCATCCGGGCCATAGGTCGCATAATCTAGGGTATCGCCAAATCGCCCCGTCGCTGGCCATGCGCTCTCATCGAGCGCTCGCCATGCAAGATCACGAGCGAGAATGAAGTCGCTCTTGAGCACATTGAACATAGCGAATACGGGCGGCGGCATTGCGATCGCACCCGCTTCACGCTCCCGAATCCCAGGGAGCATGAGCCAGTCCAGCTTGCCTAGGGTGGCGTCGATGAGTTCGACGGCTGGTGCAAGCGTCAGGCGCTCGTGCTCGACCCATTCAATGAATGGATCTGTGTGAGGTGATCGCGGTAGCGGATCTTCCAATTCGCTGGCGAAGGCAGCGATCTGCTCTGCGGCCTGCGTACCAGCGTATTGGATAACGCGATCCTGATGCCGATGTGCAATCTTGGCCAACATGATTGCTTCGACGCGGGTGAGTTCTGAACAGCCACCTTGCTCATAAAGCCAGAGGGATTACGCTGACTTCAGCGGCCTGTTGCGTGCCCTGCCGGGTGTGCTGGCCAAAGCGGGCAGCACTCCAGAGGTTTTCGAAAAGACCTTCATGCAGAACTTGGTCGAGTTTGTCACCAGGCAGGTGCCCAATCGCTTCGTCATCCGCTATCGCGGCAAAGAGCTGAAGCACCACTCGCTCGGGCAGCGCGCTTCCGCGCTGCTGCTGTACGTGCTCAGCCAGCGACAGAACGACGTGATCATCATCGACCAGCCGGAAGACGATCTGGACAACCAGACCATCTACGACGATGTGATCAAGCTGTTGCGCGAGATGAGGCCGCATGCCCAATTCATCTTCGCCACCCACAACGCCAATTTCCCGGTGCTGGGTGATGCGGAGCAAGTGCACGCTTGCCGCTATCAGGACGAGAAAGTTGCAGTGCAAAGCGGCAGCATCGACGCCCGCCCAATACAGGACGCCATCATCAACATCATGGAGGGAGGCCAGGAAGCCTTCAGTCGACGTAAAGAGGTTTACAACCTATGGAAACTCGACCTGCTTAGCCAGGGAGAAGACAGTCGCCATCAGTTCAAGGAAAACTTCACCAATGCCGATGCGCTGGCGGCGGAGATCGTCGCCTTCAGCAACACAGCAGGGGGGAAGTTTTTCATTGGCGTACAGAACGATGGCTCGGTACTGGGCTTGTCTGGCGTGGATATAGACCGCCTGAATCAGCTCATCTCAAACAGCGCATCGCAAAATGTGCGGCCTGCTGTGAACCCGCTCACCGAAAACGTGCCGCACCCGAATGGCACCGTGATGGTGGTCACCATTGCCGAAGGCGTCAGCAAACCCTACATGGATAAGAACGGCGCCATCTGGGTGAAGAACGGCTCGGACAAACGCCGCGCCACCTCGCGCGAAGAAATCCAGCGCCTGTTCCAGCAGGCGGGCTTGGTGCACGCCGACGAAACGCCCGTGGCGGGCTTGGGCGTGGGCGATGTGGACATGCCCTATTTCGAAGCCTTTTTCGAACAGCAGTTCGGCGAGCCGCTCGTCCAGCACAATCAGCCCCTGCCGCTGTTGCTGACCAATATGAATCTGATTAACCAGGGACAGCTCAACGTGGCTGGTAGCCTGCTGTTCGCTAGGGCACCGCAGTACGCGCTACCTGCTTTCATCGTCAAGGCGGTCGCATTCGTCGGCATTTTTCATGGCATCGAAGATGTGCGTATGTGCAAATCAATGATTTTTTTGAGCAAAATTTGACTATCAACAATGTGGGGGTGATTCGGCGTCTGGCAGAAGCCGAAATTCGGTAACCAGAAACGGGTAGAGATTACTCACGAGGACTTGTGGGCGCTGACCGATGCCATCGTGGAGCGCGGCGCGCCGGCAACCGCAGTGCCACCCTTAACCAGGTGCTGACGGTGATTGGCAAAAAACGCCAGCACCTGACCACGCTTTAGCTGCTTGCTCCATACCTTACGACCACGCTCATCCGCGCTGTGCCGTTGAAACACGTGCTCTTTGCCAGATCGATTCCAATGGCTGTAAGGTTCATAGCGGTCGCCCTTTCCGGTTGAAGTGGTTGTCACACCACTCTGGCACATGGATGCCGTTTCAGGAGGGGGCGACCATCCCATTAACCTACGTGTGCAACGGCTTCGTCCCAAAAATCTTGTCTCCCGCATCCCCTAGCCCCGGCAAGATGTAGCCATGCTCATTAAGCCGCTCATCAACCGATGCGGCGTAGATCTCGATGTCCGGATGACTTTCCTCAATGCGTTGGAGTCCTTCTGGAGCAGCGACCAGGAATAGTCCTTTGATGCGCTTGCAGCCCGCCGCTTTCAACATGTCGACGGTGGCAACCAGCGTTCCGGCGGTGGCGAGCATGGGATCTACGATCAGCGCGATGCGCTCGTCCAGGCGGCCGGTAAGCTTTTCGTAATAGGCAATGGGCTTGAGCGTCTGTTCGTCACGCTGCAGGCCGACCACGCTGACCTTGGCGGCTGGAATCAGCTCCAGCACACCCGGCAACATGCCTAGTCCAGCGCGCAGGATCGGCACGATGGTGATCTTCTTGCCCTTGATCTGTTGCACGCGCACGGGTCCGGCCCAGCCTTCGATCTGCGCTTCGATGGTTTCCAGATCTTTGGTCGCTTCGTAAGTCAGCAACGAGCCGACTTCCGAGGCTAGTTCGCGAAATTCCTTGGTGCTGATGCCGGCACGGCGCATCAGTCCGAGTTTGTGTTGGATCAGGGGATGACAGACTTCAACGATCTTCATGTCGCGAGCGTTTTCGAGGGAGATATCCAAAGCATAGCGGCAAATGAAAAGGGCGCCGCCCGTTGGCGCCGCCCTCATTGATACGCGTTTTCACCAAGGTTTGGTGTGCTCAGGAACCCTTCAAGCAGGCTGCTTCCGCAGCCTTGTAGTCGGCGCCCCTCTTGCCCGCATTCTCCTTGCTGCACCTGGCCATTTTCTGCTGCTGCGTCTCTTTGACCGCGGAGGCGGCGCTGTTGTTGCCCTTCATGCAGGCGTCGACGGCGCTCTTGTAGTCGGCGCCGGTCTTGCCGGTATTGGCATGGCTGCATTGCCCCAACTTGGTGGAATGCCCCTCCGTGCTGGACGAGCTTTGCGGTGTGGCGAAGGCGGTAGTGGTCGCTAGGGCCAGAACTGCACTGGCGGCGAGCAGGCTGAAACGCATGGACATGATGCTTCCTCCTGAAGTTATGACCGGCGATTGTGCCGGCTGGGGCAGTCTATGCTGGAGTGTGATCAAGGGGAAGGCACGTCGGTAAAAGCCTTTTATGCTTTTGGTTAGACAGTGCCGGAAGCTGGCATAAGGCGCACATCATCCCGGTCTGCACCGGGATGATGTGCGTATTTTGATTGGCCCTTACGCCGCCCGTGCCTCGCTCTTGCGCGGTCCTTCCAGTAATGCATGGCGCACATGGGCAATCACCATATCCACCTCTGCGCTGGTGACTTTGAAGTGCGGAGTGAAGCGCAATGAGTTCGCGCCGCCGTGGATCACGCCAAGGCCGCGTTCGCGTAGGTATTCCTCGGTGGAACCCGCGCCGTAGCACTTGAACTGCGGAGCCAGTTCGCAGGAGAACAGCAGGCCGGTGCCCTGCACCTTGGTGATCAGGCCGCCCAGTTCGTCCTTCAGCGTGTTGAGCTTGTCGACGAATTCCTTGCCACGCACGCGGATGTTGATGCGTACTTCGTCCGTAAGCTGGTCGAGCGTTGCCAGTGCTACATCGAGTGCGCGCGGGTTGGCGGTCATCGTGTTGCCGTAGATACCCTTGCGATACAGGTTGGCGGTGCGTTCGGTCACCGCCAGGATCGACAGCGGATATTGACCGGCGTTGAGCGCCTTGGAGAAGGTTTCCATATCCGGCGGCGCGAGCTTTTCAAAACCAGGGTAGTCAGTGATCGATAGCACGCCGTGCGCACGCAGTCCTGCCTGGATCGAATCGACCAGCAGCAACGAACCGTGTGATTCGGTGAGTTCGCGCGCCGCCTGATAGAACGCTGGCGTCACGGCGCGCCCCGGGTCACCTTCGCCCATCACCGGTTCCAGGAACATCGCTTCGATGAACCAGCCGTGGCGATCAGCGTCCGCAAAGATGGCTTCCAGTTGCGCCAGGTCATACGGCGCAACGGTGAGCAGCGTGTCTTCGTGGCGATAGCTCGCCAAATGCTGCTGATACGTGCGACGCGACGAATCGGAGTACAGCGCGGGCTTGTCGGTGCGACCGTGGAAGGCGCCTTTCACAGCGGCGCGCTTGATGGTGCGGCCAGCATAACGGCCACCCGCATCCGTCATCAGCTTGGCGTTGACGTCGGCAATACGGCAGGCTAGGCCCACCGATTCCGAACCGGAGTTCAATGCAAGGTATTGCGTATAGGGATTAGCCCCACGGTTGCGGCCGAGTTCGCGATTCATCGCCTGGGTGAAGCGCATCTGCGACACGCTCGGTGTCATCACGTTGGCCATGATCTGCGGACGTGCCAGTGCGGCGTCGATCGCTGCGTTGTTGTGACCGAAACCGAGCATGCCGTAGCCGCCGTTGTCGTGCACTACCGCGCCTTTCAATGTGACGATCCAAGGGCCGCGTGCGGCTGCGGACAAATAAGGATTGATGGCGTCATCCGGGTAGAAGTTGACGAAACCGGCTTGCGTCTGCGCGAGCTGTGCGGCTTCATCCAACTTCAGGAAATCGCTCAGTTCAGTGCGCAGTTCATGGTGGCGCGTAACGGCTTCGGTAATGGCCTTGCCCAGTTGCGGATCTAGCGCGGCCATGCGCTCTATGGTGGCGTCATCCAGGCCAGTGGTTCTCGGCTTGCCGCCAAATTCGCGCAGTTCGCGCAATTGATCGATCACACCCATGACTACTCTCCTTGAATCTTGTCAGCGCCTCGCACACCCAGCGCAAAGCAGGCCGACTTTGATGTGTTGCGTGCGTGAATGGCATCGGAAGCCTCGTGGGCCATGCGCCCATTCGCACCCGCCGCGTGTGGGGAACCGCTGGCGTACACCTATCAGGATAACCTGCGGGCAAGGGCGCCGGTACCCCTGGATGACGTCTGTCATCTGCGTTGGCTGACGTCGGCAACTGGGTTCCGGCCCTTGTCCTGCCTACGCTGCAGTGCAAGGAGGAATGCCCATGAATGCCACGCCTCATGTCGTTGCTCGACTATCCGGCGCTGTGAAGCGTTACGGTCAACTTACCGCACTTCACGGCGTCGATCTTGTGTTGCACCGCGGCGAGTTGCTCGCCGTCCTGGGACCTAATGGGGCCGGCAAAAGCACCAGTATCGGCTTATTGCTGGGCTTGATTCGTCCTGACGGTGGCAAGGCCGAACTATTTGGCTGCGATCCGCAGGAGATCTCTGCGCGTCGCCGCATTGGCGTCATGCTGCAATCGCCCATGTTGCCCCTTACCCTGCGGGTGGGCGAATTGCTGCGCTTGGTAGCCAGCTACTACCCCGATCCCCGCCCGCTGGAAGAAACCGCAGCGCTGGCCGGGATCAGCGATTTGTTGCAACGGCCTTACGGCAAGCTGTCGGGCGGGCAGCAGCGCAGCGTGCAATTTGCGTTGGCACTATGCGGGCGGCCCGAGCTGATATTTCTGGATGAACCGACTGTCGGCATGGATATTGATGCGCGCCGCAAGCTGTGGATCGCGATGCGTGCCCTGATCGCCGAAGGTTGCTCGGTCGTGCTCACTACGCATTACCTGGAGGAGGCCGAAGCCTTGGCCCAGCGCGTGGTGGTGATGGGCAAGGGACGTGTGTTGAGCGAAGGCAACGTCGATGCTCTGCGCGCACGGGTACCGCTGACGCGCATTCGCTGTGTTAGCGATCTGGATGCCGCCATGATTGCGGGTTGGTCACAGGTGACGATGACTGAACGCGAAGGTGCACGTTTGCGCATCAGCACCAGTGCGGCGGAAAACGTATTGCGTCGCCTGTTCGACGCCGACCCGGTACTGAGCGAATTGGAAGTGCAGCGCGCCGGCCTGGCCGAAGCTTTTACCGAGCTGACCCGTGAAGAAAGCTTCACCGAACAGGAGACCGCGTCATGAACGCCGTATCGATGACAGCAACACCTGCGCAAGCGCAGGCAGGCAGCATGGGTTTTCGCCGTGTGCTCGGTGCTTATCTGATGGAAGCGCGCAGTGAGTGCTTGCGTTACATGCGCAATCCCGGCTTCATGCTGCCTATCACTTTCCTCCCCACGCTGCTCTATCTGCTGTTCGCCATTGTGATGAATCGTTCCGCCGGTGCCGACGTGGGATGCTATCTTTTGGTCAGTTATAGCGTGTTCGGCGTGATGAGTCCGGGATTGTTCGGCTTCGGTGTATCGCTGGCGTTGGAACGTGACGGTGGCTTGCTGATCTACAAGCGCGCCCTGCCCATGCCGCCTGGGGCCTATTTGCTGGGCAAGATGTTGATGGCCATGCTCGTTGCGCCCATGGTGGTTTTGCTGCTGCTTGCAATGGGTCTTGGCATGGACCATGTGGCGATAACGGCCGGACAGGTTGGCCTGCTGTTGCTAATGGGCGTGTTGGGCGTGTTGCCGTTCTGCGCGCTTGGCATGCTGATGGGCACGCTGATCAAGGGACAGGCCGCGCCAGGCATGCTCAACCTGATCTATCTGCCGATGTCGTTTCTTTCCGGCTTGTGGGTGCCAATAAATCAATTGCCCAAAACGCTGCAGCAGATCGCACCGATCTGGCCGAGTTACCACCTGCATGAGCTGGGGCTTGCGGCACTGGGCATGGCGCACGGTGGGATGTCCGGGCACCTGCTAGCTTTGCTGGGTTTTACGGTGGCATTCTTTGTCATCGCGGCCCGTCGCCTGCGCCGCTACGGTTGACGTAGGATGCGGGTTGTCTTACGGGAGCTGCCAACGATGTCCTTTTCCTTGCCAGTGCCAGCATGGATGTGGCCGACGCCGGATTCGGAGGCGGCCGAGAACATTCGTAAGGGTCACAACCCCTGGATGGATGCTGTTCACCTGCTCTGGTCGATCTGGATTTTCTTCGGCCCGTTGATGGACGGTAGGGGCTTCACGTTCAAGTGGCTGATCACCACGGCAGTGACTTATCCGATCTTCGCGTCGCTGTATGGGCTGTGCATCATCCGTCCGCGCCGATCGGTGTATCGCTACGCATGGGGCATCGCCTTGCTTGGCCTTCTCACCCTGAAATTCAATGACAGCTCGGGCGGCTGCTACTTCATCTATGGCTGCGTGATGCTGCGTACCTGTGAGTGGAGCTGGCGCAAGTACCTTCTGCAGGTATTCGCCATGTGCGTGGCGTTCGCACTGGTTTCATCGGTGGATGGAATGCCGTGGCAAGTCATTGCCTATCTGATTGCGATGGTAGGCATTATCACTACGGTGATTAATGTCAGCATCAATGCGTCAAAGAAAAATGCCGCGTTGAAGCTATCGCAGGATGAAGTGCGTCGACTGGCGGCGACGGCCGAGCGAGAGCGCATAGGGCGTGACCTGCACGACCTGCTTGGTCATACCTTGTCGCTGATCACACTCAAGCTGGAGCTGTCGCGCAAACTGTTCGATCGGGATCCCGTTGCGTCGCGCCGCGAGCTGGAAGAAGCGGAAAACGTGGCGCGTCATGCGCTGGGTGAAGTGCGTGCCGCCGTCACCGGCATTCGCGCCACTGACCTGGCCGCCGAACTGGCTTCCGCGCGCCTGTTGCTGGAATCCTCCGCCGTGCATCTTGATTACGATGCGTTGCCACCCTCCTTGCCGACCGACGTCGAGCGAGGTCTGGCGTTGGTCATACGCGAAGCAGTCACCAACATCCATCGGCACGCAGGCGCCACCGAGGCAAGCGTGCGATTTGAATCCACGGCGGAAAAACTCGATATGCAGATTTGCGACAATGGACGCGGCGGCCAAAGTGTGGAAGGCAACGGCATCAACGGCATGCGCGAGCGTGTGCGTGCGATGGGTGGCGCGCTCTTGATTGAATCGCCGCCCAAGCGTGGTACTTGCCTCACCGTTTACGTTCCGCTGGGTGCCAAGCGTCGTTCCGTGCAAAGTCTGGCCTCGCCTTCGGACAACGAGTCAACCGATCTCGCACAGGGGGCGGCATGATCCGCGTGCTGCTGGCCGAAGACCAGGCGATGGTACGTGGGGCGCTGTCGGCCTTGCTCAATCTCGAATCGGATATCGAAGTGCTCGGTTCCGTTCCCGATGGCGAAGCGGCATGGCGTGAGGTACAGCGGTTGAAGCCCGATGTGCTGGTGACGGATATCGAAATGCCAGGCATCACCGGTCTTGAGCTGGTGCAACGTATCCAGCGGCACGAATTGCCGGTGAAGTCGATCATCGTCACCACCTTTGCGCGGCCGGGTTTTTTGCGGCGTGCGCTGGACGCCGGTGTATTGGGCTATCTGCTGAAAGATGCACCGGCGGAAAACCTAGCCGAAGCGTTGCGTGCCGTGCACCGCGGTGGGCGCTCGATCGACCCGCAGCTTGCACTGGAGGCGTGGTCGGAAGCAGATCCGCTCAACGACCGCGAACGCCAGGTGCTGCGTTTGGCCGGCGAGGGGCAATCGGCCGCCGATATCGCCACCAAACTCAACCTCTCGCACGGCACGGTGCGCAATTATCTTTCCGAGGCGATCGGCAAATTGGGGGCGGCCAACCGGATCGAGGCGTACCGGTTGGCGCGGCAGAAGGGCTGGCTGTAGTGCCCGTTACCTAACGCCGCGTCGGTCCAGCGTGGTGTGCGAACGTGTGGGAATGAGTTCAACGTGGGCGTCTGCCCAGGCAGGGACACGCGGAGTGCCTTGCGGGATAATGCCTCGCTGTCACCCAGAATCGCCGATGTGAAAAAGTCCGACTTCAACTTCGACCTGCCAACCGAGCTGATTGCGCAATCTCCACTGCCCCAGCGCAGCGCTAGCCGGCTGTTGCTGCTGGATGTGCCGGTGCGTACCTGGCAGGACCGGATGTTTCGCGAGTTGCCATCGTTCCTGCGCAAGAATGATCTGCTGGTTTTCAACGACACCCGGGTGCTGCCAGCGCGCCTGTATGGCCACAAGCCCAGTGGCGGGGCGGTGGAGATCTTGATCGAGCGTGTCACGGGTACGCATGACGCGATCGTGCAGCTAGGCGTGAGCAAAAAGCCGCGGCCAGGTACGGCGATCATTCTGGCGGATGGTAGCCAGGCTACCGTGCAGGGGCGTGAGGAGAGTTTTTTTCGCTTGCGTTTTGAATCACCCGAGCCTTTGGAGCGCCTGCTGATGAGGTTGGGCGAGATGCCGTTGCCGCCGTATATCTCGCGGCATGCCGATGCCAGCGACCTGGAGCGGTACCAGACCGTTTATGCGCGTGAGCCTGGGGCTGTCGCCGCACCCACGGCCGGCCTGCATTTCGATGAAGGCTTGCTGACCCAGATACGCGACAAGGGTGTGCACTTTGGCTATGTAACCTTGCATGTCGGCGCGGGTACCTTTCAGCCTGTGCGTACGGATGATCTGGCACATCACCAGATGCATCGCGAGTGGCTCAATGTCGGCGCTGGATTGGTCGATCAGATTCACCGCACGCGCCGGGCGGGTGGTCGCGTGATTGCCGTGGGCACCACGGTGGTGCGTGCACTGGAAAGCGCGACCGTGGATAGCGTGTTGCGTCCATTTGCTGGGGAAACGCAGATCTTTATTTTTCCTGGGTATCGCATTACCAGCATCGATGGGTTGATCACCAATTTCCATTTACCCCAATCGACCTTGCTGATGTTGGTGTCCGCGCTTGCGGGGCGGGAGTACATCCTTGGGGCTTATGAGCATGCGGTGAAGCAGCGATATCGTTTCTTTTCGTATGGCGACGCAATGCTGATTTTTCCGCAGGGCGCCACGTAGGTTGGAGTGCAAACTCCAACGTCGCCATCTCTCACGGACCACAATGTTGGGGTTTTCACCCCGACTTACGCAGCCATTCCTTTCATGTCCATGCATTTCGACCTTCTCACTACCGACGGCGCCGCGCGTCGCGGACGACTTACCTTTGACCGCGGCACCGTGGAAACCCCGGCTTTCATGCCTGTGGGCACCTACGGCTCGGTCAAGGCCATGACCCCGCGCGACCTGCTCGACGTGGGCGCCGAGATCATCCTCGGCAATACCTTCCATCTGTTTCTGCGGCCGGGTCTAGACATCGTCGGCGAGTTCGGCGGGTTGCATCGCTTTATCGGCTGGAACAAACCCATCCTGACCGACTCCGGCGGTTTTCAGGTTTTTTCGCTGGCGCACAAGCGCAAGATCACCGAGCAGGGCGTCACCTTTGCCTCGCCAGTGGACGGTTCCAAGGTGTTTTTATCGCCGGAAGAATCGATGCGGATCCAGACGGCACTGGATTCGGATATCGCTATGATTTTCGACGAGTGCACGCCGTATCCGGCTACCGAAAAAGTGGCATCCGAATCGATGGAGCTGAGCCTGTGCTGGGCCGAGCGCTCGCGCCGTGCGTTTGACGATTTGAAAAATCCCAATGCTTTGTTCGGCATCGTGCAGGGCAGCGTCTATGAAAACCTGCGTCGTCGTTCGGCCGAGTGCCTGGTGCGGATCGGGTTCGATGGCTATGCGGTAGGTGGCCTGGCCGTGGGTGAGCCGGAAGCCGAGCGTAATCACACGCTGGATTTTACCCTGCCGCTACTGCCGCGGGATCGTCCGCGTTACTTGATGGGGGTGGGGCGCCCGGAAGATATCGTCGAGGCCGTGCGACGCGGCATCGACATGTTCGATTGTGTGATGCCGACCCGCAATGCGCGCAATGGGTTCCTGTTTACCGCCCAAGGCACGCTGCGCATCCGCAATGCCAAGTTCGCCGACGATACGCGGGTGATCGAAGAAGGCTGCGAATGCTATACCTGCAGCCATGGCTTCAGTCGCGCCTACCTACGCCATTTGGATCGCTGCAACGAAATCCTCGGCAGCCAACTCGCCACCATCCACAATCTGCATCACTACCAGCGACTGATGACGGGCTTACGCCAGGCGATCGCAGCAGGGGTATTGGAGGATTTCGCTGCCGAGTTTTATGCCCGGCGGCAACATCACGTGTCGTAGGGCGAGCCCCGTGCCCGTCCGTTCCAGCCAGCCCCTCCATGCCTACCCGGAGCGCCCGGCCACAAACCGCTGTCACTCATGGCATAATTCAAGGTCTTTTATTGGGTACGTGGCAAAAACTCCTGCTGCGACCATAACTTACGGAACAAGATGATGAGCCTTTCGACGAATTTCGTGCTGGCGCAGGCAGCGCCGGGTGCCGCTGGCGGTAGCCTCTCCATGCTGATCATGATGATCGTGCTGTTCGGCCTGATGTATTTCATGATGATCCGCCCGCAGATGAAGCGGCAGAAGGAACATCGCCAGTTGGTGTCCAGTCTGGCCAAGGGGGACGAAGTGGTCACCAACGGAGGCATCGCTGGCCGGGTCGACGATGTGGGCGAGACCTTCATCACCGTGGAGATCGCGCCGAACGTGAAGATCAAGCTGCAGAAGAGTGCGGTGCAGCAGGTGTTGCCCAAGGGCACGCTGAAGTCGTCCTGACCGCCGCGCAGCGCGGATCGGTTTCTTTTTAATTCACGCTATCCGCGGCCTGGTGCCGCGGCATTTATGGATACCAGGCATGAGTGATTTCCCACGCTGGAGATACTTTTTGGTGGCTGTCGTACTGGTGCTGGGCACCTTGTATGCACTGCCCAATCTGTATCTGCCAAAGCCCGCAGTGCAGGTTTCGGCTAACCATAATGCCCCGGTGGACCAGGGCTTGCAGCAGAAGGTCATGGCCGCCTTGCAGGCTGCCAAAATTCCTTACCTTGATGCGAACATCAAGCACGATGTCAGCCGTGGTGATTCCATCCTGGTCGGTTTCGCCAACCAGGATCAGCAAAAGGTCGCGGCCGATGCGCTGAAGCCAGTGCTGGGCGATGACTACACCGCCGCGTTCAACTTGCAGTCGACCGTGCCGGGATGGTTGAGTGCGATAGGTGGTCGCCCGATGCCGCTGGGCTTGGACCTGCAAGGCGGTGTGCGTTTCCTGATGGCGGTCGATCAAAATGATGTGGTCGACAAGCAGGAAATTCGCTACACGCAAGACATCGCCGCGCTGCTCAAGGACAAGAAGATTCCGTTTATCTCGGTGGCGCGTGGTCCCACTCGCGGCAATGGCGTGAATATCGTGTTGAATTCCTCGGTGGATCGTTCCGCCGCCAGCGATGCGATCGCCACCGAATACACCGATCTCAACGTGACGGACGGCGCCAGCACCGGCAACCGTTTCGTGCTCAATGCGGTGATCAAGCCGAACAAGCTGCACGAGCTGTCGACCAGCGCCATCCGCCAGAACCTTGCCACGTTGAGCAACCGTATCAATGCGCTGGGCGTGTCCGAGCCAGTGATTCAGGCCCAGGGCGAGGACCATATCTCAGTGGAGCTGGCGGGTGTGCAAGATCCGGCCGAAGCGAAGAAAGTGATCGGCGCTACCGCCACACTGGAATATGTGGCCGGCCTGGGCGATGCACGCGACCCTGCCGTGCAGGATGCGGTGAAGACCGGCAATATCCCACCGGATGCACATCTCTATTACAACCGTCAAGGCGCGCCTTTCCTGGTCAGCAAGAACATCATCGCCACGGGTGATGAGCTGGTGGATGCTTCGTCCGGTAACGATTCGCAAAACGGTTCGCCGAGCGTGAATGTAACACTGAATTCGGCCGGTGCAGCGAAGATGCTCGACTTCACCCGTGACAACGTTGGCAAGCCGATGGCGGTGGTGTACGTGGAGCGCACCACCGACACCAAGATCGTCGATGGCAAGGAAGTGCGCACACCGAAGACCACCTATCAGGTGATCAACTACGCCACTATCAACGGTGTTTTCAGCAACAAGTTCCAGACCACCGGCCTGGGCAGCGCCAAGGAAGCTTCCGAGCTGGCCCTGTTGCTCAAGGGTGGTTCGCTGGCCGCATCGATGGATATCGTGCAGGAAGGCGTGATCGGCCCAAGCCTTGGTCAGGACAATATCGCCAAGGGCCTGAAGGCTGTGCTACTGGGCCTGAGCCTGGTGCTGCTGGCTGCTGCGATCTACTACAAGCTGTTCGGTCTGGTGGCGGACGTCGCGCTGTTCTTCAACCTGGTGATCCTGGTGGCGGTGATGTCGGCAATCGGCGTGACCCTGACCATGCCGGGCATCGCTGGTATCGTGCTGACCCTGGGTATGGCGATCGACGCCAATGTGTTGATCTGCGAGCGCGTGCGCGAGGAACTGCGCAACGGCTCCACGCCGCTGGCAGCGATCCGCGCCGGCTACGAGAAAGCCTGGGCGACCATTCTCGACGCCAACGTTACCCACCTCATCGCCGCGCTGGCGTTGACCACGATGGGTTCGGGCCCGATCAAGGGCTTCGGCGTCACGCTGCTGATCGGTATTCTGACTTCGATGTTCACCTCGGTCACGGTCACGCACGCGATCACTGCGCTGATCCATCACGGGCGCAAGCTCAAGACGCTGTCGGTGTAATTCGGAGTCGCCCATGGAAATTTTCAGCCACAACAGCAACGTTCACTTCCTCGGCCTGCGCAAGGTCAGCATCGGCATCGCCATCCTGCTGATGCTTGCCTCGATTGCGCTGCTCGCCACGCGCAGCTTGAACTACGGACTGGATTTCACCGGGGGCGTCCAGGTCGAGGCCACCTACGACAACCCCATCTCGGTGGAGGATGTGCGTAGCGCCCTGGACAAGGGCGGCATCGAGAACGCCACGGTGCAAAGTGTGGGCGGCACCCGTCAGGTGTCGATCCGTTTTCAGCCCAAGGACGACAAGCACTACACGCTGCAGGAAGGTAGCTCACCCAACCTCGACCTGATTTCCAACGATGTCGCCAAGGCGCTGCAAGCCACGCGTTCTGATGCCAAGATCGCCAGCAAAAATTACGTTGGCCCGCAGGTTGGTGAACAGTTGCGCAGCGATGGCGTGACCGCGGCGATTTTCGTCATCATTTTTATCGGTCTGTATCTGTGGGTGCGCTTCGAGCGTCGGTTCGCTATCGCTGCGTTGTTGACGGAAGCGCACGACGTGTTGGTGACGCTGGGTGTCATTTCGCTGGTGCAGCGCGAGTTCGATCTCACCGTGCTCGCTTCCGTGTTGGCAGTGATCGGCTATTCGATCAACGACAAAGTGGTGGTGTTCGATCGTATCCGCGAACTGTTCCGCTCCTCGCGCAAGGGTGATGCGGAAGAGATCCTCAATCGCTCGATCAACAGCACGCTGTCGCGAACCATCATCACCTCGCTGTTCACGAGTATTGCGATGGCCGCGCTCTATTTCTTCGGCGGCCCGTCGGTGCACGGTTTCGCGATCACCATGCTGATCGGCATCCTGGTCGGTACGCTATCCTCGATCTTTGTCGCCAGCCCGATCCTGCTATGGCTGGGTGTGTCGAAGAAGGATCTGATGCCAGTGACCAAGGAGAATCCGGAGTTGGCACGCCGTCCGTAATAAGGATTCCTCATGGGCTTCGGGTGCGCCATCCATCAAGGATTGAGCGAAGTCAGTCGCTCGGGCGTGCCGACATCGGTCCAGCGACCAGGATGGCGGCTTCCGGTTACTGCGTTTCGCGCCATTGCAGCTTCCAGTAGTGGCCTGATCTTGAAACGTGGCGGCTTGTCGTTCGGATCCGGAAGGTAGTCGGCCAGCGACTGCCATCCATCCAGGAACTCTCGGCGATATACACCGATGCCGCTGTATGTCATCCGTGGCGTGCCCTCGATGTGCAGTACGCCATGCTGGTCCAGCGCGAAATCGCCCCGGGGATGGTGCGGCGGGTTATCTACCAGCAGCAAATGTGCCACGCCCGTAGGTTCTGCCGGCAGCGCGCCCAGATCCGCATCCGTCCACACATCGCCACTTACGACGATAAACGGTTCCGGTCCCAATAAGGGTAGGGCATTGAGCATGCCGCCGCCGGTTTCCAGTGGCGTGGGCCCTTCGTAGGCGTAACGAATACGCAAGCCCCAGCGTGAGCCGTTGCCGAGTGCGTCGGGAAACTGATCAGCCAGGTGCGAGGTGTTGATCACTACGTAGTGCACACCGATCGCCGCGAGCTTTTCCAGATGCCACACGATCAGTGGTTTGCCCTGAACCTCCAGCAGCGGTTTTGGCGTGTGATCGGTCAACGGGCGCATGCGCTCGCCCAATCCAGCGGCGAAAATCAGTGCGTGCCTCATGCGTTTGACACTTTGGCTAGATCGCGGCCTGTCGCGTGGCGTTCAATCAATGCAACGAAATCGGCCAGTTCCGGATAGCTGCGAGCAACAGAAACCACATAGTGATAGACGCGTGGCACATCGGCGAGGTACCCCCGTTTGCCATCGCGATACCACAGCCGATAGAACTGACCGAGTACGCGTACATGTCGGTGCAGGCCGGTCAGGTCGAACCAACGCAGGAATTGTTTTTGATCGATCTCCGCGCCGATCAATCTCGTGTCGATCAACGTGTGCCGGTACCCGTCAACCCAGGTCTCGACGCGTTCGCGCGGCCAGGCGATGTAGCCATCGCGCAATAGTGAAGCAAGATCGTAGGTGATGGGCCCAGCCAGAGCACCCTGGAAATCAATGATGCCGGGTGAATGGTGATCGACGATCAACAGATTGCGGCTGTGGTAATCGCGATGCACGAAACAACGCGGTTGCTCCTGCGCGTTGCGAATGATCACGTCGAATGCCGCTTCCAGTACCTTCCGCTCGCCGCCATCTGGCTTGTGCCCAAGATGCCGGTCCAGGAACCACTCTGGCATGAGCTCCAGTCCGCGAATCATCAGGTCGCGATCGAAGGGCGGCAGGCCGTGGTGGTCCATTCGGCTTTGCATGCGTAGCAAGGCGCTCATCGCATCGCCGTAGAGCGCATCTGCCGTGGCGTCGTTCAAGGCGGGGAGGTACAGGCGCGAGCCCAAATCCTCGATCAGCAGGAAGCCTTGTTGGAGATCCTTGTCGTAGACCGCCGGCACATGCAGGCCCGCCGCGGCGAGCTGTTCACCGATGGACAGCCACGGACGCGGATCTTCCTGTGCAGGCGGGGAATCCATCACGATCCAGCTACGGCCATCGTGGTGGGTGCGCCAGTAGCTGCGAAAACTCGCGTCGGAGGAGGCGGGTTCCAGGGTGAGAGAGGAATTGCGGAGGCTGGCTCGCGTCCAGGCGAGACGGGTGGAGGTGCGGTCGTTGATGCTTTGCATGTGGGCGTTCGAGGTGGGCACATGAATAGCTTAGTGCCAGTCCGCGCTGTTCACTCAAGTCCCGCCTCATCGTCGTTCCGGCTTGCATTGAGACGACGGCGATCAATTTGATGCATGTAATTTTCCAAGATGGTGCAAATTCAAATCGCGGGTCATGCCTTTGCATTGACCCCGGTCAGCCTAATCTGTACCATTTTAGTCTGAATTAAGGCGGTGCCTCCCCATGTTCCGTGTCAGCCGACTGACGGATTACGCCACCGTGGTGATGACCTGCATCGCCGCGCACCCTGCCGACGTTCTCAGCACCGCGCAGATTGCTGAAGAAACCCATCTGGAATTGCCTACCGTCAGCAAGCTGCTGAAGTCGCTGGGGCATGCTGGATTGGTCGATTCCTTTCGTGGCGTCAACGGCGGTTACCGCCTGGCACGCTCGGCCGAAAAAATCAGCGTCGCCGAGATCGTGGAGGCGATGGAGGGGCCGCTAGGGATGACTGAGTGCAGCATGAGCGACGGCCATTGCGAACGCGAATCGCAATGTGGCGTACGTGGAAGTTGGCAACGCATCAACAACGTACTGGATAACGCGCTGCGCACGATGAGTTTGGCCGACATGCTGGGCCCCGCTGCGCACACCACGGTCGCCACCGTGGCGCTTACCGATTTGAAAGGCAGGACCGCACCATGACTATTGAAAGCACGACGATCGACACGGATAGCTCCACCACGTTGCGCGACAACGCCGAAGTTGCCGCCGCGCTGGGCCGCCGCTACGAAGCCGGCTTTGTTACGGATATCGAAACCGACAGCCTGCCGCCGGGCTTGTCCGAAGATATGGTGCGCCAGCTTTCCGCACTGAAAGGCGAGCCCGAGTGGATGATCGAGTGGCGCCTGAAAGCCTATCGTCATTGGCTGACCATGCCGACGCCGCATTGGGCCAAGCTCAACATCGGCCCGATCGACTTCCAGGCCATCAGTTACTACGCCTCGCCGAAGAATCGGCCGAAGTCGCTGGATGAAGTCGATCCCAAGCTGTTGGAAACCTACGACAAGCTCGGCGTGCCGCTGCATGAGCGCGCCAAGCTAGCGGGTGTGGCGGTGGACGCGGTATTCGATTCTGTGTCCGTCGGCACCACCTTCCGCAAGGAATTGGCCGAAGCCGGTGTGATCTTCTGCTCGATGAGCGAAGCGATCAAGGAGCATCCGGGGCTGGTGAAGACATACCTCGGCAGCGTGGTGCCGGTCGGTGACAACTACTTCGCCGCATTGAACTCGGCGGTGTTCTCCGATGGCTCCTTCGTGTTCATTCCCAAAGGTGTGCGCTGCCCGATGGAGCTGTCCACCTATTTCCGCATCAACGCCGGCCACACCGGCCAGTTCGAGCGCACCTTGATCATCGTGGAAGAGGGCGCCTATGTGTCCTACCTCGAAGGCTGCACCGCGCCGATGCGCGACGAGAACCAGTTGCATGCTGCCGTGGTGGAACTGGTCGCTCTGGAAAAGGCCAACATCAAGTACTCGACCGTGCAGAACTGGTACCCGGGCGACGAAGAAGGTCGTGGCGGCATCTACAATTTCGTCACCAAGCGCGGCG
The DNA here is from genome assembly GCF_004114615.1 of Dyella sp. M7H15-1. Taxonomy (NCBI): domain Bacteria; kingdom Pseudomonadati; phylum Pseudomonadota; class Gammaproteobacteria; order Lysobacterales; family Rhodanobacteraceae; genus Dyella; species Dyella sp. M7H15-1. The sequence goes on from NZ_CP035300.1 coordinate 201,039, forward strand.
ATTGCCGCGGCGACGATTCCAAGATTTCCTGGACCCAGGTGGAAACCGGTTCGGCCATTACCTGGAAGTATCCGAGCTGCGTGCTGCGCGGCGACCGGTCGGTGGGCGAATTCTACTCGGTGGCGCTCACGCATCATCGTCAACAGGCTGACACCGGCACCAAGATGATCCATATCGGCAAAGGCACCAAGTCCAAGATTGTGTCCAAGGGCATCAGCGCCGGCAAGAGTTCCAACAGCTATCGCGGCTTGGTGAAAGTGGAGAAGGGCGCCGAAGGCGCGCGCAACTACACCCAGTGCGACTCACTGCTGATCGGCAAGAAGTGCGGTGCGCACACGTTCCCGTATATGGAAGTGAAGAACCCCAGCGCCATCGTCGAACACGAAGCCACTACCTCGAAGATCTCCGACGACCAGCTCTTCTACTGCCGTTCGCGTGGCATCGGCGAAGAAGACGCAGTGTCGATGATCGTGGACGGTTTCTGTAAGCAGGTATTCCGCGAATTGCCGATGGAGTTTGCGGTGGAGGCGAAGAAGTTGCTGGAAATCTCGCTGGAAGGAGCGGTGGGCTAAGCATGCCGACAATCAGCAGTTTTTACGGCATCTTGATAAAGATGTACTTCGCTGATCATGCTCCACCGCATTTCCATGCCATTTACGGTGAGGCGGAAGTTTTGATCGATATCCGTACATTGGAAATCATGGATGGCGGGCTACCTCGTCGTGCAATGGCCTTTGTACTCGAATGGGCTGCAATGCATCGCGCCGAATTGCAAGAGGACTGGGACCTATGTGCAGCACGCAAGTCTCCACATCCGATCGAGCCGCTGGATTGAACGGTAATGTGCCATGGCGGGTTGTAGCGGTGGCGGCGATGCCGGGATACCGGGTGGACGTGCGTTTCCATGACGGCACATGTGGCGTCCTCGATATGGCCGCTCTGGTGGAAAGCGAGTCAGCCGGCGTCTTTGCTTCCTTGCGAGATCAAGCAGTATTTGATGCCGTTCATATCGAGTTTGGTGCAGTGGCCTGGCCTGGTGAGATCGATCTTGCTCCGGATGCGCTGCATGCGGTCATAAAGGCGCGCGGCGGATGCGTGCTTTTACCAGATGGATTGTTTAGTTGATCACGGGAAGTTCTTTTGGTCCCAAAGCACGCCGCCCGATGCTTGACCTGCTGGCGGGCGAAAACATTCCGGCCTGATCGGCCGATTACGGAACCACTTTTATGCTGAAGATCGAAAACCTGCACGCCCGCGTCGAGGGCAAGGACATCCTCAAGGGGCTCACGCTCAGCGTGAACCCAGGCGAGGTGCATGCCATCATGGGCCCGAACGGCGCCGGCAAGTCGACGCTTGGCAATGTGCTATCCGGGCGCGATGGCTATGAAGTCACCGAAGGCTCGGTGACCTTCGAGGGCCGCGATCTGCTGGCGCTGGAGCCGGAAGAGCGCGCCGCTGTCGGGGTGTTCCTGGCCTTCCAGTATCCGGTGGAAATTCCCGGTGTGAACAATACCTACTTCCTGCGTGCCGCACTCAACGCCCAGCGCAAGCAGCGTGGGGAGCCGGAACTCGACTCCATGCAATTCCTGAAGCTGGTGCGTGAAAAGTTGAAAATCATGCAGATCTCCGATGAGCTGCTGCACCGCGCCGTCAACGAAGGTTTCTCGGGCGGGGAAAAGAAGCGCAACGAGATCTTCCAGATGGCGGTGCTCGAACCCAAGCTCGCCATTCTCGATGAGACCGATTCCGGCCTCGACATCGACGCGCTCAAACAGGTGGCTCAGGGTGTGAACGCGCTGCGCTCGCCGGACCGCGCCTTCCTGGTCATTACCCACTACCAGCGTCTGTTGGATTACATAGAACCGGATTTCGTGCACGTGCTGGCGGATGGCCGCATTGTGGAAAGCGGCGACAAGACATTGGCGTTGAAGCTGGAAGAACACGGTTATGCCTGGGTTGCCGACCGCGATCCGGCTTTGGCATCCGAGGCGCGTGCATGAGCCAGTCGCCGGCCTCCGTACCCTTTATCGACGGCTTGCGCGATGCCGGTAGCCTGCGCTTGCCTGGCAGTGGGCGTGCGTGGCTGGATGCGGCGCGCCGTGAAAATCTCGAAGCCTTCGTCGCAGCCGGTTTACCCGACACGCGTTCGGAAGCATGGAGGTACACGGCGCTGCGTGCGCTCGGCCAGCGGCGCTTTGCCCTGGGTGATCCGGCAGCGGCCATGCATGCCGTTGATCCGCATACGCTGATCCTGCCCGGTATCGAAGATCCCCGGCTGGTATTCGTCAATGGTGTGTTCCGGGCGGATTTGTCGCGACTCGAGACGCTGCCCGCTGGCTTGACCTTGCAGCCGCTTTCGCACGTGCTGGATCAAGACCCCGAGCCGCTGCGCTTCGCACTCAGCCGCCATTACCACGAAACCGGCGATACGTTTGCCCGCCTCAACGCGGCGCTTGCGGGCGACGGCGTGGTGTTGCGGGTGGCTGCTGGTGTGCGGATCAACAAGCCCTTGCAGCTCTGCTTCGTCGGTGCGGCGGCGCAGGGTGATCTGGCCTGGCATGCGCGCAACGTGATCGAGCTGGGCGAGGGCGCCAAGATCGATCTGGTCGAGCATCATCTCCACACTACGCCGCACAAGCATCTAGGAACGCTGGTCAGCGATATCGTGTTGCAGAACGGCGCCATCCTGCAGCATGCGTTGCTGCAGAACGCGGCCGAAGAAAGCACGCTGATCCGGCACGCTAGCATGCATCTGGGAGCCAGGTCGCAGGCCACCTTGCATGTGCTGGAACTTGGCGGCGGCCTGGTTCGCCATGACCTGCACGTTGAATTGCGCGGTGACGAAGCACGCTTGGACACGTGTGGGGTATTCGTATTGCGTGGACGCCAGCACATTGATACGCAGCTTTCGATTCGCCATCAGGCACTGAATACGGCCTCCGAATCCACCTGGCGTGGCGTGGCCGACGAGCGTTCGCGCGGCGTGTTCCGAGGTGCGATCGTGGTGGCTGAAGGCGCTGATGGCAGCGATGCCCGTCTCAGCAACAAGAATCTGCTGCTGTCCTCGCTGGCCGAGATTGACACCAAGCCGGAACTGGAAATCTATGCCGATGAAGTGAAAGCAGCGCACGGCGCCACCGTCGGCCAGCTCGATGAACGCGCTTTGTTCTACCTGCGCTCGCGTGGCTTGCCACACGCCGAGGCGCGTGCCTTGCTCACGGCGGCGTTCTGTCGTGTGGTGTTCGCGTCCCTGCCGAACGAAACCCTGCGCGATCATTTCTCCGAAGCGCTGCTCGCGCATCTACCCTTTTCATCATGAACGCCAAGCCCAGCCATCCCTCTGTCGATTTTGATGTGCAGCGCGTGCGCGCAGATTTTCCGCTGTTGGCGCGCACGGTGCACGGCAAACCGCTGGTGTATTTCGATAACGCCAATACCAGCCAGAAGCCGGCGCAGGTGATCGAAGCGGTCGATCGTCACTATCGCGAACACAACGCGAACGTGGCGCGTGCCGTGCACCAGCTTGGTGAGGAAGCGACGGCTGCTTACGAAAGCGCGCGCGACAAACTGGCGGCATTCATGAACGCCAGTTCGCGCAATGACGTGGTGCTGACCTCTGGCACCACCCAGTCGATCAACCTGGTGGCCTACAGTTACGCGCTACCGCGCCTGCAGCCGGGCGATGCGATCGTCACTACGGTGATGGAGCATCACGCCAACATCGTGCCATGGCAGCTTGTGGCTGCGCGCAGCGGTGGCAAGGTCAAGCCGGCCCCGATCGATGAGCGTGGCGAGCTGATCCTGGAGAAGTACTTCGAGTTGCTGACGCCGGAAGTGAAGCTGGCCTGTGTGGCGCATGTGTCCAATGTGCTGGGCACGGTGAACCCAGTGCGGGAGATTGCCCGCGAATGCCGCCGCCGTGGCATCCCGCTGTTGGTAGATGGGTCGCAGGCCATGCCGCATCGCCCGGTCGACGTGCAGGCACTGGGTTGCGACTTCTACGCCATCACCGGCCACAAGATGCTGGCGCCGACCGGCACCGGTGCCCTATGGGCGAAGCGTGAGCATCTGCAATCCATGCCACCTTTCTTCGGTGGTGGCGAGATGATCCGCGAAGTGCGTTTTGACGGCAGTACTTTTGCCGAACCGCCGCACAAGTTCGAAGCAGGCACGCCGAATATCGCCGGTTTTTCAGGCGTGGGCGCAGCTATCGATTATGTGCAATCGATAGGTTTTGAAGCCATCCGAGCCTGGGAACATGAATTGCTGACCTACGCCATCGAGCGCCTGTGCGAAATTCCGGGTCTTCGCATCTTTGGCGAGGCGGCGGAGAAAGAGCCGGTCATCTCCTTCCTGATCGATGGCGCACAAGCGACCGACATGGCGACCTTGCTGGATCTGGAAGGTATCGCCGTACGTTCGGGCCATCACTGCGCGCATCCGCTGATGCAGTACTACGGCGTACCCGCCACGTTGCGTGCTTCACTCGCGTTTTACAACACGCACGAGGAAATCGATGCTTTTATCGCTGCCTTGCTCAAGGTGCGCAAGCTTTTGATGTAAGAAGCGCTTACGTAACCATCACGGTGTGTCTCGCTGTGGTGGCGAGAGGGACGACTAACCAGTAAAAGTCCGGAACCCACCTGGCAAGGGAAGGGTCTAGCCGAACAGCAAGGGAATCCTCCGCGAGGAGGCGTCTGAAGGAAGCTGCAGGCGGCTAGGGAAGCCTAGCGCCCTATCCGGTCGGGCGCTGGGTTGGCGTTCTTGTGCTGATGTGCGTCGCGGCGAGGGTCAGTCGTGATGACGATGTTTATGGTACGGCTTGACCGACGCTGCGTTGCCCGGGGACGGGTCGCTATCCACGCCGGCCCAGTCGATATGTGGCAAACCCAGCATGCTGTCGAACACCATTGGCATGAGATCGGTGCCAACCGAACCGGGTGAGTTCCACATCGATACCATGCCTAGGCGATACTTTGGGAGGAAGGCGATCATCGTGCGATAACCTTCCACTTCACCGGCGTGAAAGATCATGGTTTCACCGGCATAGGTGAAGACACGCCAGCCGAGTCCGTAACTTGCCGACGTCAGGCGGGCACGGCGCCAGGGCGTTGCGCGTATTTCGGTCGGTGTCGGTATGCCGGGTGCATGCAGATAATCCAGAAGTGGTTGCGGCAGTATGTCGGGACGTCCACCCATCTGCGCGATCAGCCATTGTTCCATGTCATGCAGGCTGGCGTTGACGCCAGCGGCCGGTGCCACGCGGTAATAGGCTTCCTTGGGATCGAAGGACTCCCAGGCGTGCACACCCTTAGGACGATGTGGACGCGCCCAGCTCTTGCTGCCCTCCAGCGCGTCGCGCCCATAGCTGGCCGACGCCATGCCCAGGGGAAAGAATAGGCGCTTGTCCACCTGGTGATAGAAGAAGTCGCCGGTCTCGGCGTAGATGAGGTCGCCAATCAGACTGAAGGCAACGTTCTGGTAGCCATAGCATTCGCCCACATTGCAAGTAAGCGAGACTTCATCAAGCTTGCGCACCAGTTCCTCATAAGGGACGTTGTCCTCCAGCAATGCATCGTAGGTATTGTGTGGCAATCCCAAGCGCTGTCCCAGGATGTCCTTGACCGTGGCTTCGTTGGAGGCTTCCGCATCCCTCAATTGGAAAAACGGCAGCGCGTCGGTGAGTTTGGTATCCCAACTGAAACGCCCGTCGTCGATCAGTAGCCCGGTTACCGCCGTGGCAAAGGCTTTTGAGAGCGATGCCAGACGAAACACGGTATCGGCCGTTACCGGCTCCTGCGTGTTGGCATCGGCGTAACCGATCTCGCGCTCAAACGCGACCTTGTTATCGATCACGACGGCTGTGGCCATACCCGCTACTTTGTTGCGTTGCGTCACCACATCCAGCCACTGCGAATAGGCGTCGAGCGTGGCCTTGATGCGTTCTGGGGGAATGCTCGCGGCGTTCAGATCGGTGGCGTCGTGCTGTGCCGGATGAGCAATCGGCACGGGCTCTCCGTCCGCGGTGGCAGCATGGACCACTGATGTTGCGACCAGTGAGGCAGTGATGCCGAGTGCGCCTGCGATCAACAAAGGGAGCTTACGAAACGGCATGCTACTCCGGGTACTATGGGGCCATGACGACGGTGATACTTATTCAACGTTGCCTTAATGAGGTTTCCATGGGAGTGAATGGTGATTGTCCTGCACTTCGCACAGGGCCACAACGCTAATGGCCTAGACAAGCTCGGTGTCGGCTTGACCAGCATTGCCCTTGTGGGTGCCGGGGCATACGCGCTCGCGACCTAGGTGGCACGCAAATCTGCCACCTCGCCCGATCTGGCGCTGGAACTGGAAAACAGGCAATCGGGGGCGGGGGACGAGAGCCTTGCCTAGCTTGCCTAATACCTCAGGTTCCCTTTTCGCCGCTTAGCTGGTGATGTAGCGCTGCAATTGGTCGATCTGCTCGGCCTGCGCGCTGATCACTTCCTTGACCAGGTCGCCGATTGAAATCACGCCCAGCACGCGGTTGCCATGGACCACTGGCAGATGGCGGACGCGGCTGTCGGTGCACATACGCATGCAATCGAACACGTCCGTCTCAGGCTCCACGGTGAGCACCGGGCTGCTCATGATCTCGGATACGGCGGTCTGCGCGGACGAGCGTCCCTGCAGGATCACCTTTCGCGCGTAATCGCGTTCGGAAACAATGCCTACCAGTTGCTCGCCACGCATCACCAGCAATGCGCCAACACATCGTTCGGCCATGTGTTTGATCGCTTCCAGTACGGGTGCTTCTGGCGCAATAGCGAAAATGTCACTGCCTTTTGTAGCCAGCAAATGCTTGACCTGACGCATGCCAAACCTCCCGAGCGGCCGCAGTCTGGCCACAGGGAGACAGTTTAGCGCCGCTGCGTGGCGTTGGTGTGAATGGCGCCCTGGGCGGCTGGAAGATGTTCCTCTTCAATGAAGTACAGCGGCCGCTGCTTGCTCTCGGCGTAGTTGCGACCGAGGTATTCGCCGATAACGCCAAGCGCCAGCAACTGGATGCCACCCAGGAAAAGCACCACCACCATCAGGCTTGGGTAACCGGGAACTGGATCACCATGCAGCAATGCTTTGATTAGTACTTTCAAGCCGAGCAGAAAGGCTAGTAGCGCTGCCGCCAGACCTGTCCACGTGGCCAGCTTCAGTGGCGCGCTGGAAAACGAGGTGATGCCTTCTATGGCGAGCTGGCTGAGGTGCGAATAGTTCCATTTCGTCTTGCCGGCCAGGCGCGGATCGCGCAAATACTTGACCGAGGTCTGTCGATAGCCGATCCAGGCGAACAGTCCCTTCATGAACCGTTGCCGCTCACGCAATTGTGACAATGCGCCGAGGGCGCGACGCGAAAGCAGGCGAAAATCGCCTGTATCACGCGGTACGGCAACATCCGACATCACTTCCATGGTGCGATAGAACGCTGCCGCAGTGAAACGCTTGAAGCCGGTTTCCCCGGCACGAGCGCTACGCGTGGCATAAACCACGTCGTAACCTGCTTGCCATTGTTCAACCAGTTGCGGAATCAGTTCGGGCGGATCTTGCAAGTCGGCGTCGATGATCACCGCTGCATCGGCATCCACATGATCGAGCCCTGCCGTCAGAGCCGCCTCCTTGCCAAAGTTCCGTGACAGCTTGAGCGCGCCGACGCGCGGATCAGCCGTGGCCAGCGATTGCATGATCGGCCAGGTGTCGTCACGACTGCCGTCGTCGACATACAAGACATCGCTATGCAGCGGAAGCGGGTCCAGCACCTTGAGCAGGCGTTCGTGAAATGCCGTGAGGACGGCCGATTCGTTATAGGCGGGAACGACAACGGTAAGTCGCAGCATGCATGGAATCCGGAAGGTGGCGCCGAAATGCTAACGAAGTGCATGCATCACGGCGAGCCGTGGTGCGTCAGTGCCGCTGGGAACGTTCGGTATCGCGTGGTGCTTGGGTGCCTTGCAGGTAGGCTGGGCCGCCAAGTTGGTCCATCTGCTGCTCGATCCAGTGGCTGCGTTCCATGACGTAGGAGCTGGGGTGGTCTACGCGGAAGCGATCCGGATTGGGCAGCACGGCGGCGAGACGAGCGGCCTGGGCGGGGCCAAGCTGCGCGGGTGACGTGCGGAAGAAGGCATCGCTGGCCGCACCCACTCCGTAGATGCCATCACCGAGCTGGGCAATGTTCATATATACCTCCAAGATGCGGCGTTTCGGCCAAGTGATTTCCAGCAGTACAGTGAAGTACGCCTCCAGCCCCTTGCGTGCGAAGCTGCGGCCGTTCCACAGGAACAAGTTCTTGGCAGTCTGCTGGCTGATCGTGCTGGCGCCGCGGAGGCGTTTGCCGTCATCCGCGGCATCGATGGCGTTCTGGATGGAGTCGAAGTCGAAGCCGTGGTGGAACGGGAATTTCTGGTCCTCGCCGGCCACCATTGCCATCGGCACCCATGGCGAGACGCGCGACCAGGGCACCCAGTGGTGCTGCAGGTGGAAATCCTTCTCGCCGTGGATCAGGGCGTCGAGCTGGCGTTCCATCATCATCGCCGATGTCCAGGGCGGCACGAAACGTAGCACCAGCACGATAAACCAGCTCAGTGCGACCCATGACAGGATCACGAGGCCGGCATAACGTAGCAGTCGGCGGATTGGAGGAGGATGCAGCATGGCTCACCACGATGGAATGGATCAGAGCATTTAAGGCAGCGCTGCCTTAAAGCCCGGCGGATTATTAAGAGGGCATGATGAATGGGCTATTGTTCGCCGCAGGGCGAGTCCCCATCTATCGCCCCTTGAGTGTTTAAGAGGTGCCTCACGTGGAAACCGTGCTTGTCGAGGATGTGCTCCATCGTTTTTTGCTTGAGTGCGCCGGCGTTCGGGGCGTGATCGTGCGCCTCGGGTCGGCTTGGCGCGAGGTGGCCAGTCGGATGGACTATCCCACACCGTTGCGGGATCTGCTGGGCCAATCGCTGGCGGCGAGCGCGCTGCTTACGGGCAATATCAAGCTCGAAGGGGCTCTGTCCATCGAGTTGAAGAGCACGGGTGCCCTGCGGCTATTGTTCGCTGAATGCTCCGATACAGGGCGTTTGCGTGGGCTGGCGCGCTGGAATGATGCGCTGCCAAAAGCCTTGGTGTTGAGTGACATGCCCGAAGCAATCATGGCCATCACCATCGGTCATGCCGAGCGCGGCCAGCGCTATCAGGGCCTGGTCGATCTCCATCATCCCGAGTTGGCCGCCGCGCTGGAGAACTACTTCCAGCAATCAGAGCAGTTGCCAGCGCGCATTGTGTTGGCCGCCAACGATCAACACGCGGTAGGCCTGATGCTGCAGAAGCTGCCTGGCGAAGGTGGACGCGATGCAGTCCAGGATGAGGATGCGTGGCTCCGCATCGAGCACCTCACGGCCACGCTAGGCAGCGAGGAGTTGCTCGCCACGCCACCGGAAGAGTTGCTTTATCGTCTCTATCATGAAGAAACAGTGCGATTGTTCCAGCCGCGCCCGCTGGCGTTCGGTTGCAGTTGCTCGCGGGAGCGCGTGGAATCCATGTTGCGTTCGTTGGGGCGCGAGGAAATCGAAGCAACGCTGGAGGCACAGCATGGCATCATCGAGGTGACATGCGAATTTTGCGCGCGCAGCTACACTTTCGATCGCGTGGATGCGCAACATTTGCTGAGTGGCGGCAACGCGACCAGCGTCACCGTGCAGTAAGTCGTCAGCCGACAGTGCTGACGTTCCCCAGCCACACTTCTGCCGTCTGTGGTCGGGCAAACAGGAAGCCTTGGCCGTAGCGGCAACCGATCTGCTGCAGCGCGTGCTGTTGGGCCTCCTCCTCGATACCTTCAGCAATCACCTGCATCTGCAGCGAGTCGGCCAGCACCTGGATGGCGCGCACTACGGGCAGGCTGTGGCTGCCCGCTTTGGCCAGTTCGGTAATGAAGATGCGATCGATCTTTAGCGTTTCGATCGGGTATTGGTGCAGATAGCTCAGTGATGAATAGCCGGTACCGAAATCATCCAGGGCAATGCTCACGCCGTGCCGGCGCAGGTTGTTGAGAATGCGTTTCACCTGCGCCGGATTTTCCAGTAGCGTGCGTTCGGTTACTTCAATACGCAGCGAACGTGGATTCACGTGATACGTGCGCAGCAGGGTGAGCAGGCGCTCATCGAGATCGAGCAGACGAAAGTGCCGGCCAGATACATTGAGGCTCACAAAACCATCGCTACCGGCGAGCATGCTCGCCTGCGAAGCCACTTGCTCGAAGATCTGCCAATCGATGTTTTCCGCGCTGCCATTTTCCTCGGCAACGGCCAGGAAATCACCCGGACACAGCAGGCCGCGATCAGGGTGGCGCCAGCGCAGCAGCGCTTCGTAACCGACCGTACGGCGGTCATCCAGGCAAACAATCGGTTGGTAGAACGGCACGAATTCGTGGCGGTTCAACGCGCGCCGCAGGTCACCTTCCATTTCCAGCAGCGACAGTACTTCCCGGCGCAGGCGATCATCGAATAGCGCGGCACGATGACGACCTTCGTCCTTGGCGCGATACATCGCGGCATCGGCGTCGCGCAGCAATTCTTCGGGTTGCTGGTAATGCGCGCCAGGCAAGGCGATACCGATCGAAGCCGAGGTGAAAATTTCCTTGACACCTAAACGGAAAGGTACATGCAGTTTGGCAATGATCCGCTCGGCAATCACGTTCGCCTTGCGGGTGTTGTTGATGCCTTCCAGCAGCACGGCGAATTCGTCACCGCCCAGACGTGCCACCAGGTCGCGGGTTTTCAGGCAGGCACGGATGCGGCTGCCTGCCTGGAACAGTAGATCGTCACCGATCAGGTGACCCACCGAGTCGTTGATGACTTTGAAGCGGTCAAGGTCGATGAACAGTACCGCGAACAGTTTGTTCGAATCGGCGTGGTAAGCCTGCAACGCCTGGCCTAGGCGTTGTAGCAGCAGAGTACGGTTGGGCAAGCCGGTCAGCGAATCGTGCAGGGTTGCGTACATCAGCCTGCGTTCGACGCGTTCGCGCTCGGCAATCTGTTCACGCAGATCGCGATTGGCCAGCGCCAGCGCGCGCGTGCGCTCGGTAACGCGTCGTTCCAGGTTGACATAAGCTTGTTTCAACGATTCGCTGGTCTGCTTGCGTTGCAAGGCATTGGCGATGTGGTAGCTCACGAATGTGAGCAGCTCCTGGTCGCGTGTGTCGTAGATATGCTTGGGTGAATAACTCTGCACAGCGAGGACGCCCATGACCTTGTCGTCCCACACGAGTGGCACGCCGAGCCAGCACACGGATTTGGCCCCGACCTCCAGGCAATCGCCGGTAGTGGCGAGATGTTCGAAGGTGTGGCGATCGGCCAGCAGCGGTTTGCCGTGCTTGAGTACGTATTCGGTGGCGCCATTGCCGATACGGCGTGGGACGCGTGCGGTTTCGATCTCGTCGATCGAATAGGGGAAAGTAATGTTCTCCGCGCTTTCGTCGAGCAGGGCGATGTAGAAGTTTTCCGCATACATCAGCATGCCGACGATGGCGTGCAGGGACCGCATCATCTCGACCATATTGTGCGCGGTGCCAGCCAGCTCGGCGATGGCATACAAGGACCGTTGCAGGCGCTCGGCCATGGCCAGGCGGGAAATAGCTTCGTAAAGCCGACCTGTTTCGCTCAATTGGCGCAGGCGAGTGCCGGCGAGCCGGCCCAGCCAGCTTAACTCTGCGCTGGCGATGTCGTTCAGCAGGGCCAAGTCACCGCTGAAGACCAGGGTTTGCAGGCTCTGCGGATCATTGGTTAGGCACAACTTGCCGGGCACGGCCGGTTTTTCGACGTCCGGAGCTATCCAGTAGAGTTCGCCGTGGATGCCAAGATGGTCCAAGGCAGTCCGGCAGGTGTTCAGTACGCTATCCGCATCCACTGCCTGAAAGAGCCGCTCCATGGTGTCACGCAGCTCCGCCGGGATAGTTCCTGGGGTTGTGGGTGGGAGATTGGGGTTGTCAGGCACTGAACTCATGACCAGTGAGCAGGTCCATGCGCTGTATACGGAATGACTATATCTCGTGATGATTGTGTCATGTTGCCATTGCTCAGGTCTGCGAGAGTGGGGTGCGTGCGGACCTAAGCATCTGCCGTGCCAGCAAGTGCTTGTTCAGTTGGTTGTTTTCGCAGGATGATGCACAGAAAAATTGTTCGTCCGAGGTGTTAGTAAAAAGTAAAATATGGTATGATGACTTTTGGGAGTCCGCCCACGGAAAGGGTCGGGTGAGGTCCGTTGTTTCCATTTCAAATGCTTATGCGCCGACTGTTGCTGACATTGCTGCTGCTCTGCGTGCCGCTTCTCTCGGCAGGGCAGACCACGGGCGCTGATCAGGCTAGTAATGCGGTGTGGTTGCAACAGCAGACCTTGTTAAAAACAGGTCAGACTGCTCAAGGTTCCATGTTGGTGCAGTCGGCAAATGGTCCGACGGGCGGGGCTCAAAACGCGTCCAGCCTGTCGCTGAATCCGCTCTCGGGCGGCACAGTAAGCTCTAGCACCTTGCAGTATGGGGTTGCACCGAACGTCACCGCACAGGCAGGTGTCACGCAGCGCTCTTGGGTGACGCAACCGCGCATTGTCGGCACGGAAGTGGGCGCTACCTATAACGCGGGTCGCTACAGTCTCGGCGTGAGCGTTGCACAGGACCAGATGCCTACCACCACACCGTTGCCCCGCGTACTGCCGGGTGCGGTCACAGGCGTCAACGGCTTGCCGGATTTCGACAGCAGCATGCAGGTGAACGCGCGAGGCCGTTTTGCCTTCAACAGCAACAGCAGCGTGCTGCTTGGCGCGAGCATGGGCCGCATCCGCCTGTTGCCGGGCAATGCGTTGGGCTTGAGCACGCTGGATCAGAAAGCGCTGAGTTTCGGCATTGACCATGGTCCCATCAGTGGCAGCATCATTGGTCGCACCATACAGCCGGAGCCGGGCCTTGGCCTGCCAGGCAGTTTCGCTGCGGATCGTCGTTGGAACAGCATTGACCTGGGTGTTACCTGGCGCCTGCCGTGGCAGGGTTCGTTGAGTTTCGGTGCGCAGAACCTGTGGTCCTCCGGTGGCAACAGCAACGCGAATACGCCGATTGGCCCGGCTGAGCCGGATCAGTCGCGTACGCCTTACGTGCAGTATCACCAGGATCTCTGATCTGCTTTTCCGCATGTGAAAACGCCTCCGGCTCGGAGGCGTTTTGGTTTAGACGGTTACTTCCTCTCCCCTTCGGGGTGCGGGTGGCGACCCGAAGGGGAGATGAATCAGAACTTCAAGCGTTAATCGCCTTGCGTGGTGTTTCCAGCGCGCGGGCGACGCGTTGCTGTTCCTGTCGTAGGCGAGCGGGCAGGCGCTCGGCGAAGCTGTCGAGGTATTTGCTGATGGCATGCAGTTCGGTCTGCCAGCCGTCGTTGTTGACGTCGAGAAGCTCGACCAATGTTTCGCACGGCAAGTTCAGGCCATCCAGTTTCAATTCGCCATTGGCGGGCACGGTGCCGATGGCGGTTTCCGCGCCGCGTACCTTGCCTTCCACGCGGGCGATCATCCACTCCAGTACACGCAGATTATCGCCGAAGCCCGGCCACAGGAACTTGCCATCCTTGCCTTTGCGGAACCAATTCACGTGGAAGATCTTCGGCAACTTGGCGCCCGGCTTGTCGAACGACAGCCAGTGTGTGAAGTAATCGCCGTAGTGATAGCCGCAAAACGGCTTCATGGCCATCGAGTCCCTACGCAACACACCCACGGCACCGGTCGCTGCAGCTGTCGTTTCCGAACCCATCGCCGCACCCATCAGCACGCCGTGCGTCCAGTCGCGCGCCTCCATCACCAACGGTACTAATGACGGACGGCGGCCACCGAATACGATGGCGCTGATCGGCACACCTTGCGCATCTTCGGCCTTCGATGACCAAGTGGGGCATTGCTTGGCGCTGACGGTAAAACGCGAATTCGGGTGCGCGGCAGGACCCTTGGCTGGGTCATAAGGACGACCCTGCCAGTCGGTGACTGGCGTGCCAGGCAGGCCCTCCCACCAGGGCTGGTTGTCGGCCGTGACCGCCACGTTGGTAAAGATGGTGTCCTGAGCGATGGTGGTCAGTGCGTTAGGGTTGCTGTTGTCGCTGGTGCCCGGTGCCACGCCAAAGAAGCCGGCCTCGGGGTTGATGGCGTACAGACGCCCATCCGCCCCTGGGCGCATCCAGCAGATGTCGTCGCCGATGGTCCACACGCGCCAACCGTCCTTGCGATAACCTGCCGGTGGAATCAACATCGCGAGATTGGTTTTTCCACATGCCGACGGGAAGGCCGCAGCGATGTAGTGTGTTTGGCCGTGCGGATTTTCGACGCCGACGATAAGCATGTGCTCGGCCAGCCAGCCTTCAGCGCGTGCCTGATAGCTGGCGATACGAAGCGCGTGGCACTTCTTGCCGAGTAGCGCGTTGCCACCGTAGCCGGAACCATACGACTGGATCGACAGCTCTTCCGGAAAATGCATGATAAAACGGCGCTCCGGATCCAGTTCGCCGGTAGAGTGCAGACCCTTTACGAATGTGCCTTCCTGCTCGATGCGAGCAAGGGCTGCGGCACCCATGCGCGTCATGGTGCGCATGTTCACCACCACATACGGACTATCAGTGATTTCCACGCCGCAACGTGACAGCGGCGAATCGATCGGCCCCATGCAGTACGGAATGACGTACATGGTGCGGCCTTCCATGCAGCCCTGGAACAACGCATTCATCTTGGCGTGCGCATCGGCCGGGGCCATCCAATGATTGTTGGGGCCTGCATCGGTTTCGTCCTTCGTGCAGACGAAGGTCAGATGCTCCACGCGCGCCACATCCGATGGGCTGGAGCGATGCAGGTAGCAGCCTGGATGGGTCTGCTGATTGAGTTCGATCAGATCTCCGCTGCGCAGCATGTGCTGTACCAGCGTCCGATATTCGGTATCGGAGCCATCGCACCAATGGATTGTCGCGGGGCGGGTTGTGGCCGCCACGTCTTTCACCCATTGATCGAGCGAATCCAGCTTGCTCGTCATGTTTCCCCTCGCTTTGGTCTACCTATAAAAAAGAGGCACGACGCTAAGTTACGGGAACTGGCATTGCAAGGTTGCATGCAGCAAGGCCGGGAATGGGAATCGTAAATGAGGCATAGCTAAAAGCTGAAAGCAGAATCATGCTCGCTCTGCTCTTGTGATTCTCGAATCCCTATTCTCGATTCCCGGCTCTTAATCCGGAATCAGGGTCGCGATCATATGTTCGACGTAGGCGTCGAACTCTTCATGGGACAACCTTGGCAGACCAAGTGTGAAATTGAGCTGCAGAAAGCCGACATAGGCGGCGTAGGTCAAACGGGCGCGGTTGAGCGCTTCATCGATCTCCAGCCCGGCCTCGATGTACGCCTCATGAAGAAATTCCGTACGCCGCTTTGAGACGCGTGCCATCACCGGCACCACCAGTGGGTGGTCCAATGCGTTCAACAAGGCGGCGTAAACGCGGTGCGGGTGCAGCTCATGGGCGACGCGGCGGAACAGTTCGGGCAGGCGCTCGCGCGGATCGGGGATTGCTTCGATCTGGCTGATGATTTCGCGCTCGCCGTACTGCTCCCAGCGTTCCAGTGCGGCCTGAAGCAGGGCTTCGCGCGTGCGGAAATGCCAGTAAAAACTGCCTTTGGTAACGCCGAGCTGGCGAGCCAACGCCTCGACGGCCAGCGCGCCGACACCTTGTTCGGCGATCAGGTTGAGGGCGGCATCTTCCCAATCTTCGGCGGAAAGACGCGTGCGTTCTGGTTTTTGGCGGACATTCATTTACGTATGGTAGCCCAGGCCGAAATGGAACTGTGGGCGTCTTCCCGCCGCAGGGATGCCCGAAACGGCGCACCTGGCGGCCGGTTGACGACAACCCTGAAGCAACCAATACTCATGCGTATGGAATCTCATTCGCCCGTTCGAACGTCTTGCCGCACTGCCGATGGCTTGTCCCTGGCGGTGGATCTGTATAACGCCTCGGGACAGCCAACACTGTTGTTCGCGCATGGCTTTGGCCAAACTCGCGGTGCATGGAACGCGGCGGCTGCGACCATGGCTGCACAGGGTTGCCGTTGCGTGAGTTTCGACAGCCGAGGTCACGGCGAAAGCGATCGTGTTCCCGGTGGCGAATACCACATGGAGCAGTTTGTCGAAGATCTGCTCGGCCTGGCTCGAGCCCAGCCGAAGCCGCCCATCCTGGTCGGTGCTTCGATGGGCGGTCTGCTGGGTCTGGTGGTGGCCGGAGAGATGCGGCCGATACCATTCCGTGCACTGGTACTGGTCGATATCACGCCACGCTGGGAAACTTCCGGCGTCGAGCGCATTCTTGCCTTCATGCAAGCGCATCCCGACGGATTCGCCAGTTATGTAGAAGCTGCCGAGCAGATTGCGGCATACCTGCCGCAGCGGCGCGAGCGCAAGAGCGAGCAGCAACTGCGCCCGCTGTTGCGCGAAGGCACAGATGGTCGCCTGCGTTGGCATTGGGACCCGGATTTGCTGGCAGGAGGCCTGGTCAGCGAGAGCGAGCGCTATCAACCGCGCCTGCTTGCCGCGGCATCCACGGTTGAAGTGCCGGTGTTGTTGCTTTCTGGTGAGTGCAGCGATGTCGTGTCACGCCACACCGTAGATGAATTCCTGTCCCTGGCGCCGCATGCCCGCCATGCCGAGGTACCAGGGGCTACCCATATGTTGGCCGGTGACGCGAACGATGCATTCACGGCCCAAATAGCAGGCTTTATCGCGAGCCTGGAATCCGTCGACGCCGACGAGGCGATCGAGCAACCTGCAACGAGGTGTTGAGATGTCTGTACTACTAACCGTGTTGGCGGCACTTTTCGCGACCGGCGCCTGTGCCTATCACCGCAGCAGTTTGCGGGCATGGGTCATCACCACGATCGTGGTGACGCTAGTGGTCGGCTTGTTGGTCGCTGCACCCAAGACCATGGTCTTGCTGCTGCTCATCGTGCTGCTCGTTGCCGTGCCGCTGTTGATGACTGACTTCCGCCGCAAGAACATCAGCGCGCCGCTGCTGAAGATGTTTGCCAAGGTGACGCCAAAACTGTCAGACACTGAACAGACCGCACTGGAAGCCGGCACGGTCGGCTTCGAAGGCGAACTGTTTTCTGGCAAGCCCGATTGGCATGAATTGCTCAAGCAGCCCAAGCCCGAACTGAGTGTGGAGGAGAAAGCCTTTCTCGACGGCCCGGTCGAGCAACTGTGCGGCATGATCGACGATTGGCAGATCACGCACGAACTGGCCGACCTGCCGCCGGAGGTTTGGGACTTCGTCAAGAAGCACAAATTCTTCGGCATGATCATTCCGAAGGCATACGGCGGCCTGGGTTTCTCGGCGCTGGCGCACTCGGCCGTGCTGCAAAAGCTGGCCACCATGTCGGCCACGGTGGCGTCGACCGTGGCGGTGCCGAACTCGCTCGGACCGGCCGAACTGCTGCTGCACTACGGCAGCGACGAGCAGAAGAACTACTACCTGCCGCGTCTGGCGGTAGGCGAAGAAATCCCATGCTTTGCGCTGACCGGCCCATATGCCGGTTCGGATGCCACCTCGATTCCCGACTACGGCATCGTCTGCAAGCAGATCGTCGATGGTGTGGAAACCATCGGCATGAAACTCAACTTCGACAAGCGCTACATCACGCTGGCGCCGGTCGCCACGGTGGTGGGCCTGGCGTTCCGCTTGTATGACCCGGAACATTTGCTTGGCGACAAGGAAGACCTCGGCATCACGCTGGCGCTGTTGCCGCGTAGCACGCCGGGTCTGGAAATCGGCCGCCGCCATATGCCGCTCAATATTCCGTTCCAGAACGGACCGGTGCGCGGCAAAGATATCTTTGCACCACTGTCGACTCTGATCGGTGGCCCGCATATGGCCGGTCACGGTTGGCGCATGCTGGTGGAATGCCTTTCGGTAGGTCGCGCTATTTCGCTGCCCTCCAATGCAACCGGCGGCGTGCGCATGGCGGTCGCCGGCACCGGTGCGTATGCGCGCATGCGCAAGCAGTTCGGTCTGGCCGTCGCGCGTTTCGAAGGTGTGGAAGAGGCGCTGGCGCGCATCGGCGGTCTGACTTATGCCACGGCGGCGCTGTCGCGCGCGACGGCCGCTGCGGTGGACCGTGGTGAGAAGCCGGCCGTGCCTTCCGCCATTGCCAAATACCACGCCACCGAATGGGGCCGTACTGTCGCTGGCGATGCGCTGGACGTACACGGCGGCAAGGGCGTGCAGTTGGGACCGAAGAACTACGCCGGTCGTGCCTGGCAAGGCGTGCCCATCGCCATCACGGTGGAAGGCGCGAACATCATGACGCGCAGCCTGATGATCTTCGGTCAGGGCGCGATTCGCTGTCATCCTTATGTGTTGAAGGAAATGCAGGCGCTGTCGATTGCCGATTACAGCGAGCGCCTGAAGACCTTCGATCGTGCGCTGTTTGGACATCTTGGTTTCGGCATTTCCAACGCCGTGCGCAGCTTTGTGCTTGGCGTGACTGCTGCACGTATCGGCGACACTGCGGGCGATGCCTACACGCGCCGTTACTACCGCAAACTCAATCGTTATTCCGCTGCATTGGCACTGTGCGCAGACACCTTCATGGGCGTCCTCGGCGGCAAGCTGAAGTTCAAGGAAAAACTCTCCGCTCGCCTTGGCGACGTACTCAGTTATCTGTATATCGCCAGCGCCATGCTGAAGCGTTACGAGGATACCGGCCGGCCGGAAGCGGATCGCCCACTGCTCGCCTGGGCCTTCCACGAATGCATGTGGCGCACGCAGATGGCGCTGGACGGCGCCATTCGCAACTTCCCGGTGCGTCCGATCGGCTGGCTGCTGCACGTGCTGGTGTTCCCGTTCGGCCGCCGCGAAGTGCCACCGTCGGATCGCCTGGGCCGACGCGTCGCTGCCATCATCACGGCGCCGGGCGAGGCGCGCGACCGTCTGCTGGAATGGGCGTATCTCACCCCGACACCCAACAACACCGTCGGCCGCATGAACAAGCTGCTGCCGGATGTGATCGCCGCCGAACCGATCGAGCGTAAGTTCGCCAAGGTGCAGAAAGCTGGCCAGTTCAGCTCGCACGATTATCTGGGGCAACTCGATGAAGCCGTCAAAGCCGGCGTGATCGATACCAGCGAAGCAGCCTTGCTCAAACGCGTCCGTGAAGGCGTGTTCGAGTTCATCTCGGTGGATGATTTCGATCCGATCGAGCTGCGCTCGGCGGTGACGCGCAAGGATGCGAAGAAGTTGGCGGACGCGGCGTAACGAGTACCCGCTGTATGACCGATCATTCTCCCCGCGTTCCGCGGGGAGATAGCCTCAGCTGAATCGATTGCTTCATACTCGTCGTCCCGGCGCAGGCACACTGCTGTCTGGGGAAGATCGCACCAATCGATGGAGTGTCGCTTTTACCAGAGCTTTCACCGCATCAGCGGATGTGGTGACTTGCGAAATATCTGATGAGTGAGCCCCTCTCCCTTCGGGAGAGGGTGCCGGCAGGCGGGTGAGGGTTCGGCCAGCGCGCGAAAACAAAGTCTTGCGAAAGAACTGAATCGCGCGCTTCGCCCGGACCCTCACTCCATGCTCGTCTTTCGCCACTCGCACTCGACACAATGTTCCCCAGACAGCAATGGGCATAGGCCGGGACCCAGTGTCTTTCGCCATCAAGTCGCGGGGTTCCGGGCGCTGATTGCTTCCGATGTCTTCCTGCGCCAACACGGCGGCACGATCGAGCCGCGGCGCACGGCCACCACGATCAACACCACGGTGCAAACCGAGCAGAGCGACAACATCACCACCGATGCTTCGGCGCCAAACGCGCCGCCGCTGAGCCAATCCGGCCCGGTGCGTTGTGAAACCAGCCAACCGTCGGCGTGGGTTCCGGAAACAGGGATACCGTAAACCGTACCTTGCGTGAAATTCCACGCTGCGTGCAAGCCAATGCATGGCCAGAGTGAACGCGTGAGGTGATAGATCATGCCCAGCAGCAAGCCGGCCTCGACGGTGATGGCGGCGGCACTCCAAAGCGTAGCGCCGGGATTCATGATGTGTGCCGCACCAAAGAACAGTGCCGAGATCAGCAGTGCACCCCAGGTGCCCAAGCCTTCTTCGACGATGCGAAACAGCACGCCGCGGAACAGGATTTCTTCGCCGATGCCAGCGCCCAGCGCAACCATCAACAAGGCGAGCAGCCAGTCTGCGTGGGGATTGGTGCCGGTCACGTGATAACTGCCCACCAGCCACAGCGCGCCGACTGCGACGGTAAAGAGGAGAACACCGCCGATGATGCCTGCCCACACGCCGGTCCAGTTTCGTGGCGACCATTCGACCATGCGGCGGCGTTCCACCAGCTTTACCAGCCCCAGGTAAATCAGGAACGATGACAGCACGAAGATGGAGAGATAGGCCAGTCCATTGTTCCAAGGCGTCCGGGCCGCGTTATGTAGCCACGTGGCGTGGTCGAGCCGGCCAATGGCCTGGCTCAGCAGATAAAAGCCCAGGGCAAACATCACGATACGTGCGAGCGGCGAGTACAGCAGCCAGCGCTTCCATGCCGATATGCCCGCAGGCGTGGTGAAGGCGAGTGATGTGTCGATCATGCGAGCTGCTTCCCCCTGACTATGAGAAAAGCACTCTAACGATGATTCCCGCTGCCGTCAGCGTGACTCAAGTCATGGTGGCGATGGCCGAACTTTTACATCGCCACCGACGTCGCATGCTCGCGTGTGGTCGCGAAGCGCACTGCAGGCGAACGTTCCTGCGCCAATTGCAGGTTCACGCGTGACGGCGCCAGATACACCAGTTCACCGGCAGCATCGATGCCAAGATTCATGATGTTCTTCTCGCGGAATTCTTCCAGCTTTTTCTCATCGTCGCAGTGAATCCAACGCGCGGTGACCACGGTGACCGGTTCGAAGCTGGCATCCACGCCGTATTCGTCTTTCAGACGGTAAGCCACCACGTCGAACTGCAGCACACCGACGGCGCCCAGAATCAAGTCGTTGCTCATTAGCGGCCGGAAGAACTGCGTGGCGCCTTCTTCCGAAAGCTGCGCCAGACCTTTCTGCAACGCCTTCATCTTCAGCGGATCGCGCAAGCGCGCACGGCGGAACAATTCCGGCGCAAAGTTGGGGATGCCGGTGAAGCTCACCAGCTCACCTTCGGTGAAGGTGTCGCCGATGCTGATCGTGCCGTGGTTGTGCAGGCCGATCACGTCGCCCGGATAGGCGCTTTCCACGATTTCGCGATCGCTGGCCATAAAGGTCAGCGCGTTGGCGATGCGTACTTCCTTGTTGGTGCGCGTTTGCAGCATCTTCATGCCGGCACTGTAGGTACCCGAGCAGACGCGCATGAAGGCGACACGGTCGCGGTGCGCCGGGTCCATGTTCGCCTGGATCTTGAAGACGAAGCCGGTGAGTTTTTCTTCTTCCGGCTTGACCTCGCGGCTCAGCGTGTTGCGAGAGCGTGGTGGGGGTGCATGCTCCACGAAGAAATCCAGTAGTAATTGCACGCCGAAGTTGTTCACCGCCGAGCCGAAGAACACCGGTGTCAGCTTACCGGCCAGATACTTGTCCAGGTCGAACGGGTGCGAGGCGCCCTGGATAAGCTCCAGTTCCTCGCGCAACTCTTTCAGCGCCTCGCTACCGATGGTGGCTTCCAGCCCTGGCGCATCCAGCCCCTTGAAGATGGTCGAGTTCTGGCGGGTGAAGTTCTTGCCCGCTTCAAAAACGTGCACTTCGTCCAGTAGCAGGTGATACACGCCCTTCAGGCGCTTGCCCATGCCGATGGGCCAAGTGACGGGGGCGCAGGCAATCCCGAGCACCGATTCCACTTCGTCCAGCAACTCGATCGGCGAGCGGCCTTCGCGGTCCAGCTTGTTGATGAAGGTCATGATCGGCGTGTCGCGCAGCCGGCACACCTCCATCAACTTGATGGTGCGTTCTTCCACGCCCTTGGCGCAGTCGATCACCATCAACGCCGAGTCCACCGCGGTCAGTACGCGGTAGGTATCCTCGGAGAAATCCGCGTGGCCGGGGGTGTCGAGCAAGTTGACGATCTTGCCCTCGTAGGGGAACTGCATCACCGACGAGGTCACCGAAATGCCGCGCTCCTTTTCCAGCGCCATCCAGTCGGACGTCGCATGCCGCGCAGCCTTGCGGCCCTTCACCGAGCCGGCCATCTGGATCGCGCCGCCGAACAGCAACAGCTTTTCCGTCAGGGTGGTCTTGCCTGCGTCAGGGTGGCTGACGATGGCGAAGGTGCGGCGGCGGTGGGTTTCTTGGAGGTGGGCGGACATGGGCGGATCGGCTGGGGTGCTAACCGCTTATTGTAGCGTGGAACGGCAAGGTTCCTCAGGTTGCCCCTCGCCCGATTTTTCGGGTGGGTGTCGCTGAGCTTCGCCTGTCCAGCTTATTGGAAAGAAGCCGCTTTTTGCTGCGCATGACATAGAGGATGAAAACTTGATCCCCGTCGATACGGTAGAAGATTCTGCATGGTGGCTCGATGATTTGCCGATAACGCCATCCCTTCAGCTCCTGCGGCTTGGAGCCGCTCTCAGGATGGTCAGCAAGCTGCCCTATGTGTGCGAAAACGCGTTGAACGAGCTCGTTTGCCGCGAGGGGATTTTCGAGCGCGATGTAATCGGCGATTTCTTCCAGCTTACTGAGCGCCGGATCGGTCCAAATCACTTCAGCCATCGTTTGAGGCGTTCCTTTGCCTGTTCATGCGTCAAGGTGCGGCCTTCTTCCACCGCACGTTCACCGCGCGCAATGCCTTCCAGCAGCTTCATGCGCCGCTGCATGGCTTCGTAAGACACAACATCGACAAGATAAGCGCTAGGCAAGCCATGCTGGGTTATCAGGATTGGCTCGCGGTGGCGCTCCAGGTCAGCCAACAGTTCAGTGGCCTGGCGTTTGAGGGTGGTGACCAATTCGGTGCGCATGCGAGTGATACTAAAGTATCACTTTAGGAGATGCCAGTGCCTTACGTTCCTGGTGACTCTGCTCGGGGTCAGAGGGGCGGTGGCGCAAGACAATTCGACCCCAGAGGTCATCACGAAAGCGTTTTATTCGTGGTACATACGGATTGACTCTCAAGGAAAGTTTCCGTTGCTCGACGACCGAATCTTTCTGTACGTCGAAAAGAAGACGATCAATGCCCTACGGGGTGACTATCGACGTGGGACGCTTCCGGGTGATGGGGACTACTTCACCAAAGTGCAGGACTACGACGAGAAAGATTGGGAAAACAGCATGGCGGTCCATCCCGCCATCATGCTGGAAGGGGTTGCTGTTGTGCCAATAACGTTTGGGTCTAACGAAAAAGTGAGCGTGCTGGTTTTTCTGCGGAAGTAGGACCATAGGTGGAGGATCATGAAGGTAGAGGATATGCTGGATTACTTCTGACCTTCGCCTTTTTGGCTCGTTGCGCAGTTCTACCCTAGGTCGTACCGACGATCTGGATCGTGTCGGCCCGTGCCTATCAATATTGTTTCGAGCATCCCTATCGATTGGCCGTCCAATTGGCATCCGGCAGGCAATGGTCGACATCCAGCACCATGTTGTTGGGATCTCGCGTGTCGTTCGGAATAAAGACCTGCAAGTCCGCCGATTGCGCATAACTGAGATGGCTGGCGCATTGCGCACTTTGCCCGGTCCCCAGCACGATTTTTTGCCCGGCCTTCAAGCGGCATTGCTTGATCTTGTCCAGACGACTCCATTCCGGACAAATTTCGTACGCGCTGCGAAAAGTGTCGAGTGGCCCCGTGGGCGGATTGAATGTCCACCAGCGGCCGAATTGCGCGTTCGGATTACCGCTATCCCACACGCGGTAGACCGTTAAAGGCTGATCCACGCGATACACCTTGCCGGCGCATAAGCCGCCTTTGCCAGCCATCCCCAAGGCTGACTTCAGCAGGTCCGGATCGCTAACCTCGCTCAATCCGAAAGGCGCCATCACGGTGCCGGCGCATGGCGCGCCGCTAGTCATGGCCACAGCCGATGCGGTGTTGTCCGCGCGCGAGGCATTCGTAGGAAGGGTGCCGCTGCATCCGCTCAGGGCAATAAGCATAAGAAGCGGGGCGGCGCCGATAGGATGAGCCGAGAGCTTCGAGCCTGGAACACGCAGATATTTCATACGACACATCTCATGCCATCGAGTAGTGCGAAATATCGAGGGAGGCGCGTCATTGCTTAGTGAATGGGCCTCCCGTGCAAAAAAAGCCCGGGCTCTCGCCCGGGCTTTTTTGTCCTTACTTCGCTTCCTTCTCCATCAACTTCGCCACCATGCTCGCCGGCACTTCTTCGTAATGATCGAAGATCATCGTGAAGGTGCCGCGGCCACTGGTGGCCGAGCGCAGGAAGTTGATGTAGCCGAACATTTCGGACAGCGGCACGAAGCCCTGCACGAAGGCGTTGGTGCCCTTCTGGCCCTGTTCGCTGATCGAGCCGCGGCGGCGGTTGATGTCGCCGATCACGTCGCCGAGGTAGTCGGCTTCGGTGACTACTTCGAGCTTCATGATCGGCTCGAGCAGCTTCGGCTTGGACATGCGCTGTGCTTCGCGGAAGCAGGCGCGGCCGGCGATTTCGAAGGCCAGCGCCGAGGAGTCCACGTCGTGGTACTTGCCGTCGATCAGGCGTGCCTTGAAGTCCAGTACTTCGTAACCGGCCACCTGGCCCTGGCGCGATTCCACCGTGATGGCGTGCTCAACGGCCGGGATGTATTCGCGCGGCACGCGGCCGCCGACGATTTCGTCGGAGAACACCACGCCGCTGCCCGGTTCGCCCGGCTCGAAGATCATCTTCACTTCAGCGAACTGCCCCGAGCCGCCGGACTGCTTCTTGTGCGTGTAAGTGTGTTCGACGGTCTGGCCGAAGGCTTCGCGGAAGCTGACCTTGGGCTTGCCCATGTTCGCGTCCACGCCGAGCTCCGTGCGCATACGGTCAATGGTGATTTCCAGGTGCAGTTCGCCCATGCCCTTGAGCACGGTTTGTCCGGTTTCCTTGTCCACTTCCATGCGTAGCGACGGGTCGGCCTTCACCATCTTGTAGAGCGCGGTGGAAAGCTTGTCGATGTCGTTGCGGCTCTTCGGTTCCACCGCCACGCTGATCACCGGGTCGGGGAAGCGCATGCGCTCCAGCAGCACCGGATGGGCCGGATCGGTGAGCGAGTCGCCGGTCTCGGTTTCCTTCATCGAGACGAAGGCGCAGATGTCGCCGGCGCGCACTTCTTCGATGTCCTTGGTGGCGTTGGCCTGCACTTCCACGATGCGGCCGATGCGCTCTTTCTTGCCGCGTGTGACGTTTTGCAGGGTATCGCCCTTCTTGATCACACCCGAATAGATGCGGCAGAAGGTGAGCGTGCCGAACTGGTCGTTGATCACCTTGAAGGCCAGTGCGCGGGCCGGGGCTTCGTCCACCACGCCCTGTTCGCCGACCACGTTACCGTCTTCGTCCACCAGGCCGATGCCGCCGTTCTCACCCGGGAACGGCATGTAGTCAACCACGCCGTCGAGCAGCTGCTGCACGCCCTTGTTGCGGTAGGAGGAGCCGCAAAACACCGGCACCAGCTTGCCCTGCACGCAACCGGTACGGATGGACTTCTTCAGCAGTTCCAGGCTGAAGTCGCCGCTCTTGACGAAGGTTTCGACGTCACCCGCATTGAGCAGCTTGTCGAAGGCTTCATCGTCCATTTCCAGCGCTTTTTCGATGGTTTCTTCGCGCAGTGCGGCGAGTTGGGATACCCATTCCTTGTCCGCGGCGGTGGTGAAAGCCTGCACCTTCGGGTGGTTGGCAATTTGGTCCAGCGGGATGATTTCCCACTTGCTGTCCTTGTCGTGGCCTTCCCAGATGTAGCCCTGGCCGGTGATCAGGTCGGCCATGCCGATGAAATCGTCGTGGCTGCCCAGTGGTACCTGGCAGAGCACGGCGTTGGCGCCGAGACGGTTCTTGATGCCTTCCACGGCGTGTTTGAAGTTCGCACCGATGCGGTCCATCTTGTTGACGTAGCACATGCGCGGCACGTTGTACTGGTCGGCCAGACGCCAGTTGGTTTCGGTCTGCGGTTCCACGCCGGCCACGCCGTCGAACACCACCACGGCGCCGTCGAGCACGCGCAAGCTGCGGTTCACTTCGATGGTGAAGTCCACGTGGCCTGGGGTGTCGATCACGTTGATCTGGTGGCCCTTCCACTCGGTGGATACAGCGGCGGACTGAATGGTGATGCCGCGCTTGCGTTCCTGCTCGAGGTAGTCGGTGGTGGTCGAACCCTTGCCGTCTTTCGTGTCATGCACGTCGACGATCTGGTGCTTCTTGCCCGTGTAGTACAACACGCGCTCGGTGGTGGTGGTCTTGCCGGCGTCGATGTGGGCAATGATGCC
Organism: Dyella sp. M7H15-1; assembly: GCF_004114615.1. Classification (NCBI taxonomy): domain Bacteria; kingdom Pseudomonadati; phylum Pseudomonadota; class Gammaproteobacteria; order Lysobacterales; family Rhodanobacteraceae; genus Dyella; species Dyella sp. M7H15-1. The sequence continues at coordinate 227,481 of NZ_CP035300.1, forward strand.
GATGTTGCGATACAGGTTTAGAGGTTTTTGACGAGCCACAGTCTTGATTCCATGAGTAGAAGCGGTTTAGCGATGGAGGCGGGCGCCTTGGTACAGCCCGCAGCGTACGTTTTCAATGTGTATTCGGCGTTTCCGAATGATCGTGACGACGATGTTGGCAAGGACCGACATGCTGCTCTCCGGGATCAGGTCAGCGCGTAGCCGAACTGTTCCTTGAACTCGGCAGCAAATTGGTCGTAGTTGAAGTGCTGGTTCTGCGTGCCGGGATGTTCCACTTTCAATGCCCCCATCAACGAGGCTACCCGGCCGATGGTGGGCCACTCCCAGCCTTTCATAATGCCGAAGATCAGGCCGGCGCGATAAGCGTCGCCGCAGCCGGTGGGGTCAATCACCTGACGCTCGCGTGCCGGAGGGATGTCATGCGTGGTGCCGTCCGCATGGATCAGCGAGCCGCGTGGGCCAAGCGTCACGATGTACGCTTGCACGCGCGAGGTGATATCGACGGCGCTCCAGCCAGTGCGTTGCTGCAGCAACTGCGACTCGTAATCGTTGGCGATCACGTAGGTAGCTTTTTCGATCATGGCGCGGAACTCCTCGCCATTGAACAGTGGCATCGCTTGGCCGGGATCGAACACGAAGGGCACGCCGCGCGCGGCGAATTCGTCCACGTGCTGCAGCATTGCCTCGCGGCCATCCGGAGCGACGATGCCGAAGCTGATGTTCGGAATGTTGCGCACATGATTTTCGTGCGCGCTGGACATGGCGCCCGGGTGGAAGGCGGTGATCTGATTATTGTCGAGGTCGGTGGTAATGAAACACTGTGATGTAAATTGATCGTCAAACACGCGGATGCATTCCATGCGGATGCCGCATTTTTCCAGATGGTCGCGATAGGGTGCAAAATCCTGGCCCACCGCGGCCACTGGCAGCGGATCGCCACCCAGCAGCTTCAGGTTATAAGCGATGTTGCCGGCGCAGCCGCCGAATTCACGGCGCATCCGCGGAACGAGGAAGGACACGTTCAGAATGTGCACCTGATCGGGAATGATGTGATTCTTGAACTGGTCCTGGAACACCATGATGGTGTCGTAGGCGAGTGATCCGCAGATGACGGCAGACATGGGCGTGGTGATCCCCGAAGTTAGCTGTATGGCGCAGCCGCGTGGCGGCAAACACATTATCGTAGCGTGAGATCGGGGAACGGGAAACAGGGGATTGGGGGCTTGAAGGTGTCAGCGCTCTAGCATCTGCTCCCACCCCGTCTCTAGAGGGCAAGGAAGGGGCGAAAATCGGGCATTCGCATGATCAGCACGTTTCTCGTTCCTCACGCCGCGTTCCGTCGTCAAAACAAGCCTTTCTTAACGAGAATATCCTTGCGGCCAAGGGGTTTGCTGACTAGACTGGCGCGCTTGCTTTTTAGCCAGAGTCGACACGCGGCGGACCCATGTTCAAGAAGTTTCGCGGGATGTTTTCGAACGATGTTTCCATCGACCTAGGCACAGCCAATACGCTTATTTACGTAAGGGGCCAGGGCATCGTCCTAAACGAACCATCCGTCGTAGCCATCCGCCAGGATCGAGGGCCGGGTGGTCCCCGCGCCGTTGCTGCCGTGGGTGGCGACGCCAAGCGCATGCTGGGTCGTACCCCTGGAAATATCGCCACTGTGCGTCCCATGAAGGACGGCGTGATCGCCGACTTCACCATGACCGAGGCGATGCTGCAGCACTTCATCCGTCAGGTACACCGCTCGCGCCTGCTGCGTCCCAGCCCTCGCGTGCTGGTGTGCGTGCCATGCGGCTCCACCCAGGTGGAGCGCCGCGCCATCAAGGAATCGGCCGAAGGCGCCGGTGCCCGCGATGTGTTCCTGATCGAAGAGCCAATGGCTGCGGCGATCGGCGCCGGTATCCCGGTGCACGAGGCGCGCGGCTCGATGGTGCTGGATATCGGCGGCGGTACCTCCGAAGTGGCGGTGATCTCGCTGAACGGCATTGTCTATTCGCAATCCGTACGCGTGGGCGGCGACCGCTTCGACGAAGCCATCATCAACTACGTGCGCCGCAATCACGGCACGCTGATCGGTGAATCGACTGCCGAGCGCATCAAATTGGAAATCGGCTGTGCCTTCCCGCAGAGCCAGGTCAAGGAGATCGAAATCTCCGGCCGTAACCTGGCCGAAGGCGTGCCGCGCATGTTTACGATCAACTCCAACGAAATCCTGGAAGCCCTGCACGAGCCGCTCGCCGGCATTGTGGCCGCGGTGAAGGCGGCTCTGGAGCAGACGCCGCCGGAACTGTGCTCCGATGTGGCCGAGCGTGGCATCGTGCTCACCGGCGGTGGTGCGTTGCTGCGCGATCTGGATCGTCTGCTATCGGAAGAGACCGGTTTGCATGTGCAGGTGGCGGACGATCCGCTGACCTGCGTGGCCCGTGGTGGCGGCAAGGCGCTGGAGCTGATTGATCAGCACGGCAGCGACTTCTTCGCACCTGAGTAACTGTCCTCGCTGGCGAGGGCTCATTATTCCCTCTCCCCGTCGGGGAGAGGGTAGGGTGAGGGGCCAAGGCTTGCGTCCATGCTGATTCGAAGCGCATCTAAAAAGGCACTCGTCGCAAAGTCTCTCGCGAGATGGTCCCCTCACCCCAGTCCTCTCCCCGGCGGTGAGAGGGAGTGGATTTACGGTGGGCGTGGAGTTCACGTATGGCCCTGACACGCGACGAACCCTCGCCTCTGTTTGCCGGCACTGCTGCCGGAACGCTGCGGTTGATCTTCTATCTCGCCATCGCGGTGGTCTTGATGGTGCTCGATCATCGTAACGGATGGTTGTGGCGCATGCGTTATGCGACGGCGATCGTGGTGGAACCTGTCTACCGGCTGGCGAGCCTGCCGGCCGAGGGCATGCACGCGCTTAGCGTAGCCTTTGCGGATCGCCGCATGCTGACCGAGCAGAACCAGCGCTTACGCGAAGATCTGCTGCTGGCCAACGCCAAACTCAATCGCATGGCGGCTGTGGCCCAGCAGAACGAACGTCTCAAGGAGTTGCTCGATACCCAGCACAGCCTGAAGTTGCATGTGCAGATGGCGCGCGTGATCGGCATGGACCTTGGCGCATATCGCCACCGCATGATGATCAGCCTCGGTACGCGCGATGGCATTAAGTCAGGCCAGCCAGTGATCGACGCCCATGGCGTAATGGGCCAGATTATCGATGTCCTGCCGAACTCCGCGGCGGTGATGCTGGTCACCGATCCCGATCATGCATTGCCGGTCGTGATTGAACGCACCGGGCTGCGCACGATTGCCTACGGCTCCCGTACGGGTGAGCAACTTACGCTGCCGACGATACCGATGGCCGCCGATATCCGGCCCGGCGACAAGCTGCTTACCTCCGGCCTGGGTGGTCGTTTTCCCGAGGGTTTCCCGGTGGGCGAGGTCACCCGTGTCGGGCCGGCGGCCAGCGGCATGTTCCTCGAAGCGAAGGCCAATCCCGGCGCGGACCTGGATCGCAGCGATGAAGTGCTGGTACTGCATGATCTGGCCGAGCCAGCCGGTCCGCCACCGCCGCCGTCCCCCGCGGGGCCGCCCGCGGATGAAGCAGCACCTGCTCCGACGCCAGCGAGTACGGCAGTGGCTCCGCGTCCATCGATACCTGTGCCGTCCGCCAAGCCCGCTTCGGCGCAGGCCGATGCAACCCCGGTGGGAGCGTTGCAGACATGAGCCGCCAGCGTTTCTCCTTCTGGTGGTTTGTCGGCACGCTGGCCGCCTCGCTGTTGCTGATGCTGATCCCATTGCCGCATGTGCTTGATCCGTTCAAACCCTACTGGCCCGCATTGGTGTTGTTGTATTGGGCGATGGAGTCGGGTGATCAGCGTGTGACGCTGGGCCTGGCCTTCGTGCTGGGTGTATGCGCCGATATGTTCAACGGGGTGTTGTTGGGCGAGCAAGCGTTGCGTCTGTGCGTGCTGGTGTTTATCGCGCTACGCTTCCGCGCGCGCTTGCGCTTCTTTCCGATGTGGCAGCAAACGCTTGCGGTGCTGGCGTTGTTGCTCAACGATCGCTTCCTGCTTTTGATCGTGCGTGCGTTTGCTGGTGAATCCACGCCGCCAGCCTTGTGGTGGGCATCCCCCTTCGTCAGTGCGTTGCTGTGGCCGTTCCTGTTCCTGCTGCTGGACGATCTGCGGATGCGGTTGAGGGTGCAATGAATAGCGGGACTTGGGATTTTTATAGCGGGACTCGGGACTCGGGACTCGGGACTCGGGAAAGTCCGCAAGTCCATGGCTTATCGCATGACATGCAGATGCCGTCACTGGATGAGCGCGCAAAAGCAAAGCGCTGCGCAGTACCCGCTTTTTCCGAGTCCCGAGTCCCGAGTCCCGAGTCCCACACCAGTGAGGCATTCCCGTGCCCAAGCTGATCCGCCGCCGTTTCAAAGACACGCGTGGCGAAGGCGAGCTGTTCCGCCGGCGTGCGATCACTGGCTTTGCCCTGATCCTGCTGGGCTTGTGCGCGCTGGTCGGGCGCTATGTGTTCCTGCAGGTGCTGCATCACGATGAATTCGCGCTGCGCTCCGTCAACAACAGTGTGAAGCCGCGTGCCATTCCGCCTGCACGAGGATTGATCTACGACCGCAACGGCATCTTGCTGGCCGACAACGTGCCCGCGTTCCGGCTTGAAGTTCGTCCGGATCAAGTGCAGCACATGAACGATATGCTGGCCGATCTGGGCAAAGTCGTGCCGCTTGACAAGGACGATATCGACACCTTCCGCAAGCAACTCAAGCAATCGCGCCGTTTCGATAGCGTGCCCCTGAAGATGCGCCTCACGGAAGACGATATTGCGCGCTTCGCGGTGAATCGCTGGCGGTTCCCAGGTGTGGATGTGGTGCCTTACCTCACCCGCTACTACCCGCTGGGGCCACTGTTTGCGCATGTGGTGGGTTACGTTAGCCGTATCGATGCGGACGATCAGATCAGCCTCGATCCGGATCGCTACAAGGGCACCACGCACATCGGACGCACTGGTCTGGAGCGTTCTTACGAGGACATGCTGCACGGCTTGCCAGGCTATGAACTTGATGAAGTAAATGCCGATGGACGCATTCAGCAGGTGTTGGAAACACATCCGCCGATACCTGGCAAAAACCTTTACCTGAGCATCGATGCACGCATCCAAAAAGCAGCCCAGGATGCTTTCGAAGGTCGCCTGGGTGCGGCCGTCGCCATCGATCCGCGGAACGGACAGGTGTTGGCGATGGTCAGTGTGCCGCAGTTTGATTCGAATTTGTTCATCAATGGCATCAGCAATGCGGATTACAAAACGCTGATTACGGATACCAACAAGCCGTTGCTCAACCGTGCGCTGAAGGGCGCTTATCCGCCGGGCTCGACGGTGAAGCCATTCATGGGGTTGGCCGGTTTGGAATACGGTGTGCGCACGCCGCAGGATTCGGTGTTTTCCAACGGCACGTTCTACATTCCCGGACAATCGCGGGGCTATCGCGACGACCAGCGCTACGGCGCCGGCACGACGAACCTCTATAAGGCGATCTACGCGTCGGTCAATACGTACTTCTACCGGCTCGCCCTAGATCTTGGCATCGATCGCCTTAGTGAATTCATGGGCTCCTATGGATTCGGGCATCCCAGCGGCGTGGATCTTCCCAGCGAATCATCCGGCGTGTTGCCGTCGCGCGAGTGGAAGGCTAAACATTCACCCAAGCAACCCGCTTGGTATCCCGGTGAAACGGTGATCACGGGTATCGGCCAGGGGTATTGGTCGGTCACCGCCATGCAGTTGGCCCATGCCTTGGCAACCTTTGCAGGACGCGGCGTGCCTTACGCGCCGCGCGTGGTGATGTCGACCGCTGATGTCGGCAAGTTGCCCTCGCCGCTGCCCAATCCTCCGTCAGGGCCGTCCCTGATCAAAAACATGAAAGACTGGGAGGCCGTGAACGAGGGCATGCAGTTGGTGATCTACAGCAATGACCCGTTGTCCACCGGTTATCGGGTCAAGCTGGGCGAAGGTTTTCCGTATCGCATCGCGGGCAAAAGCGGTACTGCCGAGCGTTTCTCGCGCACCAGCGATACCTACAATGAAAATCGCAATTCAACCTATCTTGCCGCGCGCCATCGTGCCTGGTTTGAAGCATTCACGCCGGCGGAGAACCCCCGCATCGCGGTTGCCGTGGTGCTGGAGGCGGGGGTGTGGGGCGCGGATGACGCCGGTCCCATCGCCCGCAAGATTCTCGACGCTTGGCTTGCGACACAAGGCGGTGCGGTTCCGCCCAACAAGCCACTGCCGGAATCCAGCGTGGCGTCCGTCCCCGCGCCTGGCATAAGCACCGCCGGATCGGTAGAAGTGATGCCCGAAGACACCCCGCAGAGCGACACGCCCGCACCCTACAGCTCCAGCGCAGGAGACGATTCGCAATGATCGATACTTGGCGCACGCGTCTGCATCGTTTCTTTCGCCGCGTATGGACGCGTCCACGCATCGATCTGCCGCTGGCATTTGCGCTGATGATCTTGTGTGGCGTAGGGCTGGTAACGCTCTATAGCGCGGGCGATGCCAGCATATCGTTGGTGGGCGGGCAGGCTGCGCGCTTTGTGCTGGGCGGTATCTTCATTCTGTTGATGTCGCGCATTCCGCCATCAACATTGCGCAATTGGACGCCCTGGCTCTACGCAGGTAGTACGGTGTTGCTGGTCGTCGTGGCGGTATTGGGCGAAGGGCGTGGCGCAGATCGCTGGCTCAATCTCGGCGTCATGCGTTTCCAACCGTCAGAGCTGATGAAGCTCACTATGCCGATGATGGTGGCCTGGTATCTGCATCCGCGTCAGTTGCCGCCGGGCTGGAAGGATATTGCGGTGGTCGGCGCGTTGATCGCCATTCCAGCTGGGCTGATCGCCAAACAGCCCGACCTAGGTACAGCATTGCTGGTCACGGCGGCCGGGGCATTCGCCTTGTTCCTCTCGGGCATGGCATGGTGGCGTATCGGTTTGCTGCTTGCCGCCGTCGGTGGCATGGTGCCGATTGCCTGGCACTTCATGCACCAATACCAGCGTGACCGCGTACTCACCATGTTGAATCCGGAATCCGATCCGCTCGGCAACGGCTGGCACATCATCCAGTCGCAAATCGCAGTAGGTTCCGGTGGCGTGTTCGGCAAGGGCTTCGAACAGGGTACGCAATCACGCTTGGACTTCCTGCCTGAGCACACCACCGACTTCATTTTCGCGGTGTTCTCCGAGGAGTTCGGTTTGATTGGCGTTTGCGCGATCCTAGTGCTGTACGCCTTCATCATCGGGCGCTGCCTGTGGATTGCGATGGAAGCCCGCGATACCTATTCGCGTCTGCTGGCTGGCGCGATCGGCATGAGCTTCTTCGTCTACGTGTTCGTCAACGGCGGCATGGTGGCGGGGTTGCTGCCGGTGGTAGGCGTGCCGATGCCGATGGTGAGTTACGGTGGCACTTCGGCGGTGTCGTTGTTGGTGGGCTTCGGTGTGCTGATGTCGATTCACGCCAATCGCAAAGTGCATGATTGAGTCGGAATCAACCTACGTTGTTGGTCATTTCGCACCTCGCCTAAGATTGGCAAATCTGGAGCGGGCCAAACCAATGTCGCGCTGACTGGTTGTTCGCGTTTTCAAGAGCAACACGACACCTGACCGACAGGGATCTGCACCGTCATTATTGCGGATGTTGTTTCAGCGGGAGCATTAAGGTCATTGGGTGCATTGGCGATGGCCGAAAACCATAGTGCTCATAAAACTGCTTCGCACGCTCGTTCAACGCATGAACGAACAATGCCCGGACACCAGCATTTTCTGCGACAGATCGCACGCGCGTTACGGCGTCTTGGAGCAAGGCCGCGCCAAGCTTGATGCCTTGAGTGCGAGCATCCACCGCGAGCCTTGCGAGCACCATCATTGGCACCGGATCAGGCATGTTGCGCCGGACGGCACCGGTGGCTTCCTGGTGCGCGACAGCCCCGGCTGCCAAAGCGTAATACCCACGCACGCATTGGTCTGCATCGATCACAACGAAGGTGCGGCTGGCCCCGTTGAGGTGGTTGGTCAGTGCGCGCCGTTTCAGCCAATCGTCCAGCGATGGCTCGCCGCAATTGAGCTCGTCGAGTCGATGCGTCGCGGCGAGCGACTGCGGTGCTGAAAGCGGCATGTTCACGGCTTGTTCGTACTCCACGGAGCCTTGATAGCCATCAGGCGCTCAAGGCCAGGATTGGCGTCTTGTGGCGCATCGAGCAATGCAGTGAACTGCCGGAACCTGTTTTCGTCCAGGGCGAAAAAGACCTGATCCAACACAATCGCTTTCGCACGCTCGCACGCAGCTTCGAGCATGAAGTCTGAGCGATTCTTGCCCAGCAGATTAGCGGCGTGGTCGATCAGGTCGCGCTGCTCGGGTAGCGCACGCAAGTTGATGGAGGCGTCACGCATGGCCTTCTCCTTAGTGTGTATACAACAGATACACATGGTAGGTTAATGTGTATTTGTTGTCAATACATTCAGCTCACGGCGGACCTGGCTGGTGATCCGGCCCGCGCGGTGCGCCAGCTTGCGGCGCTGAGGACCAAGGTTGGCGGGCACATTGTGAGCCTGGATCGGCTATTTGCTTCAATCGGCGACGAGACGGCGAAGAAGACCTTGGTGACAAGTTGGCCACCGGCTGGTGGTTGCCCGCATGACCGGTGGCATACACGCAATGCGCAAGAGCATCGTCGGCTGCGAAATCTTTTGGAGTCGACTGCTGACCGAGGTCGGCCGGTATCGGCACCTGCACGCTCTACATCTACTTCACCAACAGGCAGGCATTGTTCAATGATGTTTTCCGCTGCGCCAAACACGAGGTGATATTCCCACAGCGACAGATCGACCCTGCTGCGCCGCTCAAGGCTCAGGTGTGTGGTGTCTAGCATAGAATGCTTGATCATCCCCGTGTCGGCGTGATCAGGTTGGCTTTATGGACTAATTTGTTGGTTCGCCTTTCATAAGCGATGAGCGCCGCATTCGTTAAACCGCGCGGCTGATTCGTGCCGTGTCGACTACCGATATCCAGGAAAGCCGTTCAGTTGCCTTCCGACTCTGCGGGGATGCGATCCGCTTCGGGAGTGTTTGTTGTCGTTTCACCGGATATTTTTTCTTCAAAGGAAACGTAATATGCCTATCAAAACTGCCCCTGTTGCTTTGATTACTGGTGCTTCATCTGGAATCGGCTTAGCCGCCGCGAATTTGTTTGTCGAACGCGGCTGGCGCGTCGCCGCTACCATGCGAAATACGACGGATGGCGCGGCGCTGGCCGAACACGAGCAAGTCGTGGTGTTGCCACTTGACGTGACCGACACTGCTTCGGTCGAAAGGGCGGTCGCAGCAACGCTAGAGCATTTCGGCAGGATTGATGCAGTCATCAACAACGCTGGCTATGGCCTATTCGGTCCTTTCGAAACAGCGACCGATGAGCAGGTCCGCCGTCAATTCGCCACCAATGTGGATGGCACCTTTTCCGTGATCCGCGCGGTCCTGCCAAGCATGCGCAAGCAAGGCAGCGGTACGATCGTCAATGTCGCCTCGCTTGGTGGTTTGATGACTCTTCCTTTTTTCTCTCTGTACCACGCAACCAAGTTTGCAGTGGTCGGTTTTACCGAGTCCCTGTCTTTCGAACTTGCGCCACTTGGTATTCGCGCCAAATTCGTGGCGCCGGGCGTAGTGGCTACCGATTTTTCCGGACGATCACTCGCGCGCACGTTCTCGGACGGTGAGCATGCTTATGGCGGCACCCTACCCAAGGTTATGTCGGCGATGGATATGCGACGCGGTAATTATTCCAGTGCCGAGTCGATTGCCGAGATTATTTTCACGGCGGCGACCGATGGCTCAGACCAGGTGATGTATCTGGCTGGTCAGGATGCCGAACAGATATTCGTGCTCCGCCAAACCTTATCAGAAGCACAAAGACTAGAAATGGTGAGGCAACATTCCGGACTCTGATAGGCATTGCCGGTCGTTCCGTACCAATGCGCGTCAGACCGAACGGGACCGATCCTGACCCACGGCGTCATGCTGAGGCAACGTAATGGTCGTTTCACCTCAGCGTGACGCTGCCGTATTCAGGTGGCTGCCCGATGCTCTTTGTCCTCGGTGGTGATTTTCAGCAGGCTTGCTGCCGCTTCCGAGGCCACGCGCCTGGGCCAACTGTCTTGAATATGCTCGGCAACCAGGCACGGCTCGCCTGCCTGACACTGGGAGCAGGTGAGATTGTGCAGCATCAGTTCTTCAACGAGTGATTCAGTCATGGCTGGGTTCCCCCGTGAAAGGACCGACATGAAGGGTCGGATGCCGGCTTACGTTTGCTAAGAGGGCTATCGGCAGGTGGCACTCTTACTTGAGTAAGAAGCAAGAGGCGTTCCAAAACCACTTCATGTCACGGCATCGGAATCGCACAGGGCCTGAATACCATTGAGGTATAAGATCCTTTTTTACCCACGAAATGGGAGTCCTGATATGACCAGGCTATGGTTTGCAACGGTGGCGGCGGCGTTCTGTCTGTCGCTTGCGGCGTGTGGTGGCTCAAGGGCCATCGCCCAGAACAACGACACGTGCGGTAAACAGCTCATTGACTTGCAGGCAGCGCTCAACTCCGGCGCCATGACGCAGGCTGAATACGATAGGGCGCGTGCTGAAGCTATCCGGCGTTGCGATGAGGACTAATCGTTGCGGTGATTCAATTTGGCGCAGGGCATCATGGAGTTAGGCCATGTCTGGATGACTGGCCTGATCCCACTGCGGCGATCGTTAATTTGTGCAATCTCCACGCGTTCCCGGAACCTCCATGCCCCGTGTCCCTTACGCTGTTCGCCCGCATGCTGTGCCTTGCATGTTTTTTCGTCTGGCTTTTGCTGTCGCCATGGCACTCGCTGCGGGTACTGCCGGTGCTCAGCAAACGCATACCGACGACGTGCCGCTGCCGCAGGACACGCCATACCTGGGGCCAGTCGCGATTCATATCGATGCCAACGATACCATCCATGGCATCTTTCGCATCCATGAAACCATTCCGGTGAGGTCAGGCGCGTTGACGTTGCTGTATCCGCAGTGGATTCCCGGCGACCATTCGCCGACCGGTCCGATCAACATGCTTGCGGGCCTGAAGGTTACCGTCGACGGCAGGCCGCTTGTGTGGAAGCGTGACGAATACAACGTGTACGCGTTCCATCTCGATGTCCCCGCAGGCGTCTCCAGCGTCGATGTGGCGTTCCAATATATGTCGGGCCGCACCGACAGCGAGGGTTTCGAGATCACCGATCGCATGATGGATATGGAGTGGAGCAAGGTGCTGCTCTATCCGGCGGGCTATTTTTCCCGCGGTATCACTTTCGTCCCCAGCTTGACGCTGGCGCGCGGCTGGCAGTTTGGTACGGCGCTGGATACGGCCTCACAGTCAGGTGACACCGTCACCTTCAAGCCGATCACACTCAACCATTTGGTCGATTCACCGGTCTATGCCGGTCAATATTTCAAGCGGGTGGATCTCAATCCGGGCGGTGATGTGCCGGTACATCTGGACGTGGTCGCGGATGCGCCGAAGTACCTGGAGATGACGTCCGAGCAATTGAGGGTGCACCGTGCCCTGGTCACCCAGGCGATGAAGCTGTTCGGCTCTCACCATTACGACCATTACGACTTCCTGTTCTCACTGTCAGGCGTACTGGAGGGCAACGGCACCGAACACCATCAGTCCAGCGAGAATGGCATGGATGCCGATTATTTCACCGCATGGGACGACGCAGCGCCCGGCCGCGACCTGCTGCCCCACGAATACACCCATTCGTGGAACGGCAAGTTCCGCCGTCCCGTCGACTTGTGGACGCCCAATTTCAACGTGCCGATGGGCGATTCGCTATTGTGGGTGTACGAGGGGCAGACGCAATACTGGGGCTACGTGCTGACCGCGCGTTCCGGCATGTGGACGGCGCAGCAGTTCCTCGATGCGTTAGCGATGGAGGCCGCCAATTACCAGATCAACCGGCCGGGTTTCCAGTGGCGTACGCTCGAAGACACCACCAATGACCCCACCGTCGCTCGCCGTTCCAGCCTGCCGTACCGTAGTTGGCAAATGAGCGAGGATTACTACAGCGGTGGCCAGATGATGTGGCTTGAAGTGGATGCGAAGTTGCGCGCGCTCACGCACGACAGGAAATCGCTGGATGATTTCGCCAAGGCGTTCTTTGGTGTCGACAACGGTAGCTACGTCACTAAAACCTACACGTTTGACGACGTGGTGGCAGCGTTGAACAGCGTGGCTCCTTATGACTGGGTCAGCTTCCTGCATGAGCGTGTCGACGCACTCAACCCGCCACTGGAGAATGGTATTGCGGCAACGGGCTGGAAGATGGTCTATACCGACAAGGAAAGCGCGTACGAGAAGCAGTACAACGAGCGGCCGCAATCGCCTCGGCACTTGTACAACTTCGCCTGGTCGATCGGCCTGACCATGAACGACAAGGGTGAGGTGAATGACGTACGTTGGGACGGCCCGGCCTTCAAGGCCGGTGTCAGCACGGGCGCCACCTTAGTGGCGGTGAACGGCCAGAACTATTCGACCGACGTGCTGAAGAATGCGATTGCCACGGCCAAAGACAGCAAGGCGCCGATCCAGTTGCTGCTGAAGTATCAGGGCGGTTACCGCACCGTGCCGGTGGATTATCACGATGGCCTGCGATATCCGCATCTGGTGCGCGTGAAAGGCACGCCCGATTATCTGAGCGAGATCATCGCGCCACGCAAGTAAGTGCTTCTTGTAAGGTCACAAGGCTTTAGTTTTTGCGCTGATCTTGCTCGGCATGCGCACCAGCAACGTGGTCTTCCGGGTCGCCATTGAGAACACGCACGATATCGTCCACCCGCTGCGCTAGGTGATCGAAACAGTGCGCCAGCGTGTTGCGGCAGATCAACACCTCCGGATCATGGGTGGCCCGCCGTGCGGTGACGGCGGCAAAGAGTCGAAGTTCGTCGCGGACGACGCACAAGTCCTGGAACGCCCCGGCTGGCAGGGCGTAATGGGCGGGAAGGGAGGTGCCGCGAGGAACAAAGGGCTTGCCTGTCATGCCGTATCTCCTTGATGAAAAAGGAATGCTTGCTTGCCGTTGCGGACTGTCAATGGCTTCAAGTCTAGTTCTTTTTGTAATCGTAATACAGGTAAAAAACTGACTTTCGCGTAACCGTAATACGAGTAATAACGTCGTCGCCGACCTCAAAAAAAGGAAGGTTATGAAGCGAAAGGGCATCCATTCAGCAGAACATCGCGAGCTGGTGAGCCTGCTGTTTGATCTCCGACGTCAGGCTGACCTGACGCAGGCGGAGGCAGCGGATGCCCTGGGCCGGCCGCAGACGTATGTTTCGGCGGTGGAAGTAGGGCGACGTGGCGTGGACCTGTTGCAGATCCGGGAATTTTGCGCCATCTATGACGTGAGCTTCCCCGAATTCGCCGAACACTACGAGAAGCGCCTGATGACAGCGACCAGCCAGGAGCGGCCACCCAGGCTTTCCACCCGCAAACGGGGCGCGGCCAAGAAAGTGTCGCGGTCGAAAACAGCCAAAGGCACGCCGAAAGGGAAATAGCCGCGGTGCGGCCTGTGCTTTCCGCATGACACGCCGTCTTTCATCGAAGTCGACAGAATCACTGCGTCTTTGATGGCACTCGTGATCCTTTGGGCCGCTTCGTGCTCCGCGTCGCCTTAACCAGCCCTCAGTCGCTTCGTTACATCGCGCTAACAATCGCTAGCGCACATTGACTATCCAGGCAGCGAAAATGGGCGCCGCCCAATGCTGTCATGCGGTCGAGACCATTCATGAACACTCAAGGCACACCACATATTCGTTCACCATGGCGTCTGAGCACATGGTTTGATTATTTCATCCGCTTTATGCATCCCCGCCAGACGGTGCCCGTGCGGATGACAAAGCGGCAGGAACTGCTTGCGGCGCAGGACAAGAAGCGGCAGGAACAGCGGGCGCACGTGCTGGAGTTGCTGCGCGAAGTGAAGGAAAAGCATCATCAAGAGCCGATGCATCCGAAGGGGCTCTAGAAGCCGCAGTTTCGGGATTGTAGCGCACGATACTTATTCAGCGTTGCCATAAAGAAAGCCGCCATTGCGGCGGCTTGGTCGGAAGAGTCGAGGGGCAGGGGAACCCCGTCGCACCTTGTTACCCGACAGACAATTTTTCTCATATCTCATGTGATGATTTTGAAAAGATGCAGACCGTTGCAATCAGTCATGTGTATCGCCGGGTCCTTATACAAACGCTTCCCTCGCGCATAAGGGAAGTGCTTGCATAGTCGCGCCACTCAGGTATGGAACTGTAAGGCGTTGGTCAGATCGCCCATGGATGTCTGTCCGCGTGCAGTCATCGCGCTGTCGCGATCGCGAATGCCATCGAGTGTTTCCAGGTCGAACACACGGGTGATCAGGCGCAAGATCGACGCGGTGTCGTATACCGTGTGATCGACATGTCCCTTTTTGGCGAACGGTGAAACGACCAGTGTGGGTATGCGCGTGCCCGGTCCCCAGCGATCGCCTTGCGGTGGTGGGACGTGATCCCACCAGCCGCCGTTTTCGTCGACAGTGACGATCACCACCATGTTTTCCCATTGCGTGCTGCTGCGCAGCATTTTAACGGCGTGCATGATGTGGCGGTCGCCGGATGAGACATCGGCGTAGCCCGCATGCATGTTCAGATTGCCTTGCGGCTTGTAGAACGTGACTGCCGGCAACTTACCAGCCTTGGCATCGGCGAGAAAGCGGTTGGTACTTTCATCGTCGCCCAGTCCGCCATCGCGCAGGCGTTTGGCGCGCGCGGACGTACCCGGTGCAAGGTTTTTGAAATAGTTGAACGGCTGGTGGTGATACTGGAAATTCGGTACGACTGGCGTGCCGTTCGAAAGATTCGTGCCGTGCGTATCCAGCGTTTCCTGGAAGGCGCCGGCATACCAAGCCCACTCGATGTTGCGCTTGTCGAGCTTGTCGCCAATGTGTTCGTGTGTTTGCGGCACCAGCGCCATGGCATTGGAAAGCTGGGTGAAGTCCACCACGCCGTCCGCGCCCAGTTTCATCGGCGTGGGTGCATACGGCGGCAGCATGGTATTGACGGCGTAGCTCAGGCGCTGGCCGTTGGGCAGCGTTTCGGTCGGTGTCAAAGCACTGGGTCCGAACTGCGGCGGGCCATCCATCGCACTGCCTGGCGAATGTTTCTTCGGCTTGAGGTTGGGATCGTCCGGCCGTCCGCTGACGGTTTCGGCGATCTGCGACTGCGCGATGCTGGTGTCCGCATCGGGATAGCGCGGTACGGTGGCGCAAATCAGGTACTGATGATTGAGGAAGGAGCTGCCGAATGCGCCCTGGAAGAAGTTGTCGCACAGGGTGAATTCGCTGGCGAGATCCCACAGGCGCAAACCATAGTGCGCGTTGGCATAGTGGCCCATGGTAAACGCCGACGAATCGGCCCAGGCGACGAACATGTTGTTCTTGCCGCCGTTGATTTGCATTTGGTTTTGGTAGAACACGTGCCACAGGTCACGCGTGACCAGCGACAGCGGCAGATGCTCGCCCTTGGGGCCTTTCAGTGCAAAAGGTCCGTTCGGCAGTTTGGTCTGGTATTGCTGGCCGGCGGGGTAGCTGATGCCGTCGATGACCTGGTCGCGGAGCAGCCAGCCGTGCGGTACTTCCGGTAAATGCGGCAGCACGCTCTTGCCATCGCGATCGAGTTGCAGGTAATCCTCCGGCTTGAGCGACGACAGCGGGTTCTCCAGGCCGGGAAACTCCGCGAACAGATTGTTGAAGCTGCGATTCTCCGCAAAGATCACCACGACATTCTTGATTTTGTCGCGTAGTACGCGATCCAGTTCGGCGCTGCCGACGGGCGCAGGCATACCCTGGTCGTGTTCGCCGGAAGTGCTGCAACCACCCAGTCCACCGCCGATGGCAACGGCGGCAACACCGAGTCCTGTCAGGAACGAACGCCGGCCCAGGTCGGGGGTTTCATCGGGTGTTGCATGGGTATCGGAGGGTGACTCGGGCGATGAAGGTGATTGCTGTTTCATGTGTGTTTTCTTGCCGTATCCAAAGCGCGCTAGTGTAGCGGCCGGCATCCGTGGTGACTTGTGGCAAGCTCACGTGTTTTTCATGTCCACTGAGTACGATCAGCAACGCATCTGTCGCCCCATGGTTTTTATTGAAAAGGAGAGTCGTATGTATAGCGCGCGAAGGATCACTTCAATCATCACGCTTGCACTGTTTTTATCAGCGTCGGCCGTGGCGCAAGATCACTCCGCGGCATCCGTGATTGAAGTCGCTAAGCCACCCGGCTTGCTCATGCGGCACGATGATCCGTGCCTGCCAAATTCGCCGAATGAAGTGTGTGCTGGTCCGATCGAGTCTTCACCCGAGGCTGTTGTGAAATTTTGGACCGCTGAGAAAATGCGGGACGCTGTAATCGGCGGTGGTTTTTATTCCTGCCGTGTAGATCCCCAACACATCATTACCCCAGGCGGAGACTCGTGTAACTATGCACAACTACCACTCCCCTATGATGGGCTCGATTCGACAACGCGGGTTAATGGAATCTTGTTCTATAGACGTCCATATACCGCACCCGATGGGGTATACACCTGCTCGGCCTCTGTCATAACGTCGACGAGTGGTCAATTGATTCTTACGGCGGCACATTGCTTGATGGATGGGGTCGATGGATTTGCTGACATGGTCATGTTTGTTCCAGCCTATTCACAAGACCCATTCGGTCGCGTGCACACACCGCTTGGACGCTGGCCCATTCAACAATCCTTTGCTCCGCAAGGCTGGCTTGATCGGGAAAATATCCGCGATTATCAAAACTATGATGTGGCGATTGGGTATGTGTACTCGGCACCGGGCACACCTTGGCACAATCGCCTGGAAGGCGTTGTAGGCGCAGGACTCATTCCAAAACTTATCCCACTCGATGATTTTCCTGATCTCGTAACGACGCATGGATACCCTGGTAGAACTACAACCGCGGAGGGTCCTCGCTATGGTAACGGCAGGCAATATATATGCCGCAGTCACACACAATCGGCGGAATTCGCAGCGCGAATTTTGCTGAACGAATGCCCTGGTGCAAATGGCAATAGTGGCGGGCCGGTTGTCTTATACCAGGGTCACGTTTTCGATAATGAATTAATAGCGATATTCACCAATTCTTATAGGTCTACGCGGTTGACGGAGAGCAACTTCGTTCCCTTGTACAACTTCGCCAATGGATTGCTCTACTCCCTAGGGCAGTGAGTGGTGATGGCTTTGCCTTGTCTCTCGATCATACTTCCGCGAACGCGAAATGCTTGCTTAAAGAAAAACCATGTGTGCTCACGACCTGCCGGAACGGCAGGGTTAGAAAGGTGTCGGCGGGTGCGTTTTATAAAGCATCAAGCTGCGTGGTTCGAGCGTGACTTTTTGACGATCGGCGGACGTTGATTTGCGCGATCCGGATGCGCTGCTGAGCAACAGTCGCCATTCGCATCGCGCCGGCGGCTTGGGCAGCGCGAAGGGTATCGGCTCATGATGCGCATTGATCAACAACAGTAGTGTGCTCTCAACACCGGTTTTTTTTAGGCGGGTGGGTTTAGCGCGTCCATCTAGCAGCATGCCGAGACAGCGCGACTGAGGATCATTCCAGCGCTCTTCGGTGAATTCCTGGCCTTCTGGGGTCAGCCAGGTGACGTCCTTGATACCGGAATCCTCATCAGCGCTGCCCTGCAGGAACCGAGTACGTCTTAGCAAGGCGTGGTGAGACCGAAGGCGGGTAAGCTGGCGCACGAAATCCGTCAGGGAGCGGTACCCGGACGCTGATTGCCAGTCCAGCCAGGTCGTGGGGTTGTCCTGGCAATAGGCATTGTTGTTACCGTTCTGGCTTTGCGCGAATTCATCGCCGGCCAGCAACATGGGCGTGCCTTGGGCCAGCAGCAAGCTAGCGAGCAGGTTGCGCATTTGCCGGTTGCGCAGTGCCAAGATATCGGGATTTTCCGTCGCGCCTTCTTCGCCATGGTTCCAGCTCAGGTTGTTGTTGGAGCCGTCGTGGTTCGCTTCACCGTTGGCTTCGTTGTGCTTGTCGTTGTAGCTGACTAGATCGTGCAAGGTGAAGCCATCATGCGCGGTCACGAAGTTGATGGACGCGTATGGCCGTCGTCCGCGCATGTTGAAAATATCCGCGGAGCCGGTCAGGCGGGTGGCGAATTCAGCAAGCTGACCTTCGTCGCCACGCCAGAAGGCTCGTGTGACATCGCGGAAACGGTCATTCCATTCGGCCCAGCCGGGTGAAAATTTGCCGGATTGATAACCGCCGGGCCCGATATCCCATGGTTCGGCAATCAGCTTGACTTGTCCTAGCACCGGATCTTGCCGGCAGGCATCGAGAAATCCGCCGCTCTGATCGAAGCCATGGGATTCCCTTCCAAGAATGGTGGCGAGGTCGAAGCGAAAGCCATCCACGCGCATCTCCGTCGCCCAGTAGCGCAGCGAATCCATCACGGTTTGCAGCACGCGTGAGTGACTGAGATCAAGCGTGTTGCCCGTGCCGGTATCGTTGATATAAAGCCGCGGATCGTCAGCGAGGCGATAATAAGTGGCGTTGTCGATGCCGCGCAGCGACAGTGTGGGGCCCAGGTGGTTGCCTTCGGCGGTGTGGTTGTAAACCACGTCGAGGATCACTTCCAGTCCAGCATCGTGGAGATGCGCCACCATTTCCTTGAATTCGGTGATCGTGTTGCTGGCCATGTAGCGCGGATGCGGCGCGAAGAAGGCCAGTGTGTTGTAGCCCCAGTAATCGCGCAGCCCCGTGTGGAGCAGATGTTTTTCATCGATGAAAGCATGCACGGGCAGAAGCTCGACCGAGCTGACGCCAAGCGAACGGATGTAATCGACCACGTCCTGGTGCGCCAATCCCGCGAACGTGCCGCGCAGCGCCTCCGGCACCGTCAGGTGTCGCATGGTGTAGCCGCGTACGTGCATTTCATAAAGGATCGTGCGATCCCACGCCACTCCGGGCCAGTAGTGATCACCCCAGGTAAAGGCCGAATCGATGACACGCGATTTCGGCATGTAAGGCGCACTGTCCCGTTCGTCGTAACTGAGATCCTCATCGGGATGGCCTATCGTGTAGCCGAACAAGGCGTCGTGCCAGATGAATGGACCCACGATCTGTTTCGCATAAGGATCGAGCAGCAGCTTGTTGGGGTTGAAACGGTGTCCCGCACCGGGTTCGTAAGGCCCGTAGACGCGATATCCGTAGAGTTGTCCTGGACGCGCATCTGGCAGGTAGCCATGCCAGACTTCATCGGTATATTCGGGCAGCGTCACCCTTTCGGTTTCGTTGCCTTCGTCGTTGAACAGGCACAACTCCACCCGAGTGGCGTGTGCGGAGAACAGCGCGAAGTTCACGCCCAGGCCATCCCAGGTTGCACCCAGCGGAAAGGGAAGCCCTTCCTTCAGGCTGGAGGCATGCGTCGTTGCTGATCTCATTCCACGGCTTGCACGCATGAGTTTGGTCATCGTTCAGGGGTCTTGCTCCGGGGGATGTGCCGGTGGTTTTTCATCGTGGTTGTTTCTTAACTCGGCCTGCCGTTCTTCCGCAAGCACCAGTTTTTCGGCCATCTGCCAATGGCGTTGCGCCTGACCCTGCGGACGCCCCTCCGACTCCCAGATGCGATAGGCGATTTCGCTGATCCGGTGCTGCCGTTCAGCCGGTGAGCGTGGGGCATTCATGTGCTTGACTGGCAGGAATCAATATGGCGACCGGCGCGTCGGCGAACAGCTCGCCGGCCCGCCAGCCGGATGGTTTCACGCGGTGCTTTCGATGGGTGAAGACATCGACGAAAACGCAGGCGTGATCGTCGCTGAAAGCTTCGACGCGCGTATCCGTCCAGAAGTCGGGATCGGCCATGGGTAGGTCTGCGCGGGCCATGTGCCTGGCGCATAGGCGCGGCACCGCCACGAACAGTTGATGGCTGCCGTGTCGGCGCACAAACGCGACGACATGCTTTTGCCGCGCGCCATCTACAACAACCGGCTGGTATGAGCCGTTGGCAAAAAGCTCAGGCCATGCCTTGCGCAATTGTAGAAGGCCATGAATAAGATGCTGCTTGATGACGCCGTCGCGATACTGCGGCACGAGCGTCCTGAAATCCAGCCGCTGCTCCAAGGTTTCCGCGCGTGTGCGGTAATCAACGGCGCACCGATTGTCCGGGTCCACCAAAGACAGGTCCCAGTATTCGGTACCTTGATACAGGTCGGGGACGCCGGGTACGGTGAAATGAAGCGTGGCTGCGGCCAGTCCGTTCAGGGCGCCCGCCGCATCGAGCTTGCCGGCAGCGTGGCAAAGATCGTGGCATACGCTCGCAAACTCGCCGGAGATGAACAAATCATCGACCAGCGTGCCGCATGCCGTTTCATAGTCGTGGTCGGGTGCTGTCCAGCAGGTATGCAACTTTGCCTCGCGTTCCGCTTTCAGCAGCCATGCTTTGATGCGTTCCGCGAACATCTGCATCACCAGCGTGTCATCCGCGTGCGTGCCCAACGGCCATGCGGCAAGCAATGTTTGCAACAGCATCCACAGGGTGGAAGGGTGGAGCGGCATGCGATGGTCGACTGCCTTGGAGAAGGCGTTGAACGTCTCCAGGAATGTCTGCGCGCGTTCGCCGAGTACGTCGAGCCGGGCACGTGTATCCTCGCCGCGTTTGTGATCGTGCGTGGCAGTGGCCAACAGCGAGCGCGGCCATCGCGAAGCGCGCCATGGCATGGCGGCGTGAAAGCTCTCCGGCTCAGGTTGCACGTGAGCAGGAGCGCCGCCGACTTCGTTGTGCGATAGTAGCGCGCCGTATCGGTAAAACGCCGTATCCTCCACTGCCTTGGCGCTGAGGGCACTGGAAAGCTGTTCAAACCGGTAGCGCACGGTTTGCAGTCGCTGCGCCTGTTCTGCCGGAAGCTGTGCGGCGTCGATGCTGAGCAAGCATCGGCGGATCATGGCCCGAACAGGTGCGCGATCCGCCGCGCCATCCTGCTTGGCATGCGCAAAGGCATGTTCGAGCGTCTGTCGATCTGCCTTGGTGATCTTTCCATCGCCCAGATAGCTGCGATACACCGGCATGTTCGCAAGCACATCGCACAGCGCATCCCGTAATACATCCAGGGCTACATCCCGTTCGGCTTTGCTGGCAAGAAACTGCTGAAAGGCGCGTGCGCAGCGCGAAAGCTCGGCACCAAGAAGGGTATTGAGCATGTAAAGCCGGGCAGTGCGTTCCTCCTGTGCGAATTCGGCACAGCCGCCAGTCAACGTTGCCCAGGCATGTCTGAGTTCGGCATAACCCACCGGATCGTGCAGCAGCGCGCTCACTTCCCGCATGAAATCGTAACCGGTGGCTCCATCGACCGGCCAGTCCGCAGGCAGTGTTTCGCCTGGGGCAAGAATCTTTTCGACATGCAAAGTCACGTGCCGCTGCAGATCCCGTTGCGAGCTTCGGTCCATGCGCTCGCGCAAGCGGCGCAGGTAATGGCCCGGTTGGCTGAGTCCATCGATATGGTCGATACGCAGACCATCGATCGTCCCGTTTTCGATCAGGCGCAGCGGCAGCGCATGGACCGCTTCGAAAACAGCATCGCGGTCCATGCGCAAGGCGGCCAGCGTGTGGATATCGAAGAAGCGGCGGTAATTCAGCCGCTCGCCACTGTCCGACCAGCGGCCTAGGCAGTAATGTTGCAGCTCCAGGAAGCGACTCATCAGCGCGGTGTCGGCGTTGACTGTGGCAATGGCTTGGTCAAGCGCCGCATGTGTTTGCCGATCTTGCATGCAACGCCTGGCTGCGTCGAAAACACGCCCCGCCACGGCATGTGGGGGGAGTGCAACCTCCGCTCGCTCGAACAACCACTGCAAGCTGCGCTCTGAAGCTGGCAACATGCTGTCATCCAGCCACAGGCCGATGCCGGTGCCGCCGGTGTGCCGCTCCAGCATGCAACGCCGGTTATGCAAGACGCGTTCGAGTGGAGCGTCCAGCCAGGGCAGCCACACTTTTCGCTGTGCTCCTGGTGCATCCCACTCGATGTCGAAATAGCTGGCGTAAGCGCTTGCTTCGCCTTGGGTGAGAACATCGCCCCACCATGTGTTGGCCAGGTCGGCGGCCATGTGGTTGGGCACGATGTCCAGGATCGCGCCCATGTCGTTGGCGTGCAGTACGTCGGCCAATGCGGCCAGCCCTGCTTCGCCACCCAGCTCGGGATTGACGATCATCGGATCGACGACGTCGTAGCCATGCGTGGAGCCGGGGCGAGCCATGGCAATGGGCGACATATAAATGTGACTGAGGCCCATGGCGGCAAAATAGGGCACCTGGGCCGCAGCGGCAGCGAAATCGAAGTCGCGGTTCAACTGCAGACGTACGGTGGCGCGCAAGGTGGTCATGGCGCTGTTGCTCGTTGTCGCCGCTGACCCATCCGCTGCAGGATCGCTTGCAAAGCGTCATGGCTCGCTGGCGGCAGACGGTGTTGCCAGTTCGGATAGCCGTGCACGGTGCCGGGCAGATTAGGTTGTTCGGTTCTGTCCAGCACGTCTTCCATGGGAATAAGGGCAAGCTGGGCGGGGGTGTCGAGCACATAATCCACGCATGCCTGATTGGCCATCTGCAATGAATCCACCCCACGGCCTTGCCGCCATTGCGAAAGCGCGTGGTCGAGCTTGTCCACACTGGCTCGGCGTTCTTTCCGCTGCTTCAGGCGCATGCGGTCGGACCAGCCTTGCATGTTGGTGCGTTGCTCGATATCCAGCGCGGCCCGCCAGCCGAGCAAAGGTGGAAGATCGTGCGTGGTGGTGGTCGCGATGGCTTGTCGCCGCCATTGCGAGGGCGGCAAGAATTCGCCTTCGTCATTGCGCATGAACAACAGCACGTCGGTGCCGAGTACGCCACGGGCAGCCAATGCTTCGCGCAAGTTTGCGGGAAGCGTGCCCAAGTCTTCGCCAATCACGACACATCGGTGGCGCCACGATTCCAATGCGAGCAAGCGCAACATGTCTTCAAAAGGATATTTCAGATAACCGCCTTGCTCGGCAAGCTGGCCTTGCGGTACCACCCAAAGGCGGCAGAGGCTGCTCACGTGATCGATGCGCAAGCCGCCGCCACGACACATGTTGGCGCGCAACAGTTCGATGAACGGTTGGAAGCCTGATGCTTTCAGCCCCCAGGGCGAATACGTGGTGATGCCCCAACACTGGCCCTCGGCATTGAACGCATCGGGTGGCGCGCCCAGCTCCACGCCTTTCAGCAGCGCATTCTGGTACGCGCAGGCTTCGCTGCCCGTCGGATCGCAACCCACGGCAAGATCCCAGATCAGGCCGATGCGCTGTCCAGCATCCAAGGCTGCATGCTGTGTCTTCTGCCAGCATCGCTCGGCCAGCCATTGCGCAAAGATTTCGAACTCCCATTCTGCGCGTAACGCTTCGGGGATGGCACTGGCCGAGTATGTCGCAGGATCGCTTGTCTGTGCTGCGTGCAAGACTTCGCGCGCAACCATTCGTGCATGCGCGCGCAAGGATTCGCCGCCACGGGCAGCGAATCCCTCAAGCTCGCCATGCAAGGGGTCGGGCTCTTGCTTGAACTGGATGTGCAACTGCTGCCAGAGCATGCGCCGCAGTGCATAGACCACCGGCCAATCGACCAGGCGCGCGCCCTCTGCGCGTGCCCACTGTTCGGATATGCCGACACGTTCTAGTGCAGCCTGAAAAGCATTTTCGCCCAGGATTTGTGCCGGGTCGGCGTAAATCCAGTCGAGGAACTGGCGGTGCGATGGTGTGTAAGGGCTATATATCGCAGCCGTCCGTTTCACCGCGTGCATGGGACTCAGCGCCAGGGCATCGCCGCCAGCCTCACCCACGTAGCGCGCCAGTTGCGCCACCGCGCGACTGTCACCAAGCCCGCCGTCGTCATCGTGGCGCAATGAATACACCTGCGCACCAAGCCCCCAACCGCGAGATCGATGTGAAGCGAGGCGGTCGGCGACACCAAAGCATCGCGGCGGCGCTACCGCCAATTGCAAGCGAGTAGCGCCGTAATGAAGTTCGTAATAACCATGCCGGCGAGGTACCTGGAAATGGCCCTGCGCATCCATGCGCAAGGCGTGCTCGGTACCGGTTTCATCACGCAGGATGGCTGGCGTGGCATGCCTGGGAGTGATCGGAACACAGGTCGTGCCGCCGATATCGGCGGTCAGCATGGTCGATAGGGTGGCTGGGTATGGTTGTCGTCGATGCGGCGCGTTCAGCGATGCGGCTGCATCAGGCCAAGACCCATGCATGGCGTCGAGCAACCTTTCCAGGGTGATGTCCGCAAGTTGTCGCGATCGGCCGTAGGCGTCGATCCAGTCAACTTCGATGCCGGTAGCCAATGCGTGCGCTTCAAGTGTCAGGCTCGTCATCGCGCCTCTCGCTTGCCAATACCATGGCCGAATGGGCGGGCAAGACATCCGGATGCCGGATGGCATTCGGTGGCTCGCACCAGATCGTTTGCGCGCCATCGCTGCGATGCCACGTGACATCGCGTGGCGATACGTTCAGCGCGATCTCCCAGATGCATCCGTCGATCAATCGCCAGCGAACGAGCAGGGCACGTTCGGCCAGCACAGTGCTTCCCACTGGGCAACTGTGTTCCAGGCGGCGACAAAGATGTTCCCGACGCACATGAAGCAGATGGCCAAACCAGTGTTTCCACATCCTGGCGAGCGTGGGGTTGTCCAAGCGCGGCACGGATGCCTCGAACGTACTTTTGGCATTGGGGTCGGGAATGCGTTGGCGGCTGGCCGGATCGGTGAATCCGAAAAAATGCGCAAATTCCTTGCGGCGGCCGACGCGCACTTGTTCGGCCAGCTCACCCTGGTAATCGGTGAAGTAGAAAAACGGCGTATCGCATCCCCATTCCTCGCCCATGAAGAACAGGGGCACCATCGGGCTGAGCGCCACCAGTACGGTCGCCGCGCGCAGATTGCTCTCGGCGACCAGGCGGGTCAGCCGTTCGCCCATGGGCCGGTTGCCGATCTGGTCGTGATTCTGCAGGAACAGCACGAAGGATGTCGGCGCCAGGCCGCGACTGGGTTCGCCGCGTCGCACACCTCTGTGATCGGGTTGGCCCTGGAACACGAAGCCCTCGGTCAGTGCGCGGGCGACGCTGTCGGTGGGATCGGGATGGAAGTTGGCGTAATAACCTTCGTGCTCGCCGGTAAGCATCACATGCAAGGCGTTGTGCCCGTCATCGTTCCATTGTGCGTCGTAGTCCGCGCGCAGCAGGCCGGCGCGATTGTCTTCGTTCTCGACGATCAGGAATACCTGGCGCCCTGGTGGGCACGATTTGCGTATCGCCGCGCCCAGTTCGTCGAGGAACGCTTTCGGCTTGATGGTGTGCACGGCATCGAGGCGCAGGCCGTCGAAGCGGTATTCGTGAATCCACATCCGTGCGTTGTCGATGAAATACCGGACGACTTGCGGCTTGCGAAAATCGATGGCGGCGCCCCACGGCGTCTGCAGGTCATGGCGGAAGAAACTGGCGGCATACAAAGGTAGGTAATTGCCGGCCGGGCCGAAATGATTGTACACCACATCGAGTATCACCGCGATGCCCAGTCGATGGGCTTCGTCGATCATGGCTTTCAGGGATGCCGGGGTACCGTAGCTGGCATCCGGCGCATAGGGCAGCACGCCGTCGTAGCCCCAGTTGCGTTCGCCTTCGAACGAGCCGATCGGCATCAGTTCGATCGCCGTGTAACCGCAGGCTGCCAAGCGCGGCAAAGCTTCGCGGATGCCGTCGAAGCCGCCCATGACGCCGGCATGAAGTTCGCAGATGACGGCGGTATGCCATGGTATGCCTTGCCACCCATGCTGCTGCCAGACGTAATCGGATGGATCGATCACCAGGCTGGGACAATGCACGCCGGCCGGCTGCGAACGCGATGCCGGATCAGGCACGTGGTGTTCGCCATTGATGAGGTAGTTGTAGCAGGTGCCGGCTTTCGCCTTGATGGTCAAGGCGTAGTTACCGGCACTGTCGGGAATCATCGGGTGGAACGCATGGCCAATCACCAGATCGACACGCTCAGCATCCGGCGCCCACAGGCAAAACCGCACATGCTCCTCATCGAGCGTCCTGGCGCCATACATGCCATCGTAATCGGTGCCGGTGTCCGTCTCGCATGGAATGCCCATCACGGGTTGCCCTCCGCTCTCAGCATCAGTGTGGCCAGCGGCGGAAGGCGTAAGTTGAGCGAATACGCATACCCGCGGCAAGGGATGTTCTGGGCACGGACTTCGCCGCCATTACCCACGTTGGAGCCACCGTAGTAACGGCTGTCGGTGTTGCACACCTCGCGCCACAGACCGGCTTCCGGCACGCCAATGCGGTAATCGTCACGAATCTGCGGCGTGAAGTTGCATACCACCAGCAATGGCGCCGCACCTTCGCTTCCATAACGCAGAAAAGCGTATACGGAGCTATGCGTGTCATCGCCGACCACCCAGGCAAAACCACCCGGGTCGTGATCGCGCTGATGCAGGGCGGGTTCCTGATGAAGTAGGCGGTTGAGATCGCTAACCAATTGCTGCATGCCCTGATGAAGGGGATCTTCAAGCAGTTGCCAGTCGAGCGCGCGATCGTGCTGCCACTCGTTCCACTGGGCGAATTCCCCGCCCATGAACAGCAGTTTTTTCCCGGGATGCCCCCACATAAAGCCAAAGAACGCACGCAGGTTCGCGAACTTCTGCCAGCGATCCCCCGGCATGCGCGCAATCAGGGAACCCTTGCCGTGCACGACCTCGTCATGCGATAGCGGCAAGATGAATTTTTCGGCATAGGCGTAGACCATACCGAAGGTGAGTTTGTTGTGGTGATAGCGTCGGAACAACGGATCTTGCCGGATATAACCAAGACCATCGTGCATCCAGCCCATGTTCCATTTGAACGCGAAACCCAGGCCACCTTGCTCGACTTTCCGCGTAACGCCCGGCCAAGCCGTGGACTCTTCCGCGAACATCATCACGCCAGGATGTTCGTTCGCGATCAGGTTATTCAGGTCACGCAGGAAGGCAGCGGCCTCCAGGTTTTCGCGGCCGCCATGTTCGTTGGGAATCCATTCACCTTCGGCGCGACTGTAGTCGCGATAAAGCATGCTCGCCACTGCATCGACGCGAAGTCCGTCGACATGAAAGCGATCGATCCATGCCAGCGCGCTGCCAATCAGGTACTGGCGGACCTGAGGCTTGCCGTAGTTGTAGATCAGGGTATGCCAATCCTGATGGTAGCCTTCGCGCGGATCACCGTGCTCATACAAGGGCGTCCCGTCGAAAGCGCGAAGTCCATGCGCATCGGCGGGAAAGTGAGCACTGACCCAATCGACGATGACGCCAATGCCTGCCACGTGACAGGAATCGACAAATCGCGCAAACGCACCCGGACTTCCCAAACGAGCCGTCGGTGCATACATGGCTGTGGGCTGATAGCCCCATGAGCCCCCAAATGGATATTCGTTGACCGGCAAAAACTCGATGTGCGTGAAGTTCTGGTCTTGCACATAGGGAATCAGCCGCGCGGCCAGGGCATCCCAGTCTAGCCATCCGCCTTCGGCATCGCGTTGCCAGGAGGGTGCGTGGACTTCATAGATGGATAACGGTGCCGCGTCGAAGGGCAACGTTCGGCGACGCGCCAGCCACGATGCGTCGTGCCATGCGCGCCACAGCGGTGGCGCCACGATCGATGCGGATGCCGGCGGACACTCCGTTTGCTTGGCGTACGGATCAGCCTTGAGCGGAAGCACGTGGCCGTGCTGGTCGAGCATTTCGAATTTGTAGGCCGCGCCGGCTGCCACGTGCGGAATGAAAATTTCCCAGATGCCGGCTTTGTCATGCCGGCGCATGACGTGGCGCCGGCCATCCCAGCGATTAAAGTCACCCACGACGGCGACGCGTTTCGCATGCGGTGCCCAGACCGAAAAATGCACGCCTTCGACATCGCCGACATCCCAGAGCTGCGCGCCAAGTACGTCAGCAGGTTTGCGCAATACGCCGCGACTGAATGCATCCAGTGTTTCTTTCGACAACAAGGGGTCGTATTCGTCTATGGCAAGCCTCATGCGACTGCCTTTTGCGTGCAAAGCCGTCGGTAGAGATGGGTGTACTGCCGGCCGGAGCGGCTCCAGCCGTGCTTCTCCAGCATGGCGGCTCCGCGCATGGCCTCAAGCAACAGCGGTTCTGCAAAAATCCGGAAAGCACGTTGCAGGCAGTTACGCAAATCGCTGACGCGCGCGTTCTGGAACAGCAGTCCGGATACGCCATCTTCGATCGTGTCATTCAGACCGCCGGTAGCATGCGCAATCGGCAGGCAACCGTAGGCCTGCGCATACATCTGGCTAAGGCCGCAAGGCTCGTAACGCGATGGCATCAAAAGAAAATCGGCGCCGGCAAACATGCGGTGCGCGACGGCCTCGTTAAAACCGATGTGGGTTGCGACGCGGCCGGTAAAGCGTTTCGCCAGCATCGTCGCCATGCGCTCGTACATCGGTTCGCCGCGACCGATCAAGGCGAGCTGACCGCCCGCCGCAATGATTTGCGGCGCCGCTTCACACACCAGGTCGAGACCTTTCTGGTGAACCATCCGCGAAACGAACACAAACAGCGGGCCAGGTATCGTGTGCAATCCAAGTTCCCCACGCAGGTCAGCGGTGTTCTGCCGACGCTTGTCCCACTGGCCGATCGAGAAAGGTTCGGGCAGGGCGTCGTCGTAAAGCGGATTCCAACTTTGATCGATGCCATTGAGTATGCCGATCAAGCGGCCTTCGTTCCGGCACCGCGCCAACAGCCTGTCCATGCCGCAGCCGTAGATGGGATCGATGATCTGTCGCGCATAGCTGTCGCTGACGGTAGTCAGGCAGTCCGCACGCATCATGCCGCCGCGGAGAAACGATACGCCGCCGTGGAAATCCAGCTCTGTCGCCTTCTTTGGCGCACCGATCCGCTGCGTGGAGGATTCGGGAAAAACGCCTTGATAGGCGAGATTGTGAATGGTCAGGACGCTGGGTGTGGCCTGGTGACGCCAGTCGAGATAACAGGCTGCCAGCGCACAGGTCCAGTCATTGAGGTGTAGCAAGTCGGGCTGCCAGTCCAGGCCGGCGTGGCCGCTGGCGATGTCTGCCGCGACCGAAGAGAGTGCTGCGAAGCGCACATCGTTGTCCTCCCAGCCTTCGCCACGTGCGTCCGCATAGGGCGAGCCCTCGCGATTGAAAAGTGCGTCATGACAGACCACCAGAATACGTAGGCCATCGCGGGTGACGAGTTCGCCGATATCGCACGCAGGCAAACCGTCACGCATGCGGGTATGGCCCACGATCTTCAGTGCCGATCCTGATTTGAGCACCGCCCGATAAGCTGGCAGCAGCACGCGGATGTCGTGTTCGTGCGACAGCACGCGGGGTAGTGCCGCCGAGACATCGCCCAACCCGCCTGCCTTGATGAAATCCCTCATCTCGGAAGTCACAAACAACACCTTTTCCGCCGTGTCGCGATCGACCTCTGGCGATGGTTTTGGCGGTGACGCTGCGTGATGGTGCTCGCGCCTGGCGCCCGGATACGCGGATTGAGATGTCTGATGGATTTCGTGCAAGGATTTGGCCTGATTCGTCTAGATCTTCCTGTGATGGATTCCGCATGACGTTCTTACGTCTTCCGGATATGCCGCAGTGGCTTACAGGCAAGATAGATTCACAAGCATCAAACTTGTGTACATCTAACGATGCGAGAAAGTGAAATAAGCTTTAAATCCATGTCCGCACAACTTTCCATCTACATAACTTTTACAATGCTTGGGGCAGGTTGATAAGGCGGTATTGGCCGAATGAATCCGTATTGAACCGATTGCCCGACAGACTCATGAACGTATCTATGGCGCCAGGCAAGTATTGCGCCACTGCGTGGTCAAGTGCGTCGTGTCCGTCATTTTCCGTCCAGACAACCGGCTCGTCGGCAAGGTCCGTTGGCTGTCGTGACATCAGCCGTCACGGCAAAAAAACACGCAGACATCTTCCGGCAAGCTTGAGTGGAGGATCATCCGTTCACAAACAGGAGAGTACGTCATGAGCACGCTGGAAGTTGAAGTCGATACACTCGGTCGATCGATCGAACTGTTTTACGAAGATGCAGGCTACGGCTTTCCGGTCGTGCTAAGTCATGGCTGGCCGCTCGATCACACCATGTGGGAAGAGCAGCGCGCGGCATTGCTTGATAACGGGTGCCGTGTCATCACCTATGACCGGCGCGGATTCGGGTCGTCCTCCCGACCGCAGGGTTCATACGATTACAACCGGTTTGCCGATGACCTGGCCGCGCTGCTTCAACACCTGGATCTGCGCGATGTGACCCTGGTCGGTTTTTCCATGGGTGCGGGCGAAGTCGTTCGCTACATGGTGCGCCATCTTGGCCAGCGTGTTGCCCGGCTTGCCCTTGTCAGCGGCATCGTTCCTTCGCTGCGACCATCGCCAGGTGATGCCGAAGAAGGCATCGATGAGCGGGTCTTCCTGCGCATGGCGGCCGACATTCGTGCCGACCGCTTCGCGTTTGCGAAATGGTTTACCCAGCAATTGTTCGAGGCCGATCGCGAGTTCATGGTCAGCCAAGCCAGGAAGGACTGGATCCAGTCACAGATTCATCGCGCATCGACGGAAGCCATGCTGGCGTGCGTCCAGTTGTTCAAAGAGGCTGATTTCAGCGATGAGCTGCAAGCCATCATCAACGTTCCCACCTTGATCGTACACGGCAGTGGGGATCGCATCGCGCCGGTGTCGACAACCGCCGCACCGCTGGCGCGATTGTTGCAAGTGTCCGTTTACAAGACCTATGAAGATGCACCGCACGGATTGTTTGCCACGCATGCCGAGGAGCTGAGCGCCAACCTGCTGGAGCTGGTGCGCACGCCGCCAAGCGTGACGTTGCCGGTAGCTACCTCTTTTATCTAGGTCTGGCGGCAGCTTTGGCGTGATGGGCTGCGTGCCTGGGCCGTTCATGCAGAAGCCGACGCGTTACGCCATTGGTCCAGCCAAAGCCATCCTGCAGCGGATACTCGCCGCCGCCGCCACCGATGGCGCCATGGGGCAGCAAGTCGATCACATATTTTTCGACCAGTTTGCTTTCGCGCTGGTAGAGGCTGCTTACCGTACACAGCCAGCGATGCGCGATGTCTTCGGAAAAATCGATGTATCCATAGTGCTGCAGGCCGCGGATCGCAAGCCACTGCAAGGGTGCCCAGCCATTGGGCTGGTCCCACTGTTGCCCGCTTTGTATTTCCGTCGTATCGATACCTCCGCCGTGAAACAGCCGCGTGTGCAGGGCATGACTGACCTGTATGGCCTGTCGCCGGCTTGCCAGATGAACATACAGCGGCGTAACCGTTGCCGCATTTAGCCTCTTGCGCGGTACCTTGCGTTGCCAGTCGTAATCCAGATAAGCGCCAGCTTGCTTATTCCACAACAGGCGATCGATGGCTTCGTGGCGAATCTGCTCGCGCTGCTCGAACAATGCGGCCTGATCGAACATCCCGGCACGATGACTGAGATAGGCAATCTGTTGTTCCAGCTTCCACAGGAAGCTGTTGAGGTCGACCGGAAGCACCGACGTGGTCCGTATGCTGGGCAAGCCGTCGTCGCACCAACGCGAACTGAAATCCCAGCCTGATGCGGCCGCTGCCCGAAGATCGCGATAAACATCGGTAGCCGGGCGACCCACGGCTTGCCTGGCGGTGATGATGTCCTCTCGGTACGCCTCTTCGCGTGGCGTGTCCCGATCGTCCCAATAGCGATTCAAAAGGCTACCGTCGTCCAGACGCACGGCATGTCGAAAGGCACGGCCAGGCTGGAGCGCATCCGCGCCATCCATCCACCACGCGTATTCCCTGCACAATTGCGGCAAGTAGCGGATGGCGGCACACACATCATGTTTTTCGAACAACTCGATCATCAGCGCGAAGACGGGCGGTTGCGATCGGCTCAGGTAGTAAGTCCGGTTTCCGTTGGGAATGTGGCCATAGGTGTCGATCAGGTAGGCAAAGTTGCCCGCCATCGACTTAAGCAGATCGCACCGACCGCTCTCGGCGAGGCCGAGCATCGTGAAATAGGAATCCCAGTAATAAAGCTCCGAAAAACGCCCGCCGGGCACGACATAGTCATAAGGGAGCGGCAGCAACGATGAGTCGGGCGGATGCCGATGCGGTTGTCGCGTCAACACATCCCAAAGCCCGTCGATGTGATCACACAAGGGTTGGCCCGGCACGGAAACATAGTGGCTCGCGTAGACCTGCGGTGCCGCAAAATGAGCATGTACAAACGCACAAAGACTGAATCCCGCCTTGGTTTGTAGATGACGATATTCATCCAGGATCTGCTCCGGGGTATCCCGCGGGGCGCCATCGACGAACGTCTTGCTGTCCGGAAAGACACGACCAAGCTGCACGGCTTCAAAAAGTTCCTGATAACGATCGGCGGGCGTCAGCGTATCTGCGGTGCGCTCCGCATTCGGGGTGGCCACGGCGTCTTCGGGGCTCATCGATCCGTCCTCCAAACGAGTTCACTCAAGCTTCGAGCATGGGGCCATAAGCGTTAAGACACGCTAAAAATCAGGGTGTGTCATGCGTGTGAACGACTGATTCGCATCCCGTTAATGGAGCACGAACGTGGTCATGGAGCAGGACGGAAGCATGCCATGGCTCTAACCGCAACACATAAAGCCAAAACCTGCAGGCAATAGTTACCTCGGATGCTTGTCATCAAGCAATAACGCCGACAAGCAAGTCAGCCGATTCAACGTTTCAGCCAATCTAATATGTTCACGAAAAGTCGCGGCTGGAATTGACAAGTCTCTAGCACCAGCGGCTCTCAGTACGGCATTTTTTTCGGAAAGTACTTTCAGTGCCGGCAAAATTCCAGCATTACGCGTGTCACCATCGAATAATGCATCGATATCGGTCAATATATGTTGTAAATGTAATTTTATTTCGTTCAACTGTTGATTCTCGATATCCTTGGGAAAACCAAGTTCCAAGAGCAGCAGCTCTTGATAAACTTGATCAAGCGCTTGATATTCATTCAGCGCTGGCTCAATATCAAAATGAAACCACCATGCCTCATCCGAAGCTTCTTTTAGGCCAACCCTTGCTCTTTGCAATCCCTCAAATAAAATGGCCTTGGAAGCCGGATCAACGGAATCACGAATAATGCTTTGATAATAGTTTCTCAAAGCTTTGCGGACTTCACGAATTCGCTCGCTTAAAGTATCGCTGGCGCGGCTTGGCAATATCAAATAGCTTGCAAGCAAGGCAAGCGCGCATCCGAGCAAGGTCATTTGCATCCGCGTGAGTGCAATATGCCAGTTTCCAGGAGCAATCAAGCACACCAAGGCAACCGAGATAATCGTGTTAAATAAGGCGTAGAAGACGTAGTTAAACGCCTTGAGATAAACAGTAAAAAATACAAATAACGGGATTAATATATCCAGATACAACCAGTGATTTCCAGCCGCGATCGCGACGAAAATTCCGAGAATCATGCCAAAGAAAGTTCCAGCGATGCGTTGCTTTATGCGACGAAAAGATTGGCCGGAAGTAGGAAAAATGCAACCCAGCACGCTAAACGCGGCCCAGTAGCCATTATGCAATTGAAATATCTGGTAAATGGCCACCACTATCGTACAGGTAATTGCCAAACGTAATGCATAGCGCAAGGAAAGGCGATCAATGCTAAAGCTCATGATTCATCCCGTGCATCAATGCCAACGATGACTCGCGCTGGCGTTGCCAACGAACTTAATAAATTCCAGATTTGAATGGTGTGAAATAAATAGCTTGAATAGGCCAAGATTCCACTCAGATCGGGGTCGTGTTTTTGGCATTCGGCAGCTTGTGCCGCTTTAACCGCATCGCGGCATTCTTGAGTTACGCCGTCCGATACGGGAAAGGGATAAATTTTCCCGCGCAATAAATCGATAAGCGCTTGAATTAATATCTGCGTGTGTTCGTGCATCTTCGGAAGTTGTGACTCCGCGAAATCGATATGAAGCATCGCTTCCATCTTAAGTGTTTTCAGGTGCTTTTCCGATAAATGCAATTGATAAAGGACCTTATGGCACTCCCAATAAGCGGCTTGCTGTTCTTTCGCCACCAGATGATGCTTCAAGTAAGTTTGAAATAGCGCGTTTTGCGAATTAAGAAGCAGCTCCACGTCACCGTTATCGATGCGGCATCTTTCTAAAATTCTAATGCAGGACTTACGCATCCGCTGTACCGGCTTTTCAGGAAAGAAGAGCAGAGAAACAATCATGCATAAGATGCCAACACCCACAAATGTAATGGCAACATGCCAAGCAAAAAAGCGATCACCCAAAACACTTCCAAATGCAACATACAAAAAAGCCGCCCATGCTCCGGGATTGAAATAGCGATTGCCGTAAGCAATGGTGTAGCCGCAGGCGAAAATGACAAATGGAATGCTCAGCAAAAACCAGCGCTGGTAATGACCCAGAGTAATGCCAACCCATGCCAGCGCGGAAAAAACAACGATGTTAAGCGCCAAATAGGGAATTCTTTTGGCTGGCACTTCGAGCGTGTCGATTTGTGAGTAGGCCAGCGCGGCAAATGCCGCCCATCCCAGTAGCGTTGTTTGATGCAAATACTGGAAAAACGTAATGCTGAGCAAACAGCAAATCGCGGTTAGCGTTGCCGCGCGCAGAGTTAGGTGCTCCGGGTCAACCTGTCTGCCATATGTTAGAAGACGAACCCTATTTATTCTGGAATGCATATTGCCTTTTTCCTTGCGATAGCGCATGCGCTGATTATGCCAACGGTTCTGATCCTGTCTCTAGATCACATTTTCGTGCGTACGAAATGCGCGCTTTTTTGCTCGTCGTCCCGGCCTGCGCTGGGACGACGAGCAAAGGCGTTTGGCGTTGAGATGTCGACTAAAAATGTGATCAAGAGACAGGGCCTTTGCCGGGGCGACGAGAGTGAGGCGAGTTTCATCATGATGGGCGCAGCGGAGCCGCATGACTGTTGGGGTGAGGGTGCAGCCAGGGCGCGAAACAAAGACTTGTGCGAGAACTGAATCGCTCTCTTCGCCCGGACCTGCATCCGTCTGCCGATACCCTCTCCCAGAGGGAGAGGGGCTTACCCATCAGATGTTTCGGATGTGTGTCATCGGATGCGTCAAACCTTCACTCATACCCACCCCGGGCTGAGTAATTACGATGCCGTTAACTTGCCAACACCGGTTACTGAAAATGAATCATGCACCTAACTTTCACCTAACTTTCACCGAGTGAGAATGGCCATGCCGGTTGCATTGGGGCTTTTTGCTTTAAGGGTCAGTCGCTGTTCTCAACGTAACGGCCCAGCCTCGGCTGCAAGACGTACATGAGGTACACGCCATGTCAAAGTTCTATCGAGCATTAAAGTTGAGCGTCATGGCCGGATTCACTTGGCCGCTTATCATGTGCCACGCGGGTGAAGCAGCCATGTCGAACAGTAACTCGGCTCATGCCCTTTCCACTGTTCAGATTTCCCCTCAAGTCGGTGTCGAGAATCATGACAGTGTCAATAGCAACCCACAGTTGGAAGGTGCAGTTAACCGTGACGGTAGCAACCCGCAGGCCGGTCTGATCCAGGGGCAATACGGCAATTTCTATGGCACGACGGTGAATGGCGGGGTCTATGGCAAGGGGACAGTGTTCAAGGTGACGCCACAGTCCGGCAACACCTTCAAGGAGACGGTGGTGCATTCCTTTGGTGAGGGGGAAGACGGCGCCAATCCTAAGGCCGGCTTGATCCAGGTGGCGAATGGCGATTTGTATGGCACGACTTACAACGGCGGGAGGTATGGCAAGGGAACGGTGTTCATGATTCCACACGAAAACCACCGCAAAATTGTGATTTTGCATTCCTTTAACGGCTTCACTAACTCCGTCTTCAGTAACGGTGACAGTGCCGACGGCGCCTATCCGCAAGCTGGGCTGATCCTGGGGAAGGATGGCAATTTCTATGGCACGACTTACTACGGCGGAGCCAGTGGCTATGGAACGGTGTTCAAGATGGTGGACCACGGCGTGGAAGGCACGGTGACGGTGCTGCATTCCTTCGGCTTAGACGATGGCATGTATCCGGAGGCCGACTTGATCCTGACAGCGAATGGCGATTTGTATGGCACGACTTACGAAAGCTGGGATGCGTATGGAACGGCGTTCAAGTTGGCGCGACAATCCGATGACTCCTTCAAGGAGGAGACGGTGTTGCATCCCTTTTATGGCGATTCACCAGCTCAGGCTTACGACGACGGCAGCTATCCGGAGGCCAGCCTGATCCAAGGGAAAGACAACAACGAATTCTTTGGCACGACTGAGTCCGGCGGCAATCGCGAGGAGTGCGGGTGTGGAGTGATATTCAAAATATCGACCTCCGGCTTTTATGAACAGATTGTGCTTTTAAGCCAAAAGGACGGCGGCCATCCACAAGCTGGGCTGATCGTGGGGAAGGACGGCGATCTTTATGGCACGGCTTCCGCCTTCGGGGCCTATAACAAGGGAACGGTGTTCAAGATCATGCACGACGACGACGGCATACCCAAGGACTACCATTTGTACTACAAAACAATAGTGCTGCATTCCTTCTTTGGCGGCAGTGACGGTGACACCCCGCGTGCCGGGTTGATCCAGGGGACGGATGGCTATTTCTATGGCACGACTTACTACGGTGGGACACTTAACCGCGGGACGGTGTTCCAGATAAAGCCCGATGGCACGGAGGGCGTGGTGTATGCCTTTGGTTCGGGAAGGTGAGCGTTTGATTTCAGGGCGTGGTTCCAATGTCGGAGCCCTATTTCGGGGCCACCCATGAATGAGTCTTTCGCCGATATGCTCATGCGCCACGAGCGGCTAACGGAAGCGTGGGATGTCGCCAGCCCCTGGCCTTACGCCGACTATCGATAATCCTTGACGATATCCAGCAGCGGCCCAAGCTGCGCTTCGAAATGCTTCCAGCGCGCCACGGAGGATTTGTACACGGGACGGCGCACCTGTGCGGCACTTGCGGTCCTGACAATGCGCTTGTTCTCATGGAAGTTCAGGCAGCGCGGATCCCAGGGCAGGCCAAGGTAGTCAAACAGGCGGCGGGCCTGGCCTTCGGTGTCGGCCACCATGTGTTCGTAACGCAACTCAAGCATGGCATCGGCGGGAAGCACTTGCTTCCAATGTTGCATAAGCTGGATGTAGCGCACGTAGTAACGGCCCACGGTGCCAAGGTCGTAGGTGAAGTCCAGGTTGTCCTTGGCGAACAGCGTTGCGTAGCAGGAGAAGCATGAATCCATCGGATCGCGCATGGCGTGGATGATGCGTGCGTGGGGAAACATCCGGTGGATCATGCCAATGTGCACGAAGTTGGACATCATCTTGTCGCTGATGTGCGTGGCCTGCGGCGCCAGCTTCCAGACTTGTTCGGTATACGCGTCGCCGAGGCGAAGTAACTCGGCAGCGGACAATTGTGAAGCTATTCCAGGATAAGCCTCCGCTAGCTTCCCTGCTTTCTTGGCGAGCGCAAAAATAAAATTTTCCAGGTCGGGTAATTCCCCCGCGCCATGGATATCCGGATGGGTGGACAGGATCTGTTCGATCAATGAGGTGCCTGAGCGCGGCATGCCGACAATAAAAATGGGCAACTTGCCGCGTGACACAGCCGGTGCGGGATGGTCGGCAAAGAATGGTTCGTCAAACACCGTGCGTACATTCTCGACCAGCGCGACCTTGCTTGCCTCATGGGGTGAGATTTGCGCGTACTTCAGGCGGTTGCCTTGTGCGTAGGCGGCAAATGCCTGGTCATAGCGGCCAAGGTCCTCATGCATCTTGCCCATCGCGAACCAGTAGCGGATGCGTGAATTTTCCGGCAGGCGAGGAAGCCGGTGAACCAGCTTCTCCAGGCGTGCTGGCTCGGGATCTTCCGGCTTGAAGCGGCGCAGCGACGCGATGTTGTAGTAGGCCTCGACCGAATCCGGGTCGATCGCCATGGCTGCTTGAAAGAAATCTTGCGCTTCGTCCAGCCGACCTTGCCGGCGAATGCTTCGGCCCAGGTTGTTGCATGCTTGCAGGTAGTCGGGCTTAAGTTGCAATGCACGGCGATAACCTTGCTCGGCTTCGGCGAAACGCTCCTGCGTATAGTGAAGGCCGGCAAGATCGAAATGCGCCCTGGCGAACTGATCATTGAGCGCAATGGCACGCCGATAATGCGATTCGGCTTCCGCATGAACGCCGGCTTCGCGCAACGCATTGCCAAGGTTGGCGTATCCCTCGGCTTCGTTCGGCATCAGCGCCACAACCTGCCGAAAGCTCGCCGCCGCATCCGTCATGCGCCCCTGGCCGTACAACACGACACCCAGGGCATTATGGATGGGCGCACCATGTGGGTGCTTGAGCAGGGCCGCGCGCAGAGGCGACTCGGCTTCGGCATACTGCCCCGCGCTCATGCAAGTGAAGCCAAGGTTGGCATGTGCCTCGGCAAAATCCGGTCGAAGAGACAACGTACGCTGATAGGCTTCTATCGCTTCGCTCAGACGGTTCTGCATGGCCAGCGCATTGCCCAGCTTGAAATGCGCATCAACAAAGTCGGGCTTGATGCTGCAGGCGCAGTGATAGCTTTCCGCTGCCTTGGCCGGCTGCTGCATGGCCATCAGGCTTTCGCCCAGTACATAGTGGCTGACTGCGTCCCATGGCGATAAAGTCACCGCACGATGTTGCGCATCGACCGCTTCAGCCAGACGGCCCTGTGATCGGAGCGAGGTGCCAAGCGCCTGCCAGGCAACTCCATGGGACGGATATTGATCGGTCAGCTTACGTGCCAGCACTTCGGCCTGCGTGTGTTGCTTTTGCTGGATCAGGCTGGCCAGTGTTTCGATATCGCGCTTGTCAGGCGTGTTGCCTGTGCTTGGCATTGCATTCTGTGACATGGATATCGACACCGTCTTGGCAAGGGAATGGTGTGCTCTAGGGATGCTCTGATCTATTCCACGTACCCGGCAGACGTCCAGAAGGCCCGCAGGCTGTGCTGCGTGTCGCAAGGCAGACTGGCCCCGTCTGTGCAAGACGCGCGGCACAGTCTGCGGGCCTTCTGGACGTCACCCCGTCCTTTAAATTCAAGATGCGGTGACGGATACGTGGAATAAATCAGAGCATCCCTAGTACGACGAACATGAAGCAAGTGAATATCTCTATTCCTTACTACATTCATTGAAGTCGCGCAACAGGTGTGCCTAGCATACCTGTCGTTGTGCCACGTCGACACTTACAATTCACCGTTTCGGAGAACCAAGATGACCCAGCTCCACTCTGCCGGCAGCCGCTTCCGCGCCGCGCTGGCCGCCGAAAGTCCGCTACAGGTGATGGGGGCCATCACCGCCTATGCGGGGCTGATGGCCAAGCAAGTCGGCTACAAGGCGCTTTATCTATCCGGTGGCGGTGTGGCCGCCAACTCGCTGGGTATGCCGGATCTTGGCATCAGCACCATGGAAGACGTGCTTACCGACGCGCGCCGTATCGTAGACGCCACGCAGATGCCATTGCTGGTTGACATCGATACCGGCTGGGGCGGCGCCTTCAACATCGCGCGTACTATTCGCTCCTTCATCAACGTCGGCGTCGCCGCCGTACATATGGAAGACCAGGTCGGCCAGAAGCGTTGTGGGCACCGTCCCGGCAAGGAAGTGGTGCCGAAGGAAGAAATGGTCGATCGCATCAAGGCTGCGGTGGATGCGCGTACGGATGCTGGTTTCGTGATCATGGCGCGTACCGATGCTGCTGCGGTCGAAGGCATGGATATGGCGATCGACCGCGCCTGCGCTTACGTGGAAGCGGGCGCGGACATGGTCTTCCCGGAGGCGATGAAGACACTGGACGATTACCGCCGCTTCAAGACGGCGGTGAAGGTGCCGATTCTCGCCAACCTCACCGAATTCGGTTCCACGCCTTTCTTCGCCATCGATGAACTGCGCAGCGCTCATGTCGACATCGCGCTGTATTGCTGCGGCGCCTACCGCGCCATGAACAAGGCCGCGCTGCATTTCTACGAAACCGTGCGCCGCGAAGGCACACAGAAGAACATTATCGACACTTTGCAGACGCGCGAAGAGCTGTATGACTTCCTTGGTTACCACACGTACGAAGACAAGCTCGACCGGTTGTTTGCCGGCAAAAAATAAACACGGTTTCTTTCCGGCTGTGGCACCCTGCGCAGCCTTGAGTTCAAGTACCGCACCAGGAGCATGATCCGATGAGCGAGCAATCCACCGCCCCCAAGCCGAAGAAATCCGTTGCGCTATCCGGCGTGGCAGCGGGCAACACCGCACTGTGCACGGTTGGCCGCAGCGGCAACGACCTGCATTATCGCGGTTATGACATCCATGATCTGGCAGCCAAGGGCTGCTTCGAGGAAGTGGCTTACCTACTGGTGCACGGCGTGCTGCCGAACTGGGCCGAACTGAATGCCTACAAGGCCAAGCTCAAGCGCCTGCGCGGCCTGCCGGCGCCGGTAAAGAGCGCGTTGGAACTACTGCCGGCCGCCACGCACCCGATGGACGTGATGCGTACCGGCTGCTCCGTGCTGGGCACCGTGCTGCCGGAGAAGGAAGATCATAACGTCACCGGCGCACGCGATATTGCCGATCGGCTGATGGCCAGCTTCGGTTCCATTTTGTTGTACTGGTATCACTTCAGCCACAACGGCAAGCGCATTGAAACCGAGACGGACGACGAGTCGATCGCTGCGCACTTCCTGCATCTGCTGCAGGGCAAGAGGCCAAGCGATCTGCACACGCATTCGTTGGACAAATCGCTGATCCTGTACGCCGAGCATGAATTCAATGCCTCGACCTTCACCGCCCGCGTGATCGCCGGCACCGGTTCGGACATGTATTCCGCGATCACCGGCGCCATCGGTGCCCTGCGTGGTCCCAAGCACGGAGGCGCCAACGAAGTGGCGATGGAGATCATTGCCCGTTACCGCAGTGCCGCCGATGCGGAAGCGGATATCCGTGCCCGCGTGGAACGCAAGGAAATCATCATCGGCTTTGGCCATCCGGTTTACACTGTGTCTGATCCGCGCAACGAGATCATCAAGGAAATCTCGCGCAAGCTCTGCACGGAAGGCGGCAACCCAAACCTGTTCGAGGTGTCAGAGCGCATCGAAAAGCTGATGTGGGAGCTGAAGAAGATGTTCCCTAACCTCGACTGGTTCTCGGCCAGCGCATACCACATGATGGGCGTGCCCACGGCGATGTTCACCCCGCTGTTTGTGATCTCGCGGACCTCCGGCTGGAGCGCGCATGTGATTGAACAGCGCGAGGATGGCAAGATCATTCGTCCTAGCGCCAACTACACCGGCCCGGAAGACCGCACCTACGCGCCGATCGAAAAGCGCTGACTGTGTGTTTAGAGAAACAGATAAAGAACAAGGGAGCCATGCTCCCTTGAAATCTCATGCACCCGTCACGAAGAAATCGATTGCGATGCACTTTTACTATAAGGGCAATGGCACTGACTTAAGCTTGTCTCGCCATCACTCGCCGCAGGTGAGAACGCGTAGGTTGGGGTGCAAACCCCAACATCGGGATGCATGTACACATGGCAATGTTGGGGTTTGCACCCATAGGCATTAACCTAAATTTGCAAGAATCACGCGCTTGCCGGTGCGCTCTTGCCAACTCGTTTGGCGGGAGGTTGGTTATGAAACCGGTAGCGAGGGATGAGTGGAACGTCATTGAATCACTGCTTCCACCAGGTTGGCGGGATGCGGCGCGCGAGCAAGGGGCATTTCGACGGGCCCGTTATATAGCGGACCCCGGGACGCTGCTACGGCTGCTGCTGTTCCATGCGGTCAATGACAGTGGTTTACGGGAGACAGTTGCCCAGGCTGAGGTAAGCGGCATTGCTTCGATGTCCCAAGTGGCGCTCCTTAAACGCCTGCGGACTGCAAGCAAGTGGTTGGCGTGGCTGTGCGCAAAGATGTGTCAATCGCTCAGAGAGACGCCTCGTTTACCGGATGCGTTGTTCATGGCTCCATCTTCTCAAGAGTGGAAGCCTCCACCAATCCCGGGGCGGTTCACCATCGCCTTAGTTAGCCACGCCATGAAGCAAACCACGTTCGCGTCACTGAGCTACAGCACCAAAAAGCGGCAGACACGCTGAGAGAAGTTTCTGTCGCAGATGGATCAGGTGGTGCCATGGAAGTGGCATTTTGGCATGAAGGCGCACATTGGCGTGGACATGCAATCGGGTTTGGTGCACACGGTGACGTGCACAGCAGCGAACGAGGCCGACATCAACGAGGCCGGCAAACTGCTGCATGGCAAGGAAGAGATGGCGTTTGCCGATGCGGGTTACACCGGCGTAGAGAAGCGCGAGGACGTGAAGGACAGGGACGTAGAGTGGCAGGTCGCGGCCAAGCGCGGCACGGTGACTGGGTTGCCGGAAGGCAAGCTCAAGAAAGCGACCAAGTGGTTGGAATACCTCAAGGCGGCGATTCGCTCAAAGGTCGAGCATCCTTTCCGTATAGTGAAGCGGCAGTTTGGCTAGGTGAAGGTTCGCTACCGGGGACTAGCGAAGAACACCGCCCAAGTGAAGACACTGTTTGCGCTGTCGAATCTGTGGATGGCGCGACACAAGCTTATGGCGATGACAGGGAAGGTGCGTCCGGTGGTTGGGTAATAAGGGGTAAAGACCCCTGCATGGGGCACTTTTTAGCCCATTCTGTCGAAAATAAGGCAATTTTCGTTAAAAATTCACTCATTTGTTTGATAGTGGACGTTTAGACGGCTGAACACTAATTGTTCAGAGCATCCCTAAGTGGCGGCATTCGATGTCTCTCTGTGGTGCGCCGGCTGGTGCGGGAAAGGTGGCGGCGCAGTTTAAGCTCGCTGGCGGGTACGCGTTCTTTTTAGTTTTAGACAGATACGGCACGCTTTTATCAAACGGAAAATCCTCTCGTTGCACCTCATTGTTATAGACAGGGAACGCCGCATGGTGTCCAGGAGAGGCGCCACCCTCGAAAGGATCATGGCCGAGTGTCTGGCGCACATAGACCAGTAGACGATCCATGCCACTGCGTAAGTCCATCGGCGTCGTGATGAGCCACCAGCCACTTGGACTCAGCATGACGCCAATGCCTGAAGTGAAGTAGCGACACCATGTCATCGCTGCGCACACCAAGAGGCAGTTTCACCGACCAGCCGTTGGGAAGGCGAACCTCTACCCGCGCGTCTGATCTTTGTCCCGACACGACGATAGGAAGAATCTTCGCGACCGCGACCGATTCACCGCGACGATGTAGCCAATAGCCAAAGCTGGATAACGATAGCTTCTGCTGGTTGCAATAGGCCGACTGGCTCAGGCCGCTCTTGCGCCAGGCTTCGATATGGCTCTGCCAGAACTGCTGTTTCTTACCCATCGAATAACTCCCTTGAATTCGGTGGCGCTATGAACATGGATGCAATCGTGGCGAGGTGAGCTGAGGCGACGCTTACCTTCATGCGGTCATTTATACGTATACGCATCGACTACGGATGTATTGTCCGTTGGCCAATAATGTGTGCATTTTTTACGTGTCACTACACTGATTAATGAAATTTCTCTATCAGGTAAATACCTGAACTGAGATCTTTGGGATAGTCGGGTCGCACTGTTTCAGTTGTTCATCAGGTGACGCGATGAAGTTGCTTTATGATAGCCTCTGGATTGAAATGATCGAAGTCTACGCGGTGCATTTCCTCCAATCGTGGTTTAATTAGTTCTAAAAAATCAGAATCATTGATGAATTCCGAAAATACGTGAGTATCGTTAAATACCGCCGTCTTATCTGAGCAGTATTTACTCTCATTTTTCGAATAG
Source organism: Dyella sp. M7H15-1 (assembly GCF_004114615.1). Taxonomy (NCBI): domain Bacteria; kingdom Pseudomonadati; phylum Pseudomonadota; class Gammaproteobacteria; order Lysobacterales; family Rhodanobacteraceae; genus Dyella; species Dyella sp. M7H15-1. The sequence goes on from NZ_CP035300.1 coordinate 271,487, forward strand.
AATTGTCTAATATCTGATTTTTCCACCACCGATCCATCCATTAACGGGTCAATCAGAAATTCCTCGTCCACACCCCCTATTGTCATCTTTACAGAGCCCACTGAGTGATCACCGCCAGCGGCATTATTCGTTAGTATAGCTATGCGTATGTTTGCATTATCAATTTCGTGTTTCGAGAAGCCATGATTTATGAGATATTTCTCAAAGGCTAATCGAAACATGATAGTAGCCACCAAAGCCTTCTCGAGGCAGTTTCCGGTGTTTGATTTCAATGAAAGCATAACGTATTCAGCTAAATCATTAATAAAGTTCTTTTTTGCAGCCTCATACCCAGGTTGATCAATATCTCCACTTCCTATTTGCATTCTCGGTACGCCGTCAAAGATAGGAGTGGCCGAGCGATTACGCGCTATTAGTTGATTATGACAATTATGCCTAGCTGCAATAGCCGACTGATCTTTGCCAGTTAGTTCTTTGCTATTTTTTTTGCAAATTTTATCAATATCAATGCTCTCCCTTGTGGCGGATACTGGAATCATAATGTGGGTTAATTCGGAGCAATATTTAGAAAGATTGTTAACGGCAACTTTAATGGGTGGAATCATTTCACTTTTTACGCTACTGTTTTCAACGGGATGAATTGTAGAAGAGTAGCCACCATAGACGCATACAGATGCCAAGGGCTTGGTATTATTCATAATATAATTATTAAATTAGTTGACGGTTGATCGGATGAGCTGAAATATACAGCCCGGCGACAAAGAAAAAATAGGGCGAATACCTGATCTCCCGTAACTATTCACCTGATTCCGCACCCCTTCCTCGGCACGATTCCGCTTGGCCGTTGATGATGCTGCACTCGGCTATCCGATGCCAGGAAACGAACGACTCCCCATAGCACGCAAGCTTATGCGCAGGTGCTTGCAGGTATCGCTGGGAGCATTTCCATGCTTGCGTGCCGTTGCATGCCTCGCGATCGTTCGCGCGAAGAGGTGGTTGATGGGATGCGGCTTATGCTCGGACTAGGTGCGGCGTCGCGTGTTCCGGGCGTTTGCCTCAAGTCGCGCGTGCGCTATTGCGCGTGCGGCGATTGAGCAGCCAGCGTCCGCCACAGATGACAATGATCAGGCCCACTTCCAGCACGTGCTTCATCCAGCCGTGCGAGTCGAACCAGTCCAGCCACAGTGTTTCGTGGCTGATCATGCGACCCGCCGTCCACGCGATGGCGGCAGCGCCGGCATAGACGATGACGGGGAAGCGTTCGATCAGTTTCAGGATCAGGGTCGATCCCCAAACGACCAGCGGAATGCTGATCAGCAAGCCTGCCACCACCAGGCCGGTATGGCCTTTCGCCGCGCCGGCGATGGCCAGCACGTTGTCTAGCCCCATCAGCGCATCGGCAAGCACGATCGTGCGTATCGCTGACCAGAAGTTCGCGGTAGGCGTGATGTCAGGTGCATCGTCGTGATCGGGCTTCAGCAACTTCCAGGCGATCGGCAGCAACAGCAAGCCACCCGCCAACATCAGGCCGGGCAGCTCCAGCAGATAAACCACCAGCACGGTCAGCACGATGCGCACCGTGACCGCGCCAAATGTGCCCCAAAACACGGCTTGCTTCTGCAAGTGCTGCGGCAGGCTGCGTGCGGCAAGGGCGATGACAATGGCGTTATCGCCAGCCAGCACCAAGTCCAGCAGGACGATGGTGAGCAGATCGGATAGCAGATGGGTGGGGAGGGCCATGCGGATTCCTTTACGCGCCGGACTCAAGTGACGACGGCGGACGGCGCAAGCCTGCTGTCATCGCATTCGACAGTAACAGGATTGGCGATCAAGTCGGCGAGCCGTGCTTAGAGCCAGGCTGGCCAGATACAATGGCTGTTTTCCTACATCGCGAGACCCCGCCATGAGCGCGCACGATATCCGTTCCGCCAAGCGTCCCGACCCCGATCAGCCGCTGGTCGACATTGCTAACTACGTTGCCGACTACTCGATCGACTCGACCGAGGCGTACGACACGGCGCGCTACATGCTGCTGGATTCGCTGGCAACGGCGATGATGGCGATGAAGTTTCCGGAATGCGTGAAGCACCTCGGACCGGTGGTGCCAGGTGCCACCTTGCCGGGCGGTGCACGCGTGCCAGGCACCAGCCACGAGCTGGATCCGGTGCAGGCCGCTTTCGCCATCGGCACCCAGATCCGCTGGTTGGATTTCAATGACACCTGGTTGGCCGCTGAATGGGGCCATCCGTCGGACAACCTCGGTGCGATTCTTGCCGTGGCCGATTATCTGAGCCGCCAGGCCGAGCGCGAAGGCGGCAAGCCGCTGAGCGTGCATGATGTACTCACTTATGCCATCAAGGCGCACGAAATCCAGGGTTGCTACGCGCTGCTCAACAGCTTCAACCGCGTTGGCCAGGATCATGTGATCCTGGTCCGTCTGGCCTCCACCGCTGTCGCCACGGCCATGCTGGGCGGCAACAAGGAACAGATCATCACGGCTGTTTCGCATAGCTGGATCGATAACGGCGCACTGCGCACCTACCGCCATGCGCCGAACACCGGGCCACGCAAGAGCTGGGCCGCGGGCGACGCCTGCCGTCGCGCAGTCACGCACGCCATCCATGCGGTTTACCGTGGCGTGGTGGGCTATCCGTCGGCGCTGAGCGCCAAGACCTGGGGCTATTACGACGTGGCGTTCAAGGGCAATGCGTTCCAGTTCGAGCGTCCGTTCGGCAGCTACGTGATGGAGAACGTGCTGTTCAAGATCAGCTTCCCGGCCGAGTTCCACGCCCAGACCGCGGTGGAGTGCGCCATGAAGCTGCATACGCAGATTGCCGGCAAGCTCGACCAGATCGAGAAGGTGGTGATCGAAACCCAGGAAGCGGGCTGCCGCATCATCGACAAGACCGGCCCGCTGGCCAACTACGCTGACCGCGATCATTGCATCCAGTACATGGTGGCCGTGCCGCTGATCTTCGGCCGGCTTACCGCGGAGGACTACAACGACGATGTCGCCGCCGATCCGCGCATCGACGCACTGCGCGAGAAGATGGTGGTCAGCGAGAACCCGCAGTTCACCAAGGACTACTTCGATCCGGAGAAGCGCTACATCGGTAACTCCGTACAGGTGTTCTTCAAGGACGGCAGCAGCACCGAGAAGGTCGCTATCGATTACCCGATCGGCCACCGCAAGCGTCGCGCTGAAGGTATCCCAGTGCTGCTGAAGAAATTCGAGGCGGCCATGCGCGGCCATTTGCCCTCACATCGCGTCAAAGCGATTCTGGACGCCACCGCCGATCCAGCGAAGCTGGATGCGATGCCGATCCAGACCTTCCTGGGTTTGTTTGCACTGTAAGCCGGCAGGCTGGGCAGGGCTCTATCAAGTCCTTGCCTGGCCGCTGTCCGAAGCAGATGCGGAGACTTGCGAAACATCGGATGGGTGAGCCCTCTCCCTGCGGGAGAGGGTGTCGGCAGGCGGGTGAGGGTCCGGGCGAAGCGAGCGATTCAGTTCTCGCGTGTACTGCCCAACACAAAAAATGACAACAAGCAGCGCATAGGGAAAAACATAGTGGTACTTGTTTATCCAAACTAGTTTGGATTTGACTCTTCTCGGCACAACGGAAGACCAGCGCATGCTCGGGCGGATTCAGATACAGACCCACGACATCGCGCAGCTTGTCGATGAAGTGCGGATCACGCGATAGCTTGAAGGTGTGCTGCAGATGCGGCTTGAGCCCGTTGCGCTGCCACACGCGCCGAATGGTTGTGGCGCTCAGACGCAAGTGCGCCGCTAGCGTCCGCGTACTCCAGTGTGTGGACGCAGCTGGCTTCTCGTGCAGCGTCGTATGAACAATGCGCGATTCGATCTCCCTCGTCACATGGGGTGTGCGTCCCCGGCGTGGGGCGTCGTGCTGCAAGGCCTGCTCACCCCCTCAAGAAAGCGCCGTCGCCACAGCGCCACTTGGCGCCGATCGAGCTTGACCTCGGTGGCGATGTCCTTGTTCTGCCATCTTTGTGCTGCCAGTAGGATCACCCGCGCGCGTTGTTGCACCCGCGCTTCGACTCGCCGGCGCTTGGCTTGGCAACTCGCATTGATCCCTCCTCCTCACCGGAGGAAGTGGGATTATCATGATAAGTTCAATTATTTCTAGCGTGACACACTAGCGCGCGGAGAAGCCAAAGGACTGGATTTGCCGATGCTGCGGGTGACGTATGCGCATCTGAAGGCGTATGAGGCGCGGCGGGCGCATCCGCAAATGGGATGAGCAAGATCAAGCAGGGCTGAAAACCCTCTGGGTAAAGGTCGTAGCGAGTATCGTGCTTTGGCAAAAGTGGGCTGAGAAAGCGGCGCCTACGAGGTTATGTTGAAACATCAAAGCCAAACACCTCTGCCGCCACACCGAGCGCATTGTTGACCGCGGCGCCGCCCGCATAGAACAGCGTCTGCAATATCGTCTCGACGATCTGCTCGCGCGATGAGCCGGCGACGACAGCCGCCTCGATATGCGCGCGCAACTGCGGCAACGCGTAGCCTAGCGTGACGCAACTCGCGATGACCACTAGTTCGCGCGTTGCCAAGTCCAGACCAGGCCGATTGAGCACACCGGCGAATGCCCATTGCATGGTCATCGTCATGAAGTCAGGACAAAGCTCCTCGCGCGACTGTGCGAGTCGTTCGCCGCTGTGCCCGCCATGCAAGCGTTCGAACAAAGCCAGGCCGCGCGCGTAAGTTTCTGCATCGCGCGGCAATACTTGCTGGGGGGTCATAGTTGTCTCCGCTCATCCGCTCGTTATTGAGTACGCAGCAGTCTGCGCGGGAAGATCGTTGGGATAAACGGCGCTATAGTTCGCTGACTACGAACCAATAGTTGATAATCGTTATGGATCGACTTACCAGCATGTCGGTATTCGTGCGCGTCGCCGAACTTGGCAGCTTCACCGACGTAGCTGATGAATTCGAAATCTCCGCGACGATGGTCGGTAAACACATCAAAGAGCTCGAAGCTCGCCTTGGCGCACGCCTAATCCATCGCACGACACGGCGTCAGCAACTCACCGACGTCGGCCGGCTCTACTACGATCGTTGCAAGGCAGTGCTCGATGAGGTCGCCGCAGCCGATGCGTCGATCGATACTCTGCGCGGAGTGGCTCGCGGCATGCTCCGTGTCACCGCGTCGGTAACCTACGGCGCGCGCAAGATTGCGCCGGCGCTGATTGATTTCCTGCGCGAGCATCCCGAAGTGCGGGTCGAACTCGTGCTCAACGACCGCGTCGCTGACTTGATCGAAGAGGGCTTCGACGCGGCGATCCGCATCGGCCGGCTCAGCGACTCAGGCCTAATCGCGCGTCCGCTTGCGCCGTACCGCATGATGATCTGCGCTGCGCCGAGTTATCTGGCTGCGCATCCGATGCCGCGGCGACCGCAGGACCTGGAGAAACACTCATGCCTCGCCTACTGGTCACAACAAGGCCGCTGGAAACTGATCGATCGCCATGGCCGCGAGTACACAGTGCGAGCGGACAGCCACCTGCGCACGAATAACGGCGAAGCGCTGCGCCAGGCGGCACTGGCCGGTTTCGGTATCGTGTATCAGCCGCAGGTGCTGCTCGAGAACGACATACGCACCGGTCGTCTGATCCAACTGCTGAAAACCTATCAAGCGCCCGCAGCACCGGTGCATCTGGTCTACTTGCCGGACCGCAGGCCAACTCCAAAACTGCAGCGCTTCATCGATTTCATCCTCTCGCGCTTCGAAAAACCCGAACCTTTACCTGTAGTCCAGCGCCTACCCCGTAAGGGCAAGGCATGAACACCCGAGCGGCTGTATTTTGACAACAGTGCTAATGATTCGGCCAAGGAAATTCTCCAAGCCTGTGTCCGCCTCAACATCTATCTCTCCCACGCCCATCCGCGATGGCGCGGCCAAGGGCAAGATCGAGCGCTTCTTTCGCGGCTTTCGCGACCGCTTCCTGACCCTGTGTATTTCGCTTGAGCAGTAATAGGACTGCATGTGTTAACGAAAAGCCCGACATCTGTCGGGCTTACGTTTTTCTGGCGTTCCCGTTGCGAAAGTCGGGCTAGCCTCGCAGGTGGGGTAGGGACATTACGTCGTGATGGAAGCGAGCAAGGTTTCGGCTTCTTCGTGCGTATGTGCGCGAATCAGGCGTGGTGCGTGACTGCGTAACCTTGCATGATCGAGCGAGGCGAGGCGGTCGCGCACGAGCAGGATCTTGCTAGGGTGCATGCTGAATTCGTTCAGCCCAAGGGCGAGCAGCAGCGCAGTGAAGTTCACATCGCCGCCGATTTCGCCGCACAGGCTCACCGGTTTGCCGGCACGTCGGCCGGCTGAGATGACGTGCGAGATTAGGCGCAGCAGCGCGGGCTGCAGCGGGTTATAGATATTTTCCAGAGCATCGTTACCGCGGTCGGCCGCAAGTACGTATTGCGCAAGGTCGTTGGTGCCGATGGCGAGAAAGTCGGAATGCTCCAGCAGCGCACGCACGTTGATGGCGGCAGCAGGTACTTCGATCATGGCGCCAAGCGCGAGCTTTTCCGGCAGGTCGATGTTTTCGCGCTTCAGCTCCTGGCGTGCGAGCTTGAACAGGGTGCGCACGGCGATCAATTCGTCGGGCTGGGTGACCATCGGTACAAGTACGCGGACGGGCCCGTAGCACGCGGCGCGCAAGATCGCGCGGATCTGCGTGCTGAATACGGCGGGGTGGCGCAGCGAAAGGCGTACTCCGCGCACACCGAGTGCGGGGTTTTCTTCGCCGTGAATCACCAACCCGGCGGCATCCGCTTTGTCCGCGCCAAGGTCGAGCGTGCGAATGGTGACCGGTGCGCCGCCCATGCCCAATACTACGTCGCGGTAGGCAATGAACTGCTCGTCTTCCGAAGGTAGGCCCTTGTGGCGCAGGAACAGGAATTCGGTGCGGTAAAGACCCACGCCATCGGCGCCGCGTGCGCGTGCCAGGGCGACGTCGCTGGTGGATTCGGCATTCGCCAGCAGGTGTACATCGACACCGTCGCGGGTGCGCGTAGGTGCATTGGCAAGACTGGCGAGCCGGCGGCCTTCGATTGCGGCTTCGCGTTGCCATGCGCGATAGCGGGCAAGGTCTTGCGCGGTGGGGTGGACTACTGCTTCGCCGTGCTCGGTATCGAGCAATATCAGGTCGTCATCATGGATGGTGGCCAGCGCATCGCGCGTGCCCACGAGCATGGGCAGGTTGAGGCTACGCGCCAGAATCGCGCTGTGCGAATACGGGCTGCCGGAGCTGGTGATGACGCCGAGCAAGCCTTTGTCGGCCAGGTGTGCCATGTCGGCGGGCGCCAGGGTATCGGCGACCAGGATTTCGCCAACTCGTGCGGCTAGCTTGCGTTCCTCGGCGCTGGTCTGCCGTTGCAGAGCGGAGATGACGCGGCTGATGACCTGATCGACATCTTCCATGCGACTACGCAGATACGGGTCGTCCATGGCGGCGAACACGCTTGCCAGGCGATCGCGCTGTTTCTTCAACGCGGCACCGGCGCGGTAGCGGCCGATGGTGATCATTTCGTCCAGGCCTCGCAGCAGTTCGGCGTCGTCGAGCAGCAAACTATGCGCGTCGATGAATTCGTTGACTTCGCGTGCCAGCGCGCCATGCAGTTTGCCGCGCAGTTCGCGCAGTTCCTGCCGCGCGGTTTCAAGCGCGGTGTGCAGGTGTTCCAGCTCGGAAGCGACTTCATCTTCCGCCAACGGGCGTGTGTCGACCAGATAGCGACTGGGCTGAACCAGCCGTGCGCGGCCCAGAGTCATGCCACGCGATGCCATTGTGCCGGACAGGATTTGCCTCATGGGCGCCTCCTGTGGACGGGAATCGTCAATCGTGAATCGTGAATCGTGGTCGCAGTGATTGGGTTGGGGTGTGCTGCTCTTACGATTCCCGATTCCCGATTCCCAATTCCCGACTTCATTGAAGCGGCGTGAATCGTAAATCGTAAATCGTGGCCGCAGCACTTCGTTCGGCGCGGGATGCCGCTTTGACGATTCCCGATTCCCGATTCCCGATTCCCGATTCCCGGCTCCATTCACGCCCCTTCGTCGAATTTGCGATTGAACAGATCCACCACCGCATCCAGCGCAACGGTTTCGTCCGGTCCTTCGGCGCGCACGGTAAGCGCTGTGCCAATGCCCGCGGCCAACATCATTACGCCCATGATGCTTTGTGCATTCACTTCGCGCCCTTTGCTGATCAACCAGACGGTGGATTTGAAACTTTGCACGAGTTGCACCAGTTTGGCTGATGCACGGGCATGCAAGCCCAGTTTGTTGGAAACAACAATTTCTTTTTCAAGCATGATCTATGAAGATTCCTCCGCGACCGCCGCTGACCGCGATTTCCGCAAGCTCATCCAGCGGCTTGTCGGCGTAGTTGAGTACGCGCAGCAACATAGGCAAGTTCAAACCCGATACGCAGCGCAGCCTTACGCCAACCGTACTCAGCGACAGGCCGATGTTGCAGGGGGTGGCGCCATACAAATCCGCTAACACCAGCACGCCATCGCCGTGATCCAGTTCACGCGCATGCTTGGCCGTCAGCGTGCGCGTCACATCCGGATCGGCCCGGGCCGGCACTTCCACGGTGGCGACGCGCAGCGGCAATTTCGGCAACACGTGACGTGCTGCTTTCACCAACGCTTGACCGACCGACTCGTGGGTCATCAGGAGCACGCCGACGCTCATGGCTGCTGAGCCTGGCGGGAATCGTAAATCGGGAATCGTAAATCGTAAATCGTAAAAAAGCGCGGCGCACAACGCGGCGCCCATTCCCTGCTCCTTGTTCCCTGTTCCTCTGGTTGGAATCGGGAAATGCACTGCTTTTCCGATTCCCGATTCCCGATTCCCGATTCCCGATTCCAGTACTCAGACAACATAATCATCACTCTAATTCCCGATGGAAAGTCAGCACGCTTTCGCGGCTGGGTCGGTAGTGCGCAGCAAGCTTTTCGACCAGGTACACCGAACGGTGGCGACCGCCGGTGCAACCGATGGAGAGGGTGACGTAGCTGCGGTCATCCGCTTCGAAACGCGGCAGCCATGCGTCCAACCAGCGGGTGGTGTCGGCGAGGTATTCGCCCACCATCGGCTGTTGATCCAAGAAGTCGCGCACCGGGCCGTCCTTGCCGGACAGCGGGCGCAGGGTAGGCTCCCAATGCGGGTTGGGCAGGCAGCGTGCGTCGAACACGAAATCCGAATCCAGTGGCAGGCCGCGGCGGAATGCGAACGACTGGAACATCAGCGTGAGGCCGGATGTGGTCTGGGCATAACCGGTGGCGATCAGCCGGCGCAGTTGATGCACGTTCAAGTCGCTGGAATCGATCACACGTTCGGCAATCGCCATCAGCGGACGCAGCAGGCGGCGTTCTTCGGCGATCGCATCGGCCAGCGACAGGTTGCGCATGGCGAGCGGATGCCGGCGGCGCGTTTCGGAATAGCGCTTGATCAGCACCGCATCGTTGCAATCGAGAAAGATCAGGTGTACATGCACGGTGGCCGCCAGGGTGGATAATACCTTGGGCATGTGCTGGAAATCTTCGTCGCGATTGCGTACGTCCACACCGACAGCGATGCGCCGGCGATGATTATCACGGGTCGCTGCGTCAACCAATTCCGACAGCAATGCGCTGGGAAGGTTGTCGACGCAGTAGAACTCCAGATCTTCCAGTGCGCGCAAGGCGATGGTCTTGCCGCCGCCGGACATGCCGGTGAGCACCACCAGATGAATGGCGCTGGGGTCGTCAGCCGGAAGGATACTGTCTTGCAGACCCATGGGATGCTCTGATCAATTCTGCGCAGGTGTCACCGGTTCTGTCTGTTCGCAGGCCACAGGACCATTGACGAAGGCAGACGGGCCGTCTGTCGAGACGATGGGCCGAAGGCATGCGGGCGGACAGAACCGGCCCCAACGCATTAATTTTAAATGATGGGGTGATGTCCAGAAGGCTCTCAGGCTGCGCCGCGCGGCTTGAAAAGGGCCTTCCCGGTGCCACGCAACACACCCTGAGAGTCTTCTGGACATCATGCCACCTACGCAGAATTGATCAGAGCATCCCATATGATTACCAGGGAGGAAGGCGGCGCATCTGGTGGGCTTGGCGATCCATGAAACTCATGGCCGGGTCGATGCCCTTGCTCTTGAGCATATGGCTGCGCACCGCGGCTTCGACCAGCACGGCGAGGTTGCGGCCGGGCGCGACGGGAATGGTGATCATCGGCATTCGCACATCGAAAATTTCCCGATGACCCACGTCGCCGGTGATGCGTGTCATGCCGTCGGTTTGTTCGCCATCGCGCAGCGGCTTGAGGTGGATGACCAGGCGCAGGTACTTCGATGTTTTCACCGAGGTGTGACCGAACATCTCGCGTACGTTGAGCACGCCCAGGCCGCGCACTTCGAGCAGATCCTGCAACAGTTCCGGGCAGGCGCCATCGATCACGTCCGGTGCAATCAGCGTGAATTCCGGTGCATCGTCGGCCACCAGTCGATGGCCGCGGCTGATCAGTTCCAGCGCCAGCTCGCTTTTGCCCGAGCCCGCCTCGCCGGTGATTAGTACACCGATCGAAAACACTTCCAGCAGCACGCCGTGCAAGGTGAGGCGCGGCGCCATGGTGCGCGCCAAGTGGTATTGCATCCAGGTGAGTAACTCATGGCCGCGTTTGGCGCTGATCCACAGTGGCGTGTTGGTTTCCTCTGCTACTTCGCGCAGGTCGGAGGGGATCGCCTGATCCTTGGTCACGATGAAGGCCGCCGGGTGGGTGGCGGCGGCCTTGTGGATTACTTCCCAGCGTTGACGCGAATCCAGGCCGTCGAGGTAGCTCAGCTCCTCGGTGCCGATGATCTGGATCTTGTTGGGGTAGATGACATTGAGGTAACCCACCAGCGATGGGCGCCGGGCGGGTGTGGAGCCGTATTCGAGCACGCGTGTTTCGCCGCGCACGCCTGCAATCCATCGTAGCGCCATGCGCTCGTGGATGTCATCGTAAAGTTGTCGAGCGGTAAGCCGATCCAAGAATGTTCCTTTTTGCCCAGGGCATCCCCTGTTGCCTGGTCAGGGGCGGCGGCAGGAACATTGTGCCAGTTTGGGCCGGCAGGTTGTAATCGGGGAAGGGAGAATGGTACGTAGGGAAGTAGCGATACCGTGTTTTTGTTGCGGTTCGGCCCGCCTCTCGTAGGGAGAGGCGGGCTTGGCAAACGTCAGATGACAGCCTGGCGGGCCTCGTAGACTTCGCGCTGGTGCTTGTCACACAGCTTTTCACGGTAACGGCGCAACTGGGTGACCAACGTATCAAACAGCTTGTCGATGGAGACGTACATGTCGTTCTCGTTGGCCTCGGCGTGTAGCGACTTGCCTGCAACAGTGAGTGTTCCTTCGGCGCGTTGCTGGAGCTTGTTCACCGAAAGCACGATGTTCAGGCTGACTATGCGGTCGTCGAGGCGGGTCAATCGATCGAGCTTGGCTTCCGCATGACTGCGCAGCGCCGGGGTGACTTCGATTTTTTGACCACTGAGTTGGAATTGCATGGTGCGCCTCCTTACTAGAGCTGGCCGCGCGGGGCGGCATTGGATGGTGCGCGAATCGCCGTGAAACGATCGATGGCACCGTGAAGCGAAACCTTGTTGTTGAATATGGGATCGTTACCTTGAGTGGCAAGTTCCCCATCGTGACAAAAACGGGGCCAGCATGGTTCAGCTATTGCGCTGTCGTTCGCTGGAACTTGGAATACGCAGGATTTCCCGGTATTTCGCGATGGTGCGGCGGGCAACCTGGATGCCTTTGCCGTGCAACTCTTCGGCGAGCGCTTGATCGGACAGGGGTTTGCGCGGATCTTCACCGTCGACAAGTTTGCGCAGCATGGCCTGGATGGCGGTAGCCGATGCGCTGCCGCCATCTTCGGTGGAAACGCCGCTGGAGAAGAAATATTTCAGTTCGTAAGTGCCGCGTGGCGTGTGAATGTACTTGCGGGTGGTGACACGTGAAATGGTCGACTCATGCATACCCACCTCCTCAGCCACTTCGCGCAGCACCAGCGGTTGCATCGCTTCCGGGCCGTAATCCAGGAAGGCGCTTTGCCGGCGCACGATGGCATCTGCCACCTTTAGCAGTGTTTCGGCACGGGACTCCAGACTCTTGATAAGCCACCGGGCTTCCTGTAACTGCCCACGCATCCAGCTTGCATCATCACTGCGCGCCTGCGCAATAAGACTGCAGTAACGCTGGTTAAGACTTAGTTTTGGCTGGCTGTCGGGGTTAAGCAGCACCTGCCAGTGGGTGCCGTCTTTGCGCGCGTAGACGTCGGGGGCGACGTATTCCACTGGCGTGGTGTCCAAGGCCGCGCCGGGGCGCGGGTCCAGGCTGCGGATCAGGATGGCCGCGGCGGCGGTGTCTTCCTCGCTGGCGTGCAAGCGGCGTGCCAGCTTGGCCATGTCGTTGCGGGCCAGCAGTTCCAGTTCGTCCTGGACGATACGCACAGCCAGGTCGCGGTGCGGGGTGCCGGGGTCGAACTGTTCAAGTTGTGCGCGCAGGCAATCCTGCAGGTCGATGCTGCCTACGCCGGCAGGATCGAAGCGCTGCAACTGGCGGCGTACGGCCTCCACTTCGCCCAGCGTGGCTTTCAGATGCAGCGGCAGAGCGGCGAGCACGACATCCAGGCCTTCACCCACATAGCCATCCGTGTTCAAGGCATCGATCAATACCGTGGCGATAGCTTTGGAACGCCCGTCCATGGGGGTGAGGTTGAGCTGCCACAGCAGGTGCTCCTGCAGCGATTCGGGTGCTGTGTTCTGTGGCTCGAGCCCCTCGTCGTCGCGATTGTTCTTTCGGCTGCCACTGCCGTTGCTGGACGAAAAATCGATCGGCTCGTCCGTGCTGATATCCGGCTCTGTCCAGTCCGGTGCTTCATCGTTATTGTCGCTGCCGGATGCCTCGGGGCTGCTTGCCGGCAGTAGTGTTTCGAAATCCGTTTCGAATTCGTCGCCGGCTTCGTTTTCATTCTGCTCGCCTTCTGCGTCTTCGGCGAATTCGAGCAGCGGATTGCTTTCCGCAAGCTGGCGCAGTTCAACGGCCAGCTCCAGTTGCGACAACTGCAAAAGACGAATGGCCTGTTGCAACTGCGGCGTAAGAGCCAGTTGTTGATTAAGACGGAACTGAAGCCCTGTTTTCATGCCTGTCGGAACGGTGAATATGGCTGCATCCTAACCCTTCGGCGGAGCCCCGGCCATACTTGTCACGGCTGGAATAGCCGGCCGTGCATGCGGATGTGAGACTGAGCAAGTTTGCTCTTGTAGAGTCTCCAAAGTTGCGCTATTACAAGCGGAATTCCCGACCCAGATAGACTTCGCGTACTTTCTCATCGGCCAGGATATGCGCCGGTGTGCCGCGCGAGAGCACCTCACCCTCGTTCATGATGTATGCACGGTCACAAATGCCCAGCGTCTCGCGCACGTTGTGATCGGTAATCAGCACGCCAATGCCGCGTTCTTTCAGATGTCGCACGATGCGCTGGATTTCACCGACCGAGATCGGATCCACGCCGGCGAAAGGCTCATCCAGCAGCATGTAACGCGGTTCGGCGGCCAGGGCGCGGGCGATTTCCACACGGCGGCGCTCGCCACCGGAAAGGCTGATGCCTTTTTGGCCTGCGATATGCGAAATCTTCAGTTCGTCCAGCAGGCTTTCAAGCTGCGCATCGCGCTTGCGTTGATCCGGCTCGCGCAATTCCAGCACGGCCATGATGTTGTCGGATACGCTGAGTCGGCGAAACACCGAAGCTTCTTGCGGTAGGTAGCCGATGCCGAGCTTGGCGCGCGCATGCATGGGCAGGCCAGTGATGTTCTGCTTGTCGAGCTTGATCGCGCCGCCATCGGCTTCAATCAGGCCCACAATCATGTAGAAGCAGGTGGTTTTGCCCGCGCCATTGGGGCCGAGCAGGCCGACCACTTCACCCTGACGGATCGAGAACGCGAAATCGCGCACGACCTTGCGTGCGCGGAAACTTTTTTGCAGGCCTTCTGCGGAAAGCATGTAACGGTTATTCCTTGGTGGACGCGCTGCTGGCCGAAGCCGGCTTGGCCGCACCCGTTGCCGGGGAGCCGGCGGCTGGTTTGGCTGGTGTCGGGGCAGGCGTTGCCGGCTTGCCATTCTTCGGCGATGGCAGCGGCTTCTGTTTCGGCAGGAAGGTCATGGTGACTGGACCGTTGTTGCCGCTTTCGCCGACCATGTAGCCGGTCTGCGTGTTGTAAGTAAGCTTGGCGCCGTGCGCATCACCCTTGTTCTGCTGATGCACGAAAGCGTTGCCGGTAAGGATCGCGATGCCGTTGACGTTGTCGTAATAAAGTTGATCGGCATCACCCGTCATCAGGTTGCCGTTGTCGTCGGTCTGCTCGATGTGCGGACGTTTCGGCGCAATGCTGGTTACGATGATGTGGTCGACCGAGGTGTCTTCCTTGGCCGTCCAGATCCGGGCAAGCTCGCCCGTGAGCTTCATGGTGCCCTGAGTGATCAGGACGTTGCCCTTGAAGGTGCTCATGGAGTTGGGTTCGTTATAGCCGTCCATACTGTCGGCGTGCACCACGTGGATCGGCTGATTACGGTCATCCGTCCTTGCCAAGGCGGGTTGTTGCAGCAGCAACAGACCGACAGTCAACAGGCTTAGCCGTAGCATTGTTCTGGCTTGAATACAGCACGCCGTGCACGTCATTGAGCAACTCCAGATGGTTATCGTTTAGGCTGGCGCGCATGCCAATACCGTTCATTACGGTGGCTCCCTGCGTCATCGTGGCCGGGTCCGCGGTTTGCATACGGTTTTCCTTCGGCCAGCCGGTGACATTGGAGGTACATAATGTTGCCACGGGACTCAACGCTCCCGTGAGGGCTTGCACGTACGCGGGGCGCTGCATGTACACCGCGCCATCCAGCCGCATCAGCGTGCCGCTCTTGTTCACCCAGCCGAATGGTGCATGGCCGCGCCAATCCGGTACGCCCGGTTTTTTCGCCGTGATATCGAATACAGGCGCGTTGATGTACATCGATTCGTCACTACCACGGCGATCCATGCGCGGTGCCGTCATGGTGAAGTTGAGTAAGCCATCCGTGTCGTAGCTCCATACTTTGGAGTTGTAGAGCACGTAGTCGGAAATGGGGGGGCCGATGAAGTCGTTAGCCTCGGGCGCGCCCACCATCCAGCTTCGCAACATCCAACTTGCCGGCGCGGCAATGGCCAGCAGCACGATGGTGGCCATGGTGCGGTTGTCACGCAGGTATTGGCGAACATTCACCGCCAGTGCTCCTGTTCCGCGGCGGTCTTGCCCCGTGCGTGCAGGATCAGGTCGCACACTTCGCGTACGGCGCCTTTGCCACCGCTAAGTTGCGTGCGCCAGTGCGCGCGTTCGGCCACCCACGGGTGTGCATTGGCTATCGCGACGGCCAATCCACAGATGCTCATCGCCGGCAGATCGGGCAGGTCGTCACCGACGAATGCGGCTTCTTCGGGTTGGATGTTGAGTGCTTCAAGAATCTGCCGCAGGCATTCGCGCTTGTCGCCCTGGCCCTGATAAACGTGAGTGATATCCAGCTCTTCCGCGCGCAACGCTACCGGATGGCTGATGCGCGCGCTGATGATGGCCACGTGAATGCCATGTGCCTGCAGGCGCTTCAGGCCAAGGCCATCGTGCACATGGAAAACCTTGGTTTCGTGGCCGCTTTCGCTATACCAGAGCTGGCCATCGGTGAGTGTGCCGTCCACATCGAACGCCGCCAAGCGAATGTTGGCGGCGCGAGCAAGTAGATCGGCGGGGAGGTCGGCGAGATAAGCCATGTTGTGGGGATGTCCGTCAGACCACGCGTGCGCGCAGCAGATCGTGAATGTTGAGGGCGCCGACCACGCGTTGCGCATCGTCGACCACCAGCAGGGCGTGAATCTGGTACTTCTCCATCAGTTGCGCCGCTTCAATGGCGAGCTTGTCGGCGCCTATCACCTTGGGGCCGTGCGTCATCAGGTCGCTGACTTTGGCGTTGCGCAAGTCGACGTCGTCGTCGTCCAACGCACGGCGCAAGTCACCGTCGGTGAACACGCCCAGCAGATGCTGGTCGGGGTCGACCACGGCGGTCATGCCCAAGTGCTTGCGGGTCATTTCCATCAGGGCTTCGGTCAAGCTGGCGTCCGGGGCGATCGTGGGTATGCCGGGGCCCGTGTGCATGACGTCGCTGATATGCAGCAGCAGACGGCGACCCAGGCTTCCGGCTGGGTGAGAACGCGCGAAGTCGTCAGAGGTGAACCCGCGTGCTTCCAAAAGTGCGATGGCCAGGGCATCGCCCATCACCAGCGCAGCGGAGGTGCTGGCGGTAGGGGCCAAGCCCAGCGGGCAGGCTTCGGCGGAAATGCCCGCATCCAGATGCACGTCGGACTGGCCGGCGAGCGAGGATTCCGGGTTGCCGGTAATGGAGATCAACGGGATACCCTGGCGCTTGATCACCGGCAGGATGAACAGAATCTCGTCTGTCTCGCCCGAGTTGGACAAGGCTAGCACCACGTCCTGCGGCAGGATCATGCCCAGATCGCCATGGCTGGCCTCGCCCGGATGGACGAAGAAGGCCGGCGTGCCAGTGGAGGCCAGGGTCGCAGCGATCTTGCGCCCTATGTGGCCGGACTTGCCCATGCCGGTGACCACCAGCCGGCCCTTGCAGCCCAGGATAAGCCGGCAGGCGTCCACGAAGTTCTGGTCGATGCGTGGCTCCAGCGCCCGGATCGCGGCGGCCTCGGTGACAATCACCGTGCGCGCGCTGTGCATGATGGCAGCGGCATCTACCCGGGTGGACTTGGGCTTTATGGTGGGTGCGTTCATGCATCCTCGGAGGCAATGTAGGTAGGGAGCCAGGCTTATGTCGTTTCTGCGGCAGCAGATTTCCATTAACATGGCATATTCGCATTCTATCTTGATGCCTGACGCCATAGCCTCGCTCTTCGATGTCCAGCGGGTGGTGTTCAGGATCCCAGTGATTTGGAAGATTAATGGACGCAGCCAGCATCCAGGCAATGATTGAAGCCGGCCTGCCCGGCGCACAAGCAAACGTGCAGGGGGACGACGGCGTGCACTTCGAGGCCGAAGTGGTTGCCGCGCAGTTCGCAGGAAAGCTGCCTTTGGCTCGTCACCGGTTGGTCTACGCCACACTGGGCGACCTGATGGGGGGCGCGATCCATGCGCTCGCGCTCAAGACCCTGACCCCGGAAGAAGCCGCTGCGCGCCGTTGACCGCCTGCTGCAGCCGCTCTCCGGGTTTCGCTTTCCCAAGGATTCCCGATGGCCAAAATCCTGATCAGCGGCGGTGAGCCGCTACGTGGCGAGGTTGGTATTTCCGGCGCCAAGAACGCCGTGCTGCCGATTCTCGCCTCTTGCTTGCTGGCTGACGAACCCGTCACCATCAGCAACGTCCCACATCTGCATGACGTGACCACCACGATGGAATTGCTCGGCCAGATGGGCGTGCAGTTGGTGTTGGATGACCGCATGAAGATCGAGGTGGACCCGCGTTCCACCGACCGCTACTTCGCGCCGTACGAGCTGGTGAAAACCATGCGCGCGTCGATCCTAGTGCTCGGTCCGCTGGTGGCGCGCTTCGGGCAGGCGGAAGTTTCGTTGCCTGGTGGCTGCCAGATCGGTTCGCGTCCGGTGGATCAGCACATCCGCGGGCTGCAGGCCCTGGGTGCGGATATCACTGTCGAAAACGGCTACATCCGTGCTCGTGCCAGTCGTCTGAAGGGCGCGCGCATCATCATGGACATGGTCACCGTTACCGGGACCGAGAACGTGATGATGGCGGCGGTGCTCGCTTCCGGCACCAGCATCATCGACAACGCAGCGCAGGAACCCGAAGTGGTCGACCTTGCCAACTGCCTCAACGCGATGGGTGCGCAGATCGAAGGCGCGGGCACGTCCACCATGGTGATCCATGGTGTGGAGCGGCTGCACGGTTGCTCATACGAAGTGCTGCCCGATCGCATCGAAACCGGTACTTTTCTGGTGGGCGCGGCGATGACCGGCGGCAAGGTGCGCGCCCGCAATGCGCGCGCCAATACGCTGGATGCCGTGCTCGCGAAGCTGGAAGAGGCCGGGGCGCATATCTCCACCGGTCCGGACTGGATCGAGTTGGATATGCAGGGCCGTCGCCCAAAGGCCGTGAACATCACCACCTCGCCGTATCCAGCCTTTCCCACCGATATGCAGGCGCAGTTCACCGCGCTCAACTGCGTGGCTGAAGGCGTTGGCATCATCACCGAAACCGTGTTCGAAAACCGCTTCATGCACGCGCATGAATTGCAGCGGCTGGGTGCGGATATTCGTCTGGAGGGCAACACTGCCATCATTCAGGGTGTGGACAAGATGAGCGGTGCGCCGATCATGGCGACCGACCTGCGCGCATCGGCATGTCTGGTACTGGCAGGATTGGTTGCCGAAGGCGATACCACCGTCGATCGCGTGTACCACATCGATCGCGGCTACGAGAACATCGAAGAAAAGCTCGGCACGCTCGGCGCGAAGATTCGTCGCCTGCCCACGTGATGTGCTCGTAGGGGCGGACCCCTGTAGCCGCCCAGGACAGGCATGGGGCGGCTCGATGGGGCTGCATCCAGGTGGTTACGGTGAACTGTAGTGAACTAACTGCAAAGTGAGGTCGCCACCATCACTCTGCGCTAACTTCACCGGCACCGCGAATTGCTTCGGCACATACCAAGCTTCATAGCGCTTGTCTGAATCGGCCCGCGACACGCGTTCGGCGTGGAAGCTGCCGGCAGGCACTTGCACGCTTTCCGTGCCTTGTACCTTGAATCGCTGCTGCTCTATCTGCTGCTTTACGCCAACCGGCATGGTCATGCTTTGGCTGCCATTGCGCAGCGACAGGCCAATGGCGAGTGGTAGGGTATTGCGGTCGACCATGCCCGGTTGTGCCGCGTACGTAGACGGATTTTTGCCATCGTCCACGCTTACTTGTTTGGTCGCCCAATTCACCCGCATCGCGCGTTGCTTCACCTTGAACGCTTTGACTTCGGATGTGTAGCTTTCGGTTTCCGGCGCGTTGTTGTTCCAGCGGAAGCGGGTGACGTCACTGGAGTTGGCACCCAGCGCGGCGGCCAGGCCAGAGGTGCCCTGAATCTGGTTGCTGTATTCGTACTCGCCATTGCCCAGCGACTTGAGCGTAATGGTGGCGTTGCCCATCGCTTCACCGTCGCGTGATACCTGATAGATAGCGGTAAAAGGCGTTGGCGGCGTAGCAAAGGAGGCAGTAGTGAAGACGGCCAGTGCGAAACCGGCGACGAGTGGGAGCGGACGTTTGAGTGTAAGCATGGATCGGCAGTGTACGCATCGATCCTGAACAACTCGTTGCGGTACTAACGCACGAGCGTTCCGCCCTGCATCCGCAAAGGCTTGTGAAGGAGGGCGTTGTCAAAGGTGACGCTGTTTTGGTCCAGGGTTAATCGGCCTGCGGTGATCAGGGTCACCACAGCGAGCAGCAGTTGATGCTCCAGCGGAAGCAGACGCTCGGCGAGGGTTTTCTCGTTATCGCCGGCTTTGATGCGTAATACGGTCTGGGCAATCACTGGGCCGCCATCGAGTTCGGCGGTGACGTAGTGGACACTGGCGCCGTGTTCGGCATCGCCCGCTTTGATCGCGCGGCGATGAGTGTGCAGGCCCCGATACTTGGGCAACAGGGATGGATGGATATTGATCATCCGACCCACCCATGGTTTCAGCGCATCGCCGTCGATAATGCGCATGAAGCCGGCAAGGACCAGCAGGTCGGGTTTGCTCGCGGCAACACGTTCGAACAGGGCGAAGTCGTAATCGCGGCGTTCGGCATAATCGCGAGGATCAAGCACGAGGGTTGGAATGCCTGCCATCTGTGCGAGCTGCACGGCACCTGCATCGGCCTTGTCACTGGCGACTAGTACAAACTCCACGGACAATTCACCGCGATCGCGTGCTGCCAATAACGTGGCGAAATTGCTGCCGCGACCGGAGGCTAGGACAGCGATGCGCAGTGGTGAGGGCATGATGTTCTTTTTGCTCCCTCTCCCGGAGGGGAGAGGGAGCAAAGCGCTTAGCCGATGTGCACGCGCTCTTCATCCCGTGTCTTAACTACTTCGCCAATCACTAAGCTGGTCAGGCCATGCTTGCTCAGTAAGGCAGAAGCAGCAGCAACCGCATCACGCGGCAACAAAATGGTAAAGCCCACACCACAGTTGAACGTGCGCCACATCTCCTCGCGTGCGACCTTGCCTTCGTGCATCAGCCAATCAAACACGGGTGGCAGCACGATTGCGGTGGCGTCGATCTTCAAACCAAGCCCTTCCGGCACCACGCGGATGATGTTTTCCTTGAGCCCGCCTCCTGTGATGTGCGCCATGCCGTGCACGGATACTGACTTGAGTAGTTCCAGCATTGGCTTCACGTAGATGGTGGTCGGCGCCATCAGCGCATCGGCAAGCTTCGCGCCGCCCACCTCCAGATCCAGCGGGCTGCCGGCGCGTTCGACGATCTTGCGGATCAGCGAGTAACCATTGGAGTGTGGGCCGGATGAGTTGACGCCAAGAACGACGTCGCCCACGACGATGTTGTCGCCACTCAGCAATGTGCTCTTTTCCACTGCGCCGACGGTAAAACCGGCTAGATCGTATTCACCTGGTGGGTACATGTCCGGCATTTCTGCTGTTTCGCCACCAATCAGCGCGCAGCCGGCCAGTTCGCAGCCCTTGGCGATGCCGCCGACCACGGCAACCGTGGTGTCCACGTCCAGCTTGCCGGTGGCGAAGTAATCGAGGAAAAACAGTGGTTCGGCGCCTTGCACCAACACATCGTTCACGCACATGCCCACCAGATCGATGCCGATGGTGTCGTGGCGGCGGAGCTGCTGGGCCAGCTTAAGCTTGGTGCCCACACCGTCCGTGCCGGAAACAAGCACCGGTTCTTTGAAGCGCGTGCCGAGGTTGAACAGGCCGCCGAAACCGCCCAGGCCACCCATCACTTCGGGGCGGAAAGTGCGTTTGACCAGTGGCTTGATGCGTTCGACCACGGCATTGCCGGCATCGATATCCACGCCGGCGGCGCGGTAGGTGAGGGCGTCGGACATGGCGGAGCTCAAGCCTTGGGAAAACGGAGGGAAGGCTCTAATCCATTTCTGTAGTTGGCGCCAACACAGAATGGATCAGAGCGTTCCTATGATAGACGTTAAGCGCTGGATTAGGCAGACTTCCGGTCAAATTCCCACCCGAATTCGGCCCGCCCATGCGTCTTTTCTGCCTACTGATTGCCACCTTGCTGCTCGGTCTTGTCGTCGGCCTGCCGCGGACGGCTGCCAGCCAGACAACGTCGCCCTACAACGTGGTGGTGCCGGTCACGGATGTCAGCGATGCGCAGCGTAGCCAGGCTTTCTCCACCGCGCTAGGGCAGGTGCTCGCACGGGTGTCAGGGGGGCAGGATTTGAGCGGCAAGGCCGGTTATGCCAATGCGATGCAGAACGCAGGTGGCATCGTCAAACAGTTCCAGTACCAGCGTGGCGAGGGCAATCCGCCCAGCCTTACTTTGTCGGTCACCTTCGACCAAGGCGCCGTGCAGCGTCTGGTTACCCAGATGGGTGCGACCACGGCGGGTGTGAAGCCGCCATTGTTGCTGGTGGTGAAGGGGGTGGATGGCAACATCCTCGGCAAGGAAGATCTCGGTGCGCTTGGTGATGCGGTGAATAAGCACGGCTATCAGGTCAGTTACGCCGACCCGTCCCAGTTGCCCGACCTGGGCAAGCTTGAATCGGCCGATCCTGCAGCTATGTCCGCGATTGCCCGGCTCTACCAAACCGGGTTGGTGCTGGTGGGGGAGCTGCACGCTAATGGCGCGGACTGGACGCTTATCAGCAGTGGCCAGGCCCAGCATTGGAACGCCCAGGGGAACAGCGAAGACAGTATGTTTGCCGATGCCGGTAAAGGTGCGACGGATCGCTTGAGCCAGGCGCTCAATGTGATCGGTGCCGGTACGGTGGACGGCAAGTTGTGGGTAAGCGGTCTGCATTCGGCCATGGATTACGCCGACCTGCTCGCGACCTTGCGCGCTGATCCGTCGGTGCAAAAGGTCAGCACGCTGGGTGGGCAGGATGATGGTGTGTTGCTAGCGATCAAGGCCGGTGCACCGCTCGATGGCGTGGCCGCCAACCTCGCGGCAGGTGGACGTCTGATGCAGGGCAGCTCGCACGATGGTGCCGATGTAAGCCTGCGCTGGCTCCACTGAAGTTTATGGTAGCCGTGATGCCTTCCACGTCGCCCCCGTCGCCTTGGCGACATCTGCCTAATGTTATCTCGATGCTGCGCGTTGTGCTCGTGGCGCCGATCTGCTGGCTGCTGATGCATAGACAATGGCCATCCGCGCTGGCGCTGGTTGCGGTGGCCGGCGTTTCCGATGGTGTCGATGGCTTTCTGGCGCGCCGTTACGGCTGGCAGAGTCGATGGGGCGGCATCCTCGACGCGACCGCGGACAAGCTGTTGCTGGTGTGCTGCTTCGTGATTCTGGCCTGGTTGAGTGAGATCCCAATGTGGCTTGCGGTGATCGTATGCGGGCGTGATGCCGTGATTACCCTTGGAGCCCTGCTGTGGCGTTTACTGATCGGCCGCATCGATCCTCATCCCAGCCTACTGTCGAAAGCCTGCACCCTGATGCAGATCGTGTATCTGCTGGCAGTGCTGCTGACTTTGATCCACTGGCCCATGCCCGCGATTAGCCTGTTTGTTTGGCCGGTGGCGGTGTTGTGCGTGCTCAGCGGGCTGGATTACGTTATTCGCTGGTCGCAACGCGCGTGGCGGTTTCGCCACACTGCATGATGCATTTCCGTCTCACCGTAAGACTTTGAACAACCGGCCACATCAGCCACACTTGCGTCCCACGCCCGTCCCAACCGATGAGCCTCTCGTGTCCATAAGCCAAGAGATATCCCACCGCTGGCAGATGCTGGCCATCACCGTTGTCATCGGTCTGCTGATCTGGCTGCTGGCACCTGTGTTGATGCCTTTCGCAGTTGCCGCCATGCTGGCGTATCTTGGCGATCCACTCGCCAACCGGCTGGAGAAGTTGGGACTTGGGCGTACGTTGGCGGTGAGCATTGTGTTCGTGGTGCTGATCCTGGCGATTGCTGCCGCGTTGCTGCTGCTCGTGCCGCTGATTGCGCGCCAGATCGAAAATCTGGCGGAGAATTTCCCCCGCTATGTCGAATGGGGCAGGGACACGGCACTGCCCTGGCTGCAAGCAAAGCTGCATCTAGATCCCAAGGCTTTCGATACGGATCGCCTGGTGGCGGAGTTCAAGGAACATCTCGGCTCGATTGGCACTGTGCTGGGCAAAATCTCGCGTTCTGGCTTAGGCGTGGTGATGTGGCTCACCAACCTGGTGCTGATCCCGGTGGTGTGGTTCTACCTGCTGCGTGACTGGGATCGCTTGGTTGCATGGATTGATCGCATATTGCCGCGCTCGATCGAGCCTACCATTGCGCATTTGGCACGCGAATCCGATGCGGTGTTGGGCGCCTTCGTGCGTGGACAGTTGCTAGTGATGCTGGCGCTGGCGATTTACTACGGTGTGGCACTTACGTTGGTCGGGATTTCAGTTGGCCCACTGATCGGCATGGTTGCCGGCCTGCTCAGCTTCGTGCCCTATCTGGGGTTCATCACTGGCTTTGGTGCGGCCATCATCGCTTCACTGGTGCTGCATGGCGACTGGACGCATCTGTTGCTGGTGATCGGCGTATTCGTGATTGGCCAGTTGCTGGAAGGCTACGTGCTGGTGCCGCGGTTGGTCGGCGAGAAGATCGGGCTGCATCCGGTGGCAGTGATCTTCGCGGTACTGGCTGGCGGCTATCTGTTCGGTTTTCTCGGCGTGCTGCTCGCGTTGCCGGCTGCATCGGTCATCCTGGTGCTGCTGCGCTATTTGGCCGAACGCTACAGGATGAGCGATTTGTATACCGAACAGAGGCAGCCCGATTCCTTGATCACTGAAGTTATTGTCAAGGAAACTTCGGATGGCCATCTGCACGCCGAAACGCATGCTGTTCAAGGCGACGAACTGCACAAATCATGATCACGCAGTTGCCTTTGAGTCTCCGTTGGCCGCGTCGCCAACGCTTTGAACATTTTTTTGTGAGTGCCAATGCGGCCGCGATGGCTGCCGTACAGGAGCTTGCTCAGCAACCGGGTGCCCCGTGGCTGTACCTGAGCGGAACCTCTGGCAGCGGTAAGAGTCATTTGTTGCTTGCGGCCTGCCAGGCAGCTCATGAAGCCGGGCGCACCGTGCAATATCTGCCATTGAAAGTATTGCGCGATCATGCCGGCGCGATTCGCGGCGTGGCTGGCAGCCAGTTCATTGCGCTGGATAACCTCAATATGTTCGCGGGAGACCGCGAAGCCGAACACGCTTTGTTCGACCTCTACAACCTTGCCCGGGCGGAAGGTACGGCACTTATTTTTGCGGCTGAAACCGTTCCTGCGCAGTTGCCGCTGACACTGCCTGATCTACGCTCGCGGCTTGGGGCCTGCACCCAATTTACTCTGAAGTCACTGGATGACCTTGAGCGTCGCGAGGTTTTGAAAAAACAGGCAGCGGCGCGCGGTATCGAACTGGATGATGTTGTGCTCGATTGGCTGTTTGCGCGTTATGCACGAGATCTCGGTACCTTGCTCGATCTGCTTGATCGGCTGGATCAGGCATCGCTTGCCGCCCAGAGGCGCGTCACTGTTCCGTTCTTGCGTACCTTTTTGCGCGAGGTAAATCAGACATCTGACTCTTGATAGACGGAATGGGTGTCATCGTTATAAGGGCTACTATCTGCTGGACCTGATGAAGAAAATCCTGCCGCTCGACCCAACGATAGATTTCGCTTTCAGATCAGCCGCTTAAAGCGGTTTTTCTAAAAATTAACGAATTACGATCAACCCTCTTTTTCATACGATCGCCCTGGCATCAACTACAACAGGAAAAAAACCTAATTTTTGCCTAACTCACCTTTCAGAAAATGCTTATACTTGTTGCAAAATGGGGTCGTCGCTTAAGCAACGGAGATAATTTATCTTACTAAAATCCTTGCTCTCCAGCTGCTCCGCGGCGTTCTTTTCGATCGTCTGCGTGACATCCTTAGCCTACGCCGCCCCGCCACGAGCACTGTCTTTTGACATCGGAAACGCCAATGCGCTTTCCAGGTCGTTGTCAGACAACGTAATCGCCCCAGCCACTGCGAATATTGCCGCGAGTTTAATACAGCACTTAGCCACTCTCGGTGGCAATTTTGCCACGCCAATCAAGGTGGGCAGCTATCTCTACGTGCCAAGTGGGGCGATTGTAACAGCATGGAACTATGACACACCAAAGCAGCCGCAAGAGAGCGGTGATACTCGCACACAACCTGCCAATGGTGTGATTACCAATATCGTTGCCTATAAGTCATATCTTTATGCTGGTTGGAACAATGGGGTCTCTAGTGGCATTGCTGTTTACTCCTTAGCCAATCCGGCGCAGCCGGGGCTAGTCAAACAGCTTGCGAATACCGGTGGCGCAAATTTTAGTACCGTTACAGGCGTTGGAGCTGCGGGTGGCTATCTCTACGTGTTCGATGATAGCGGGATGTCTGTCAACGCACTAAATGACCCAGTCAATCCGCGATATGTGGGCATGAGTATGGGTGAAAATAGCATCGGCAGCGTGGTGAGTACAGCGGCCAATCACATGATGACCTCTGGTCTTACTTTCAGCATGTCGAATCTTCTGTCCGTGTATGACGTTAGTCATATGGACACGCCAACGGAGATAACGCATGAGTCGCTGGATGGGCTTGCTAACTATCTCGTTCAGTTTGCATGGCCTCGCGCGGTCGGATTCGGCCAGGACGGTAGCGTTAACTCCTATCGACTGTCCGCCACCGGTGGGCCGGTCGTTGCTGACGGCACTGGGCATTCGTCGAATATCATGCGCAGCGGCTTTGTGACAAACGTCACTGCCTATCAGGTTGGCGATAAAGGCGTTGACGTATGGGACTTGGGTCCCCCTGTTCAACAGGCCGGTCATGTTGAGTTTGATAATGGGTGGGCCGCTTTGACAAGCTACGCGCAGGGCCAGATCGCATGGGTGGTTGGTTCTGACGACCATATTTCAGCCTTGACATTGGAGAGCCCCAATGCCCCCAGGCTGATGAGCAGCGCGAATATCACGGGTGGTTACGCTCCGGCCGATGCCGCGATTTTCGGCAATTCGCTTCTGCTTCTGCAGCAAAACTATGGCGTTGGGGTCGCGCGAACCGATAACTTCCTCCCCCTGGCGCGTTTTGATGCGGATCTTCCGAAGGCCGGGGCTGAACGTGATTTCGAAGAGATGTCCGTCAAGGGGCATCGCGCCTATCTCGACGCGTGGGGATACGGCCTCATCATTGTGGACTTCTCTGATCCGATCCATCCACGCGAGCTTGGCCGCTTTTCCGCGCCTTTTTTCGGCCGCCTCACAGTGCAAGGACGCTATGCGTATCTCGGTAGAAACACAAACGGTGGAGCAATTCTGTCGGTGGATGTTAGCAACCCGGCGAAACCGCTCCAACTCGACTCAATTCCCGTAGACGCGGGTGTCTTGCGCCTGCAATCGCAAGGAACACGACTCTTTGTCGCGACTGCGAGGCAGTCCGGTGCATCTGGCGGTGGACTACTCGTGTTTGATGTCAGCAATCCGGCAAAGCTTATCCAGCTCGGGGCATACAGTGAAAACTGTAATAACGCTACCGATTTGGCTCTCAGTGACGATGGAAACATCGCTTACCTGCGATGCAATACGGGTTTGCACATTATTGACGTTAGCCACCCGGACAAACCGGTTCTCGTCGGTTTCTACCCTTCAAAAGCCTCGGCTATCACAGCGAGCATTGCGTTGTCAGCGGGGCGCGTGTACATGAGTGGGGATGCGCAACTTGAAGAGATCGATGTGCGCAATCAACGCGTTCCGGTCCTCATATCCACTCGTCGCTTACCTTCCAATGCGTCTCGCTTAAGGGTAACTGCTGACGGTCGCCTATATGCCTTTGTGGGGTTCGGAGGCATGCAGGTATTCACATTAAAGCCGCATTTTCGTGAACATTAGCCGTGCGGAATCCGGCCCTGCGCGAAAATGGGGCGCAAGGCCGCCGGCGGCCGCGAGCTGACAGCTTGGCTCGGTGATTTTGAACGGTGTTTGGCGTGAGCCTCACGGCATCCCGACTTCCAGGGTGCGTGACGGCACGATTCGCTGGTTTTATGATCCTATATCGTATACGATCACGGCATGAACACGAATGCCATCAACGCGAAATTGACGGTCCTGGTCAAGCCGGATGTGAAACGCCGGCTGGAAGCTGAGGCTCTGGCTAAGAAAACCACCGTTGGCGACCTGGTGCGCCGCCGGCTCGACGACGATTTGAACGGCGAGGAACGACTGTTTTTGGATGCACTGGTCGATCTTGGTCAGCGGGCTAAGTCGGTGATCGCTGAGTTGGACACTACCCGTGCCGAACTGGAGCGCGACGGTATAAAGTGGGCCGAGCGCGAAGTCGAGATACGTAAGGCCACGCTCGCCGGACTCACTGAGCGAGACCGCGCGGCGTTAACGGCCATGCTTCCCCATGCCGGCATGGCACAAGGACAGGTGAAATGAGCCTCATCAAGGAAGCATGGGAGTCGCTGCGCATCGTTGCTACGCTGATCGACAAGATGGAAGGGTATAACGACGAACTGAAAGCGTTGCGAACCGACGTGCGCGACGTGCGGGAACGTCTCGTGGCAGTGGAAACGATCATCGCCTTTGCGCGCGGTACGACGCCGAAGCTGCCGTCAGGGGCTTGATCACACGGCGGACCTTGCTGCCAGGGGAGAGTTGCCTTCAAAGGCACCACCCGCTCTCCGGTGAATTTCGCAAGAGCCTCTTGTTTTTTCAAATGATACGGTGCCGGCTTACACCTCAGCCTCTTCCTTATACGCATCCACTGGAATACACGCGCACATCACGTTCTTGTCGCCGTAGACATTGTCCACGCGCGCTACTGGCGACCAGTACTTCTGCAGGTGCAGGCTGGGCAGCGGGAATGCAGCAAGTTCGCGCGGATAAGCATGTTTCCACTCCGTGCCGGTCACCATGGTGGCGGTGTGTGGTGCGTTCTTGAGCGGGTTGTCTTCGCGATCCAGGCGACCGTCTTCGATGGCGCGGATTTCGTCGCGGATCTGAATCATCGCGTCGATAAAGCGATCCAGTTCGTGCATCGATTCGCTTTCGGTCGGTTCGACCATCAGCGTGCCGGCGACCGGGAAGCTGAGCGTCGGCGCGTGAAAGCCGAAGTCGATCAGTCGCTTGGCCACGTCTTCGGCGCTGATGCCGGTGCTGTCTTTGAGCGGACGCAGGTCAAGAATGCACTCATGTGCCACCAGATCGTTGCGGCCAGTGTAGAGCGTCTTGAAGTGCGGGGCGAGGCGTCTGGCGATGTAGTTGGCATTGAGCAGCGCAACTTGCGTGGCCTTGCGCAGGCCCTGCTGACCCATCAGCGTGATGTACATCCAACTGATCGGCAGGATGCTGGCACTACCGAATGGCGCGGCAGACACCATGCCTCCAACGGTACGGCCGTCCTTGGTCGCTTCGTCGGCGCGGATGCCGACATAAGTTTTGGGAAGGAATGGAGCTAAGTGCGACTTCACCGCGCACGGGCCCACACCTGGGCCACCACCGCCGTGTGGAATGCAGAAGGTCTTGTGCAGGTTGAGGTGCGAGACGTCCGAGCCCCACTTGCCCGGCTTGGCCAGGCCGATCAGCGCATTCATGTTGGCACCATCGGTATACACCTGGCCGCCGTGCTGGTGCACGATTTCGCAGATGCGCACGATGTCTTCTTCGAACACGCCGTGCGTGGACGGGTAGGTGATCATCAGCGCGGCGAGGCGGTTGGAATACTTCTCGGCCTTGGCGCGGATGTCTTCCACATCGACGTTGCCGTTGTTGTCGCACTTCGTGACGACCACGGTCATGCCGCACATCTGCGCGGATGCGGGGTTGGTGCCGTGTGCGGATTCGGGAATCAGGCAAATGTCGCGCTGGCCTTCGCCGCGCGAGCGGTGATAGGCACGAATCGCGAGCAGGCCGGCGTATTCGCCTTGCGCGCCGGAGTTCGGCTGCAGGCTTACGGCGTCATAGCCAGTGCATTCCACCAGCATCGCTTCTAGTTCGTCGATGAGCTGCTTGTAGCCCTGGATCTGATCGGCCGGCGCCAGCGGATGGATCTGGCCAAACTCCGGCCACGTCACTGGAATCATCTCGGCCGTGGCATTGAGTTTCATGGTGCAACTGCCCAGCGGGATCATGGTGCGATCCATCGCCAAGTCCTTGTCGGCCAGCGAGCGCATGTAGCGCAGCAGTTCGTGTTCGCTGTGATGAGTATTGAATACCGGATGCTGCAGGAAGGGCGTCTTGCGCAGCAAGGTGGCGGGCAGTTCGTCCGGCGTGTTCGCATTCGCTTCGTCGATGTCGCCGATCTCGGCGCCGAACAGCTTGGCGAGCGCGAGCACATCCGCGCGCGTGGTGGTTTCGTCCAGACTGATGCCGATGCTCTGGCCGTGGATCTGGCGCAGGTTGATGCCCTGGCTGACGGCCCTTGTGTGGATCGCGTCGGCATCGACGTTGGTGATGTGCAACGTGTCGAAGAATTCACCGTCCACCGTCATGCCGGCGCGGCGCAGCGCGGCGGCGAGAATGGCGGCAAGGCGATGCGTGCGGCGCGCGATGCGCTGCAGTCCCTCGGGGCCGTGATACACCACGTACATGCTTGCCATCACGGCCAGTAGTACTTGCGCGGTGCAGATGTTGGAGGTCGCCTTTTCGCGGCGGATATGCTGCTCGCGCGTCTGCAGGGTAAGGCGATAAGCCGGCTTGCCCTCCGTATCCACCGACACGCCGATCAGGCGGCCCGGCATCGAGCGCTTGTAGGCATCGCGGCAGGCGAGATAGGCGGCGTGCGGACCACCGAAGCCGAACGGCACGCCGAAGCGTTGGCTGTTGCCGATCACGATATCCGCACCCCACGAACCGGGCGAGGCGATCAGGGTGAGTGCGAGCAGGTCGGTGGCGACGGCGACGATGCCGCCACGCGCATGCACCGCGTCGGCCACGGCAGCGTAGTCCTGGATCTGGCCATAGGTGTTGGGGTATTGCAGCAGCACGCCGAAGCTGTCCACGTGGGAAGCTTCAGCAGCGTTGCCAATGTGCAGCTCGATGCCCACGCCACCCGCGCGGGTATGCAGCACTTCCAACGTCTGCGGATGCACGTCGTTGGCGACGAAGAACACGTTGGATTTCGACTTGGCCGAACGTTTGGCCAGCGTCATTGCTTCACCAGCGGCGGTGGCTTCGTCCAGCAGCGAGGCATTGGAGATATCCATGCCAGTGAGATCGACCACCATGGTCTGGAAGTTGATCAGCGCTTCCATGCGGCCTTGCGAGATTTCCGCTTGATAAGGCGTGTACGCGGTATACCAGGCAGGATTTTCCAGGATGTTGCGCAGGATGACGTTCGGCGTGAGTGTGCCGTGGTAACCCTGGCCGACGAAGTTTTTGAACACTTTGTTCTTGCGCGCGATGCCGCGGATCTTCGCTAGCGCTTCTTCCTCGGTGATGCTGGGCGGCAGCGCCAGCGGCTGCTGCGACTTGATCTGGCCTGGCACGATGGCATCGGTCATCGTTTCCAGCGAATCGTGGCCGATCACCTGCAGCATCTGCGAGATTTCGGCATCGTTGGGGCCGATGTGGCGCTCGATAAAAGCGTGGTGGTGTTCGAGTTCGCGCAGCGAGGGGGTGTTGTTCTGACTCATGGGCAAGGGCGTCCAAAAATCGCGTGCAGGCCACACGCGGGGCGCCCCTCTGTCCTTTTGCCTGAGAGTTTGGAGGCGGGAAATTCCGCTTCGTGCCCCTTCGGCGCCGGATTCAACCGGTCTCTCCAGAGTCTTGGGTAGATGGCGGTATGGGGCCTGAGCGATTACGGGCGTTGCGCCTTCGGCAGCGGGTTAGGGCCGCTTCTCCCACCATGTACGTCAAGCTGCAAATTATACCCTGCACGACCGTTTGTGGTGCCTTCTTCCTTTGGGGGCGTGGGGGTGACTGGCCATCTTGCCTTGAAATTCTTACGGAGAGCACAACAGTTAGCGGCAACCGCCGACTAGGGCTGAATATCATGAACAAGCCACCTTTCCGCATTGAACAACTCGACCATCTGGTGCTGCGCGTCTACGACGCCCCCAACATGCTGGCGTTCTACTGCGATGTATTGGGCTGCAGCGTCGAGCGCCGCCAGGACGATATTGGCCTGGTGCAACTGCGTGCCGGCAATTCCCTGATCGACCTAGTCAGCATCGACAGCAAGTTGGGCCGTCATGGTGGGGCCGGACCCGGAACGGAAGGGCACAACATGGACCACCTGTGCTTGAGCGTGGACGGGTATGACGAGGCGGCGATCATCGCCCACCTGAAAGCGCATGGTGTGCATGTAGGCGATGTTGGCAATCGCTATGGCGCCAAGGGCGAAGGTCCGTCGATTTATCTGTTTGATCCGCAAGGCAACATGGTGGAGCTTAAAGGGCCGCCAGCGCATTGAGGATGTTCCATGCCTCTCGCGCCAGATTTGTTCGATGTTGCAGTTGATCAGTTGCGCTGCTTCAGGCGTACGAAGAGCAGCGGTCTGCATCCGTTCGATAAAGCGTACGCTGACACGATGCTCGCGCGGGTAGTCCAATCATGCAGGCGGGTGTTGCGGGAAAATATGGTGCAAGCATGCGATACCGCGACGCACAATGCTGCTTGTTTTTCCTTCTCGAAGGGGCAAAGGGCGGACACGCCACACCGTATCAGCTAGATTCAATGCTCTCTCGTCACCGCGCATCCCCACATGTCCACGACCGGCAACGCCTCGCCCGAAGCGTTCGAACTGCACGGCGTCAGCAAGCGCTATGGCAGCGTTGTGTCGCTGGATCAGGTAAGCCTCCGTTTTCCGGCAGGCAGCACCACGGCCTTGATCGGCAGCAGCGGTTCCGGCAAATCGACGCTGCTGCGGCTGTTGCTTGGCCTGGAGTGGCCTGATCAGGGTTGGGTGCAGGTGGATGGTCATAAGCTTGAGCCCGCGCATGTGCTGGAGCTGCGTCGCAGGGTGGGCTACGTCATCCAAGAAGGCGGCCTGTTTCCGCATCTCACGGTGTTGGGCAATCTGGCCTTGCTGCCGGATCACCTGGGATGGAGCAAGGCGCGGATTCGCGCGCGTGCCGAAGAACTGGCGGCGCTGGCGCATCTGCCGCACAGCGCACTCGAACGGTATCCCGCGGAGTTGTCGGGCGGACAACGTCAGCGTGTGGCGCTGATGCGCGGCCTGATGCTCAATCCCGGTGCTCTGCTGCTGGACGAACCGTTGGGGGCGCTCGATCCGATCGTCCGGCACGAATTGCAGGATGAGCTCAAGCACATCTTCGATCAGCTCGGCAAAACCGTGATCGTGGTGACGCACGATATCACCGAAGCCGCATGGTTTGCGGATCGCATGGTGCTGATGCGGCAGGGTAAGGTGGTGCAGGATGGTCGATGGGAGGATCTGCGCTTGCGGCCGGCCGATTCGTTCGTGACGCGTTTTGTCGAGGCGCAACGCATTTTGCGGGAGCCCACGGCATGATGCGCTGGCTGATCATTCTCTTGGCATCGATGGCGATGACGCCGACGCTGTCGGCAACACCGATTCGCATTGGCTCCAAGCAATTCACCGAGTCGGTGATCCTGGGCGAGGTGGCCCGGTTGTCAGCCCGCCAAGCTGGCTTGGAGGTAGCGCATCTGCATGAACTGGGCGGCACCAGCATTCTCTGGCGCGCTTTGCAGCATGGCGATATCGATGCTTATCCCGAATACACGGGTACCCTGACGCAGGAATTGTTGAAGAACGTAGCCCCTGATGCCGATATCGCTACCTTGCGTGCGGCGCTTAAACCGCTGGGCTTCGGTATGACTGATGCCTTGGGGTTCGACGACACCTACGCCATCGGCATGCGCGAAGATCGAGCGGCGCAACTGGGTATTGCGCGTATTTCCGATCTGGTGGTTCATCCCGAGTTGCGCTTCGGTTTCTCGAGCGAGTTCATGGATCGTGCGGATGGCTGGCCGGGCCTGCGTCAGCGGTATGGATTGCCGCAAACCCAGGTGCGCGGCCTCGATCACGTGCTGTCGTATCGTGCCGTGTCCAGCCAGGCCGTGGACGCCATCGATCTCTACAGCACGGATGCGGAGATTCCTTACTACCACCTGCGCGTACTCGATGATGACAGGCATTACTTCCCGCGTTACCAGGCGGTGTTTCTGTATCGACTTTCGTTGCAGCAGAGCGCCCCGGCTTTTGTCGACGTATTGCAGAAACTGGCCGGACGGATCCATGAGGATGCCATGCGGCGGATGAATGCGATGGTGAAGCTGCAAGACAAAAAAGAAACCGCCGTTGCGGCCGGCTTTCTTGGCGTGCAACCCAATATGGATGGCATGGGTTTCTGGTCGCGCTTGCTGCAGCGGACGGCGGAGCATTTGCGGCTGGTGCTGATATCGCTGACGGCGTCGGTGTTGTTGGCGGTTCCACTGGGTGTTTTCTCGGCGCGCTCCAAGCGGCTTGGTCATCTGATCATGGCAGCCAGTGGTGTGTTGCAGACCATTCCATCGTTGGCGATGTTTGTCTTCATGATTCCGTTTTTCGGCATCGGCACCTGGCCCGCGATCGCGGCATTGTTCCTCTATAGCCTGCTGCCCATCGTGCGCAATACCTATGCGGGCCTGGCGGATATTCCGCCGGATCTGCGCGAATCGGCCGCCGCCCTGGGTTTACCGCGTGGTGTGCGACTGCGCCGAGTGGAGCTGCCGATGGCGATTCGCTCCATCCTCGCCGGTGTGAAAACAGCCGCAGTGATCAATGTGGGAACGGCGACACTGGGAGCACTGATTGGCGCGGGAGGCTACGGCCAGCCGATCGTCACCGGTATTCGGCTCGATGACACCAGGCTCATTCTTGAGGGCGCCATTCCCGCAGCCTTGATGGCACTGATGGTGCAGGGCCTGTTTGAAGGGGTAGAGCGTTGGCTTACGCCGCGCGGCATGCGCATCGAAGCGCGGCAGTAAGCGCTTTTGCCCCGGATCTCAGGCGTGGAAGACGGCAGGCATGGATTCGGGTGAACCCACTAGCGTTGGGTCATTCTTGATCAGATCAGCCCATCGGACTTCCATCCCGTTGCGATGGGCCTTTTTGGTGATCTTGATGCCGGTGGGATCCAGCGTCACGGTGAAGGGTTGTCCTTCTACGTCGATCTGGCGCTTCAGTGGCTTGTCCAGTGGTGTCATGTAAATCTCCTGGGAAACATAAGCAACGCATCGCGGCTGCGTTTGTCTATGTGTTCATTATGAGAGGCTGGTGTGGCGTTGCAGTGGGAGCGTTCGGGCAGACTCTGCACGAAACGCGCAACAACTCCCTGCGCAATCCACAGCGTGACCATGCAACGACGTTCGTCAAGAACAAGGCAAGAAGTTGTGAGCGTTATGCGTACAAGGTGTTCGTTTGCATGTAATGATTCATGTTGGCCACGCATTCTGCGGCCGGCGCTCCCGCCACATCTGGACTTCGACACGGCATGAAAACCACGTTTCGCCAGGTTGTGTCGCCCGTTTATGAATCTGCCCTGAGCAAAAGCAGTGCCGCTGCTGACGGGTGTTTGACTTTGAAGGGTGCGTTTACACTTAATACACAAACGCTTGCATACAAGGGGCTGCGTGAGGCTGCCACCGTTAGGCAAACCTGCCTGGCAGGAATGGTAAAGTAGGCATGCAGCTTGATAGCGGTTACAGTCCACACGGCACGACGCAAAAAATCATGTCGTCACTTCAGGAGAAATTTCATGAATCGCATGGTATTTGGCATTGCAGTCGCCTGTATCGGATTGGCCATCGGCGGATGCAACAACCCCAACGGTAACAGCGGTGCGGCCCCTTCCGCCGGTGGAGAAGGGAATTCCCAGCCGTCAACACCGCCGCCAGCGGCACCCGTAGCCCCGGCGACGGTTAACGCACCAGCGACATCGCATAGTGCCATGATGCCGCCGGCCAGCAGTGGTACTGCCAAGGAGATGCCGGCTTCACCGTCGACTTCTTCAGGCCATTAAATCGGAGGGAGCTAGTTTGTCGTCGGCCGTCACGCTGACGACAAACTAGCAGTAGTCGTATTCACGACTGCTGAAACTTTTTGATCTGATATTCACGCTATCGGGTGCTATCGGGTGCTATCGGGCCCAGTGTCCGATCACCTAACGAAAAGGCCACCTGAGGGGTGGCCTAAGTCTTTGACTAAGTTGGTGGGCGGTACAAGGATCGAACTTGTGACACCTGCCGTGTGAAGGCAGTGCTCTACCGCTGAGCTAACCGCCCGCCGTAAACGCGAAACTATACGGATTACGACAAGTCGGGTCAATCGTCGGGATGCTTTTGGCGTTCCAGGGCCAGTCCTAAGCATTGGGTAGCTAAAATATCCCGTTACCCTTGCCAAGCAGCCCGCACCATGCATGTTGATCTTTCGCATATCCTGCAATCCCTAGAGAACTTCCACCTGACTCCGTGGAAAGTAGTGGGATACCTGGGTACCTTGATGTTCACCGGTCGCTGGTTCGTGCAGCTTTACTACACCCGCAAACATAAGCGGGTGATGATGCCGCTTTCGTTCTGGTGGATGTCGGTAACGGGCAGTGCCTTATTGCTGGCTTATTTTGTGTTCGGCAAGAACGACTCGGTGGGCATTCTTTCCAACT
The DNA here is from genome assembly GCF_004114615.1 of Dyella sp. M7H15-1. NCBI lineage: Bacteria > Pseudomonadati > Pseudomonadota > Gammaproteobacteria > Lysobacterales > Rhodanobacteraceae > Dyella > Dyella sp. M7H15-1. Next base: position 307,404 of record NZ_CP035300.1, read on the forward strand.
TCTTTCCGGTGTTTGTGTCGGTCTACAATCTAGTTGTGCATCTGCGGCACCAGAAGAACAACGTTACCGGTGACGACACAGTCTGAGTCGTGTGGTGTGATGACGTGATGGTATCGATTTATTCGGGGTCGTAATCGAGATTGGGTGCAAGCCAGCGTTCGGTTTCTTCGCGTGTCCAACCTTTGCGCTTGGCGTAATCGTTAACCTGTTCGCGGGTGATGCGCCCCACCACAAAGTACTGGCTGTCGGGATGCGAGAAATACCAGCCCGACACGGCCGCCGTCGGATACATCGCGAAACTGTCGGTCAGCTCGATGCCTGTGTTGTGAGGTGCGTTGAGCAACTTGAATAGGGTGGCTTTTTCCGTGTGGTCCGGGCAGGCCGGATAGCCAGGGGCTGGGCGAATGCCACGGTATTTTTCGTCGATCAGCGCTTCGTTATCGAGCGTTTCGTTCGGCTGATATCCCCAGAATTCACGGCGCACGCGCTCATGCATGCGCTCGGCAAATGCTTCAGCCAGTCGATCGGCCAGCGCTTTGAGCAGAATGGCGGAGTAATCATCGTGAGCTGCTTCAAAGCGTGCAACGTGTTGTTCGATACCGATGCCTGCGGTGACGGCAAAGCCGCCGAGCCAATCCTGTTTGTTTGCTTCTTTGGGGGCGATGAAGTCGGACAGACAGAAGTCGGGGCGTTCGACGGGTTTTTCGGCTTGTTGGCGAAGGTGATGCAGGTCATGCGTTTTCTTGCCATCGTGTGAGGACAAGACGATGTCATCACCAACACGGTGTGCCGGCCAGAAGCCGATCACGGCACGTGCGGTTAGCCAGCGCTCGGCGATGATCTTGTCGAGCATGGCTTGTGCATCGGCAAACAGTTCGATGGCCTGCGTGCCAACCATCGCGTCGCCGAGAATTGCCGGATAGCGGCCAGCCAGTTCCCACGTTTGGAAGAAGGGGGTCCAGTCGATGTATTCGCGCAGTTCGGCAAGGTCGTAGTGGTCGAAAGCGGTCAGGCCGGGCTTGTTGGGCTGTGGCGGCGTGTAGTTGGCCCAGTCGCCCTGGAAGCGTTGGTTGCGCGCATGTTCCAGCGGCACCAAGGTCTTGGCTGTGCCACGATGCTTGTGGCGTTCGCGAATGTCGGCGTACTCGGCGCGGATCTTCGTCATGAAGTTGTCGAGCAGATCCTGGCTCACCAGCGATTGCGCCACGCCCACGGCGCGTGATGCGTCCTTCACCCATACCGTGGGCGCCTTGTAGTGGGGCTCAATTTTCAGCGCGGTATGCGCGCGCGAGGTGGTGGCGCCGCCAATCAACAAGGGAATCTTGAAGTCTTGGCGCTGCATCTCGCGCGCGACCTGGCTCATTTCTTCCAGCGACGGCGTGATCAGACCAGACAAGCCGATGATGTCTGCGTTGTGTTCACGCGCTGTGTCCAGGATTTTTTGCGCTGGTACCATCACGCCAAGATCGATCACCTCGAAGTTGTTGCAGCGGAGTACCACCCCGACAATGTTCTTGCCGATGTCGTGCACATCGCCCTTCACGGTGGCCATCACGATGGTGCCGTTGTTCTTGCCAGCGTCGCCGGTGCGCAGTTTTTCCTCTTCGATATATGGCAGCAGGTAGGCCACGGCCTTTTTCATCACGCGGGCGGATTTCACCACCTGCGGCAGGAACATCTTGCCGGCGCCAAACAGATCGCCCACGATGTTCATGCCGTCCATGAGTGGGCCTTCGATCACATCCAGCGGACGGCTGGCCTGCTGGCGTGCTTCTTCGGCGTCTTCATCGACGAACTGGTCGATGCCGTGCACGAGTGCATGCGCAAGCCGGTTCTGTACCGACTTTTCGCGCCAGGCTAGGTTCTCGACAACGACTTCGCCTTTCTTGGCTTTGTACTGATCGGCAATGTCCAGCAAGCGTTCGGTAGCATCGGAACGTCGATTGAGCACCACGTCTTCGACGTGTTCGCGCAATTGTGCGGGTACGTCGTCGTAGATCATCAAGGCGCCGGCGTTGACGATGCCCATGTCCATGCCCGCCTTGATGGCGTGGTACAGGAACACGGAGTGGATCGCCTCGCGCACCGTGTTGTTGCCGCGAAACGAGAATGAGACGTTGGATACACCGCCGGAGATGTGACTAAGCGGGAAGCGTTTCTTCAACTCGCGGGTAGCTTCGATGAAATCCACAGCGTAGTTGTTGTGTTCCTCGATGCCGGTGGCGATGGCGAAGATGTTGGGGTCGAAGATAATGTCTTCCGGTGGGAAATCGAGCTTTTCAGTCAACAGTTGGTAGGCGCGGGAACAGATCTCCACCTTGCGCGCGCAGGTATCGGCCTGGCCCTGTTCGTCGAACGCCATCACGACGACGGCGGCGCCGTATTCCAGCACCTTGCGAGCGTGCTCCAGGAAGATGTCCTCGCCTTCCTTCATCGAGATCGAATTGACCACGCCTTTGCCTTGCAGGCAGCGCAGGCCTGCTTCGATCACCGTCCATTTGGACGAGTCGACCATCACTGGCACGCGTGCGATATCGGGTTCGGCGGCGATCAGATTGAGGAAGCGCGTCATTGCCGCCTCGGAATCGATCAGGCCTTCGTCCATGTTCACGTCGATGATTTGGGCGCCATTGGCAACCTGCTGGCGCGCGACGTCGATCGCTTCTTCGTAGCGCTCTTCTTTGATCAGCTTCTTGAATTGGGCTGAGCCGGTGACGTTGGTGCGCTCGCCGACGTTGACAAACAGCAGGTCGGGGGTGATGACCAGTGGTTCCAGGCCGGAGAGGCAGGTGTGGCGTGAGGTGTTCATACCGCATCTTTCTCTTTGGACGGCATGGCGCGAGGCGCGTATGGGCGCACCGCTTCCGCAATAGCTTTGATATGCGCGGGCGTCGTACCGCAACAGCCGCCCACCATATTGAGCAGCCCATCGCGCGCAAAACCGCCGATCACCGAGGCCATTTGCGCTGGTGTTTCATCGTATTCGCCAAAGGCATTGGGTAAACCGGCGTTCGGATGTGTGCTGACAAAGCACTCAGCCACATTGGCCAGTGTCTGCAGATGTGGGCGCAGGTCGGCCGCGCCCAGCGCGCAATTCAAGCCCACCGACAACGGACGGATATGTTTGATGGAGTAGTAGAACGCTTCGGCCGTCTGGCCAGACAGTGTGCGGCCGGAGCGATCGGTGATGGTGCCGGAGATCATCACTGGCAGGCGGCGACCGCGTGCACGGAACAGTTCGCTCAGTGCGAACAGGGCCGCTTTGGCATTGAGCGTGTCGAAGATGGTCTCGACCATGATCATGTCGGCGCCACCATCGACCAGTCCGCAGGCCGCCTCGTTGTAGTTGCTGACCAACTCTTCGAAGGTGACGTTACGAAAGCCTGGATCATTGACGTCCGGTGAAAGTGAAGCGGTGCGGCTGGTGGGGCCGAGGATGCCAATGACGAAGCGCGGCTTGGCCGGTGTTTTGGCGGTAAAGGCATCGCAGGCTGCGCGCGCCAGCTTTGCACCTTCGCGATTTAATTCGTAGGCGAGATGTTCCAGGTGGTAATCCGCTTGACTGATACGCGTAGAGTTGAAGGTGTTGGTTTCGACCAGGTCCGCGCCGGCTTCCAGATATGCCTCGTGCACATCGCGGATGATGTCCGGCTGGGTCAGCGTCAGCAGATCGTTGTTGCCTTTCAGGTCGCAAGCACCGGGATGATCGTGATGGTGCATGTGGTCGCTGTCGCGTCCATCCACGAAACGCGCACCGCGAAAACCATCTTCGTCCAAGCGATGGCCTTGCAGCATAGTGCCCATGCCGCCGTCGAGGATCAGGATACGTTCGCGCAAAACGGCTTCGAGCGATGCAACACGGTCAGGATGGAGCCAGGAGAGGGTGCTCATGAGGAAACTCCTTACGGCTTGCGCGCAAGCAGGCTGATCACTTCAAAATGCGGCGCCTTGCGTTCGCGGCTGAGTCGATTGCAATGGATGACATCAAGCTTGGCCTGGGTGGCAAGCTTGGTCAGATCCTGCTGGGTAAAGCCCAGGTTGCGATGATCGAACGGCGCCACGACGGCGGGGTGATCATGCTTGCCGAGCGTCACGGCCAGCAACCTTCCACCGGGGCGCAGCACGCGTGCAGCTTCGGTGAGTGCCTTGCTGGGATGCTCGGAATAGGTGAGTGCGTGCAGCATCAGCACGAGGTCGAAGTGATGGGTTTCCAGTGACAGTGCATGCATGTCGCCGTGTCGGACTTCGACGTTGTCGAAATGGGCGAGCCGCTTGGATGCCGCCTCCACCACGCGTTCGCTCGCGTCCACGCAGACAATGGAACGTGCATGCGGTGCGAGCAATTCCGCCGTGATGCCGTCGCCGGATGCGATGTCCAGCACATCGCCGGTTTCGAGCAGTTGCAGCAGCGAGCGGGTCAGGGTTTCCCAGGTGCGGCCGGGCGAGTAATGGCGTTCCATGTCACCAGCGACAGTGTCGGCCCAGCCCTCTTCACGTGCACGTTGGACCAGCACGATGGGCAGGCGTGCGGCGTCTTCGCGCAACAGGGCATCGTCGATGCTTTCGCGCAGCGAGCGGATCAGCGCATGCTGGTGCTCATCGCTTTCACTATTGGCGCGGTAATAAGCCGAAACGCCTGCCCGGCGATCACGCACCAACTCGGCTTCCTTGAGCTTGGCAAGATGGGTCGATACGCGTGGCTGTGCAAGGTGCAGGACCGCGGCCAGTTCCGCCACGGTCAATTCCTCGCGTTCCAGCAGGGCCAGCAGCCTTACGCGAGTGGGGTCGGCCAGCAGGCGCAACACGCTGGAGGCAGTCGCCAGATCCATCGTGCATCCTTATATCGCGATATAGAGATGAGAAAGGGTAGGCGGGGACGCGAGGGGAGTCAAGGAAGAGTAAGGAGGGCAGTTACACATATCCGTTTTCGGGGCTGTTGCATTTACTGTGAATGAAGATGCCATGATCTCCGCTGCAGCAATCATTCATAAGCTGACAGTCGTTACACGCAACACGCGGGATTTCGAGCGTTTTCAAGTTCCCTTGTGCATGTCTTTCAGGACTACCGCCACAGTTTCTGCTGCCCCGCAACAAGGCTTGGTTATCCCTCACGCTAAAATAAGGGGCTTTCCCCGTCTTGTTCCCCGGAGCCGCTCATGGATTTCCGTTTCACCGAAGACCAGCTTTCCATCCAGGCCATTGCCCGCGATTTTGCGCAGAAGCGCATCGTGCCGGTGGCGGCGGAGTTCGATGCCAAGGGCGAGTTTCCGCTGGACAACATCCGGGAGATGGGTCAGCTCGGCCTGATGGGCATTGAAGTGCCGCATGGGTATGGTGGTGCTGGCATGGATCCGATCAGCTATGTGCTGGCAATGATCGAGATTGCCGCGGCCGATGCGGCCACTTCCACTGTCATGTCGGTCAACAACTCGCTGTTCTGCAACGGCATCCTCAAGCATGGGACGGAAGAACAGAAGCAGAGATACGTGCGTGCGATCGCGCAGGGCGAGGCGATCGGTGCGTATGCGTTGACGGAATCGCAATCGGGTTCGGATGCCTCGGCTATGCACACACGCGCGTCGAAGAATGCCGATGGTAACTGGGTAATCAACGGCAAGAAGAGCTGGATCACTTCCGGTCCGGTCGCACGCTACATGGTGTTGTTTGCCATCACCACGCCAGGCATCGGCGCCAAAGGTGTGTCGGCCTTCATTATCGATACGCAGAAGCCGGGCTTTCATGCCGGCAAGATTGAGCCCAAGCTCGGTATTCGCGCATCGGCTACCTGCGAAATCGAGTTCAGCGAATACGTCTGCTCGAAAGACGACCTGTTGGGTGCCCAGGGCAAGGGTTTCTCCATCGCCATGGGGGTACTCGACGCCGGCCGCATCGGTATTGCGTCGCAGGCCGTGGGTATTGCGCGCGCCGCATACGAAGCCACGCTGCAGTGGTCGCGCGACCGCAAAGCCTTCGGCCATCCGATCGGCACCTTCCAGATGACGCAGACAAAGATCGCCGATATGAAGTGCAAGCTCGATGCGGCCACCTTGCTGACCTTGCGCGCCGCCTGGGCCAAGGACGAGGCGGAAAAGAACGGTGGTCGTTTTGGTACCGAGGCGTCGGTGGCCAAGCTGGTGGCGTCGGAAGCCGCGATGTGGATCGCGCACCAGGCGGTGCAAATTCATGGCGGCATGGGTTATTCCAAGGAAATGCCGTTGGAGCGCTACTTCCGCGACGCGAAGATCACCGAAATCTACGAAGGTACCAGCGAGATCCAGCGCATGGTGATTGCGCGTGCCGAGACCGGTCTGCGTTGATGGCTCGCAGGTTCTGCGGCCATAGGGCCGCAGAACCTCAGATCCTAGTTTGGACGTTTTAGGTAGTCACCCATCTACCCAAGTTAACACATAGCCAAATAAGCCGACTACGAGCTCTTCGCCTTCTTGGCACTCTTGCTCAGAAGATCGTAAGCACGTCTGCTTCGCCCAATGATTGAAGATAACGAAAAGATTGCAAACAGGTTCTTAGCCCCGGTTCTCTACGCCTCAAGCGCTTTCCAGCGACTTGTTTTCGTGCACTTCAGGCGTCAGCAGCCGTTCACGGCCAAAGCAACAGGTGAAGGTGGAGCCTTGGCCCGGGGTGCTGCGGATGTCCAGGCGCGCCTGATGCAGACCCAGCACATGCTTGACAATGGACAGGCCCAGGCCCGTGCCGCCGCTGTCGCGCGAACGGCTGGACGAGACACGGTAGAAGCGTTCGGTGAGCCGTGACAGATGATCGGCGGGAATGCCATAACCGGTATCGATCACCGAGTAATTGGCGCCTTCCGCGGTGCGTTCCCAGCGGATGGTAATGCGGCCACCGGTGGGCGTATAGCGCACGGCGTTGCTGACCAGGTTGGATAGCGCGCTGTGCAGGTCTTTCTGCGAACCCAGCAGATCGAGCTCGGCGGTGGATTCGACAGTGATGCTATGACGGCCCTGACTCAACGCTTCGGCCTCCTTGCGCAGGGTGGCCAGCAGCGGCGTTATCGGCACGCGTTCTTCGGCGACGTGATCCTGGGTTTCCAGGCGCGACAAGGTCAGCAGATCTTCCACAATCTGACCCATGCGCTTGGATTGCGCGCGCATTTCGCTGAGCACCGGCGCCAGGTGCGGTACGTCTTCCGGATCGAGCAGTTCGAGATAACCGTGAATGACGGTAAGCGGTGTGCGCAATTCGTGCGACACGTTCGCCACGAAGTCACGGCGGATCTGCTCCAGGCGGGACATATGGCTGATATCGCGTGCTAGCAGCAGATGCTGGCGCTGACCAAACGGCAGCAAAGTCACGTTGATGTGGCGACTGGGTTGGCCTGGTGCGCTGACATCGTTCAACGGTTCCGGTGAGGGTTCCTGCAGCCAGCCAGCCAGTTCGGAGTTGTACATCCTGTCTTTTAGCAGCACGCCGCGATCTTGCGGACGGCGCAGGCCAAGCAGGCTTTCCGCAGCATGGTTGAACCAGTGTACGCGCTGGTCTTGGTCGAGCAGCACGATGGCATCCGGCAGGTTGCCAGCGGCGCGGCGCAGATCATGCAGATTGGCGGCTAGGCGTTGGGAGCGCATCATGAATCGGTCATGCCGGGATGGGTCGGAGTTTGCTGGTGAAGCGGGGGAGGGTGAACTCATCATGGGCTTAGCAATGTGACGCAAGTGCGTCAGTAGCAAGACAATCTCTGCTACAGCGGCAAGCGCCACGCTGGTTGCTACGTAGCCGCCGGCAAGCCAACCGGCGAGGCCGCCCACGAACAAGCCGCCGAACAGGGCAAGCGGGAGTTTCCAGGTGCGTGACGCTGCTGGCATGGCTTGGTCAGGAGTGAGCAGGGAGGAGTGAGCAGGGAGGATCGATCAACGAGAGAGAGGCCGAGCGCAGCGCGTTCTTGCCTCTCTCATATTTTTCACTTCTCTCCCTCACTCCTCAGCTCTTTCAGTGGCTGGTAGAGAATCGATAGCCAGCGCCCCGGACCGTCTGCACCATGTCCTCGAGCTTCCACGGCTCGAGCGTCTTGCGCAGGCGACGAATGTGCACATCCACCGTGCGCTCTTCCACGTACACGCTGCCGCCCCACACGTGGTCAAGCAACTGCGCGCGTGAGTAGACGCGTTCCGGATGGGTCATGAAGAAGTACAGCAGACGGTATTCGGTCGGGCCGATCGGTACCGGTCCGTCGCCCGCGAACACGCGGTGCGCTGGACCATCGATGCGCAGCCGGCCCAGCTCAACCATACCCGAGCCATCATCGCCCTGGCTGCGGCGCAGCACGGCCTTGATGCGGGCGATCAGCTCGCGGGTGGAGAAGGGCTTGACCACATAGTCATCGACACCCGCTTCCAGGCCGTTGACGCGGTCCATTTCCTCGCCGCGCGCGGTCAGCATGATGATGGGGACTTCGCGGCTCAGTTCTTCCTTGCGCAGCCGGCGGGCAAGGTCTAGGCCGCTGGTGCCGGGCAGCATCCAGTCGAGCAGGATCAGGTCTGGAACCTGTTCGGCAATGGACATCTGGGCCGTGCGTGCGTCCGCGGCTTGCGCGGTATCCATACCGGCTTTGCGCAGGGCGAAGGCGACCATGTCGCGGATGGAAGCTTCGTCTTCAACAATAAGGATGCGTTTGTGCACGCTAAGTCCGATGAGGTTGGCCTGTGACGCAAATATTGCAGCGGTGAAATGTTACGTGACAATGACACTGCGTGAAAATCCCGTCCTGATCAGGGGGAAGGCCCCTACGTCAAGGCGAACCGTTCCCCAGACCGAAACAAGGGTGCCCGCTACATGCGCCATGGGAACCGAACTGCTGCTGGGTCTGGTTGTTGCCATCCGGATTGTCATCCGTGGCCACTCGACGCTTGCGCAGTTCCATCACCAGCGGGGTGAGTTCGGTGATATGGGCCTGGATGCGAGCCCGGGCGTAATAATCCAGATCGGAGCGCTTGAGCAAGGTCTTGAGCTGTTCCATGGCGTCGAACGGCCGGCCCGACAGGTAGCTGGCCTGGGCATAGGCTTCGCCGGCCCGCACGCTGTCGCCGGCCTTTTCGCTGGCGCGGGCATAGGCCGTGAAGAGGTCTGGCTCATCGGTATCCTCCAGCATCGGGCGCAGCATATCGGCGGCCTGGCTGGCCTGGGCCTTGGTGCCGCCGACGGTCAGCGCATTGGCATAGGCGACGCCGATCGCCTTGTTGCGCGGCGACTGGGCGTTGAGCGCGGCGTAGATATCCAGCGCGGCGGCCCGCTGGCCGGCCTGGAAGCGGGCGTCGGCCATGGCCAGACGCAACACCAGGTTGTCCGGGTATTTGTCGAGCAGGGGCTGCAACGGCGGAATCGCCTTGGCGCCTTGGCCGCTGTGGGTAAGGGCCAGCGCATAGCCGTAATAGTTCTCAAGGGTCTTGAAACTGCCGTCCTTGCGGCCTAGCAGTTCGCTGTAATAGCTGGCCATGCGGTATGGGTCGCCAGACAACACGCGCACACGTTCGCGCATCAGCAGGTAGTTGTTGGGGCTGGGCTGGCCATTGCTGGCGGTGAGCAGGGTGGTGGGATCCTTCACGTAGGCGATCGGCGCGGTCTGCTTGGCCCAACTGGATTTATCGAGCAGATTGCCGGTGGGTAGCGATTTCTGTTCGGTGATCAGCGCGCTGGCGCGTGCCTTGGCATCGGCGATGCGCTGGGCGGTGACCGGGTGATCCTGCAGTAGCGAAGGCACATTGATGCCGCCAGAGTCGGCGCTCATGACATCTTCCATGCGCCCGAAAAAGCCCGCCATGGCATTGGGATCGAAGCCTGCCTTGGACAGCGTCATGATGCCAGTGCGATCCGCCTCGGCTTCATCCTTGCGGGTGAAGTTGATTTCCTTCTGCATGATGGCACCCTGCCCACCCAGCAAGGCCGCTGCTGCGGCCTGGCCTCCAGCAGCACCGCCGGCGGCGATCGCACCAAGCGCTACCAGCGCCATGAGTGGGGTGTCTTTTTTGACCGATTCATACGCGCGCTGCAGATGGTTTTGTGTGATGTGGCCAATTTCGTGCGCCATCACCGCGGCGAGTTCGTCCTCGCTGCGGGTGATGATGATCAAGCCAGCATTGACGCCGATATAGCCGCCAGGTGCGGAGAACGCGTTGATCACCGGATCCTTGACGATGAAGAAAGCGAAGTGATCCTTTGGCTTGGCGGAGTTCGATGCCAGCCGGAAGCCGAGATTGTTGATGTAGTCGTCCAACAGCGGATCGTTCACGACCATGTCCAGCGCACGCATCTGCTGCTGCAGCATAGCGCCGTAATCCTGGGCTTCCTGCGGCGAAATCAGTGCATTGGCCGAGCTGCCAAGGTCGGGCAGCCGGACATTGTCAGGCTTGTCCTGGGCGCCGACCACAAAGGTCAGCCCAGCCAGCGCGAGCGCGGTCAGCAGGCGTTTACGGAGATGTCGTAGTGCCATGGTCATAGGTCAATGACAGTACCATTTAAGACCTTTCCGTCGTGTTGCAGTTCAGTATCAAGCGACTTGTTTTCAAAGGTTGTCGCCGCCATTTACGGCGCAAGTAATTTCGGAGTCCTGCAATGCCCAAGATCGAAGTCTATTCCACCGCAGTATGCCCCTATTGCGTGGTGACCAAGAACCTGCTGAAGGCTAAGGGTCTGAGCTGGGAGGAGGTACGCGTGGATACCGATCTGGCGCAGCGTGACATCATGCTTGCGCGCAGCGGTGGTCGCCGCAGTGTGCCGCAGATCTTCATCAACAATCAGCACGTTGGCGGGTACGACGATTTGGTCGCCGCCGATCGCAGTGGCAAGCTGGCGCAATGGCTGGGTGAAGTGGCATGAGTACGGAAAAGGATCGCGTCGCCGAATTCACCTCATTCCGCCAGCGCATGAACGAGCGCATCCTGGCCGAAGACCACCAGGTGGTGCGTCGCTTCTTCGCGCTTGATACGCAGACGTACAAGGCTGGTGTGCTGGACGTGAAGACCAAGGAGATGCTTGGCTTGGTCGCCTCGATGGTGCTGCGTTGCGACGATTGCATCAGCTATCACGTGGCGCAGTGCAAGGAGGTGGGCGTAAGTCGCGAGGAATTCTTCGAAGTATTTAGCGTGGGGCTGGTGGTGGGTGGTTCAATCGTCATTCCGCATCTGCGCCGGGCCGTGGATTTTCTGGATCGACTGGAGTTGGGTGATATGACGGGACAGGGTATTGGGTGCGGCGACCACGCGTAGGGTGCAAAACCCAACATAACTCTCATCCGTGCCATGTTGGGGTTTGCACCCCAAGCTACGATCGTTCGATTTAAGGCGATGCTCCATACGAGCATTTGCAACGTTTCCAAGTGCCTTCGGGCTGTTCGCCGACAGGCGTATCAGGGATAATTGAGCGGATTTCAACCAGGCGCCTCTCTCCCTTGTGCGCCGGTTTCCCAGCTTCATTCCAAGGAGTTCCCTCTCATGAGCAAGACCATTGCGGTGATCCCGGGCGATGGCATCGGCCCGGAGATCATGACCGCCACGCTGCGCGTGCTCGATGCGATGGAGTGCGGCCTGAGCTACGACACGGTCGAAGCCGGCATGATCGCGCTGGAAAAGCATGGCGACCTGCTGCCCAAGGCTACGCTCGATACGATCACCAAGCACCAGGTGGCATTGAAGGGTCCGTTGACCACGCCAGTCGGCGGTGGCTTTACTTCGATCAATGTCACGTTACGTCGTCATTTTGACCTGTACGCAAACGTGCGTCCGGCCATCAGCTTCCCGGGCACCAAGGCGCGCTATGAGCATGTCGATCTGATCACCGTGCGCGAGAATACCGAAGGTGCTTATCTGGCCGAAGGTCAGACGCTGTCGGACGACGGTGAAGTGGCCATTTCGATGATCCGCAACACACGTAAGGGCAGTGCGCGCATCGTGCGCTATGCGTTCGAGATAGCGGTGAAGAGGGGCCGCAAGAAAGTCACGGCCGTGCACAAGGCCAACATCATCAAGACCGCTTCGGGCCTGTTCCTCAACGTGGCGCGTGACATTGCCAAGGAATACCCGCAGATCGAGTTCAACGAGATGATCGTGGACAACGCCTGCATGCAATTGGTGATGCGTCCAGAACAGTTCGACGTGATCGTCACCACCAACCTGTTCGGTGACATTCTTTCCGACCTGTGTGCAGGTCTGGTCGGCGGCCTCGGTCTTGCGCCGGGCGACAACATCGGCGAGCACGCGGCCATTTTCGAAGCCGTACACGGCTCCGCGCCGGACATTGCCGGCAAGGGCATCGCCAATCCGTGCGCGCTGCTGCTCGCCGCGGCCGATATGCTCGATCACCTGGGCATGGTGGACAAAGGCAGAAAACTGCGCGATGCGATCCGCGACACGATGGCGAACGATCGTGAGCATGTCACGCCGGATTTGGGCGGCAAAGGCACCACGCAGAGTTTTGGCGAAGCGATTGCGAAACGACTCAAACACTAAATCGAGATGACCGTGTCATCCATGATGAAAGTGGCTACAACCTCCGAAGAGCGTAGTGCGGGAAAACCGCACGCTACGTTCTGTGGTCGCAGGAGGCGGGCGACCGCCTCCGGCGACCCGGTCGTGGCGGGGCAACCCTCCGCGCTACTCGGCAGAAGTGCCGCTCCTGGAATATTGAGACTATGCAACCGCAACAAATTCTGGCCATCCTGGCTACCGGCGAGGCTCTTTCGGGTTCTCGCCTGGCCGCCGAAGCGGGTTTGACCCGGGCCGCCATCTGGAAACAAATCGAAGCTTTGCGCCATCGCGGTGTACCTATCGAGTCGGTAGGCTCAGCGGGTTACCAGTTGCCGTGGCCGATCCAGATGCTGGATGAGTCGAGCATCCGTGCCGAATTGCCGGTCGTGATAGCACGCCGGATCGGTGCGCTGGATCTTTACTGGGAGATCGACTCCACCTCCAGTGAATTGCAGCGCCGCGGCAGCGCCGCTCCAGATTTCAGCATCGTGATGGCTGAGACGCAGACAGCAGGACGTGGCAGGCGAGGGCGAAGCTGGCTCTCGCCGCCTGGCTTGAATCTGTATGTGTCGTGCCTCAAGCGTTTCGACGCGGGCTTTGCTTCGCTTTCGGGTTTATCGCTGGCGACTGGCGTAATCGTGTTGCGCGCAGTGCACGCACTGGGCATTGTCGGTCCGCGCCTAAAGTGGCCCAACGATGTGCTTGCCGAGGGAGGCAAATTGGCGGGCATCCTGGTGGAACTGAGTGGCGAATATCAGGGACCGTGCGCAGCGATTGTCGGGATTGGCCTCAATCTGCGCCTGACTGAGGCGCTGCGTGAGCAGGCAAGGCAGCCCGTGAGCGATCTCGCCATGCTCACTCATGGTGTGCCACCCGATCGCAATCGCATGGCGGCAACCCTGATTGCCAGCCTGGTTGAAGGTTTGGATCAATTCGAGCGCGCTGGTTTTGCGGCCTTTGTCGACGATTACGCCGAACACGATGCCTTGCATGGTGTCCCGCTACGCATCAGTAGTGCGGCTGGTGAATTCGATGGCGTGGGGGCTGGCATTGATGTGCGCGGCGCATTGCAGGTCAGAACGGCAGCCGGCATGCAGCGCATCGACAGTGCTGACGTAACGGTGCGCCGCGCATGAAACTCCTGCTCGATCTTGGCAATACCCGCTTGAAATGGGCCATGGCAAAGGGCGATGGCTGGTCCGCACACGGCGCTGTGGGATGGAATGAAGGTGTTACCGCAGTGCTCATTCCAGCTTGGAAGTCCCTGGCATCACCACGATGTGTATTGGGCGCATCGGTGGTGGATACAGCACGCGAAGCACAGCTTGAAGCCATCGTCAAAGATATTTTTGCGCGCGACATCGCATGGGTGCAGACACCCACCGAAGCATGCGGCGTGCACAACGCGTATGCCGAACCTCAGAACCTTGGCGTGGATCGCTTCCTGGCGATGGTTGCGGCTTATGCGTCGGGGCACGCACCTTGTATCATGGCAGGCATCGGTACAGCACTTACACTTGATGCGCTGACCGCAGACGGCCAGCATTTGGGCGGCTTGATTGCGCCGGGTCCATGGTTGATGCAGCAATCCCTGCTCGGCGCGACTGCACGGGTACGCCCCGAACATCCCGGCGCGATACGCTATGTGGCGAATAACACCGCTGATGCCGTGATGTCGGGTTGTTGGCACGCCGCGGCCGCGCTGATCGAACGCTTCGCGAGAAATATCGCCAGCCAGTATCCGCACGGCGCACTGCGCCTGCTGCTGGATGGTGGGGGTGCCGATGCACTGCTGCCCTTGCTGGATATGCCCGCTGAGGTTGCCGTCGATAGCGTGTTGCGTGGCCTGCTTGTGTGGGTCGAATCACACCCGGTTCCCGGCTCGCCCTAAAATCGATCGCCCCAAGACGGTGGATGGCCGATGTTCTTTCGCCTGTTGTTCGTGGTGCTGATTGCCCTCAATATTGCCGTCGGCGCATGGCTGCTGCTGGGCCAGAACGAAACGCATGCCCATTTCGCCACCGATCCAGGCGTGCCGAAACTGCGACTCCTGTCCGAATTGCCAGCGCCCGCGGTGACGTCGGCGCACACAGCTTTCGTCGTGGCATCCGCATCAGCGGCCACGAATACGTCAAGCTCGGCGTCCCCGAATGCGCTCAGTTACGCCTGCATGGCCTTGGGGCCGTTCGCAACCCAAGAAGACCTGCGCATCGCCCGCAACGCGCTAGGTTCGCAAGTGCAGCGCATGCGCACACGGCAGGAACAGGCCACCCAGACCAAGGGTTGGTGGGTCCATCTGCCGCCCAGCCCGAATCATGCGATGGCACTGGCCCGGGCGCGTCAGCTCGGCGCGCACAACATCCAAGATTACTTCGTGGTGGGCTCCGGCGATAACCAGAACACTGTGTCATTGGGCTTGTTCAAGGATCCTGCTAACGCACGCAAGCGGCGCGATGACATCGACGCAGCCGGTTTTCAAGTTCAGATGAGCGAGCGCACCGAAACCGTGCTGGAATACTGGCTGGACCTGATCCCGGTCGACAGCAACCACTTCGACTGGCGCAGCCAGATTCACGATCCGGGCATCGGTTTGCACAGTACTGGCTGTTTTTGAGGCGAGCTGCTGCCCTCGATATCTTTGCATACTTACAAACCAGGTGTGACGGAGGACATGCGCTAGTTTCGCCCTGGCCGTCGAGGATGACGGGCGGACAGATGCCATAAGATCGCATAAACTGTTGGGCCGTGCCGGCATAGCTCAGTTGGTAGAGCAACCGCCTTGTAAGCGGTAGGTCGTCTGTTCGAGTCAGACTGTCGGCACCAGTTTTTTCAGTGGGTTAGGGTTGGCGCAGGTTCAAGAAACCGTCTCAACCGTAAAATTACCCGTAAAATTCAATCCGGTACCGATGGGTCTACGACGGGCAAACTCAGGTCGTACACGTCGAGCATGGATTGGTCCCGGTGGCCGCTGGCAAGCTGCTTATCGGCGCGTGTGCCAGGCGTGTCGGTGATGCCTTTGCGCTTTAGGTCATGGAGGGAGAAGCGCTGCTCGGCAGTGAGGATGCCTTCGCGCATGGCTGTGATCATGAGCCGTTGCCAGGCGGTGTCCAAGCTTGATTTGCGTAGCGGCGTACCCTTCTGCGAGACCAGCAAGAAATGATCTCTGGGCAATAGCGGCGTCGGGCGCGCGTGTTTCGTCACCGCCTGTTTTCTATATGCCACGGCCGCATCCCATACGCTGCGCAGTCGCGGTGACCACCGCACTACGTTATCGCGACTGCCTTTGCGCCGGTTGGTGGTGACACCTTCCTGGGATGCGTTGGCGTCGGTCAACGTAATAACCTCAATGCCCCGCAGCCTCAACAGGTACGCCAGCTCCATGGCGATCCACAGGTAGGGCGCCACGCTACCCTCAGAGTGCGCAGCGCGCTCCCCGCGCGCCTGCGCAAATTGCAGCACGCGCGCATAGACCTCGGCGGCTGGCAGACGACGCTGTTGGCGCTCTTTGGCCTGTTCGACCCCCTGTGCAGGGTTGTGATTGCAGTGGCCGCGGTTGACACCCCAGCGAAACACGCGGCGCACGTAACGCAGGATCTGGTTAGCTTGGGTCGGGGTGTCGTTGGCGATGCGATCAACCAGGCGCTGCCAAAATTCGGGGGTCATGCGGGCGACGTCGAGCGTGCCAAGCGGCCCGATTGCGGTCGTGGTGGCCTTCGTGATGCGAGCGAGATAGGTGTAATTGGCCTGCGTGCGCGCTGCAAGCTCTTTGAACTGTCGGCTTCCGTGAAATTGCTCCAGCAGCCAAGCAAGGCTCTTTTTGTTGACGCCTGAAAGCTCTTCGCTGATTTTGTGCAACTCGGAAAGAAGCGCATTTGGCCCGGTGACACGTTGACGACGCGCCTTCGGGGTGTGTTGAATGGTGTACCAAACCTTGTCGCGTCGATCCCAATAGATTCCCTTCGGGATCTTCTTTTGATCGATGTGCCCCGGAATGGTGGGCTCGTGCTTTCGCTTTCTGCCACGGGTCATAGGATGTCGGGGCTGTAGGCCTGGTCGTTGCTTGCTTCTTTCACGCCAAGGGCTGCATTTAGCGCCTCGATTGTCGTCCATGGGCCTTCTGCCCCATCGAGCACGCGAATGCCTTGCTGGCTCGCCCAGCGCTTTATCGCGGTTGCCGTGCTCTTACCAGAAAGCTCGCGCAGTTGCTTTGCTGGGACGATGTGATGATTGGGGCTCATAACGTAAGTCTTATGACTTATTGGCTTCCACTATCTGTAGGCGGGTTGCAAATAGCCATTGCGGTGTCGATTACGCCGTCAACAGCGCACTCAGTCAAAGCGCGGCATGGGTGAGCGTGGGGGTGGCAGTGGTTGGTGTGGCTGTCGCAATTGTTCCGCTGTTCCATCATTAAGCTCATGCCAATTACTCCGGATAAGCGTTGTGTTTGACGCCATCGAGGAGGCGGTCGGCGGCGTGCTCGGCACAGCAATGCGTGCATCCCTCCGAAAATCGCGAGCAGCCGCGCAATGAGTTCCAAGTGACATCGGTCCATTCAATTTTGCTCTGATCAGCCATTGAATCCTCGCAAGGTGGAGTTCATTGTTGGCAGCACAATCTGAGCGAGGATAGGTATATGTTTGCGCGCATAATTGTCGACGAATGGCACTTCAAGGTTTTCGAGTTCCCAGATGGCAAGCAGGTGCTTGTGACCGTTAACGAAATAGCAGTGACTCCTAGTCATCAACACGTTTTTAGTGCGAAATGGAAGCTGTATGAAGGCGCAGCTGATGCCTCGCGCACGCCGCTTCACCAAGGAGTTACTGATGATAGAAGTTCTGCCGAAACGGCCATCGGCAACGCAATGGGTGCCGTTCACGAGTGGTTGAGGCGGAACGGAATGGATCCCTGCGACATCTAGCGATAGCGAATTCATGCGTCCTCCATCAGCGCACGAAACAGCGCGGCCGCGGTGCGGCATGGCACGGCGTTACCGATTTGCTTGGTGATTTCGGTGTTGTTGCCGGCGAAGTCGTACACTTCATCGCCATCATCGAATGACATCGCGCGTGCGAGCTCTCGGTAGTTGAGCATCCGGTAGAGGATGTCGATGCGGTACGTGTCGGCAGCAGGCCGGGCGATAGCCAACTCGCCACGGTTGGCGCCTGTAACTGTGCGGAGAGGATCGTCTACGCTGTAGACGCGGCATTCGCCGTGATGCGTGAGGGGAAATACGAACGGCTGGGCCACGCCGGCGTTCTGCTTGCTCACAACCGTGTGCACGGGGTCGTTGGCGCTACGTACGGCATTCGGTCCGCTGCCGGTCTGGTCGGTGCGGATCATCACAGGCTCGGCCATGCCGAACCGTCCCTTGGTGGTGATGGCTGGCACAGGTTGTTGCACGGATTGCGCAGTGAGGCCGCTGCCGCTGCTGTAGTAAGGCGCCAGGATGGAAGTGGTCATGTAGCCGGCGCCGCGTGTGGTGGCTGCTGGTACAGGCTGCTCCGTGCTCTGGGCTCCGCGAATCTGGAAGCCATTGGGCGGCGACACCAGTAGCGGCTCAATGAAATGCGGTGATGCGCCGTTCCCACCTGTGGTGATCGTGGGCACTGGTTCTGAAAGCTCCCGCGCAGTGCCGCCGGAGCCGAACGCCATGACCAGACCGACATGCTCGCCGCCGGCCGTGAGTGTGGGTATCGGCTGACTGATGTCCTTCGCCGATCGCTGCAACTGCTCGGGGCGCGTACCGCGTAAGTGCAACAGGATCGGGTCTACCGCTTCGCCCGGTACGTCCAATACGGGCTCGTGACCATCCAGCAGTGCTTGCAGTGCTTCGATGTATGGCTCAGGCCACTGGTATCGCTTCGCACCTGCGAGAATGCGGCGCAGCGTGTTGGGTGCCAGGGGCTTCTTGCGCCTGAATATGGATTTGCCCGGCGTCGACCAGTCGATGATTTCGACGGCACCGCGCCATTGCTGGCGGGAGCCGAGTAGATCGGCGGTGGCGCTTCGGGCGTGCGTGGGCTCAGGCCAGCGCAGCGGTTTAGCGTCGCTGCACCCGATCAGAAAGAACCGTTCGCGTGTCGTGGCGTCGCCGTAATTGGCGCAGCAGATAACGCGATAGTCGAGGCGAAAGCCGATCGCGCGCAGTGCGTCACACCAAGCGCGGAAGTATTCGCCTTCACGGGAAGGAATCGGCCGCCCGGTGACCAGGCTGCACGGACCCCATTTCATGAATTCGGGCACGTTCTCAACCATGATCCGCTTCACCCGCAGTTCGGTACACCAGCGCACGACGTGCCACGGGTCCATGCGCTGCTGATCGTTCACGGGCTTGCCGCCACGTGCACGGCTGTGGAACGTGCATGCGGGTGAAGCGATCAATGCATCCAGGTAGCCTTCCGGGACCAGTTCCAAAGGCCGGGCGTTTTCAAGATCGGCGCAGTGATGGCGGCAGCCAGGATAGTTGCGTGCATGCGTCTCGATAGCCGTGGGCCAATGGTTGACCGACACGACTTCCAATTGCATGCCCATCTGCTTTGCCGCGCGCACGGCGCCGGTGATGGTGCCACCCGCGCCGCACCACAGGTCGGCGATCAGCGTCTTGCGCACCTTTGTCTTTGTGCGAGCGGTGGTGATATTGCCGTCTGCCATGGGTCCGTTCTGTTCAGTATCAGGGGCCGGTTACTCTCGTCCGGCGCTGGCGTTCTCTTGTCCAGCAGGTGAGCGCACTCTGCGCACTGTCACCGGCTATCTGCTCCGGTCGCGATCCAGCCTTGTGCCGCTGGCGGCTGCCACCACATGCCGCGCTCGGGTCCCGGGTGGCGGGGATTCCTCTGCGCCGCCCTCGCGGGCGCTTCGGGATTGCCTCCTGTTATCCGCCCTGTAAGCAGCGGATTGCAGTGTCATCCGGTACATCGATTTCCAGCGCAAACTCAAAGGGACGCGTAGGGTTTGGCTTGATGCGGATAGGCCACGCCGGTACCGGCAAGTCATCCCCGGCTTGGTCACGCGGCGCCACACCTACAAGCCAACCGGTTGCATGAGAGGGCGTGTATTGGCCGAACACGATCAGACTGCTGCATTCGCTGACGGACTCCACCAGCCATTCAATGGGGTCGCCGCTGGCGCAGTTGTCGTAGTCGTCGCCACCTGGTGTCAGTTCGCCGAAGGTGTCATCGCCATATCCGCCGAAGATGAGTGTTTTCATGGAGAAACCCTTACTGGGATTGGAGAGGGTGCCGGTCTCTCCCGGCTGTCACGTCTAGGTTTTGGGGCCTGCTGAGTGGACCGACGTTCCGCACCCTTCTCCCCGTGGCCCTTGGGGGGCTGTGCTATCCGGTTTGCATCAGCCAGAAAACGAGGGTCGAAGCCCTGCCGGATTTTCAGAAGTGGCCGGATATGCCGCCGGCCTCGGCGCCGCCTACGGTTGAAATGTGCCGATAGTCAGCACAGCGGCATCGCCAAGTTGCTCTGCCAGCACCGACTTGAACTCCTTCGCGATCTTTTCGATCGTTGCTTCACGCTGCTGCCAGCGCATGGCGAACACGGGTTTGTCGTCTTTGGTGATGACGGAAAAAACCAGGCGGAACGTACGCGGGGTGAGACCGAGATACGGTTCGCATACGAAGTTGAAGCCGGCCGGTAAGCCGTTGTCGGACTTCGCTTCGATTTCTTCCATGGTCGAGCGCGCCGACGAGACATTGGTCACGGTGGTGCTGTTTTCGGTGATGGATTTGACGGTGACCTTGCGCACGGCGGTAATGGCGCGGGCCAGCGTTGCGTCACCTTCCGCATACTCGGCGGTCAGAAATTCGTGCCAGTCTTCGAGCCATTCGGCCAGGTCTTTCTGCGTCAGCTTTTGGCCGTCGATCCGGTTGAGTGCGGAAAAGGCAGCGGTGGGCGGCAATTTGAGGGTTGCGGTGTAGTCGCCGTGGCCGGACATGTCGGATGTGCCCAGATTGAAAAAAGCGGTGGCCGCCATGTGGTCGATATCCACAAACGCATCGGCAGGCGCGTGCGCTTTGACATAAGACACGAAGTCGGCAAGGGTGCTTGTGACGAGTTTGCCGCGGTAGCGCGAGCGACCCACCATCAAATGTTCGAGGCTCTTTACCTCGCAGCCCTGGGGAAGGATCACGGCGCGATCTTCGCCAGCCAGGCGGTTGGCGCGGGCCGCATCCACGGCGGTCTGTTGAATCAGTTGGATATCCATCAATGGGGTTCCTTTCAATGGGCCGCGTCGCTAGCGGACGGTGAGCCATGACCTTGCCGGTCGAATAATTCGGGCTGCGATTCCGGGAACAGTGAAAGCTTGCCGCGCACACCTACGTGCATGGGTGTTTCGGTGGTGTTTTCTTCCCGCGACTTGCCGTTTTTGGTGGGCTTGAGGAATTCCAGCTTGTGCTTGACCGCCACCTGATTACTGCTGGCAATCCGCTTGAATTCGAACGAGATGGTGACCTTGCCGCTCTTGCTGGTGTCGATGACGCCTTGTGCCACGTCGAACATGGCGCGTTCCATTTTTTGCGCGAACACGCCTGCGTCAAGGTCGTTGATGATGTCCACAAGGTTATTTGCTGTATTAGACATGATGGGTTTCCGCATTGGCTTTTGGTGTGGGCTGGTCGTCCAGTGCTATCAGCACCAAGCGACCATCGATGACGCGGGCGCGCGGTGGCGCCACGCTCTGGTTCTCGCGCTGCCGGATCTCGGCGGCATAACGTCCGCTGTAGCGGGCCATACGTTCGGCGGGTGTCGGTGGCGTGCAGCCGTCCATGCGCCGGTGATGAGTGTGGAAAATGGGTAGGGCCATCACGTTGCTTGCTCCAGAAGAGGGCCAGCCGCAGAGGCATACACTTCAGGAGTAAGCGCATGGTGGAGAGAGGGGAGGGAGCCCTCTGCGACTAGCGTAACCAGTGAATGGATGACATCCCACTCGCGCACGGCATCACGCATGCGTAGAATGCATTCGCGCTGCAATAGTTTTATCCGTTCGCCGGGTGGGTAGTCGTAAAGGTCACTGTAGACACTCATTACGCAGCATCTCCGCGTGAGCGCTCGCGCACTGTGCGCCGGATGTAGGCCGTGCCGGCCGTGATGGACTCCGCGCGGCTGCGGCCATGCTCCAGGCAATCCATCGCGATGCGTTCGCCACGGCGTATCGTGTCGCGGCTGGCGCCATTCGTGGCGCGACGCACAGAGCGCCGCATAATGAATAGGTCGTAGGGATAAACGCTCATGATCCACTCCGAATGCGTGTAATGGCCGCCTTGCGTACCACATTGGCGGCGTGGATGCGTGCCTGGCTGAGGGCCGCGTGGCCGTTGCTGAAGGCGTAGTCGTTACCTCTCAAAAGCTGCGTGTGCGCTTCTTGGGCAGCAACGAGAACCTTGTCTGCGAAGATCAGTTCGGCGATGGCTTCGCGGGCATTTTTGAATGTGCATTCATCGGTGATGGATGCCCTTTCACCGGCGAGGCGGCGGAAATGATCCATCACCGCCAGCACATCTATCGTCTGCGACTGTGTGGTCATGCAAAGTCCTTTTCAGCGATAGAGCATGCCGCGTGCATTTGCGCCTGTTCCGGCGTGGCAGGTTCAAAGCAGGGATGCACGACACCATCATCGGTTACCACTTCCAACCGATGCAGCGAGAACAATCCACCCAGCGTCCAATCACACGGGTTGCCATCTGGCACGTTGCGCGGTCCTGGTGCGCCAGTAAAGCGGCCGACACAGGAAAACCCAAAATAGCGTGCGACTGCTGCAGGTGTTGCCCCGGCCCCGGCGGTAATCAGGTCACGTGCGGATTGCACGCATTCGCACCTTGGACAGATAAGGGCGATGTCTTCTTCAGCGACACCCTGGCCGTCCAGCAAGGAATGAAACTCGTCAAGAGAGAGGCGCTTAAGAGTGCGGGCTGGCTTAGTCATACAAACCCCCGCGCATCAATCAGCGCCATACGCAACGCATGCACATCCGACATGCGTACCACGCGTGCGTGTTCGGTGATGGGATCGTTGATGGTGTTCGCGTGTTTACCGAACAGGTCGGCGAAGGGCTCGGCAGCTTTCAGTACGGCTTGGACGGTTTGGCGGGCGCCGTTGGCGAGTGCTTCGTCTGTTTCACCCCACCAGCTTGCGGTACCGGTTTTGGCGTTGGTGTGCAGGTGGTCGAAAACGGTAATGACTTCAGGTGTGTTCATGAGCGTTCCTACTGTTGGCCACGGGGTCGCTAAGTCATCTCCAGCGCGACCGCGAGCAAAAGTTACCTGTGAGGTATATTTGTGTCAATACCTAAAAGGTAAATTTATCTCGCCAAGTTGACCTGGCCATCAGCCCAACGGCTCGCCTACACGAACATGGTGTTGGCCTACACGAAGCTTGTATTGGCTCCGACATTTTGCGGTCGGTTCACATGCTAGAAACGCAATGACTTCGAGTGATCGCGAAGCATCGCAGCAGTTTTTGCGCGAAACAGTCACAACGGGGCCACCTTAAACAAGGAAGCACTATGCGCGACGTACTAGCCTTCGTATGTATCTTGAGTGCCGTGGGCAGTATTGCTGCCGCACTGATAGGAGTTATCCGCCCTTCTGTTTTCGCCAAGAAGGGGGCGCCACCACCCGGACGCTTGCGGTTGCTCGGCGCTGGTGTCTCAGCGTTCGTCGGCTTTTCCATACTCGGCGGCTTTTTTATCGAAACAACCGAGAAGGCTCAATCTGCTGGACCGCTACCTTCGCAGACGCCTACAAGTCAAAGCCTGCAGGCACAGGGGGCGTCCCATGCGTCGGACACTTCAACGCAAAAGCCGGCCGTACCCGCATACCGGCCCAATGCTGAGGCCTTGGCATTCTTGCAAGACGTCATCCGGCAAGACATCAATCAGTATGTCGCTGGCAAGAAGTCGCGCATCGACTGGAGTGAATTGTCGTCCATCCGCGCGTTCACTAGCGCTGGCGACCTGCTGGCGGAATACCATACGAATGAGGTCGCCGCCGATAACAACTACATGGGGCAACGTATCGCTATCGCCGGGCGCATTGCTACGGTGAGCAAATCCGTGAGTGGAACGCCTTTTGTGGCAATGATTGCCGGTAATGGTGCTGTCGGTAACGGTGTTATTCGCGCCGATTTGTCTCCGATTACCGCCGCTCAAGCCGAGATGTTGAAGCGTGGTGGCACGGCAACCCTGGCTTGCATCGTTGCCGGTATGAATAAGGAAATGCTGGGAAACGAGTTGCCTGAATACCTGCATGTAGGCGAATGCCAATCGATGGACTGGATCGCGTCCGGGGTGCAGGAAAAGGCCGATAAGGCCATTGAGAGATGGTTCAAGTGGGGCGGCCACCTCGGCATCGACTACTACCCCACATCATTTCTTGGCAGGTCTGATGTGAACGATGCGGCATTGATGCGAGATGCTTACGTTATTCCAGCCGTGCTCGGAGTACCTGGCAGCTGCAGTGATGGGGCTACCCCGTCTTGCCTTAGTGCTTGGCTGCAACAGGTGAAGCTGGTCGCAAAAGTCTCTGCCGAGAAGAAGGATCAGCTGCGCAGTGAAGCTAAGGTGGTCGCCGATTGGCTTCAACTCCCAGAGCTACCGGATGCCATGGACGCAGTGCTCGCAGGTCAATCATGATTTTTCACGGGATGCCTGTCTGGTCTGCTTAGTTGCGGTTCGCTGATGCGTGAATTGACAAAGTTACTATTAAAGCGCTCTGCGCAACATATGAGAATCGAACTGTTCTTTAGACGGATCACGTGTCATGTTTGTTCGCATAAGTAGCGTGCACCTATGGGGACTCGCACTAGCCATTGTCTCCTATGTGAGTCCCGTCTGCGCCGATGCTCAGCAAGGCTTGGGGTCGGGCGTGCCTGGTGCCCCTGACGTAAGCGTGAACCCTAATTATCACGTCTACCGTTGGGTAAAGGATGGAATCTCTTACCTTCAGCTCAACGATCTCAAAGGGGGTGTGTTGATGGCGGTGGAGGTGGTGCAGGATCAGCTGATTGTGCTGCCGATGGGAAGTCTCCGTGCCGTGCCAAAGAATGGTCGCGCGGTGGATCAATTGGAAGAAGGCGAGCTTGTTTACGGTAACAGCGATGCGACCATTAGCGTAAAGGGCGATACTTTTGAAGTGACCGTGGCTTGCGGAAATCCCGCAGATTGTTCAACTGCAATGATGCAGCCAAGTCCGTAAAATAATGCTAATGGAGCGCCGTGGTCCAGCTCTATCGTCATGTATGCGCCCGTGGAACGTTCGGACGATTGCGTCTACTTCCTCATCATCGAGGTATGTGTCTGGAAGCTCGCGTCGTTTCTCATGCCAACGCGCTGGGCGGGCACGAATGGCGAGAATCGCCGAGGCGCTATGCCTGGGCACTGACAGCCTGACAGCGATGCGTGCGGCGTTGTGGTCGCGCGCTAGGCTCACAGTAAATGAGTAGCATAGCCGGTAGATGACAAGTTGCAGGTCGCGCGGTAGAGAAGCGGCGTTTGACGACAGCCTTGCGGCGAATGAGATATTCTCTTCAAAAAGAAGCTTTGCGAGCGGCCCGTACGTGAGTGCGCTTATGATGCCGCGCGATTCGATCATGCTCAAGTCCATCGCATCAATGGTTCGCTGAACCTCGGTTCTCTTGGTGGTTCGAAACCATCGTGCTGCCGCCGCCGCAGTTGCATGCGAAGCGCTGGACGAGTCGAATAGACATGAAGGGTCACCGACACGGTTGTTCATACCATGTCTGTGCTGCATGTCCTTTGCAAGACGATGTGCGCGCATGTCGGCTTGAAGCAAGTTTCTGCGGGCAAGTTGCAAATAAGACCCGCTCTGCACTTGATGCAGCGTTGCTACTGTGCGAAGCCGCGTAATGATGGCGCCGAAGACGAGTAGCATTGAGCTGCAGAGGGCGAGAAGCACCTGCGACTCCAGGAGATTGAGGTCGCTTACCTGAATCAAAGTAAGGCGTAGTGCAATGTTTCCGAGCACCGTCAAGGCAACGGCGCCCACCCATCCATATCTACAGGTCATCCACACGGCAGGGACGAGCATCAGCAATCGGGCAATGTCCTGATTTTGCGCTGATTCAAGCGAGTAGTATGCGTAAATAAGCCCCGCCAGTAAGGTGATGCTGGCGGCGATCTCATGGCCGAAGCCGGCATTGATATTGCCAATGAGCTGTCTTGCGCGCCTCCTTCGTGCAAGCAGCAGCAGAAGCCCAGCAGGGGCAATGACGAGCGCGCCCATGAGGTTGCCGAGCATGAAAATGCCGTAATAGTAAATAGGGCCTTCTGGCATTCGAACGGTACTGGCCGAATAATGGACTAGCTCCATTGCACCCACGCTGACGGCTGCATTCAAAGCCGCGGCGGCTGCCATGGCATTGAGCAATCTCAGCGTCAGCTTGGGAAGCTGCAAGTCACCCGCGAGCCAGCGAATTTTGCGTAAGGCGATAACCGGTATGAGAGTCGCTATGGGAGGCAGCGCCACCGCTGTGAAAAGCCATGCAAAGCCATACTCGTCCAGGCGGTAGCTGCGATAGTACAGGGAACCGATGAGGTCGCCAGCAATAACGAAAGGCCACATGCGTGCCGGGAGGAAAAGCATAGCGGTGAACCGCAGGCCAGCTGACAATACCCAGTGCGTAACCGATGCTTCCCGCGCGGCGATATATAAGGCGGTATAGCCGAGTATGACAAGCACGCCCCGCAAAAATGTGATCCCTTGCATAGCCACTCACTGTACGGGGCGGCACGGGATGCTTTAAAACTTCCTGTAGCCTAGACGACCAATCACGCGTCCGCCGATGTGCAAATCGTTAAGGCTCTCCCCAGAGAGCACGAAATTTTCTTCGTAGGATCGGGTTCCCACAAAGCGCAGCTGTCCACCTCCCATATCCTGGATGCGCCTGATGTGAGGAATGTCGCCAAGCTTGTACGCGTAAATGCCATCCCGTTCGAACTTGCGAACTGCCGCATTGACGAACACTAGGTCGTACTGCTCGATTTCCCCGGCCATGTTGTCTTCAGGGTTTATAAGAGCGCGAATGTCCCGAGACATCAAAGTGGGGTCGTGCTGCAAAAGTTGTAAGGGAATAGTGATGCTCCCTGTGCGTTGGGAATCGTAACCTTCGAGATAAGGTATCTGTACGTGCTGCGGAAGCGTGGTTGGCTGTTTCGTTGCAACGTACTCGGAGCTTGAGCGATCCGCTGCGGCGATGTACTCGGACTCCTGCCAATGCGGAGTATCTAGCCAGCCGGGTGGGTGGCCGAAGGCGCTATCGACTTCTCGGGCAATCTTGCTGCCGATGCGCTTTATGGGTCTTGCGCCGGCAAAGTGAGTTACCTGGGCCGGCTGCTTTTGCAGGCGGTCGGCAAACATGGCCATGCCACCGGAACGCTTGCCGGTGCCACCGGCTTCTTTATCCAGCGCCTGCACAAGAAGCCGCACATTTCGATGTCGAATGTCAAAGATATCCATAAGGCAATTGTCCCCAGCTTTACCTAAATGGTAAACGTCCGTTCAGGTAAATTACCCTTGCGATAAATATACCTCTCAGGTAAATTTTCGACATGGATGCCAAAACCTACTTTCTCCAAGCCGATGGGAAGCTCTCGCGAAAGTGCGGGGAGCTGCGTCGGGTGGCCGGCCTGTGCAAGGTCACCCCGTATTACCTGTACATGGTGATCAGTGGCCACAAAACCGCGAGCCCCGAACTCGCGGCCAACCTCGAACATGCAACCAAGGGGCAGGTGGACCGTCGTATCACCCTCCCTGACTTTCCGTGGGACCCACCTGAACATCAAAAGGCAGGCCATGACGCTCCTGGTTCTACGTGTCAGCGGGCTGCCTAAAGCCCCCTTAGCAATGAAGGCCAAGCTCGATTGCTTGACCTGATGTGAGCGCGCCTCGCGCGCGTACCTTTTGTGAAGCATAGAAACACCCTGGTACATCGTCATGGCCTATAAAAATCGTCTTTTTCTACGTCAGCCCGAAAAGCTCTACCTCAACGAACTCGAACGCGAGGATGGCGAGCGTGCGGCGTCGCTGGTGGGCAAGGAGTGGGGCGAACTCAAGCGTGAGCTGATCAACGATGGCGTTCGTCGCCTGCTTCGCCAGCTTGGTGAACAGATTACGGCCGCACCGTATGAGGTCTGAAGAGCCCGAATCCGACCTGATTGAGGGGCCTGTTACAGCCGATTCAGTCGGTGGCGTCGCGAATTTTGGGCGACTCGTCGGGTGCGCGGCGCTCAGTGGCTTGTCGGTACGCCAGGCCGCGGAGAAAGCGGCCGTCACCGAGTTGGCGGCGCGGGCGGGTGTGTCGTATGCGCAAGCTGAAACCCTTTTAAGGGGCCTGAAAAAGGAGCGAAACAAGACATGAGCACGGTCATCATGTCCCAATGCTGGCCGCTTCAGATGCCGCCCACTCCTAAGGCTGTGTTGATTTCGCTTGCGGACAACGCGAACGACCACGGCGAATGCTGGCCGTCGATACCCAAGATATGCGAGCGCACCTGCTTTAGCGAACGTGCGGTGCACGGTGCCATCAAATGGCTGGAATCGGTGCAGTTGTTGAAGGCCGATCGGTCGAACGGCCGGCACACGCGATACAGCATCACGCCGACTTCATTCGAACCCCCGCAGGAGCTGCACCCCCGCAGCTCCTGCGCCACCGCAGCAGATGCAGAGGAACCCCCGCAGCAGATGCAGTCACCCCCGCAGCAGGTGCAGTCACCCCCGCAGGAGATGCGGTCTAACCGTCAAGAACCATCAAGAACCGTCAAGAGCAACCGTCAGCGCGCACGTGCGGATGGGTCGATGACCTTTCGAGGATGGATGGAGAGCTTGCCGCCAGAAGTGCTGGCGATTCCCGAAGACGATCCCGTGTTCGCCTACGCCAAGCGGGTTGGGTTGCCGATCGAATTCGTTGCGCTCGAATGGGGTTGGTTCAAGGCGAAATACGGCCAGTCATCGAAACGCTATACCCGTTGGCCGCAGACGTTTCGCAACGCCGTCGAGGGAGCATGGGGCAATCTTTGGCGCATTGGCGCGGATGGGAGCTACCAGCTCACCACGCAAGGCATGCAGTTGCAGCGCTCGCTGGAGGTGGCCGAATGAACACCGCTTTCGCACCCGAACGCGTCCCTCCTGACGTGGGCGCTCTACGCATGCCACCACAGGCGATCGATGCCGAGCAAGCCGTGCTTGGCGGGTTGATGCTCGATGCTTCCGCGCTGACGAAAATCAGCGATTGGCTTGGCGAGGGTGATTTCTATCGTCGCGATCATCAGTTGATTTATCGAGCGATCTGCGCGCTGGTCGAACGTGGTGCGCCGGTGGACGCGGTGACGTTGGGTTATTGGTTCGAAGCGGCCGGGCTGGATGCATTGGCCGGTGGCCCGGGTTACCTGATTGAGGTGGCCGACGCCACGCCCAGCGCAGCGAACATCGTGGCCTATGCGGAAATCGTTGTGGAGAAGGCACGCCTTCGCCAGGCGATCGGCGTGGGTCAAGCCATCGCAGCCAAGGCGTTCGAGTTCAGCGCGGATTCGCAGCAGATTGTGGCCGAAGCGCAGCACGCGCTGGCGCAGATGCAGGTGAGCAAGCTGCGCGGCGCGTTGGAGCCGGTGAAAGACGCCATGCGCGAGATGTATGCGGATCTGCTGGCGCGCTATCAGCAAGGGCAGGGCATCGGCGGTATCCCTACGCCATGGGATGCCTTCAATGATTGGACGGACGGCCTGCAGCGACAGACGCTATACCTGATGGGCGCAAGGCCAAGCATGGGGAAGAGTGCTTTCGCCATTCAACTGGCGTTGCATGCCGCCGGGCTGGGTTTCCATACCGCCGTATTTACTGTGGAAATGAGCGCTAAGCAGTGCATGGCACGTGCTGTGTCGTGCCAGGGGCGCATTCCCTTCGGATGGGTGCTCAAGCCCAACGACAGCGACCCGGATGCGGCGCTGTACTGGTCGCGCCTGGAACAAGCAACCGCCGCCATTTTGGGTATGCCGCTGCTCTTTGACGCGACACCGGCCCTTACGCGGGCACAGCTGGAAGCCCGCTGCCGACGTGCGCACCTGCATCGCAAGCTGGATTTGATTGTGGTGGATCACATCCACGATATGTACATCGATCCGGAGCGTGCGCGCTTCGAATACGAGGCCATCGCGCAGACGGGCAAAACGCTGGCGAAAGAGCTGGATTGCGCCGTACTGATGTTCTGCCAGCTTAGTCGCAAGCTGGAATTGCGTGCGGACAAGCGGCCGATGATGTCGGATCTGCGCGAATCGGGCGGTCTGGAGCAGAAGGGCGACGTGATCGCGTTTCTGTACCGCGATGAGGTGTATCACCCCGATTCACCGCTGAAAGGCAGCACGGAAATTATCCGCGGCAAAGGTCGTGATCGCGGTACCGGCGCACCGCTGGTGCTGCAAACCGCCCTGGACATGATGCGCCTGGAAAACTGGATCGGCCCACTGCCGGTGGACGACCGCCAAACACACACACGCCCCTCGCATGGAGGTTTTCGATGACCACACCCCGCACCGGTGCCCATCAACGCATCTTGGCTGCCCTGGGTTCGCAGTGGCTTACCGCCGGGCAGCTTCGCGCGTGCACGGGTATGTCGAATATTGGCATCAAGTCCACCTTGCTGGGCATGCAGCGGAGGGGCGAACTGCGCCGGCGCAAGCTCAATGATGGTTGCGTGGTGTATGCCGTCGCCAAAGGGAACAAAGCATGAACGCGTCCGGTGCAAAGTCGATGCCGCTTCGCTTCGAGTCGCGCGCTGATGGTGAATACCGTCGCTGTACCCGGTGCACGCACCTGGGCTACGGCGCGGACGCCTGGCATCCGGCGACGCGCGAGTTTTGGCCAGTGGTGAAAAGGCGCATTTGGTTTGGGCGCTGTTCGGCGTGCTGTAGCGAACTGGCGGCACGGCGGCATGGTGTGGTGACGGAGGCAGCATGAGTACCGAAAATCAAACCTACCGCGGCGCGCATCAGCGCCAAGTTGGCGGTAGCCATTACCTGGACTGCACCATCCAGCCGGTGCAGTACATCGAGGCGAACGCACTGGGTTTTCTGGAGGGGTGTGTGGTGAAGCGCGTGACGCGTCACGCCAAGCCTACGGGCAAAGGCCGGCAGGACCTGGAGAAGGCGATCCACGAGTTGCAGTTGCTGATTGAGCATCGTTATGGCGATGCGCCGTTGTCGGCCGAAGTGATCGATGCGGACGAGTTGGCCGCCGCGCTGCGGGGTGGTCGGTGATGCGCACGTCGTTGGCACGTCGCCGCAACGTCACGCCGATCGAGCACGATGAGCAGGTGATGCTTATCCGGTGGACGCGCCTTGCGACGGTGGCGCACCCGGAACTGGATTTGCTGTACGCCATCCCCAACGGTGGTGAACGCAACAAAATCATTGCGGCCAAGCTCAAGGCTGAAGGGGTGCGCAAGGGTGTGCCGGATCTGCACCTGCCGGTACCGCGCGCTGGCTACTGCGGCTTGTACGTGGAAATGAAACGGCGCAAGGGTGGTGTGGTGAGTGAAGAGCAGCGGGTGTGGATCGCGCGGCTGGCCGAGCAGGGGCATCGCGTGGAGGTGTGCAAGGGATGGGAGCAGGCGCGGGATGTGATCGTGTCGTATCTGGCGGCAGCTTGACCGCGATGCAAGCCATGGCGCGCACCCTTCGACCACACCGACGTTTTTACCCGGCGCGGTCCTGCCTGGATCACGCCGAGCGTGCCATGCAGCTGGCGTTGCCGTGGCACGTGCTCGATGACGATCCGAATGACGTGTCACTGCCGCGCAGTGTGCAGCAGGTGGCCGACGTTATCGGGCGTGATAAGGCGCTGTATCTGGTTAGCCAGTTGCCGCGAACCTATTCGCGCAACCATCCCAATGGGCAGGTGTGGCTGTATGTGCCGTGCGTGCTTGACGCGGACCACCGGCTGGCGCGGTGGCTGGGGCTGGCGGAAGCGGCGGCGTTGGTGGCGGCCTTTCGCGGTGAAATTCTGGAGCTGGCGCGGTGCGCACAGTTGTCACGCGCGGTGCGCAATCAAGGCGTGCTGCGATTGCTGCTGCAAGGGTATGCCGTGGATAGGGTCGCAAGCGTGTTCGGCTTGTCGTCGCGGATGGTGCGGAACATCTGGAAATCACGCCAGAGGAAGGCGCCGACAGGCTAGGGGAAGCTCGCGTCTACTTTGCTACGTAGGGCGCTTCCCATGTCCACCCTGACCACCAGCGCAAACGGCATGGCGCTGATCAAGAAATTCGAGGGGTGTCGCCTGACCGCGTACCGTTGCCCCGTTGGCATCTGGACCGTTGGCTATGGCCATACCGGCCCAGACGTGCACGAAGGCACGGTGATCACGCAGGCGGATGCGGATCGGTTGCTGAGCGAGCGGCTTCGCAAAGAATTCGAGCCGGGCGTTTCGGCGGCCGTTACGGTACCGCTGGAGCCAGACCAGTTCGATGCATTGGTAAGTCTGGCTTACAACATCGGGCTGGGAAATCTGCGCAGCTCCACGCTGCTGCGCAAGCTCAATGCTGGCGACTATGCCGGCGCCGCCGCGCAGTTCGATGTATGGAACAAGGCCGGTGGCAGCGTGCTGCCCGGGCTGGTGAACCGTCGCAGTGTCGAGCGTCAATTGTTCGAGTTGTCGCTGTGAATCGCGCGGAAGACTGGCTCGACGCGATCGGCCTGCTGGTGATCGGCGCCTTCGTCACGCTGGGCAAAGAACTTTCCGCCGCGGAGAAACCCTCGCTGCGCGTGTGCATTGGCCGCGTGATTATCGGATCGTCCACCTCGCTGGTCGCGGGGCTTGTGCTGATGCAGTTCCCGAACCTCAATTTTCTGGCGGTGCTGGGACTGGGGTCGGCATTCGGCATTGCCGGTTCGCAGGTGATCGAAATGGCGGTGCGCGGTGTGACCAAGCGTGCGGCCGGATCGTCGGGAGAATCGACATGAAGTCGGCACTGCTGGGTTTGGTGAGCGGTGCGGTCGCCGCTGGCTTCATCCTGATGTACCGGTTTGGTGTGAGCACGCAGAGCGATCGCGATGCGGTGGTGATCCATCGCTTGACCATCGAGCGCGACACCGCTTGGACCACCCTTCAAACGTTACAGGAGGCCGCCGAACGTGACGCGGAGGAAGCGACGCAACGGCAAGCCAACGCCGACTGGCTGGTGGCAAACCTGGCCCAAGAGCGCCAGAAAGCCCAAGAGCAGGCGGTCGAATGGGGTCGCCGTTTCGAGCAAGCCGCCAAGCGCCCCGATTGTGCGGCCGTGTTGGAGCAGACGATATGTCCCGCCGTCTTCAAGGATTGATCGCCTTCGTGTTGCTCGCCACCGGTTGCACGCGCAACGTGCAGCTGCCGACGCCGGCCGTGGTGCCGAAGGTGGTCACGCGCAACGTCACGCAATTCGTGCCGGTACCGGCCGCGCTCACGGCGCCTTGCCATAAAACCCCGCGCCGCAGTAACAGCGTGCTGGATGTGGTGGACGCTTACAACGCGCGCGGGGATGACATCGACGAGTGCAATGCGCGCATGCAAGCCATCCGCGACCTGGGCGCCTTGCCGTAAGCGATGGCCAAGCGCGCCGGCAAGCAGGTCAACCGCAGCGAATTGGCCGACACCTTCGGTGTGTCGCTGCCCACGATTGATGACTGGGTACGCAATGGCTGTCCGTGGGTGCAGCGTGGCGGCCGTGGTGTGGAGTGGGTGTTCGACACGGCCGCGGTGGCGCGCTGGTTGCGCGACAAGGCAGCCGAGGCAGCCGTGGGCGATATCTCCGGCGATGCCGAGGAATGGAAGCGGCGCAAGATCGCGGCCGAGGCGCAACGCGAGGAATTGAAGCTGGCCGCCGATCGCAAGCTGGTGGCGCCGGTGGAGCAGATGGAACGGCAACTGGCGCGCGTGTTCGCGGAGATCCGGGCGAAGCTGCGCAACATCCCCGGCCGCACCGTCACCACGTTGATCGGCATGACGGACGAACGCAAGTTCAAGCAGATTTTGCTGGCGGAAATCGATGACACGCTGACCAGCCTGGCCGAGCTGGATTTGTCTGCCGGCGAAGACAGTGACGACGATGAGCCTGACGCCGACGAGTGACGCGGAGCGGTTCCGCAATACGGCCG
Source organism: Dyella sp. M7H15-1 (assembly GCF_004114615.1). NCBI lineage: Bacteria > Pseudomonadati > Pseudomonadota > Gammaproteobacteria > Lysobacterales > Rhodanobacteraceae > Dyella > Dyella sp. M7H15-1. The sequence continues at coordinate 341,040 of NZ_CP035300.1, forward strand.
GCGTTCGCTACGCGTTGCACAGCGCCTTGCAGCAGTTGCGGCCACCGCCGAAGTTCGCGCCATCGGAGTGGGCCGAGAAACACGTCTACGTGCCGGAAGGCAACAAGATTCCCGGCTTGCTGCGCCTGGATAACGCGCCGTACCAGCGCGAACCGATGGACATGCTGGTGAATCCGGATTGCTACCGCGTCACCCTGGAATGGGGAGCGCAGGTGGGCAAGACCATGCTGGCGCTGTGCGTGCAGGGCTATTGCATCGACGTGATGCCGCGCTCGCAAATGATGATGCAGCCCTCGCAGGGTGATCTGCAGATGTGGCTGGAAACCAAGTTCACGCCACTGGTGGAAGCGAACGACCGCTTGCAGCGCTTGATTGCCAAGCCGCGCGGGCGCGAGGGCGTGAACAATCAAAAAATGAAGTCGTACCCCGGCGGCTTCATCATGTTTTCGTGGGCGGGCAGCCCACGCACGATGCGCGGGCGCAGCGCGCCGGTGATCGTATGCGATGAAGTGGACGGCTACGAGCGCACCAGCGAAGGCGGCCCGGTCAGCCTGCTATGGCAGCGCGCCGCTACCTTCGACGACGACCGCTTTTTGCTGGAAATCAGTACGCCCACCATCGAGGGGCAGAGCTACATCGACAAGAGCTTTCAGGCCGGCGATCAGCGCCGGTTCCATGTGCCTTGTCATGCCTGCGGTACCGAACAGGTATTGCGCTGGGAAAACGTGTCATGGGTGGGCCGCGGCGAGACGCATGAAGACACGCTGATGGCGATCGATGACCAGCAGCCGGAAACAGCGCTGTACGTGTGCGAGTGCTGCGGCGTGACGTGGAACGATGGCCAGCGCATTGCCGCCATTCGTGCCGGTCGCTGGATGGCAACCAAACCGTTCCGTGGGCATGCGTCGTATCACTTGAGCGAGTTCTATTCGACCTTCCGCCGTTTGAGCAGCATCGTGCTCGATTACCTGGACCGCCTGAAGAACGACGACCTGCAAACGTTCGTCAACGTGACGCAGGCCGAGGTGTGGACCGAAAGCGGCGAGCAGGTCGATGCCAACGCGATCGAGCAGCGGGCAGAAACCTATGCGGCAGAAGTGCCGGCCGGCGGCGTGTACCTGACCCTTGGCGGAGATATGCAGATCGACCGCCTGGAAGCTGAGGTGGTGGCACATGGACCGGGGGAGGAATCGTGGTCCATCGGTTATTACGTGCTGTGGGGTGATCCCCTACAAAGGGAGGTGTGGGACGAACTGGACGATTTGCTGGCCACCACCTTCACCCACGAGAGCGGCGCCACGCTGCGCATCGAATCGGCTTGCATCGACACCGGCGGCACCAAGGGCTATACGCAGGCCGCCTACGACTACCTGCGCGGGAAGACCGGCCGCCGGCTGTTCGGTGTGAAAGGCGTGGGCGGGTGGAATCGGCCGATCGTGGAGAAATCCGAGCGCAAGCAAAGCGGCAAGAACGCGCGCAAGGTGGATCTGTTCCGCGTGGGTGTGGACGAAGCGAAGAAGATCATCATGCGCCGCCTGACCATCGACGCGCCGGGCCCGGGTTACATGCATACCCCCGTCGGGCGCTCGCGTGATTGGTACGACCAGCTCACCGCCGAAAAGCTGGTGACGCGCTATGTCAAAGGTCAGCCCGTGCGCGAATGGCGCAAGTCGGACAAGGCGCGCAATGAAGCTCTGGACTGTCGCGTTTACGCGTATGCGGCATTGAAGATCGCCCAGCCGAATCTGGCCAAGCGCGCCGAGCGCCTGGCCATGCTGACGCCAGGCACGCCGCCACCACGCCAACGTGCTGCACCTCAGCCGGAAATCCCGCCAGAGGCTGCGCAAGACACCGCCCAGAACAATGCGGGCAAAACTCGGCCAGCACGCACCCGCAGTGCAAAACGAAGAGCGGGGACGTGGGCCACGAACTGGTGAATCATGGCTTGCTGTTCCGGGTCGAACTCTTTTCCTGCAGTCATCGTCAGCGGTATGCCGCTGGCGCTTACCCTGATGCTCGATGCGTACGCGGCGCCCGATTGGTTGGCGCAGTGGGTGTTGCGCGGACCGCAAGCGATCGATATCGATGCGGCGCCTGACGGTCGCGCACATGTGTTCCGCGCGTCGGCGGATGAAACGGCCCCCTGGAGATCCGGGCGCTACTGGTACCGTTTGCGTATGCGCCGTGGCGAGGAACTGCGCGAGGTCGAGCGCGGCGACATCGATATCGAACCGGATTTCGCACAGTTGCCGGAAGGCTACGATGGCCGCTCGCCGTTCGAGCTGGCGCTGGCGGCAATCGATGCCGTGCTGGCCAAGCGCGCCACGCAGGATCAGCTGCGTTATCGCATCAACAATCGCGAACTGTGGCGCACACCGATCCCGGACCTGATTGCACTGCGTACGTACTACGCCGCGCGCGTGCGGCATGAATGCGCCAAGCGCAAGGGTCAGAGCCGTTTCGGGCGCAACATCGTCGTGAGGTTTTCGTCGTGAGGGTGTGGGGGCGGTCATCGGCCGCGGCCACCACCTTGGCAACATCGCAGCTAGGCGTGGCGGTGGAGCGTGCCATGCAAGCCGCGGTCGCACCGGCACCATCGCCGCCGCGCCGGATGGCGCGCAACGTCGGCCGTGTGCCAGGTGCCGCGGGCGGCATGTTCAAAGGCAGCCAGGTTGACCCGAACGACCGTTGGGCCAGCATCGCCGTATCGCCCGATCAGTGGCTGACGTGGCGCCAGCCGGTGCTGGTGGCGCGCATGCGCGAGCAGTGGTCGAACAACGACCACGTGAAGCGCTATGTGGACATGTGCCGACAGAACATCGTCGGGCCACTGGGTATCCTGCTGCAGGCCAAAGCGAAGAAGCGGGGCGGGCAGTTGGACACGGAGTCCAACGACGCGATCGAGGCGTGGTGGGCACAGTGGGGGCGTACCGGGCATTGCGATGTCACCGGCACCTATTCCTGGCGCGAGATCCAAGACGTATGCGTGGCCACCTGCGTGCGCGATGGTGAATTTCTCGCGCGCAAGATTTACGGCAAGCACGCTGGGCCAATGGGTTTTTCCTTGCAACTGATCGACCCAGCGCGCTTGCCGATTCGGTATGAGGCGTTGAAGTGGGGCGACGAGGGCGGTTTTGTTCGCCAGGGCATTGAGTTCAACCGCTACGGGCGACCGGTGGCCTATCACTTTTCCTCGCTGGATGAGCGCGACGCGTACTACTACACCCTCAACGGCAAGGGTTATGTGCGCGTGCCGGCCGAAGAGGTGATTCACGTTTTCAAAAAGGAAATGGTGGGGCAGCGCCGCGGGTTGCCGTGGGCGGCGACATCGCTGTTTGGTCTGCACCACCTGCAGGGTTTTCAGGATGCCGCCGTGCAGAACGCACGCGCGTCCGCCGCCAAGATGGGCTTTTTCGAGTGGGACGCCGGCATGGGGCCGGATTGCGACGGTGACGACGAAGGCGAAATCTACGTCGATGCCGAACCGCTGTCGTTCCACGAACTGCCACCCGGTGCGCGGTTGAAGGATTGGAACCCGACGTATCCGTCCGGCGAATACGCCGTGTTCGCCAAGCAGGTGCTGCGCAGCATCGCCGCCGGCATGAATGTGTCGTATCACTCGCTGACGGGTGATCTGGAAAAGGTGAATTTCAGCAGCATTCGCAGCGGCACGCTGGAAGAGCGCGAGCGCTGGAAGCAAGACCAGCAGTTTGTGATCGAGCAATTGTGCACGCCGGTGTTCGAGGAAGCGCTGAAGCTGGCGCTGCTCGCTGGCCGCATCACCGTGCGCGGGCGTCCTTTATCGGCGGAGAAATACGCCGAATACCGCAAGGTGAGCTGGCAGGGCCGGCGCTGGGCGTGGGTTGACCCGCGCGCGGATGTGGAAAGCGCGCTGTCGTCGATTCGTGGCGGGCTGACGTCGGTCAGCCAGGTGATCCGCGAACAAGGCCGCGACCCGCAGGAGGTGTTCCGCGAGTTGGCGGAGGATCTGGTGGCGATGCGCGAGGCGGGATTGCCCGAAGCGTTCATTACGCAGGTGTTGATCGGCAAGGTGACGGGCGGCAACGCGCCACCGGCCAATGATGAAAACGATGAGGACAACGACCATGCCGATGCTGCGTGACAAGATCGCCACCCGCCTGCAGGAAATCCAACAAAAGGGCGGCTTGTGGCGCGAGGCGGAGGTGCTGGGCGTCGATGTGGAAGCCCGCACGGTTGAGCTGTCGTTTTCCAGTGAAGTAGAGGTGGAGCGCTGGTTCGGCATCGAGGTTCTGGGCCACGACCGGGGCGAATATGACTTTGCCCGCTTGAACGACAGCGCACCGATTCTGTGGAACCACGATTTGGACGACATGCGCGGGGTGGTGGAGCCGGGCAGCGCACGGGTGGACGTGGACCGCAAGGGCCGCCTGCTGGCGCGCTATGCCAAGGATGAAGCGGGCGAGCAGATGCTGCAGCGGATCAACGACCGCATCGTGACCAAGGTCAGTGTGGGTTATCGCGTGAAGGGCATGAAGCTGGTGGAGGAACGCAACGATGTGGATGTGTATCGCATCAATGCCTGGGAACCGTTCGAGGTGTCGATGGTGAGCGTGCCGGCGGATATCACGGTAGGCGTGGGGCGGTCGCTGGTGGCACGCGGGGAGGGGCCATGGACGGACCCGGGTTTGAGGAGCGAGGAAATGCCGCCAGAGGATGCTGCTCCGTCGAGCGGGAACACTGCGCCCGTTGCAGCCGATACCGGTACACGGGCGAGAAACATCATGATTGAGAAAGTGACGCGGGATGCAAAGGGCAACCTGGTGCGTGCGCACGTTGACGAAAATGGCGCGATTGTGGAAGTGCTCGAAGTGATCGAGCCGGCCACGGATGAGGTACGCCAAGGTCAGCAGCGAGGGCAAGAGGCCGAGCGCACGCGCATGCGCTCGATTACTGAACTCGGGCGCCAGTACGGCCAGACCGAGCTGGCGCTGCAGGCCATTGCCGACGGCAACACGGCCGAAGAATTCCAGCGCATGCTGCTGCAGAAAGTGACCGAACGGTCCGGTCAGCCGCTGGGCGAGCAGATGCGCGATGCCGAGATCGGTTTGTCCAACCAGGAGGTTCGACAGTTCAGCTTTATCCGTGCGATTCGCGCGCTACTGCCGAACGCGACGGCGGACGACCGGAAAGCGGCTGCGTTTGAGTTGGAGTGTTCGCGCGCTGCCGAACAGAAATACACCAAGCGCGCCAAGGGCATTCTGGTGCCCGCTGACGTGCTCAACCGTGCGTTCTCGACCACCAACCCGGACGCCGGCCCGGGCTCCAACATTGTGGCGCAGCAATTGCTGGCCAGCAGCTTTATCGAGCTGTTGCGTAACCGTGCGTGGGTGATGCGTCGTGCCACCACACTGGGCGGCCTGGTCGGCAATATCGACATCCCGCGACAGAAGGGCGCCGCGCAAGCGTATTGGGTCGGCGAGGGTGGTGCACCCAACTCGTCTGAGCCGGCACTCGATCAGGTGTCCTTCACCCCCAAGTCGCTGGCCGCCTTCACCGACATTACCCGCCGCCTGATGCTGCAATCGACACCGGATGCGGAGTTGATTGTGCGCGCCGATTTGCTACAGGTGATGGCGCTGCAAATCGACCGCGCTGCGATCTACGGCAACGGCAGCACCAACCAGCCAAAGGGTGTGACGCTGCAAACCGGCATCAATGCGGTGCCCTTTGCCGCTGCCGGCAAGCCCACGTTCGAAGAGCTGGTGGAGATGGAAACCAAGATTGCCTTGGGGAATGCCGACGTGGAATCGATGGCGTATGCCTTCAACGCGGGTATTCGTGGTTACGCCAAGACCGCGCTTAAATTTCCGGGCACGGCGGCCAGTGGCACGATCTGGGAGCAGGGCAACACGGTCAATGGCTACGCCACCAGCGTGTCCAACCAGATTGAGCCGGGCGATGTGCTGTTTGGTAACTGGGCGGACCTGATCATTGCGATGTGGGGCGGCCTGGATCTGACCGTGGACCCGTACAGCCTGAGCACCAGCGGCGGTACGCGCATCGTGGTGTTCCAAGATGTGGACTTCAACATCCGCCACCCCGAAAGCTTCTGCTACGGCACGGCTGCGGCGGCGCACTGAGATATCGATATGACGCAGACCACGAAGGAAACCGTACGTATCACCAGCGCCATCATGCTGCTTGGCAAGCTGTGCGATGCTGGCGCTGTGATGGACTTGCCTGCGCGCGATGCGCAGGAGTTGTATCGCTGTCGCGTGGCGGAGCCGTTCAAGGTGTCACAGGCGCCCAACGATCTGCCGCCGGCCGCCGAGGTCGATGCTCAGACGGGCGAGCCTAACGCCGAGCCGACCGACACCGCGCAGACGGTGGCTAAACGCCCGCGCAAATGACCCACCCCGCCTGGGACAATCTCGACGAGTTCCTGGACCCGGACGATTTCGCCATCATGGTGACGTTCGTGTCCACGCCGGACGGCAGCGCGACCGGCGTGCAGCGCAAGCTGCCGGTGATCTTCGATGACCCCCATTACGATCAGGATCTGGGCGAGTATCTGATGAATGCCAGCGAGCCGCGTTGCACCTGCAAGGCGGTGGATGTGATCGGCTTCAAGAAGCGCGACCGGGCGATGATCGACGGCCGTGCGTATCTGCTTGAACACGACCCGCAACCCGATGGTGTGGGCATGGCCGTGGTCACGTTTGCGCCGGACCTGGACGACGTGCCGTGATTGATGTCGATATCCGTGCCGAGGGCATGCAGACGCTGATTCGCGAATTGCGCGCCACTGAATCGCAAGCGGAGCGAGCGTTGCGTTCCACCATGTCGAAAATGGCGGCGTGGTTGCGCGTGCGTTCGGTGAAGGGCCTTTCAGGCCATCTAAAGATTCAGCAGAAGGTGCTGCGTCGCCGTCTGCGCACCTATCGCATGCAGTCGAGCCTGGGTTCGGCATGGCGTACCGGCAATATGAAAGTGTGGTACGGCCTGAATCCCATCCCGTTCGCGGATCTGCATCCCAAGCAAACGGCCACCGGTGTGCGTGCCGATGGCGGCCGGGAGGTGAAGGGGGCGTTTATCGCGCGTGTGCGTGGCAGGCCGCGGGTGTTCAAGCGAACAGGCACCGCGCGCTTGCCGTTGGTGGAAGAAAAGGTGCCGCTTTACGATCCGGCCATCGTCTATATCGAGGATGTGCTGATCGGTACAGCGCTGTTCGATGCGCACTTCATGACACTTTTCGAGCATGAGTTGACATGGCGGACCTCGACACGCACGTAACCCTGGACGCCTTGCACGCGGCAATGCGCGAGCAGCTGGCGGAGCAATTTCCCGGCTTTCGCCTGGTCGCGTTTTACCGTGAGGATGAAAGCGAAAAATTGCCGGCGCCGGCATGTCTACTCGAACTAACCGAAATTGAGCCCGCACCGGTAGACGATGCCGGTACCGGCCAGTTTCCCGCCTTGCTGCGCTGGGAAGCGCACGTGGTGCTGGGGTTTGCCGACCCCGCCGTGCAGCTGGAAGTGCGCAAGGCTGCGGCTGCATTGGCGACGTGGCTGCATTTGCGGCGCTGGAAGGGGATTCGCGCCGATGCGTGCCAGGTGATCGGGTGCTACAAGGACGAGTTCAAGCCGGGCCTGGACCGCTACGCGGTGTGGACGGTCGAATGGGTGCAGTGGGTGTTCCTGGGCGAAAGCGCGTGGGACAACGACGGGGTGATTCCCGAGCACGTGTATTTTTCGTTTGCGCCGGATGTTGGCGAGGCGCATCGCGAGAGCTATCAGCCGGCCGTGCCTGATGAGCGCTGAGATTCTGGGCGAGTTGCAGCGGCGCCTGTGCAATCTGTTGCAGCAGGGCACGGTGCAGGAGGTGGATGATCAGCAGGGTTTTGTGCGCGTGGCGTGCGGCGAATTGCTCACGCCGTGGCTGCGCTGGTTTGTGCCGGCGGCCGGTGAAGACAGCGCCTGGTGCGTGCCATCAGTCGGCGAGCAGGTGATGGTGCTGTGTCCGTTTGGCGACCCCGCTTTGGGCTGGGTGTTGCGCGGGATTTACAGCGATGCATTCCCGCCGCCGGCTGATAAGGTAACGCTACAGCGCGCGCGGTACCGCGATGGCACGTTGATTACCTACGACAGCGCCGCGCACGTGTTGACGGTGGATGCTTCGCAGTCATCGGCGACGGTGACGGTGGTGTGCAAGGCCGCCACCGTGAAGGCGGACGACAGCATTACGCTGGATACGCCGAGTGTGCATTGCACGCAGGATCTGTGGGTGGAGGGCAGCGTGTATGCCGATAGCGTGGCCGCAAAAACCGAAGTCAGCGCCGGCAACGTGAAGCTGACGCAGCACGATCACGTCAGCGGCGAGCCCGGGCAGCCGACTTCGCCGCCGCGCGCTTAGTGCCGCTCACGCTGCGGCCAGTTCGATTTTTACGCGGTAACCTAGCGCTTGCGCGGCCCGGCTCAAGGTTTCCACCGTGAGCCCGGTGTCATCTTCGTCCAGCAGGCGATCCAGTAGCGAACGGCTGGTGTGCATGCGCTCGGCCAGTGCCTTTTTGGTCATACCTCGCGCTTTCATGGCTTGGGCAATTTGCCAGGCAATGACGCGCTTGATGGCCACGGCGCTGCTCGCTTCGAGCATCCCTTCTTCTGCCAGGAATTCATCGAAGTCAGAGCCGATATGGGGGTTGTGCTTAGTCATCGTGCACCTCTTGCTTGCATTTCCACTATCGGTCCAAATTGAGCCGATAGGTACAGGTTGTGCTTAGTCATCATGCACCTCTTGCTTGCGTTGCTGTGCCAGCTTCAGGTCTGCCTTGGGTGTCTTGTCTGACTTCTTAACAAAGCCGTGCAGTAGCACCATCGTGGCGCCCACGGTGGTGAATAGCACACGGGCGATGCCGTCAGAGATATGGCTGCGCACTTCCCACAACCCTGCCTCCATCTTGCGCACCAGCGGCATGCCCAGCGGCCAGCCGTACTGCACGGTTTTGATGTCCTCGCCGATCGCCTTGCGATCTTCGGCCCGCAGGCTCTTTAGCCAATCACGGACTGGCTCGTTGCCTTGGCCGGAGACGTAAAAGCGGACGGAGAGGGTTATGGATATGGGCAGGGTTGGCATGGGTGCAGTGTACCTAAAAAAGTACATTTGTCTAGCCCCCTCCACTCGCTTTTTAGGGCGCGGAAATATCGCCAGAGGCTGCCAGAGGGCGCCATTTCGATACTCCCCGCATGCTTGGTACCGACGCGAACACAGGTAAACCGCTGGAAGGGCTGGCGCATTTGCGCCAGTCCGTGCGCGATATTTTGACCACGCCGCTAGGCAGCCGGGTGATGCGCCGCGATTACGGCAGTGAGTTGTTTGCGCTGGTGGATAAGCCGCTGACGCGCTCCACCGTAATGGATATCTACGGCGCCACGGCGAAGGCGCTGGCCAAGTGGGAGCCGCGCATGCGGCTTAAGGCGGTGAGTGCCGATGTGCCGGCGCCGGGTGAGTTGGTGATTTCCATCACTGGCGTGGTGGATGGCCGGCTGGTGCGCCTGGATGGCTTGCAGGTGGCGTAATGGATTACACGCCTACCACGTCGGCCATCGATATCTCCAAGCTGCCGCCGCCGGATGTGGTGGAGCCGCTGGATTACGCGACGATTCGCGAGCAATACATCACGGACCTCTTGGCGCGTGATGTGGATTTTGATGCGCTGGTGGAGTCGGACCCGGCCATCAAGATTCTGGAAGTGGCCGCGTATCGGGAAATGATGCTGCGCCAGCGCGTGAACGATGGGGCACGCAGCGTGATGCTGGCGTACGCGATGGGCAACGACCTGGAAAACCTGGGTGCGTTGTTTGGGGTGCCACGCTGGGTGCTCGATCCGGGTGATCCGCAGCACGGCATCGCGCCCACGCTGGAAGATATCGAGGATTACCGCCGCCGCATTGTGCTGGGCGTGCAGGGGTATTCGGTGGCGGGGCCGGAAGGGGCGTATATCATCCACACGCTCAATGCCGATAAGCGCGTGCTGGATGCCAGCGCGTACAGCCCTGCGCCGGGCGTGGTGGTGGTGACGGTGTTGTCACGCGAAGGGGATGGCACCGCACCGCCGGATCTGCTGAACGTGGTCGCCGCGGCCGTCAATGGCCAGTACGTGCGACCGATGACCGATCAGGTGTTGGTGCAAAGTGCGCAGATTGTGCGCTACGCGATCGAGGGCACGGTCTATACCTACGGTGGTCCGGATAGCGACCTAGTGATGGATGAATCGCGGCGCCGCGCGCGGAAATATGCCGACAAGACGTGCCGGCTCGGGCGCAGCGTTGCCCTGAGCGGCGTGTATGCCGCCGCGCACGGCGATGGTGTGCAAGACGTTGAACTGCAACAGCCCGCCGCCAACATGCCGATCGATCGCACGCAGGCGGCGTATTGCACCGACATCGTTTTGCAGTGGGGTGGCGTGAGTGAATGATGCGCTGCTGAACAACGCGCGCGCGGTGACGAACGAACCGTTCGGTACCGGCGCCAGCCTGCTGCCGCCGAACGCCACGAAAGCCGAACGCGCGCTGGAAGCGGTACCGGCGCGCATCGACGCTATCCCCACCGCGTTTCGCGATCTGTGGAATCCGCAGACATGCCCCGTCGACCTGCTGCCCTGGCTGGCCTGGGCGGTGTCGGTGGATACGTGGGATGCGGCGTGGCCGGAGCATACCAAGCGTGCCCATGTTGCCGCGGCGATTGAGATTGCGCGGCACAAAGGCACCGTGGGCAGCATTCACGATGTGGTGGCCGCTTTTGGCGGGCGTGTAGACATTAAAGAGTGGTGGGAAATGGACCCGCCCGGCCCGCCGCACACCTTTGCCTTGCAGCTGGTGCTGTCCGGCGTCGGCGTGGACGACAGCGCCAAGTATGTGGATGACGTGATTGCGGCGATCTGGCGCACCAAGCCGGTGCGCGCGCATTTCGAATTTACCCAGCTCGCCACGCTTGGCGCGAAGGTGGGCGTAGCCGCGGTGCTGCGTCCGCTGGTGTTTGCGCGGCTGGTGTTGCAAGCGGACGCGGAGGCCGCATGACATGGCGGGTTTGACGATGATCGTGACCAAGGCCGGCCGTGCCGCCTTGGTGAATGCGCGAAGCGATGGCACCAAGGCGGTAACGGTGGTGTCGGTCGGCGTGACCGCGCAGGTGTTCACCCCGGACCCGAACATGACCACGCTGCCCGGTGAAAGCAAGCGGCTGGCGACCATCAGCGGCGGCGCGACGGCACCGGATACCATCCATGTCACAGTGCGCGACGATAGCAGCGATGCGTACGATGTGCGCGGTATCGCCTTGTATCTGGCCGATGGGACGTTGTTTGCGTTGTACGGGCAGTCGGCGGTGCTGGTCCAGAAATCGGCACAGGCGGTGATGCTGCTGGCGACGGATACACAGTTTGCGGATATCGATGCGACGCAATTGGTGTTGGGTGATACTGATTTCCAATTGAACATGGCGACGGAGCAGACGCCCGGCGTGGTGCAGCTGGCGGCCGTGGAAGAAGTGTTGCAAGGGCTTGAGGGCGACAAGGCGATCACACTGACCACGTTGATCCACGCGCTGCTGGCGCACCCGCGTTATGCGTCCGGGCAAATCGTGTGGACGGCTGGGCGGCGGGCGCTGCCGGGCACGCTGTTGTGTGATGGCTCGGCGGTTTCGCGGGTGCAGTTTGCGAACCTATTTGCCGAGATTGGTGTGACGTACGGTGTGGGGGATGGATCGTCCACGTTCAGCCTGCCGAATCTGGCGGAGGATGTGACGGTTGTCCATGCCGGCATGCCAGACAAGGTGGGTACGTTCACGGGCGGGTCGATCTTGTCGCATGGACATGCCGCAAGCGTTGGGGCCGTGACCGATCATGCCCACGTGATCACCGTGGAGGCGGGGGGCGACCATGGGCATAACGCCAACACGGACGCGCAAGGTAATCACGCGCACGTTACATGGACAGATGCGCAAGGCAGTCACGCGCACAGCGGGAATACCGGCGGGCAAAGTGTCGATCACAGCCACCAATTTGAAATGCGATCGATGGCCCTCACGTCAGGTGGCCCCAGTGTCAACGTGTTGCAGACGGGGGGTATTGTGTCGGCGAAGTGGAGTACATCTGGTGCTTCGAATGACCATTATCATGGATTCGTCACGGATTGGCAGGGCATTCACGCCCACAACATCGGCATGAGTGACGCGGGTAATCACGCGCATAACGTGTTTGTGGCCATGGGCGGCAATCATTCCCATGTGGCAAATAGTCAAGCGGCGGGTGGGCACACGCATCCCATCACGGTGAATAACACGGGTAGCCAATACAACCTGGCGGCCGGTGTGCGCATGTTGGCCTGCATCGCGTATTGAGGGCGGCTTATGAGCGAGCGCAAAGTGATCGAAGGCGGTATGTATGACCCGGCGACGCGTGAGTGGTTGGGGGCGGTGCGGTTGAAGGCGGAGCCTGACGGGCGTTATGCCTTGCCGGATAACGTGGTTGCACATACGCCGCCAGGATCGGCACCCACGCATCATGTGTATGTGCTCAATGCGGCTGGTGATGCGTGGGAGCTGCATGCGGATTATCGGCGCATTCTGCTGTGGGACACGGCGATGGTGATGCCGGTACCCAATAGGCTTGCGCTGGGTGATGACGTGCCTGCGGGATTCACCATCTTGCCGCCGCCACCGATTCCGCCGGGTGAACGCAAGCGGCATGTATGGAGCGGTGCGCGCCAGGCGTGGGATGTTGAGGACCTGCCGCCGCTGCCCATGCCTGCCACGGAAATGCCGCCAGAGGATCAGCCCTAACCCGTACGCCATGCTGCACCCGACTTGTAGCAATCGGGTGAACCATGGCGGTGGATCAGTTTCTGCACGGGGTCGAGGTGGTGGATGTCGATGATGGTGTGCGCACCATCTCGACCGCATCGAGCAGTGTTATCGGCATCGTAGGCACCGCGCCCTGGGCAGACCCGGCGGTGTTTCCGCTCAATACGCCGGTGCTGGTGGCCGGCAGCGAAGCCAAGCTGGCGGCACTGGTGGCGAACCCCGAAGCGGGTGCGTCGCGCGGCAGTCTGCCTTACCAATGCGCCAAGCTCTACGATCAGGCCAAGGCGGTGCTGGTGGTGGTGCGTGTGGCGGATGCCGGCGAATGGGACGATACCGTTCGGAATGTGGCCGGCGGTGCGGGGATGTTTGGCCAATTCAGCGGCGTGTATGCGCTGTTGCTGGCGCAGAGTGTGACAGGTGTGAAGCCGCGTATTCTGATTGCGCCTGGCTGGACGGCACCCGCTTTCGGCGTGCCGGGAATGCCGATGCTTAACGAGGTGGTTTCGGCGCTGCAGGTCGTGGCTGGCCGATTGCGTGCGGTGTATGTGCATGATGGCCCCAATACCACCGACGAGGATGCGCTCAAGCTGGCGCAGCTCGCAGCGCACCACCGCGGCTACATGGTGGAGTCGGTGGGGCTCAACGGTCGCGATGGCGAGCCGGCATGGGGCAGCACGCTGGCGGCGGGTGTGATGGCAGCCACGGACAATAACCTGGGCTGGTGGCACTCGCCGTCGAACAAGATTGTTTCGGGTATCACGGAGATTTCGCGACCGGTGGCGTTTGCCATGGGGGATACGGCGTGCTCGGCGAATGTGCTCAATGCGGGCAATGTGACGTGCCTGATTCAGCAGGATGGTTTTCGCTTGTGGGGCAATCGGGTGACGGGCGCGCAAGCGGACCCGAAGTGGAAATACCTATGTGTGGTGCGCACGGCGGACATTATCGCCGACAGTCTGCAGGCGGCCCATCTCTGGGCGGTGGATCGCGGCATTACCAAGAATTATGTGACGGACGTGCAGGAGGGCGTGAACGCGTTCCTGCGTCGCTTGAAATCCCTGGGTGCGATTGTCGGTGGCATGTGCTGGTACGACGCGGCGTTGAATACCCCCGAATCCATCGCGGATGGCAATTTCTACTGGGACTTTGATTTCACACCGACCTACCCGGGCGAACACCTGACCTTCCGCAGTCACCTGGTGAATAACTACCTGACGGAGATTGTGTAATGGGTGCTCCGCGCAGTGTGCTCAAGAATCTGAATCTGTTTGTGGATGGCCGTGGCTATGCCGGCCAGGTGGAAGATATCAACCTGCCCAAGCTCTCGTTGAAGACAGAGGAGTTCCGCGGCGGTGGTATGGATGCGCCGGTCGAGCTGACCATGGGCATGGAAAAGCTGGAGATGGATTTTTCCCTTATTTGCTACGACCGCGATCTGTTGATGCTGTTTGGCGTGGTGGAGGGCAAGCAGGTGCAATGCACGGTGCGTGGCTTTCTGGAATCGTTCGACGGCAGCACCAGCGCGGTGATGATCAATGTGCGCGGCAAGGTGAAGGAGATCGACCGCGGCACATGGAAGCCGGGCGACAAGGCGTCGCTGAAGATCAGCATGGCGCTGTCGTATTACAAGGAAGCGCACGATGCTGCGGTGATTAGCGAAGTGGATGTGGAAAACATGGTTTACAACAGCGGCGGCGTGGATCTGTTGCAGGCTGCGCGCCAGGCATTGGGGATGTGACGTGAGTGACGATTATCAGAAACCGGATTACATCGAGGAAGTGGACGGCGGCGTGGTGATTACGCTGGCGGCGCCGGCCACGATCAACGGGCAGAGCGTGCAAACGCTGTCGATGCGCGAGCCGTGCGGCCGTGACCTGAAGGCGGCGCAAAATGCCAAGGGCACGGATGCGGATAAGGAGTTTCGCCTATTCGCGAACTTGTTGGAGTGCACGCCGGCCGATGTGGAGGAACTGACGCTGCGCAATTTGCGCCGAGTGCAGGAGGCGTTCAAGTTTTTTCGCGGTAGCGATCAGTCTGAATGATCTGCGCCAGGGAGTGATTGCCCTGGCCTCTTATACCGGATGGGGGCGCGCCGAGATTATGGCGATGCCGCTTTCCGAATTGCTCTGGTGGGTGGAAGGGTTGCCGCGCGATGGCTAGCACGAAGCAATTTCATGCCAGCATAGTTCTTGGCGGCCTGGTTTCCGGGGCGCTGAAAAATGCGTTTCGCACGACCGAAAGCGCGCTGGGCAAACTCGGTACCGAACTGAAGACGCTCAGCAACCGGCAGAAGTTGCTGGGCGATTCCATCCGCACGTTCGGCCGCATGGGCAAGGACGTGGAGAGTTTGCGCAGCAAGTATGCGCAGGTGACGGGCGAGGTGGATCGATTGGCCACCGCGCACAAGCGTTTGCAGGCGGCCCAGAAGACTGCCACGGCCATGCGCGATGCGGGGCGTGGTCTTCAACATGCGGGCTTTTCGGCGGGCGTGGCTGGCGCTGCGGGGGCGGTACCGTTGGGTTTGATGCTGCGCGAATCCAACCAATACCAGACCGAGATGGCGCGCGTGCGTGCGTTGGGCTTTGGCGAGCAGGCGGGGCGTGATGCGCAGGCGTTTTCGTCGTCGTTGAAAACCGCCGGCACCAGTAAGTTGGAGAACCTGACGCTGATGCGCGATGCGATGAGCGTGTTTGGCGATGAGCACCATGCGCAGATGGTGTTGCCGTTGTTGGCCAAGATGAAGTATGGCAATGAAGCGGTGTTCGGCGCGGAGCAGGGGGCTCAGAACGAACAGGCGTTTATGAATATGCTCAAGACCATCGAGCTGCGCGGCGGTCTGGCCAGCCCGGTTGCGTTCGCCAAGCAGGCAAATATGGTGCAGCAGGTGATCGCTGCCACGGGTGGCCGGGTGAGCGCGGAGGACTGGATCGAGGTGATCAAGCGCGGCGGCTTGGCGGCCAAGGGGATGGACGATAAATCTTTCTATTACGGGCTGGAGCCGCTGGTGCAGGAGCTGGGCGGCTCGGCGGTGGGTACGGCACTCAATTCCGCGTACCAGAATTTGTATCAGGGGCGCACATCGGTGCGTGCCGCGCGCAACCTGGAAGACCTGGGGCTGATTGGCGATAAGAGCAAGGTGGTGGCGGACAAGGCGGGCCAGGTGAAGTTTCTGGACCCGGGGGCGCTGAAGGGTGCGGACTTGTTCCGCACGTCGCAATACGAGTGGATGAAACAGGTGTTGCTGCCGACGCTGGCTGAGAAGGGCATTACGTCCAAGGATCAGGTGCTGGATGCGATTGGCTCGATTTTCACCAACCGCAAGGCCGCCGATTTGTTCGGGACGATGTATCTGCAGCAAGCGAATATCGACAAGAGCGCGCGTGTTAACGCGGAGGCGTATGACATCGACCAATTGAGCAAGGAGGGCGCGCAGACGGCCGAGGGCAAGCAGCTGATGGCCATGAGCAAGCTGCATGATGCCTGGCTGGTGACGGGTGAAAAGGTGCTGCCGTTGTGGACGCGGGCGATCGAGCTGGCGTCGGGTGTGCTGGATCGGTTCAACGTGTTTGCGCAGAATAATCCGGGGACGGTGAAGGCGATTGCGGTGGGGCTAGGGCTGGTGTCGGGTGCGTTGCTTACGCTGTCGCCGGTGTTGCTTACGCTGGGTGCTGGCCTGCGCGTGTTTGCGTTCTTTCATGTGTCGGTGGTGCGGTTTTTGCCGGTGTTGCGGTTGTTGGGTAGTGCCCTGGGTTTGGTTGGGCAGGGTGTGCTGTGGTTGGGCCGCGCGTTCTTGATGAACCCGATAGGGCTCGCGATCACGGCTATCGCGCTGGGTGCGTATTTGATCATTAAGCATTGGGATGCAATCAGCGCGTTTATGGCGACGCTATGGCAGGGCATCACGCAGATTTTTCGTGGTGCGTGGGACGTAATTGCCGGCATCTTCACCTTGGATGGTGCGCGCATCAGCCAGGGCTGGAACACGATGTGCGACGGCTTCAAAAGCTACTTGTCGCACGTGTGGGAAGGCATCAAGGGCGTGTTTCAGGCGGGCATCGACTGGGTGGTGAGCAAGGTCGATTGGGTGTCGACCAAGTACCGAAGCTTCAAAAAGTTTCTGGGCATGGATTCGGGGCCAGCCGATATCAAGTGGTACACGGGAGCGCCGGGCGAGGAGGCGCCACGGTCTGGTGCCCCTGCTTTGGCACCCGTGGCGATGCGTGGCCGAGGTGCGATGACGCAGACCAATACGTTCAACATCGTGCAGCAGCCGGGTGAATCAAGCGATGCGTTGGCGCGCCGTGTGGCGGCGTTGACGAAGATGGAGCACCAGCAGTATCAGCGCACGGGCATGATGGATCCGGCGTGGGATGGGTGATGGCATGGCGACGAACTGGACAGAGCTGCGCACGGGTTTGCTGGATCTGACGATCGATACGTTTGTGCGCAACGACAGCGGCAATGTGCCGGTGTTGATGATGTTGGGCGGCTTTAAGTTCTCGATCGCCACGGCTGTGTATTCGGAGCTGTCGCGACATACGCAGTTCAGGTGGCCGAAGATGGAGCGCTACGGGAGGTTGGCCACGCGCCAGTACACGGGGCCGGATGAGGACAGCGTGACGTTGCCGGGTGTGTTGTTTCCGGATTGGCGCGGTGGCCATGGGCAACTGGATGATTTGCGCGTGCTGGCGGCGAAGGGGGAGCCGTTGCAGTGGATCGACAGTTTTGGCCGGGTGCTGGGCTGGTGGGTGATCGAGGGTATCGAGGAAAAGCAGGCGTTGCACAAGCAGGATGGCACACCGCGCAAGGTGGAGTTCACGTTGTCGATCACCCGCGTTCCAGACGATCAGATGGTGCCGGCATGAGACGCGAAGGGCTAGCCGTTGGATGCGCGCGGAATCACACGGCGCAGGATGTCGTCGTGGGTGGGCAGTGTTTTGAGATCGTAGGCGGCTTGCAGCGCCAGCCAGCTTGCGGCATCGCCGCCGAAGTAACGGGCGAGCCGCTCGGCTGTGTCGGCGGTGACGGCGCGGCGTTCGTTGACGATTTCATGTATGCGGGTGGCGGGCACACCAAGCGCCAGAGAAAGGGCGTTGACGCTCATGCTGATGGGGGCCAGGAAATCTTCCCGAAGGATCTCGCCGGGGTGCACGGGGCGCATGCGGTTGATGGGCTTGGTCATGGTGTTGCCTGCTTAGTGGTAGTCGACAATTTCAACGTGGGTAGGGCCTGCCTGGATCCACACGAAGCACAGCCGAAATTGGCCGTTGATGCGGATGCTGTGCTGGCCTTTGCGATCACCTTTGAGGGCTTCGAGCATGTTGCCGGGCGGGGAGCGCAGGAAGTCCAGTGTCAAGGCGGCGTCCAGTTGGCTGAGCTTGCGGATAGCAGCGTCTTCGAACGCCCGAAATTTGCGCGGGTGGCCGCCTTCGAACAGGGCTTGCGTGTGTTTGCAGGCGAAGGATTGGATAGCCATGTTGCGCATGGTATTGCGTGTTGCGTAATACGTCAAGCGGATAACGTGTGCGGAGGGGCGCTATGGCCGCATACGTGACGCGCCAAGGTGATGTGCTGGATGTGGTGGCGCTCAAGCATTACGGCCGGGTGTCGTCGAGCATTGTGACGGCGATTTTGGAGGCCAATTATGATTTGTCGGAGCATGGGCCGATCTTGCCCGGCGGGCTGGCCATTGATCTACCCGATATGACCTTGCCCAGCAGCGTGCAAAACGGGGTGTCGTTATGGGATTGATGCCGGCGTTTCGGGTGACGGCGAACGGCCAGGACATCACCGATACGATCCGCGCGCGGTTTGTCAGCTTGTCGTTGAACGATGCGACCGGCGTGGAGGGGGATTCGCTCGAACTGGTGTTGGATGACAGCCAGCCGGCGTGGCCGGTGCGCATCCCACCCACCGGCGCCGAGCTCGAAGTATGGCTGGGGTACGACGATACGGTGCGGCGCATGGGGCTGTATGTGTGCGACGGCGTGACGCTGCGGGGCTGGCCGGGTGAGATGGTGCTGCAGGCGCATGCGGCGCCGTGGGATGGCACGCCGAAGGGCAAGAGCGATCTGCAAAGCCAGAAAACGCGCAGTTGGCCGGATAACACCACCCTTGGTGACATGGTGACGCTTATGGCCGGCGAGCATGGTTTGGAGTCGGCCGTTTCGCCGTCGCTGGCGGAGGTGAAGTTGCCGCACACCGATCAGACCGACGAGAGCGACATCAATCTGTTATTGCGCCTGGCCAAGCGTTACGACGCGATCGCCAAGCCGGCCGGCGGCCGGTTGATCTTCGCCAAGCGCGGCGAATCCAAAAGCGTGACGGGTATTGAGCTGCCGCGCATTGTGTTGACGCCCGGTGATATCGATCAATGGGAGATGTCGCAAACCACCCGCGAGTCACCCGGCACGGTGGTGGCCTATTACCACCTCACCCGCGCGGCGGAACGCCATCAGGTGAGCGCCGGCAGCGGCGATCCGGTGACGCGCATTCGCATCCACTTCAGCGATGCGGATGCTGCCGCGGCGGCCGTGCGCGCCGAGTTGGCGCGCCGGGCGCGCAGGGAAATCCGCTTTTCCATCCACGACATGGCTGGCCGCCCGGATCTGACCGGCGAGGCGATGCTGGTGCTGCAAGGCTGGCGCGAGGATGTGGCCGGCGAATGGCTGGTATCGCACGTGCGACATAGCCTGGACACGCGCGGTTATCGTTGCGGCGTGGAAGCGGAGCGGCCGAATAGTAATCAGGAGGTGGCGGGGTTGATCAATGTGGAGGTGCGGGATGTGGTGGTTGGGCCTGAAGCGGGGTATGCGGCGGCGTAAGGCGTCTTGCGGGCTTTTTAAGCCATGCCAGCCGATGCTGACGCCAAGATACGGTGCTCACCGCTTTGATCGCTACGCGGTGCGGGCTAGCCTGCTTGTGTCGAGGGTGTTCTTCCCTCGGCAGCTAACCCTAGACCGCCTTCCCCCCTGTAGGCGGTGTAGTACCCCAAGGCCCCCGCAAAGGGGGCCTTTCTATCTCGATGAGTCAGTTTTCGACACGTAAGCGTTCAAATAGGCTCACTTGGTGAACGTCCATCATGTCCAAGCTTTCGATGTTGAAGTTGATGAAGTACTGCTGCTGTGATTCGGGAGCCGCTGCGTATTTGGGGTTGGGGACGACTTCCGGCGCGCCGTACACAAACAGGATGCAGTAGCCGCTGTCCTCTTTGACGGCCTTTTCAAGTCTTGTGGTAATGCGCTTCTTGTACGGGCACGATTCGATGATGTCATCACGCAGCAACAGAGAAGGGCTGTAAGCGGCGCCTTCTACCAGCATCTTGCTACTGAACGCCATGCGATATCCAAACTCTAGGCGGCGGGCACGTGCCTTTCCCCAATAGACGAGTTGCACCCCCGCATACCTGCTGGCGTCCTGATTGAAAATGCCCTTGAATAACTGCCCGTAGGCCAGCGTTTGCTGCACAAGCTGCACGCTTTCATCGTATAAACGCCCTTCATCGCGCAGGTGAAGCCAGCGCGATACTAGATTGCTGACCGCGTAGTGATGTCGGCGCCGGCTGCCGGACACTCCGGACGATGCCTCGGTGCGTGATCCCGCTGCGCCAGAGCTGCTGGTGCGGCTCAATGTTCTTTCCGTCGTGCGCACGACGAAATGGTCCTTGGGTCTGGCTGTATGAAATACGTCAGGTATGGCGGGGTTAAGGCTGGATGTCGGGTTGCCCTCTCTTGTCGAGCCGCTGCTGGTGGATGGCGCTTTGATATCGAATCGGCAGTCCTCGATATGGTCGCCATAGGGTCGATAATGCGGCTGGACCTTCAAGTCCTGTTCCGACGCATCCAAGTTGGCGCAGGTCACTTGTGCCGCGCAGCCGTCGCCGGGGCACCGAAAAGCGCGCTTATCATCGATGATCCCAGCCCAAAACAGCTCATAAGCCCGTTCGGCGCTGATGATCTCCCCAAACTGCATGCTGAAAGCTTCCTCAAGCCTCATCCTCTTGACCCTCCACCTGTCTATGTTGGACAGCTTGCCAGTGCCTCGCCACAAACACTCTCCCCAGCAGCGGCCACGCCGTCATCCCTCACCCCCGCACCGTGTCAGAATTCCACGGGTCCTTCCCAAAGGGGAGGGGCATGCGGGGGCCGTGACACCGCACCGTTTCAAGTGTGCGTGGCCGGTTGAAGTGGACTTTATTATTACTTCTGACTATTCATCTCCTGCAGGGCGGCTTTCACCCCGTAAAAATGGTGCCTAACTCTTTGATTGGATGATGCCCAAAGGCGCGTTTTTCCGTAAAAATAACGCGCGTAACTCTATGAATTGCCGCCAAAGTCTAACTAACTTGTAAGCGGTAGGTCGTCTGTTCGAGTCAGACTGTCGGCACCAGTATTTCCAAAAAGCCCGCTGCAAAGCGGGCTTTTTGCTGCTGATGGCCCGCTGGAAGGGTGCTGAATGGCCTCCTGCAAACGTGCCGATGGCGCTGTCGAGCAGCTAAACTTGGGGTTCTGAGTAGGAAAAATACGAGAAAAGCGGTATGAACAAGCAGGTGATTGCATTGGTCGGCGTGCCGACCGATATCGGCGCCGGGCACCGTGGCGCCTCGATGGGACCGGAAGCCTTGCGTGTGGCACAGCTTGGGGAGAAGCTGCGCCGTCGGGGTCTGGAG
The DNA here is from genome assembly GCF_004114615.1 of Dyella sp. M7H15-1. Classification (NCBI taxonomy): domain Bacteria; kingdom Pseudomonadati; phylum Pseudomonadota; class Gammaproteobacteria; order Lysobacterales; family Rhodanobacteraceae; genus Dyella; species Dyella sp. M7H15-1. Next base: position 362,548 of record NZ_CP035300.1, read on the forward strand.
GTGATCGATCGCGGCAATCTGCATGGTCCGATGAATCCCTGGCTACCGCCTGAAAACGGTTATCGGCACCTATCTGAAGTGATCGCCTGGAACACGGCCGTGCACGTGGCCATCCGCCACGAACTGCAGGCCGATCGCTTGCCGATCATGCTGGGTGGTGACCATTGCTTGGCCATTGGTTCGATCAGCGCCGTGGCGCGCCATTGCCGCGAGCAGGGTCGTAAGCTACGCGTGTTGTGGTTGGATGCACACGCCGATTTCAACACCTCGCAGGTCACGCCTTCGGGCAATATCCACGGCATGCCGGTCGCTTGCCTTTGCGGCAACGGACCGCGTGAGCTGGTGGAGATTGGCAAGCGTGTGCCGGCCACCACGCCGGACGTGTTTCGCCAAATCGGTATCCGCTCGGTTGATGAAGGCGAAAAGCGGCTGGTGCGTGAGGCACAGGTGGATATTTACGATATGCGCCACATCGACGAGGTGGGCATGAAACGGACGATGGAAGAGGCGCTCGACGGCCTCGACGCCGATACCCATCTGCACGTGAGCTTCGACGTCGATTTCCTCGATCCCTCCATCGCTCCAGGTGTCGGCACCACCGTGCGTGGCGGCCCGACCTATCGTGAAGCGCAGCTTTGCATGGAAATGATGGCTGACACGGGGCGATTGGGTTCACTGGATATCGTCGAGCTGAACCCCGCTTACGACAAGCGCAACCAGACCGCGAAGCTGGCGGTCGAGCTGGTCGAATCGCTGTTTGGCAAGTCCACGCTGATGCGCGGACCGGATTGAAGTTGTAAAACGCTGATCACTTCGAAGATGCTTTACTCGTACACTGCTTGAATCGATGTCCGCGCGACGCTTGCGCGGACGTGTCATCTTCTTCGGCAGGAGCCTACTCCGCGCATGCAAACACGCGTCCTTACAGGTATCACCACGACCGGTACGCCGCATCTTGGTAATTATGTCGGTGCGATTCGGCCGGCGATTGCAGCAAGCCGCCGTGCGGATGTCGATGCCTTCTTCTTCATGGCCGACTATCACGCACTGATCAAGAGTGATGATCCGGCCCGCATCGAACGCTCGCGCCTGGAAATTGCCGCCACCTGGTTGGCTGCCGGGCTGGATCCGAACAAGGTCACCTTCTACCTGCAATCGGATATTCCGGAAATTCCTGAGCTCGCATGGATGCTGACCTGCGTCACGGCCAAGGGCCTGCTCAACCGCGCACATGCCTACAAGGCAGCGGTAGACAAGAACAGCGAAGAAGGGCAAGACCCGGATGCGGGTATAACGGCCGGCCTCTACATGTACCCGGTGCTGATGGCAGCCGACATCCTGGCGTTCAACGCGCAGCAGGTGCCGGTGGGCCGCGATCAGATCCAGCACATCGAAATGGCGCGCGATATCGCCCAGCGCTTCAATCATATTTATGGGCGTGAATTCTTCGTGCTGCCTGAGGTGTTGATCGAGGAGCAAGTGGCGACACTGCCGGGCCTGGATGGTCGCAAGATGTCCAAGAGTTACGACAACACCATTCCGCTGTTTTCCGGTGGGGTCAGGCAATTGCGCGAAACCATCATGCGTATCGTCACGGATTCGCGCGTGCCGGGTGAGCCGAAGGATCCAGACAGTTCCTCGCTCTTCACCATTTTTCGCGCCTTCGCCAGCGAGGCAGAGAGTACCGCGTTCCGTCTTGCGCTTGAGGAAGGCATCGGTTGGGGTGAAGCCAAGCAAGTGCTGTATGAACGTATCGAAGCGGACGTGGCGCCGATGCGCGAACGTTACGAGAGCCTGATTGCACGCCCTGCCACCATTGAGGAAATCTTGCGTGACGGTGCACGCAAGGCACGTGCCATCGCCGCGTCGAAGCTGTCCGAACTGCGTGAGGCGATCGGCTTGCGCGCAATGTCCTCGGTTACCGTGAATACGGGCAAGGCAAGGCAGGCTTCGAAAGCGGTGAAGTCACCGCGTTTTGCTAGCTTCCGCGATACGGATGGCAGCTTCCGTTTCCGCCTATTCTCTTCCGATGGCGACGAGTTGCTGCTGTCCAAATCTTTCCAGGATCCCAAGGCTGCTGGCGCTGTGCAGAAGAAGCTGAAAACGCTGGGAGGCACAGCCGCCACTTTGCACGCTCTGCCGCTTTCGCTAGTGCTGGAACTGGATGGCGAACCCGTTGCCAATACCCCGGACTACGTGGACGAGCCGACCCGCGACCATGCTCTTCAATACTTGCGGGGAGCGCTGGACGTACTTGCCGCACAGGAGAGTGAATACTAGAACTGCATGCGCAGAAAATGAATTGCGCGCATGCAGGCGTATCGCGATCGATCCGTGCTCTGATTAAAAAAGCGATCGCCGATGCAGCGGCGATCGCCAAGCTCATTCAGGTTAGAACGTCCGCTAAGTGCGGCTAACCGTGAGGCTTCATGGTTATGACTGAGAGGAACGGGTTGACGACACCGGGTGCTGCGCCTTGAACTGCTGCCATTGCGCCTTGCGGGCCTGGAAAGCAGCCTTCTGAGCGATGTACTGGCTCTGCTGGGCATTAGTCAGCACTGTGGTGTAGATCTGGGTGGTCACCGAAGCACGTGCCGTGATACGGGCCTGGGTGAGGCTAGCTTCAGCCTGGGCCAGGCTGGCGGCGGCGGCCTGGTAGCCCGAGGAGTTCGGGGCCAAGGCTTCAAACGCTTGGCGCTGTTGGCGGACCGCCTGGAACTGCGGCTTCAACTGAGTGAAACTCTGCCGCACGATCTGCTTGACCTGGGCCTTCTGGGCATCGGTCAGGTTCAGGCCGCGGAGTGCCATGAAACCGCCACCGTGATGGCCATGGAAGCCGGGGCCACCCTGTCCACCCGGGCCGGCGAGTGCCAGCGTGGAGCAGCCAAGGGCTGCGGCCAGGATAATCGACAGGGTCATTGTCTTGCGCATATCAAGCTCCTGCTTGTTGGGGGTTGTTGGTGACTATTGGATAGCATGGGCGCGTTTAAGATCTTTGCGGTCGTGTAAAGAAGGGTAAAGTCAAGCTTGCGCAAACACCTTGAAACCAATTGCAGCGGGTAATGAGATAGTAAGCACGTTCTTTTCCAAGGCTTGCTGCTGTCCATGTCCCGAATCCTGATTGGCGATGACGACCGCGAACTGTGCGCGCTGCTTTCCGAATACCTGCGCCGTGAAGGCCTGAAGGTGGATGTGGTGCACAATGGCGAGGCCGTGCTGGCGCAATTGCGTGATCCGGCATTGCGCCCAGATCTATTGATTCTCGATGTGATGCTGCCCGGTCGCAGTGGTCTGGATACCTTGCGCGAGTTGCGTGCGCAGCATCGCTTGCCGGTGATCATGCTGTCCGGGCGTGGGGAACCGGTGGACCGCGTGGTGGGCTTGGAACTGGGCGCAGACGACTATCTCTCCAAACCCTGCTTGCCGCGTGAACTGCTGGCTCGTGTGCGTGCCCAGTTGCGCCGGCATACGATGGAAGGTGCGGGTGTGCTCACGGCAGGTGTGTTGCGTCTTCTGCCGGGTGAGCGTCGCGCCTATGCGGGCGAGCACGAGCTCAACCTCACCGGTGCCGAATTCGCACTGCTGCTGATGCTGGTGCAGCGCGCCGGGGAGGTCATCGACAAAACCTCGCTCACACGTGTGGCACTGGGACGTGAGCTGGAGCGCTTCGATCGCAGCATCGATGTGCATGTCAGCCGTCTGCGTCACAAGCTGGCGGAGGCATCGCCGCACTCACCGCGTATCGATTCCATCCGCGGGGCGGGCTACGTGCTGTTGTCCAACGGCGGAGGGCTGACATGAATTCGTTCAAGAGCCCCTTCCGAAGCCCACTTTTCTGGCATCTGTTGATCTTCTTTTGCATCGCCAATCTGCTGGTGTTGGTGCTGGGAAGCTGGTTGACCAGCCGATTCATCGCGTTTTCGGCGGAGCAGCGCATCGACTGGCCGGCCATTGCGCAGGCGGCTGAAAATGCTTACCACACAGGTGGCGCTGACGGTCTTGACGCCTGGGTGCAACAGCAGCATGCCGAAGGTATTGAAGCGACGCTCTACGAAAATGGTCTGCCATTGCGCGAGATCCACCTGCCTCCTGCGATACGCGAGGCCTTGCCAGGGTGGCTGGCGGCGGGGAACAGCATCGAACTAAATCCGATGCATGGTTTCTACATCGCAGTGGAAGAAGTGAAAGAGCGTGACGGACAGGCACGGCAATTGGTCGCCATCAGCAGTTCACGTGCGCGCATTCCGCGTCACATGCGGGAAAAATCTTGCTTGGCGTGCAATTGGTGCTTTCGTTACTGCTGATCATTGCCATTGGTTGGTGGGTGGCGCGCAGTGTGTCGCGCCCCGTGGAGGCGATACGCGGCGCGACGCGCAAGATGGCCGCCGGTGAATTTGCGACGCGTGTCGACGAGCGCTGGAGCAGCGCGCATGACGAGCTGGGCCAGCTTGCTCGTGATTTCAATAGCATGGCCGAGCGCATCGAGGTCCTAGTTGCGCATGATCGTGGTGTGCTACAGGACCTTTCGCATGAGCTGCGTTCGCCACTGACGCGTCTGCACCTGCTTCTGGATCTCGCGCAGCACAGCCATGATCCCAAGGAGGCGGCGGCGCACTTCAAGCGGGCCGAGCGGGAGATCGCACGCATGGATCGTATGACCGCGGAAATGCTGGCGTTGTCGCGGCTTGAAGGCGATCTGCCTGGCATGGAACGGGAGTCAGTGGATTTAGTCAATCTTGCCCGGGAACGGTTGGATGCAGCACGCATCGAAGCCGAAGCAAGGAACGTACGGCTGCATTGGATCGACCATGGACCGGTGACGGTGTTGGGCAGTGGCATTTTGCTTGAGCGTGCGCTGGATAACGTGATCGCCAACGCGATCAAATTCAGTCCGGCGGGCGGCGATGTTGAAGTCAGAGTAGGTCATCATCGGGGACAGACCGAAATGCAAGTCCGCGATCACGGCCCTGGTGTTCCTGTCAACGAGCTGGAGTTGCTGTTCCGGCCTTTCTATCGCGGTACCAACGCCGTACATGCAAATGGCCACGGTTTGGGCCTGACCATCGTGCGGCGCGTCATGCACGTGCACGGTGGCGAAGTCAGCGCCAGGAATGGTGAAGGCGGTGGACTATGGGTCACCATGCGATTGTCGGGAAGCGTGACCTCGTAAGAGACGTAGCCGGGCGGTGAACTATGAAATCGTCGCCAGGCTCGCGTACGTGATGCGGTGCATGCGGCGATATCTGTTGCCTCAATGTGCTGCAAAGCAGCGGTAATAGTACGAAATTATTAGCATGTAATGTAGGTGTTTCAGTACATCGAGTGCTGAGTTTTACTCATGCCCATCTCAGAAAACCTCGATTCATCCGAGCACCACAACAAAAGCAAAATCGGTATATCGATAGATGGCTGAGTGGTAGGAAGAGATGAGCACGTCGGAAGGCAAGACGCTTTACATAGGTGAAGGATTCGAAGGTCCGGGCGTCAATCTCGCTCACATCAATGTGCTAATGGGGCCGCGCAATGGTCCGGTGGGCCAGGCATTTTCGACTGCGCTGGCGACCCCATCGGCAGGTCACGCACCGTTTGTCATCATCGCCAGGCCAGGGGTGCCGACTAAGCCGTTGACGCTGTATGTGAACAAAGCGCAGATCGCCAACGACTTTCACGGCAATGCAACGTGGGGCGCTTCGCAGGCAGGCATCGCAAAGGCTGTAGCGGAATCGCTGGAAGAAGGCGTGTTGCCGCCGGAGGCTGAAAACGACTGGGTCGTCGTGTCGGCCAACTGGGTCAATCCTGCCTGTGACGATTTGGACGCGGTCTACGAAAACAATTACCACGCCTGCAAGAACGCCATCCGCGCAGCCATGCTCAGTTTGCCACATCGCGATGAGGTGTTCGCCGCTGCGGCTGACGTCAGCAATCCGTTCTATACACCGAAAGTCTGAACGGCCGCACCCGACAGATCAGGAATCAATCGTATGGAATATGTGCGTCTTGGCCAATCTGGCCTGAAAGTATCGCGTCTGTGCCTTGGCACCATGAACATGGGCACGCCACGCTGGAAGCCGTGGATTTTCGATGAAGCGCAGAGCGAGCCGATTGTGCGTCATGCATTGGAAGCGGGCGTCAACTTCATCGATCTGGCGGATTTCTATTCCACGGGCGTGGGCGAAGAAGTAGTCGGTCGCATCCTCAATCGCCTGGTGCGTCGCGAGGAAGTCGTGATCACCACCAAGGTCGGCTACGACATGGGCGCCTATCCCAATGCGGGTGGTCATTCGCGCAAGCACATCATGGACGGTATCCATGGCTCGCTGCAGCGCCTGGATATGGACTATGTCGATATCTACATGCTGCATTTCTTCGACGTGAACACGCCCGTTGAAGAAACCATGGGGGCGTTGGACGAGGTCGTCCGTTCCGGCAAGGCACGTTATATCGGCGTATCCACCATGTACACCTGGCAGCTTGCCAAAATCATGCAGGTGTGCGAACGCAACGGCTGGCACAAGCCGGTCAACATGCAGCTCCAGCTCAATCTCGCCTACCGCGAGGAGGAGCGAGAGATGATTCCGTACTGCGCCGACCAAGGGATGGGTGTGTCGGTGTTCAGCCCGCTTGCGCGCGGATTGCTTACTGGCGATGCGAAGTCCACGCGCAACCAAACTGACTTCTTCACCTCTCAGATGTATGGCGACAAGGCCTCGCAGGAAATCGCTGCCTCGACGGCACGGGTCGCTGCGCGTCGCGGTGTATCTGCTGCTCAAGTAGCCCAGGCTTGGGTGCTGGGGCATTCGCATATCAACTGCATGCTGGTAGGCGCGGATAGCGCGGCGCAGTTCGACAGCGCACTGGCTGCCCTCGAAATGCATCTGGATGGGGATGAGCTGCACGAGCTCGAACGCAACTACACACCCTGTGACTTGATCAACGACTACACCGCAGGTCGCCGCATTCCGCGCGAATCGCGCGATGCCATGGGTGTGTTCGCGGCTGTAAAAGGAAACGCTGCATGAGCAATTTTTTACGTAACGGGAACTACATCAATGGCCAGTGGATGACGAGCAACGAAACCTATCCGGTTCGCAATCCTGCCACGGGTGTGGTGATTGTCGATGTGGCGAAAGGTGGTGCCGCCGAAGCAGAACAGGCGGTAGCCGCGGCGGCGGCTGCATTTCCTGCGTGGCGCGCGTTGACGGCCAAAGAGCGCAGTATCAAGGTTCGCCGCTGGGGCGAGCTGATGCTGGAGCACCGCGATGCGCTGGCCGAATTGCTCACGCGTGAGCAAGGCAAGCCCATCGCTGAGGCTCGCGGCGAAGTGGCCTATGCGGCGAGTTTCATGGAATGGTTTGCCGAGGAAGCCAAACGGGCCTATGGCGACGTCATTCCCAGCCCCTTTCCGCATAGCAAAATTGTGGTGACGCGCGAGCCGGTCGGCGTGGTCGCGGCCATTACACCATGGAATTTCCCGCTTGCGATGATTACGCGCAAGGCAGCGCCAGCGCTGGCGGCTGGTTGCACCATGATGTTGAAGCCCTCGGAAGAGACGCCTCTTTCAGCCTTTGCGCTGGCGGTGCTGGCTGAACAGGCAGGCATTCCCGCGGGTGTGTTCAACATCGTTTCCGGCGATGCGGTGGCCATTGGCGGCGTCATGACCGGCTCGGACATCGTGCGCAAACTGTCATTCACCGGTTCGACGCGCGTCGGCAAGCTGCTCGCCGCGCAGAGCGCCGATACGCTGAAGAAGCTTTCGCTGGAGCTGGGCGGCAACGCGCCATTCATCGTATTCGACGATGCGGATGTCGATGCCGCGGTGCGCGGCGCGATGGCGTCGAAATTCCGCAACACGGGACAGACCTGTGTCTGCGTCAATCGTTTCTACGTACAGAGTGGCATCTACGATGCATTCACCAAGGCGCTCGCCGACGCCGTTGGTAAACTACGTGTTGGCGATGCGCTGGCTGGTGAAGTGGATCAGGGACCACTGATCAACCAGGCTGCGCTCGGCAAGGTACAGGCGCACATCGCGGACGCTTTGGACAAAGGCGCCAAGGTGTTGACCGGTGGCAAGGAGAGTGCACTCGGCGGCACCTTCTATGAACCTACCGTATTGACGGACACCAAGCCTGCCATGTTGATCGCGCAAGAAGAAACGTTCGGTCCGGTTGCAGCATGCTTCCGTTTCGACACCGAACAAGAAGCGATTGTCGCCGCCAACAGTACACCCTTTGGTCTTGCCGCCTACTTCTATACCCGCGACATGGCACGCGCGTGGCGTGTTGCCGAGGCGCTGGAAAGCGGAATGGTTGGTATCAACGAGGGAATTCTCTCAACCGAAGTCGCACCGTTCGGTGGCGTCAAGCAGTCAGGCCTTGGGCGCGAAGGCTCCAAATATGGGCTCGATGAATACCTCGAGCTCAAGTACCTGATGATGGGCGGTTTGAATTGATCTAGATGCAGAGTCTTGAAGGCTCTGCAAGAAGGAGTCGTGTCGCGCGGCAAGTGAAAAAAGCGTTGCAGACAGATGATCCGTGAGCGGGTGACGCTCACTCAGGAAGCTAAGGAGACGGTATGGCAAGTGGCGACGGACAGGCAAGTTCGGTGCAAGCGTTGAGGGGCGCAGCAGCGAAACTTTCGAAGCGCGATTACACGTTCCTGGACGATGTGCCACTCAATGGCTTTCACTGCAAAATGGCAGGCCTGACCTTCGGTGCTCATTTCACCGAAGGATATGCGTTGGGTACGATAGGTTATGCATTGCCTTCATTGAGTGCCCAGATGGAGCTGGACGCGTTCTGGCATGGCCTGATCGGCAGTTCTGCGTTGGCTGGTATTTTCATCGGCAGCCTGCTGTTTGGGTGGTTGTCGGATCGTGTCGGACGGCAGAAGATCTTCCTGCTCAGCTTCCTGATCATCACCACGACGGCGTTTGCCCAATTCTTTGTTGATTCGCCGCTTCAGCTATGCATCATGCGTGTGTTGCTCGGTTTCGGCATGGGCGGTGATTTTGCCGTTGGACACGCCATTCTGGCCGAGTTCTCACCACGCAAGCATCGTGGCATGTTGCTGGGATCGTTCAGTGTGATATGGACGATCGGTTATGTGGCCGCCAATCTCATCGGTATGCAATATGGACATGTTTCGCCCGATGCATGGCGCTGGTTGCTGGCTTCGGCTGGCCTCCCCGCGTTGATCGTGCTGATTCTGCGCATGGGGACGCCCGAATCGCCGCGCTGGTTGCTGGGCCAGGGGCGGCTTGGTGAAGCGCAAGCGATCGTTCGTCGCTATTTCGGTGCCAAGGTGCGCCTGGACACCAGCAAGATGCATGAGCATGGCGAACATGCGCATTCAGGTGGCTATGCACGCTTGTTCAAGAGGGACCTGATTCGCCGCACGCTGTTCAATTGCATCTTCTTCGTTTGCTTGGTCATTCCGTATTTCGCGATCTATACGTTTCTTCCGGGCATTCTCAAGATGCTTCACCTGGAGGACGGGCACGTTGCAGATTTGCTGCTTAACGGTTTTCTGATCCTTGGTGCAGTGATTGGCATCTGGCTTACCATCGTGCTGCCACGGCGGGTATTTTTGATCACTTCCTTTTTCGCTACTGGTGTCGCCTTGCTGGCCCTCGGATTGCTACCGGAATCTTCTGCAGCGGCGCTGATCGCCGTCTTTGCATTGTTCACCCTGGTCATGTCCGCAGTGTCGAACCTGGTGGGAGTCTTCCCGCCAGAATGTTTTCCGACCGAGGTGCGTGCGTGCGGCGTAGGACTGGCAGTGGCATGCAGTCGCCTCGGTTCGGCAGTGGGAACATTCCTGTTGCCTATCGGCGTGGCGCATTTCGGATTCCAGCCGGCGATCATTGTGCTGGGCGTGATCCTGTTTGCCGGCATGGCCGTGTCGATGGTATGGGCGCCGGAAACACGCAATTTGCGCCTTAACGAGGCCGCCAGGGCCTGAGCAGCGCACCAAAAAATCGAGGCGCCCTTTGAGCGCCTCTTTACATGTCATGTTCTGGCCGGAAATCAGTTCGGCAAGGACAAATTGTCCAGCAGCGCCTTGAGGAAGCGCGCCGCTTCGCCACCGGTGGTAGCACGGTGATCGAAGGTGAGGCTGATTGGCATGCGGCGATGTACTTCGATACCGCCCATCACGGCCACCACGTCATGACTGAGCTTGCCGGCGCCAATAATCGCAACGCACGGCGGCACCACCACCGGGGTGGCATAGCGGCCGGCGAACATGCCGAAGTTGGACAGGCTGATGGTGTAGCCAGACAGTTCCGATGACGGAATCGTGCGGTCTTCCACCTGCGTACGCAGACGCTGAATGCCGGCGCGGATGCCTGCGCCATCGAGCACATCGGCATTGCGCAGGGCCGGCACGAACAAGCCATCTTCGGTATCAACGGCGATGCCGATGTCGACATGCGGATGCAGCGTGCGCGTGAGGTTCTTGCCGTCGAACCAGGCGTTGAGCGCGGGCACGGTCTTGCAGGCGACGACGATGGCGCGGATCAGGCGCGCGGTGATGTCCTGCTTGCCGATCCATGCATGCAGATCGGCATCGTCCACCAAGGTGGTCGGCACGACGTTGGCGTGTGCTTCGGCCATGACGCGGGCCATGTTGCGACGAACGCCTTTGAGTTGTTCCAGCTGGCCGCTGGCTTGCACGCTTGGCGGGGCCGTGCGCACCGGCTTGCCGGCTTGCGACATCGGCGTGCGGGCCGGTTCCGGCTGCGGCAGTTCGGGGGCGAGATGGCGTCCGGCGCTGGGCGATACCGCCCGTGCCGGTGCAGCGTCGAGCGCGGCGGTGCCTTGTGCGGCAGCGTTCTTCACGTCCTGCATGGTCACCACGCCGTCGGCGCCGGTCGGGCGTACGCGGGTGAGGTCCACCTTCAGTTTCTTGGCGAGTGCGCGCACGGCCGGCACGGCCTTCACGCCGCCCACGCTCGCGGCTTGTTCGACGTGCACATGGCTGCCGCTGATCATCGCGCCGACCACGGTGCCTTCGTCTTCGCGATCGGCGGTCTTGCCGTTGTCGGATTCGATTTCGCCGCCTTCATCGGAGGCGACCACTTTCTTCGCTTCGGGCGCGGCTTTCCTCGGGCCGTGATGGTGGCCGGTGGCTTCGGCTTCGGCGCGCTGCTTGGCGTTCGGGTCAGGCTCGAATTCGGCCAGCGCGGCGCCGGTTTCGATCACGTCGCCGGCGGCGCCGTGCAGTTTGGTGACTTTACCGGTGTAGGGCGAGGGTACGTCGACCACCGCCTTGGCGGTTTCCATCGACACTAGCGGCGCATCGAGCTTGATGCTGTCGCCTTCCTTGACATGCCATTCGACGATGGTGGCGTCGGGCAGGCCTTCGCCAAGGTCCGGCAGGTAGAACGTCTTGATGTTGGTCATTGGCTTTGAATCCGAGATTTAAAGAATGAGGTTCGTTGGCCGTAAATCGCCAATCGCCAATCGAAGAAGCGGGTTGACGGACGTTGCGGGTTGCGGCTTTTAACTATTCCCGATTTACGATTCCCGGCAAGCTTCAGCTGGCGGCCAGCGTGCGCTTCGCTGCTTCGACTACGCGCTCCGTGCTCGGCAGATACTTCATTTCGAGGCGGAACAGCGGGATATGCGTGTCGTAACCGGTGATGCGTTCGACCGGCGCGAGCAGGTCGTACAGGCATTCCTCGGCAATGCGGGCGGCGATCTCGGCACCGAAGCCGGCGGTTTTGGGTGCTTCGTGCACGATCACGCAGCGGCCGGTTTTCTGCACCGATTCGGCAATTGTGTCGAAGTCCAGCGGGGCGAGTGTGGCCACGTCGATCACTTCGGCGCTGATGCCTTCTTCGGCAAGCGCGTCGGCGGCCTCCAGCGCTTCTTTGACTTGTGCGCCCCAGGTAACGATGGTGACGTCGGTGCCGTCGCGCAGCACGAAGCACACATCCAGCGGCAATGCCTCGCCGTCATCGGGCACTTCTTCCTTGTACTGGCGATAGATGCGCTTGGGCTCGAAGAACATCACCGGGTCCGGATCGCGGATCGCGGCGAGCAGCAGACCGTAGGCGCGTGCAGGCGACGAGGGCATCACCACGCGCAGACCGGGGATGTTGGTGAACAAGTGTTCGTTCGCTTCGGAGTGATGTTCCGGTGCGCGAATACCGCCGCCCCATGGTGCACGCCATACCGCCGGGACGGTGAGGCGGCCGCGCGTGCGATTGCGCATGCGCGCGGCGTGGCAGGCGATCTGTTCCATCATCGGGTAGATGAAGCCTTCGAACTGCGCTTCAGCCACCGGTTTCATGCCTGCGGTGGCAAGACCGATGGTGACGCCGGCGATGGTGGTTTCGTCCAGCGGGGTGTCGAGCACGCGCAGTTCGCCGAATTTTTCCTGCAGTCCCTGGGTAGCGCGGAACACGCCGCCGTTGACGCCCACGTCTTCACCCAGCACCACGACGCTCTCGTCGTGGGCCATTTCATACGCAAGTGCCTGGGTGACGGCTTCGATAAGAGTGATTTGTGCCATGGCTCTTACGCCTTTTTTTCGAGCGAGATTGCAAGATCGCGTTGCTTGGCGAGATCAGCTGGAACTTCGGCGAAGTGGTAGTCGAACATCGCTGTGACCGGCTGGGTCTTGGTCTGCAGGTAAGCGTTGACCTCGTTGTCCATCCACTCGTCGCACTCGGTCTTCCAGGCTTCTTCTTTCTGATCGTCCCAGACACCCTTGGCAACCAGCCAGTTGCGCAGGCGCTTCATCGGTTCCTTGGCCCAGGCGTCCTTCACTTCCTGCTCGCCGCGATAACGACGGGCATCGTCGGCGGTGGTGTGGTCGCTCAGACGATACGTGACCAACTCCAGCACGCTGCCGCCCTGGCCGTTGCGAGCGCGTTCCAGTGCGTCTTCCATCGCCTTGCGCACGGCAATGATGTCGTTGCCGTCCACCTGGATGGAGAACAGGCCGGCGGCGATGCCTTTTTGTGCCAGCGTCGGCGCGCCGGACTGAATCTTGCGGGGCACCGAGATCGCCCACTGGTTGTTGACGATCACTGTCACCATCGGCAGGTTCTGCGCGCCGGCGATGTTGATGGCGCCGTAGAAGTCGCCTTTGGAAGAGCCGCCGTCGCCGATCGTGCACACGGCCACGCGCTTCTCGCCGCGAATCTTGAACGCCAGCGCGGTGCCGGCGGCATGCAGGCATTGGGTGGCAATTGGCACCGACCAGGCGAAGTCGTGGCGGGCGGGCTCGTTCTGGTAATCGTTGCCGCGTTCGTCGCCGCCCCAGTACATGTACACCTCGCGCGGCTGCACGCCACGGTACAACTGCGCGCCGTATTCGCGATAGCTCACCGCCAATACGTCTTCTGGCTTCATGGCGCTGCCGATACCGACATGCGCGGCTTCGTGCCCCAGGCAGCTTGCATACGTGCCGAGCTTGCCGGTACGTTGCAGAGCTACCGACTTCGCGTCGAATACGCGAGTCGACATCATCAACTTGTACAGTTCGACCATGTGGTCGAGATTCGTGACGAACTTAGGCAGGTCGTCACGGACTTGTTTGCCTTCGACGTCGAGGTATTGCAGATATTCGATTTCAAACTTGGCGGCGATGGACACGACTCGCTCCCGGGGTGGGTAAGGAAAAGATCTCTGCAGGGGAGGCGAGGCCCATCCAGTGGGGCCTGACGCACAGGGAAATCCCAAAAACTGTATTTGATAGCAGGTCGCCATGTTGCGCCGCAAGGCACGCCGCAGCATGCGAGCCCGTACGTGAAATGCCTCTGCACCGGGTAACATGCGCACTTTTGCAGGTTTGCGGGCACCATGACGGATAACCAGCGTGATCTCGAAGCGGGCATCCAGCTCGACCTGAATGGCCGGATGACCTACGGCGGTTACCTGCGGCTGGATCAGCTCCTGACCGCCCAGCAACCGCTCAGTGAGCCCCCGCATCACGACGAGCTGCTGTTCATCGTGCAGCATCAGGTGGCCGAACTGTGGATGAAGCTGATCATCCACGAGTTGAAGCTGGCGATCGCGCGTCTGCGTGTTGATGATCTGGATGCGTGCCTGAAAATTCTTGCGCGCGTGAAGCAGGTGCAACGACAACTGTTCGAGCAATGGGCGGTGCTGGAGACGCTGACGCCGTCGGAATACCTGGAATTTCGCGGCGTGCTGGGTGCGTCGTCGGGCTTCCAGTCGCTGCAATACCGCATGATCGAATTCATGTTGGGCAACAAGAATGCGCAGATGCTCAAGGTATTCGATTACGACCCGGCGGCACAGACGCAGTTGCGGGAAGTACTGGAGGCGCCCGGGCTTTACGACGAATTCCTGCGTTACCTGGCGCGTCGTGACCACGCGGTGCCAGCTGCGCGCGTAGAGCGCGACTGGAGCGAGCCGTATCAGCGCCATGACGATCTATTGCCGGTGTTCAAGCGCATTTACGAAGAGCGTGCAAGATTCTGGTCGGAGTACCACATGTGCGAACAGTTGGTGGACGTGGAAGAAAGTTTCCAACTTTGGCGTTTCCGTCATATGAAAACGGTGGAACGGATCATCGGACACCGTCGTGGTACGGGTGGTTCCTCGGGCGTGGCGTTTTTGAAGAAGGCGTTGGAGTTGGAGTTTTTTCCGGAGTTGCTGGACGTGCGCACGGTGTTAGGCGCGTAGGGGTGCAAACCCCAACATTGCCATGCGTACATGCATCCCGATGTTGGGGTTTGCACCCCAACCTACGCGTTCTCACCTGCGGCGAGTGATGGCGAGACAAGCTTAAGTTAGTGCCATTGGCTTTAACCGATGGTCCCTTCAGGGACATCGACCAACCCTCTCCTCACTCCTCGGAGCCAAGTACGTCCGTTCGCCTGCCCGAAGAGAGGCAGACAGCCAAAGCTGTCACACTACGCCCCGTTTCGGCCCAGGATCCCGTCCCGCCCATGAAGTCCCCCAGCATGCTCCGCGGGCTGCTTTCGTTCAGCAGCATGACCATGGTTTCACGCGTGCTTGGCTTGCTGCGGGATATCTCGATCAGCCATGTCTTTGGCGCCAACGTGGCCACCGACGCTTTCTGGGTGGCTTTTCGCATTCCCAGTTTCATGCGCCGCATGTTTGCCGAGGGTTCGTTTTCCAGCGCTTTCGTTCCTGTCTTTACCGAGGTGAAAGAGAAGGGCACACATGCGCAATTGAAGATATTGATGTCGCGGGTATCCGGGACACTTGGTGGCGTGCTGCTGATCGTGACGGCGCTATGCATGCTGTTTGCGCCGCAGGTGGCAACGGTATTTGCGCCCGGCTCGGTGGACGATACGCACAAGTTCACCTTGATAGTGGAACTGCTGCGGCTGACCTTTCCATTTTTGCTGTTTGTATCGCTGACCGCACTTTCCGGTGGTGCACTCAACAGCTTCCATCGTTTCGGGCTGCCGGCGTTGACGCCGGTCATCCTCAATTTATGCATGATCGCCGGGGCCTGGTGGTTGTCGCGGCATTTGCAGACGCCGATTCTTGCGCTGGGCTGGGCGGTGTTCGCAGCGGGCATTCTGCAAGTGCTGTTTCAACTGCCGGCGTTGCGCCAACTCGACTTGCTGACCTTGCCGAGCTGGGGCTGGAACCATCCGGATGTGCGCCGGATCATGCGGCAGATGGTGCCAACCTTGTTCGGTTCCTCGGTATCGCAGATCAACCTGCTGTTCGATACGGTGATTGCATCGCTGCTGATTTCCGGCTCGCAGACCTGGCTCTCGCAGGCGGACCGTTTTCTGGAATTGCCGCTGGGTGTATTCGGCGTGGCGTTGGGCACCGTGATCCTGCCTTCACTGTCACGCCATCACGTGGCCACTGATCATGAAGGTTTTTCCAAAGCGCTGGATTGGGGTCTGCGCACTACCTTGCTGATTGCCATACCAGCCATGTTCGGCTTGCTGCTGCTGGCCGAGCCGCTGGTGGCCACGTTGTTCCAGAACGGCCAGTTCCGGTCGTTCGATACCCGCATGGCCACGCTGTCAGTGACGGCTTTGAGCTTCGGTGTGCCCGCTTATGCATTGGTGAAAGTTTTGCTGCCGGCGTTCTATGCGCGCAAGGACACGCGCACCCCCGTGCGTGCCGGCGTGGCTGCATTGATCACCAACATGGTGCTCAATGGCTTCTTTCTGCTGGCGCTGTATGCGATGTGGGCGCCAACTACGCTGAAGTCCGGCCCATTGCTGGACGGTCTTTCCAAAGTACCTGGTTTGCATCTTGCCCTGGGCATGGCCAGTGCGGCGGCCAGCTATATCAATCTGCTGTTGCTGTGGCGTTGGTTGCGCAAGGCGGACATCTACCAGCGCCAGGCAGGATGGAGCCGTCATCTGGTTCGATTGGCCGTGGCTGGTGGAGCGATGGTCGTCGTGCTGCTGCTGGGGCGCTGGTACTGGCCTGATTGGACACAGATGCAGGTGCTCGGCCGCGTGTGGCGTCTGGCTTTGCTGGTGTGCATGGGTGGTGCCACTTATGTCTGCGTACTTTTCGCGACAGGTTTTCGTCTGCGTGAATTGCACCACGACTGATCGTAAACAGGTCTTACCGCATCCTCTATACTGCGCGGATGATGAAACTGTCCCGGGATGTTGCGGGGCCGTGCTTGGCCCCCGGCGGCAGTGTGGTTGCGGTCGGTGCCTTTGACGGTCTGCATCGTGGTCACCAAGCCTTGTTGAATGAAGTGCGCGAACGGGCGCAGGCCCTTGATCGCACGCCTGTCGTGGTGAGTTTCGAGCCGTTGCCGCGCGCCTACTTTTCGAAGGAGCCGGTACCGCGCCTGTCCAGCGTGCGCGAGAAGCTGCTTGGCTTCGCCGCCGCCGGTATGGAGCACACCTTGCTGATGCGCTTCAACCAGGCGCTGACCGCCATGTCCGCCGAAGATTTCGTGCAGCGCGTGCTGATCGAGCGGCTCAACGTGCGTGAAGTGTGGGTCGGGGCCGATTTTCGTTTCGGTCACAAACGCGCAGGCGATGTCGCCATGCTGGAACGGATTGGCGCAGAGCGTGGCTTCGTTGCCCACACCATGCCTGCGGTGCTGCTGGATGGCGAACGTGTGTCGGCCAGTCGAGTGCGTGCCTTGCTGGCTGCTGGCAACTTCGGCGCAGTGACGCCCTTGCTGGGCCGACCCTTCGTGATCGAGGGCAAGGTGGAATACGGCAACCAACTGGGGCGCATCCTCGGATTTCCGACCGCGAACATCCACCTGCGTGAGCGGGTGACCCCGGTTCACGGTATTTTCGCCGTGCGGGTGGGCTTGGGCGAGAGCGCTTGCAGTTGGCCCGGCGTGGCTAGTCTGGGCATACGGCCCACTATCAATGAAGTGGCCGAGCCCTTGCTGGAAGTGCATCTGTTCGATTTCGAAGGTGATCTCTACGGCCAGCGCATGGCGGTGGAATTCGTGGCCAAGCTCCGTGATGAGATGAAATTTGACGGGCTGGACGCATTGAAGGAGCAAATGCGGCATGATGCGCGTTCCGCGCGGGAGATCCTGGGAATGAACCCCGTATTGATCGACGTGAACCAGGCAATATCATGAGCTCCGGCACGCCAAGCCTGCGCACCCGGTCCGCCGCAGCGGCTGCCACGATCATGATTATTTGACGAGCCCCACCGAAGCGCGTGCGGCAAGCACCGAGGCTTCGGTCCCCTCCAGGCATCGAAGCGGAACCACCGTAAACACGGCACCCGAGCGATGACCCAGGACTACAAGAGCACTATCAACCTTCCTCAGACCATCTTCCCGATGCGCGGCGACCTGCCCAAGCGCGAGCCGGGCTGGCTGGCCGAATGGGAAAAAGTTGGGCGTTATCAGCAGATCCAGGCCAAGGTCGCCGGACGGCCGATGTTCGTACTGCATGACGGCCCGCCGTATGCGAACGGTGCGATCCATCTTGGCCACGCGATCAACAAAATCCTCAAGGACGTGGTGGTGAAGTCCAAGCTGCTGGCAGGCTTTCATGCGCCCTACGTGCCGGGCTGGGATTGCCACGGCATGCCGATCGAAATCCAGATCGAAAAGCAGTTTGGCAAAAACCTGCCGACCAGCGAGGTGATGAGCAAGGCGCGCGCCTATGCCAGCGAACAGATCGCCAAGCAGAAAGGCGATTTCAAGCGCCTGGGCGTGCTGGGCGAATGGGATCGTCCTTACCTCACCATGGCGCCGCAGAACGAAGCCGGCGAAATCCGCGCGCTGGCCGAATTGCTGCGCAAGGGTTACATCTATCGCGGCTTGAAGCCGGTCAACTGGTGCTTCGACTGCGGCTCTGCGCTGGCCGAAGCGGAAGTGGAATACGAGGACAAGACCGATATCGCCATCGACGTCGGTTTTGCTTTCGACGACCCGGCTGCGGTGGCCAAAGCCTTTGGTTTGCAGCAACTGCCAAAACCCAACGGCCAGATCGTGATCTGGACTACCACGCCCTGGACCATCCCTGCCAACCAGGCGCTCAACCTACATCCGGAATTCAGCTACAGCCTCGTCGATACGCCAAAGGGTTTGCTGATACTCGCCACCGAGCGCGTCGAGGAATGCCTCAAGACCTACGGCCTGGAAGGGCATGTGGTGGCCTCGGTGGAAGGTCATGAGCTGGGTGATCTGAAATTCCGTCACCCGCTGTATGCGGCCGATCCTGGTTATGCGCGTCTTGCGCCGATCTACTTCGGCGACTACGTCACACTGGATACCGGTACCGGCATCGTGCATTCCGCTCCTGCATACGGCGTGGAAGATTTCCACTCGTGCAAGGCGTACGGCATGAAGGATGCCGACATCCTCAACCCGGTGATGGGCAACGGCGTCTACGCTTCCTGGCTGCCGCTGTTCGGCGGCATGTTCCTGTGGAAGGCCAATCCCAAGATCGTCGAAGCCTTGGATCAAGCCGGCTCGCTGCTGCACCAACACAAGCATCCGCACAGCTACATGCATTGCTGGCGCCACAAGTCGCCGATCATCTATCGCGCTACCTCGCAGTGGTTTGCAGGCATGGATATCACGCCGAAAGATGGCGGCAAAACCTTGCGTGAGGCTGCGCTGGAAGGCGTGGAAGCCACGCAGTTCTTCCCCGCCTGGGGCAAGCAGCGCCTGCACAACATGATTGTCGATCGCCCGGACTGGACGCTGTCGCGCCAACGCCAGTGGGGCGTGCCGATGGCGTTCTTCGTCCATCGCGAAACCGGCGAACTGCATCCGCGCACGCCGGAGCTGTTGGAAGAAGTGGCTAAGCGTGTCGAGCAGCATGGTATCGAAGCGTGGCAAAGCCTTGATCCCGCCGAACTCCTCGGTGTGGATGCCGAGCACTACGAAAAAAATCGCGACACGCTGGACGTGTGGTTCGATTCCGGCACCACGCACTGGCATGTGCTGCGGGGCTCGCACGCCGATGTGCTGCGTTTCCCTGCCGATCTTTACCTGGAGGGCTCGGACCAGCATCGTGGCTGGTTCCATTCTTCGCTGCTCACGGCCGCTATGCTCGACGCCCAGCCGCCTTATAAGCAGTTGCTCACGCACGGCTTCACCGTGGATGCGCAGGGCCGCAAGATGTCTAAGTCGCTCGGCAACGGCATCGAGCCGCAGGACATCATGAATCGCTTGGGCGCGGACATCCTGCGCCTGTGGGTAGCCTCCACCGATTACCGCTACGAGATGTCCTTGTCGGAGGAAATCTTGAAGCGCGTGTCGGATATGTATCGCCGCATCCGCAACACCGCGCGCTTCCTGCTCGGTAATCTGGATGGCTTCGATCCGGGCAAGCACCTGGTGCCGGTGGAACAAAGCCTGCTGCTCGATCAATGGGCGGTAGGCCAGGCTTATGAATTGCAGCAGGCGGTGGTAGCGGCCTACGATCGCTATGATTTCCCGGAGATCGTTCAGCGCGTGCAGAACTTCTGCACTAACGAAATGGGCGCGTTGTATCTGGATATCACCAAGGATCGCCTGTACACCATGCCGACCGAAAGCCTCGGCCGGCGCAGCGCGCAGAGTGCGATGTACCGCATTCTGGAAGCACTGGTGCGTTGGCTGGCGCCGATACTGTCGTTCACCGCGGAAGAGATCTGGCAGCACATGCCGGGCGAGCGAGGTGAGAGCGTGTTGTTCGAAACCTGGTACGACGGGCTGATGAACATGCAGGGTTCCGCCGAGCAGCGCCGTTATTGGACGGATCTGTTGGCCATTCGCGATACGGCTTCGCGGGTGCTGGAAGACATGCGCAAGGCCGAGAAAATCGGCGCTGCACTGGAAGCCACGCTGGTGTTGCATGCCGATCCGGCGACCGCGGCACGTTATGCCGAAACAGCGGACGAGTTGCGCTTCTTCTTCATCACTTCCGAGGCGAGCTTCGCGCCGTTACAACCGCATCCGGCCGATGCGGCTGCGTTGCAGCTTGAAGGTGGTGGCGAAGTGTATGTATCTGCCAGCGTGAGCGACGCGACCAAGTGCATTCGCTGCTGGCATCGTTGCGACGATGTGGGCAGCAACCCGACGCATCCGGAACTTTGCGCACGTTGCGTAAGCAATGTGGAAGGGCCAGGCGAAGATCGCCAGTGGTCGTAGGTTGGGGTACAAACCCCAACATCTGGATATCCACGCATGGCAATGTTGGGGTTTGCACCCCAACCTACGTTCTATACCGATCTCTTGAGGACACTGATGCATTCCAAACCCAACGCCCTCCCTTGGTTGTTGCTCTCCGTGCTGTGGATTGCACTCGACCAGCTCACCAAATGGTGGGCACTCACCACCTTGCAACCGGCAGGCATGCCACACCCTGTCATCCCGGGCTTCCTCAACTGGACGTTGGCCTTCAATGCCGGCGCCGCTTTCAGCTTCCTCGCCCAAAGCGGCGGCTGGCAGCGCTGGTTCTTCGTGCTGTTGGCGGTGGTGATCAGCGGTGCACTGGTCGTGTGGCTGGCGCGTACCGCCCGTCATGAATGGCGCACCGCTTTGCCGCTGGCCTTAGTGATCGGCGGCGCGTTGGGCAATCTGATCGACCGCTTGCATGCCTCGCAGGTCACCGACTTCATCCAGGTCTACTACCGCGGCTGGTATTACCCCACCTTCAACATCGCCGATAGCGGTATCTGCGTGGGGGCTGTGCTGTTGATCCTGTTCGGCCTGCGTCCGCAGCATCCCTGAAGCGAGTACGTTTTGTTGCAAAATGAAAGGGCTTGCGTCGCAGCCGGGGGTGCAGCCTTCGCGTTTGAACGCTGTGGGTCACAATGAGACGCAGGTGGGCAACCCGCATATCGCCCCGCATATCGCCCCTCGCGCGATAGGAGCATGCGATCGGAAAACAGCCCGGTGGCGACTGAATAAGGCTACATGTCGAAAAAAAACGGGTATTCGAATTTTCAGGCACTTGTAGCGACAATCTCATCCAGTCCGGAATGTCCAAACACCTAAAAATGTGAACTTCATCACATTGGTGTAATTTTTGCCTCACCTATGGCAAAGGCAAGGATAGGGCCAACTTTGGAGATGGGTCGTGCCATCGCACACCCTAAAGGGGATTCTTTGAGCCATTTTATGCCTGGTTAATACAGGGGGGGGCATATGCGCATTGTCATCGCCGATAGTTGTCCGATCACACGGCTTGGTCTTCGCGCACTATTGCGTGAACAGCCAGGTGGCCATGAAGTTGTCGCCGATGTTGCGTCTGGCCACCAATTGCTCGATACGTTGGCTGCACATCCATGTGACCTATGCATCACTGATTTTTTTATGCCCGTCGTGAAAGATGAACTAGAGGTTGGCGGATTGTCTCTGCTCAGGGCCATGCTCAAGTGCGTCCCTTTGTTACCCATCGTGGTGTGGAGTGGCGTGAAAAACACGGCCGTTATGCGTAGCATGCTCAGCGAAGGTATGCGTGCCTTGGTCGACAAGGATTCTCATCCAGCCGATATAACGCGGGCTATTCAAGCCATTAAAGTGGGTCGGTGCTTTGTGAGCGAGAGCCTTCGCGAATATCTGTCGACGGTCGATCATCCGGTAACGAGGATGCCCGTTACGCCTGGTCCAGCGTTTATCTTGTCGCCTTGTGAGGCGGAGATTCTGCGCTGTCTCGCGGACGGATGGATCATTTCAACCATTGCTCGGCATTCCGGTCGAAGTATTAAAACGATCAGCCAGCATAAGCACAATGCCATGCGCAAGCTTGGCCTCACCAGCGACTATGCTTTATTTGAGTACATGCTTGCCGGAGGGCTGGCACTAGCAAGCTAACGTCAACGTTGTCTGCTTGCCGCATGACCGCGTTCACACTTGCTTAGGTATCACCCATCACTCGCTCCCCCTTGCCTTGCGGGCAAGCAAATCCGGCGCGAGCCAGGCAGAGATCATAAACGGGCTCTTAGCTTGCCTAAGCGGGTTTCTCTGCGCGCGATGCACGCACCCGGCACCATGAAGAAGACTGCGCTTATTTAACGATATTTAAATATTTGAGCCGGGTTGGTCGCTATCAACCCGGCTCGTATGTTTTCCTAGCATATAGATCATCACATAGGCGAGATATTCATCACATTTTTTTGTGAGCCTAGGACTTTTCTGATTCAAATGTCCAAATGAAGTGAGCAAGCTGTCGTCAAGACGTCAGTGCAGCATGTATGCGACGTGAAAGCGCATCCGCTCGTAGTGGCTTGATCTTCCCACATGACAAGGACGCGATGGTCGGCGAAAACGCCGACGACGGCCAAAGTGCGTCCCCCGAGTGCTCGGCCGTCGGGGATCTCTAAACGTAAGGGATCAAGGGGAAGTGGGGCGGGGCCACCGATCGCGACCGGTTAGCTGAGCCGTAGGTCGCAGTGACAAGTCAGGCATACCCGCCCGTTTTACGGGGCAGTTTTTTGTTTGCAGAAAGTGATTCGCAATCGGCTCGGTGCATAGCACCGAAGGCCTTAGGGGGCACCATTATGAACAAGATTTACAGCAAAGTCTGGAACAAGTCGCTGGGGCAATGGGTCGTCGCTTCAGAACTTGCCCATCTGGGCAACACCGCTACAGGGCAAGGTGCCACGACATGTATTGTGACGGAGCGTGGCCAAAAACGGCTTGCGCGCATGGTGGCAGTTGCCTTGTGCCTGACTTTGTCTGGGCATGCATGGGCGCAATATACGAATGGTTGCATGGGGCAGCAAACAGAACAAAATGGCGGCACCGGCAATATCGCTATTGGAAGCAACTGCCTCACTCCTGCGACGGCCATCGGGTCAGATGCGATTGCCATAGGTAATGGTGCCCAAGCACTCAGCAATGCTGCCGCCACTGGTTCGGGACCGGTGGCGCTGGGTGCCAACGCTAACGCGTTTGGCCTCTTTGCTGTAGCTGTCGGATTTCAAGCAAACGCCCAAGGCCCGACCTCCACCGCGTTGGGCGACAATGCGCAAGCTATTGGTGACTCTACGGTTGCGATGGGCGCCAATTCGGTAGCCAATGGCCTTTATGCGGTGGCATTGGGCTACAAGGCAAACGCCGCCTCGGGCGCCTTGGCACTGGGCGAACTTGCTAACGCGACGACCGTAGATGCGATCGCTCTCGGCGTTCAAGCAAATGCTACAGGTGCTGAAGCCATCGTGGTGGGCCCCAATGCGAACGCCACTGGGGATTTTTCGATTGCGTTGGGCAACCAGTCAAACGCGATTGCGACGGGTAGCATAGGGGTGGGCTTCGCTGCCAGCGCGTCGGGCTCCAATGCGGTAGCTGTCGGCGCAGTAGCAAACGCGTCGGGCTCCTCTGCGGTAGCGGTCGGCGCTCAAGCAAACGCCTTAGCGCTGAACGCCATCGCGGTGGGCACTGCTAACGCGACGGGCCCCGCTGCGATAGCTATCGGCGCTGGAGCAACCGCCATAGCCGATGAAGCTGTCGCGTTGGGCGTCAACTCGATAGCCAATGGGGCCTCTTCGGTGGCGTTGGGCCTCATAGCAAACGCGGTTGCGACGGGCGGCGTAGCATTGGGCGCGGGGACCACGGCGACGAATGCGGGCGATGTCGCGCTTGGCGAAAATTCAGTCACTTCCGCGCACTCCACTGGGCCTTACACGATCAACGGTGGCACACCTGCCGGCACGTCGGACACGACGGGTGTGGTGTCGGTGGGCGCGTCAGGCGCCGATCGTCAGATCCAGAATGTGGCTGCTGGCACGGTGTCGGCCACCTCTACCGATGCGATCAACGGCTCGCAGTTGTATACAGTGGGCACCTCGCTCAATAACCTGGGTAGCAGCACGGCCAGCGGCTTAGGGGGTAGCTCGAGCTATAACAGCAGCACGGGTCAGCTCACGACATCGCTGTCGATGGGTGGTAATACCTATACCAGCGTCAACAGTGCGTTGAATGCCGTCAACGCCACCGCCAACGAAGGTTGGAACTTGAGCGCGAACGGCGGGACAGCCGTCAACGTGGCGCCGGGTGCGACGGTGAATGTGGCGCAAGGCGCCAGCGGCAATATCGCGGTAACGCAGAGCGGGACTGGCCTGACCATCGACACCAACCCGAATCTGACCGCCACCAGCGTGACCACGGGCAATACGGTGATGAACACCAGTGGCGTGACGGTGAGTGGTGGAACCAATCCGGTGACACTGACCGACGCTGGCTTGAACAACGGTGGCAACGTGATCACCGGTGTGGCGGCGGGCGCCTTGTCCGCGACCAGCACGCAGGCGGTGAACGGTAGTCAGTTATTTGCGACCAATCAGCAAGCGACGACCACCGCGACCAATCTCAGCAACCTGGGTAGCAGCGTCGCCTCGGGTCTGGGCGGTAGCAGCGCTTACAACAGCGGCACGGGTCAGCTCACGACATCGCTGTCGGTGGGTGGCAATACCTATACCAACGTCAACAGTGCGTTGAATGCCGTCAACACCACCGCCGGCGAAGGTTGGAACTTGAGCGCGAACGGCGGGACAGCCGTCAACGTGGCGCCGGGTGCGACGGTGAATGTATCGCAAGGCGCTAGCGGCAATATCGCGGTAACGCAGAGCGGGACTGGCCTGACCATCGACACCAACCCGAATCTGACCGCCACCAGCGTGACCTCAGGCAGCGTGACCACGGGCAATACGGTGATGAACACCAGTGGCGTGACGGTGAGTGGCGGAACCAATCCGGTGACGCTGACCGACGCTGGCTTGAACAACGGCGGCAACGTGATCACCGGTGTGGCGGCGGGCACCTTGTCCGCGACCAGCACGCAGGCGGTGAATGGTAGTCAGTTGTTTGCGACCAATCAGCAAGCGACGACCACCGCGACCAATCTCAGCAATCTGGGTAGCAGCGTCGCCTCGGGTCTGGGCGGTAGCAGCGCTTACAACAGCGGCACGGGTCAGCTCACGACATCGCTGTCGGTGGGTGGCAATACCTATACCAGCGTCAACAGTGCGTTGAGTGCCATCAACACCACCGCCGGCGAAGGTTGGAACTTGAGCGCGAACGGCGGGACAGCCGTCAACGTGGCGCCGGGTGCGACGGTGAATGTATCGCAAGGCGCTAGCGGCAATATCGCGGTAACGCAGAGCGGGACTGGCCTGACCATCGACACCAACCCGAATCTGACCGCCACCAGCGTGACCTCAGGCAGCGTGACCACGGGCAATACGGTGATGAACACCAGTGGCGTGACGGTGAGTGGCGGAACCAATCCGGTGACGCTGACCGACGCTGGCTTGAACAACGGCGGCAACGTGATCACCGGTGTGGCGGCGGGCACCTTGTCCGCGACCAGCACGCAGGCGGTGAATGGTAGTCAGTTGTTTGCGACCAATCAGCAAGCGACGACCACCGCGACCAATCTCAGCAATCTGGGTAGCAGCGTCGCCTCGGGTCTGGGCGGTAGCAGCGCTTACAACAGCGGCACGGGTCAGCTCACGACATCGCTGTCGGTGGGTGGTAATACCTATACCAGCGTCAACAGTGCGTTGAGTGCCATCAACACCACCGCCGGCGAAGGTTGGAACTTGAGCGCGAACGGCGGGACAGCCGTCAACGTGGCGCCGGGTGCGACGGTGAATGTGGCGCAAGGCGCTAGCGGCAATATCGCGGTGACACGGAGTGGGACCAACCTGACCATCGACACCAACCCGAACCTGACCGCCACCAGCGTGACCACGGGCAATACGCTGATGAACACCAGTGGCGTGACGGTGAGTGGCGGAACCAATCCGGTGACGCTGACCGACGCTGGCTTGAACAACGGCGGCAACGTGATCACCGGTGTGGCGGCGGGCGCCTTGTCCGCGACCAGCACGCAGGCGGTGAACGGTAGTCAGTTGTTTGCGACCAATCAGCAGGTGACGACCAACACGACCAATCTCGGCAACTTGGGTAGCAGCGTCGCTTCGGGTCTGGGCGGTAGCAGCGCTTACAACAGCGGCACGGGTCAGCTCACGACATCGCTGTCGGTGGGTGGCAATACCTATACCAGCGTCAACAGTGCGTTGAGTGCTGTCAACACCACCGCCAGCAAAGGTTGGAACTTGAGCGCGAACGGCGGGGCGGTTGCCAATGTGGCGCCGGGTGCGACGGTGAATGTGGCGCAAGGCGCTAGCGGCAATATCGCGGTGACACGGAGTGGGACCAACCTGACCATCGACACCAACCCGAACCTGACCGCCACCAGCGTGACCACGGGCAATACGGTGATGAACACCAGTGGCGTGACGGTGAGTGGTGGAACCAATCCGGTGACGCTGACCGACGCTGGCTTGAACAACGGCGGCAACGTGATCACCGGTGTGGCGGCGGGCACCTTGTCCGCGACCAGCACGCAGGCGGTGAATGGTAGTCAGTTGTTTGCGACCAATCAGCAGGTGACGACCAACACGACCAATCTCGGCAACCTGGGTAGCAGCGTCGCCTCGGGTCTGGGCGGTAGCAGCGCTTACAACAGCGGCACGGGTCAGCTCACGACATCGCTGTCGGTGGGTGGCAATACCTATACCAACGTCAACAGTGCGTTGAGTGCCGTCAACGCCACCGCCAACGAAGGTTGGAACTTGAGCGCGAACGGCGGGACGGCCGTCAACGTGGCGCCGGGTGCGACGGTGAATGTGGCGCAAGGCGCCAGCGGCAATATCGCGGTAACGCAGAGCGGGACTGGCCTGACCATCGACACCAACCCGAATCTGACCGCCACCAGCGTGACCTCAGGCAGCGTGACCACGGGCAATACGGTGATGAACACCAGTGGCGTGACGGTGAGTGGCGGAACCAATCCGGTGACGTTGACCGACGCTGGCTTGAACAACGGCGGCAACGTGATCACCGGTGTGGCGGCGGGCGCCTTGTCCGCGACCAGCACGCAGGCGGTGAACGGTAGTCAGTTGTTTGCGACCAATCAGCAGGTGACGACCAACACGACCAATCTCGGCAACTTGGGTAGCAGCGTCGCTTCGGGTCTGGGCGGTAGCAGCGCTTACAACAGCGGCACGGGTCAGCTCACGACATCGCTGTCGGTGGGTGGTAATACCTATACCAGCGTCAACAGTGCGTTGAGTGCTGTCAACACCACCGCCAGCAAAGGTTGGAACTTGAGCGCGAACGGCGGGGCGGTTGCCAATGTGGCGCCGGGTGCGACGGTGAATGTGGCGCAAGGCGCTAGCGGCAATATCGCGGTGACACGGAGTGGGACCAACCTGACCATCGACACCAACCCGAACCTGACCGCCACCAGCGTGACCACGGGCAATACGGTGATGAACACCAGTGGCGTGACGGTGAGTGGTGGAACCAATCCGGTGACACTGACCGACGCTGGCTTGAACAACGGTGGCAACGTGATCACCGGTGTGGCGGCGGGCGCCTTGTCCGCGACCAGCACGCAGGCAGTGAATGGTAGCCAACTGTTTGCGACCACGACCAATCTCAGCAATCTGGGTAGCAGCGTCGCCTCGGGTCTGGGCGGTAGCAGCGCTTACAACAGCGGCACGGGTCAGCTCACGACATCGCTGTCGGTGGGTGGTAATACCTATACCAGCGTCAACAGTGCGTTGAATGCCATCGACACATCAGCCGGCGAAGGTTGGAACTTGAGCGCGAACGGCGGGACAGCCGTCAACGTGGCGCCGGGTGCGACGGTGAATGTATCGCAAGGCGCTAGCGGCAATATCGCGGTGACACGGAGTGGGACCAACCTGACCATCGACACCAACCCGAACCTGACCGCCACCAGCGTGACCACGGGCAATACGCTGATGAACACCAGTGGCGTGACGGTGAGTGGCGGAACCAATCCGGTGACGCTGACCGACGCTGGCTTGAACAACGGCGGCAACGTGATCACCGGTGTGGCGGCGGGCGCCTTGTCCGCGACCAGCACGCAGGCGGTGAACGGTAGTCAGTTGTTTGCGACCAATCAGCAGGTGACGACCAACACGACCAATCTCGGCAACTTGGGTAGCAGCGTCGCTTCGGGTCTGGGCGGTAGCAGCGCTTACAACAGCGGCACGGGTCAGCTCACGACATCGCTGTCGGTGGGTGGCAATACCTATACCAGCGTCAACAGTGCGTTGAGTGCTGTCAACACCACCGCCAGCAAAGGTTGGAACTTGAGCGCGAACGGCGGGGCGGTTGCCAATGTGGCGCCAGGTGCGACGGTGAATGTGGCGCAAGGCGCCAGCGGCAATATCGCGGTAACACGGAGCGGAACCGACCTGACCATCGACACCAACCCGAACCTGACCGCCACCAGCGTGACCACGGGCAATACGGTGATGAACACCAGTGGCGTGACGGTGAGTGGCGGAACCAATCCGGTGACGCTGACCGACGCTGGCTTGAACAACGGCGGCAACGTGATCACCGGTGTGGCGGCGGGCACCTTGTCCGCGACCAGCACGCAGGCGGTGAATGGTAGTCAGTTGTTTGCGACCAATCAGCAGGTGACGACCAACACGACCAATCTCGGCAACCTGGGTAGCAGCGTCGCCTCGGGTCTGGGCGGTAGCAGCGCTTACAACAGCGGCACGGGTCAGCTCACGACATCGCTGTCGGTGGGTGGTAATACCTATACCAACGTCAACAGTGCGTTGAGTGCCGTCAACGCCACCGCCAACGAAGGTTGGAACTTGAGCGCGAACGGCGGGACAGCCGTCAACGTGGCGCCGGGTGCGACGGTGAATGTGGCGCAAGGCGCCAGCGGCAATATCGCGGTAACACGGAGCGGGACTGGCCTGACCATCGACACCAACCCGAATCTGACCGCCACCAGCGTGACCACGGGCAATACGGTGATGAACACCAGTGGCGTGACGGTGAGTGGTGGAACCAATCCGGTGACGTTGAGCAGCAGTGGCTTGAACAACGGCGGTAATGTGATCACCGGTGTGGCAGCGGGCGCCTTGTCCGCGACCAGCACGCAGGCGGTGAATGGTAGTCAGTTGTTTGCGACCAATCAGCAGGTGACGACCAACACGACCAATCTCGGCAACTTGGGTAGCAGCGTCGCCTCGGGTCTGGGCGGTAGCAGCGCTTACAACAGCGGCACGGGTCAGCTCACGACATCGCTGTCGGTGGGTGGCAATACCTATACCAGCGTCAACAGTGCGTTGAGTGCCATCAACACCACCGCCGGCGAAGGTTGGAACTTGAGCGCGAACGGCGGGGCGGTTGCCAATGTGGCGCCGGGTGCGACGGTGAATGTGGCGCAAGGCGCTAGCGGCAATATCGCGGTGACACGGAGTGGGACCAACCTGACCATCGACACCAACCCGAACCTGACCGCCACCAGCGTGACCACGGGCAATACGGTGATGAACACCAGTGGCGTGACGGTGAGTGGCGGAACCAATCCGGTGACGCTGACCGACGCTGGCTTGAACAACGGCGGCAACGTGATCACCGGTGTGGCGGCGGGCACCTTGTCCGCGACCAGCACGCAGGCGGTGAATGGTAGTCAGTTGTTTGCGACCAATCAGCAGGTGACGACCAACACGACCAATCTCGGCAACTTGGGTAGCAGCGTCGCTTCGGGTCTGGGCGGTAGCAGCGCTTACAACAGCGGCACGGGTCAGCTCACGACATCGCTGTCGGTGGGTGGTAATACCTATACCAGCGTCAACAGTGCGTTGAGTGCTGTCAACACCACCGCCAGCAAAGGTTGGAACTTGAGCGCGAACGGCGGGGCGGTTGCCAATGTGGCGCCGGGTGCGACGGTGAATGTGGCGCAAGGCGCTAGCGGCAATATCGCGGTGACACGGAGTGGGACCAACCTGACCATCGACACCAACCCGAACCTGACCGCCACCAGCGTGACCACGGGCAATACGGTGATGAACACCAGTGGCGTGACGGTGAGTGGTGGAACCAATCCGGTGACGCTGACCGACGCTGGCTTGAACAACGGCGGCAACGTGATCACCGGTGTGGCGGCGGGCACCTTGTCCGCGACCAGCACGCAGGCGGTGAATGGTAGTCAGTTGTTTGCGACCAATCAGCAGGTGACGACCAACACGACCAATCTCGGCAACCTGGGTAGCAGCGTCGCCTCGGGTCTGGGCGGTAGCAGCGCTTACAACAGCGGCACGGGTCAGCTCACGACATCGCTGTCGGTGGGTGGCAATACCTATACCAACGTCAACAGTGCGTTGAGTGCCGTCAACGCCACCGCCAACGAAGGTTGGAACTTGAGCGCGAACGGCGGGACGGCCGTCAATGTGGCGCCGGGTGCGACGGTGAATGTGGCGCAAGGCGCCAGCGGCAATATCGCGGTAACACGGAGCGGAACCGACCTGACCATCGACACCAACCCGAACCTGACCGCCACCAGCGTGACCACGGGCAATACGGTGATGAACACCAGTGGCGTGACGGTGAGTGGCGGAACCAATCCGGTGACGCTGACCGACGCTGGCTTGAACAACGGCGGCAACGTGATCACCGGTGTGGCGGCGGGCGCCTTGTCCGCGACCAGCACGCAGGCGGTGAACGGTAGTCAGTTGTTTGCGGTGAGCACCTCGCTCAATAACCTGGGCAGCAGCACGGCCAGTAACCTGGGCGGTGGCAGTACGTACAACAGCAGCACGGGTACGGTGAGTGCACCGAGCTACACCATCAATGGCACCACCTATAACAACGTGGGATCAGCGCTGGCGGCGGCCACAACGCACGACTACAGCGTCCATTCTACGAGTCCCGGGACGGATACTAACTACAACAATGCCGGTGCTACCGGTGCCAATGCGTTAGCGGCGGGAGTCAGCGCGAGTGCCGCCGGTGCTAACAGCTCGGCGCTGGGGGCTTTGGCGAATGCTTCTGCGGCAGGGGCAACGGCCATCGGCAGTAGCGCAATAGCCGGCGCAGCCGATGCGATCGCATTGGATGCCAATGCGATAGCCAACGGGGTCAATTCAGTGGCGTTGGGCTATGTGGCAAACGCTTCTGCGGCAGGGGCCACGGCCATCGGCGGTAACGCAACAGCCGGCGGTGCCAATGCGATCGCTTTGGGTACGGGTTCCATGGCATTAGGCTCCAGTACCATTGCTATGTCGCTCAATAGCGATGCTCAAGGTAGTGACTCCATCGCTTTAGGCTATTATTCAAACGCAGCGGGGAACAATGCCATTGCGGAGGGACCCCTCGCTAATGCGATTGGCGCGAGCGCGCTGGCGTTCGGCAATATGGCGAACGCCAGCCAGATCGATGCTATCGCGTTGGGCGCCAGTTCGACAGCCAATGGGGTCAGTTCGGTGGCGTTGGGCTACCAGGCAGCCTCCGACGCGACGGGCGGCGTAGCATTGGGCGCGGGGGCCGTGGCGACGAATGCGGGCGATGTGGCGCTTGGCCAGAATTCAGTCACTTCCGCGCATTCCACTGGGCCTTACACGATCAACGGCGGCACGCCTGCCGGCACGTCGGACACGACGGGCGTGGTGTCGGTGGGCGCGTCAGGCGCTGACCGTCAGATCCAGAATGTGGCTGCTGGCACGGTGTCCGCCACCTCTACCGATGCGATCAACGGTTCGCAGTTGTATGACGTGGGCACTTCGCTCAATGACCTGGGTAGCAGCACGGCCAGCGGTTTAGGGGGTAGCTCGAGCTATAACAGCAGCACGGGTCAGCTCACGACATTGCTGATGGTGGGCGGCAACACCTACACCAACGTCAACAGTGCGTTGAATGCCGTCAACACGATAGCCAGCGAAGGTTGGAACTTGAGCGCAAACAGCGGGGCGGCCGTCAATGTGGCGCCGGGTTCGACGGTGAATGTGTCGCAAGGCGCCAGTGGCAATATCGCGGTGACGCAGAGCGGGACCGACCTGACCATCGACACCAACCCGAACCTGACCGCCACCAGCATGACCACGGGCAATACGGTGATGAACACCAGTGGCGTGACGGTGAGTGGTGGAACCAATCCGGTGACGCTGACCGACGCTGGCTTGAACAACGGCGGCAACGTGATCACCGGTGTGGCGGCGGGCACCTTGTCCGCGACCAGCACGCAGGCGGTGAATGGTAGCCAGTTGTATGCGACCAATCAGCAGGTGGCGACCAACACCACCAATATCAACAATGTGCTGAATGGCACAGCAGGTCCGTTTGTTTCCGACAACTCGGTGACGTCTACGCAGGCGGTATCGTCCGGTGCGAATGCGGCGGCGGGTGGCTTTGGCGCCAGTGCGACAGGCGCGGCCTCGACGGTGATTGGCAATGAAGCGACGGACAATGGCAATGCCGATGCGACGGTGGTGGGTGAAGGCGCCAGCATCGACAGTGGATTGACTGGCTCGAATGTGGCGTTGGGTCAAGACAGCGAGGTGACCACCGCAGCGGTACCGACGGCCAGCGACACGATCAATGGTGACACTTACAACTACGCAGGCGCCACGCCGGGCGGGGTGGTGAGCGTGGGCAATGCCAGCACTAATGTGCAGCGCCAGATCACCAACGTGGCGGCTGGCCAGGTGAGTGCGGCCAGCGTGGATGCGGTGAATGGTTCGCAGTTATATGCCACCGATCAAGCCCTCGATAGTCTGGGAAGCACGGTCAACGGCATCGTGAACGGTGGCGGCATCAAGTACTTCCATGTCAACTCGACCTTGGCCGATAGCAGCGCCGTAGGCACCAATAGTGTTGCCGTGGGTGCGGAATCGGTGGCTTACGGTGAGAATGCCATTGCCCAGGGGTTTGATGCGGTAGCAGGCGTAAGTGGAGGAGCACAGGCAAATGATATCGCCATTGGCAATGGTGCTCAGGCAACTGGCGGCAATTCGATTGCAGAGGGCGCGAGTGCGGTGGCGAGTACGGCCGGTGCCGTGGCGATTGGCGATACGGCCGTGGCGGAAGGTGGCCAAGCCGTATCGATCGGCCTTGGCGATGTAGCCTCTGGCAATGGGGCGGTGGCGATCGGCGATCCCAACAGCGCAACGGGTACCGGTGCGGTGGCCCTGGGTAATGACAACGCGGCTACCGGCCAAGGCGCTGTCGCGCTGGGCAACGCTAATTCGGCCAACGGACAGGGTAGCGTGGCGCTGGGTAATACAAGCAAAGCCTCCGCGGCGGGTGCCGTTGCCGTGGGTAATGCAAGCAGCGCCTCCAATACCAACAGTGCGGCGTACGGAAGCGGAAGTAACGCATCAGGTAGCAGCAGCATTGCGGTAGGTAGTAACAGTAGCGCATCCGGCAGCAACAGCACGGCATTGGGCGCCAATGCCCAAGCCACGGCGGCCAATGCAACGGCCATCGGTAGCGGTTCGGTTGCCAATCAGGCCAATACCGTATCGGTGGGCTCGGCCGGCAACACGCGCCGAATCACCAACGTCACCGCAGGGACCGAAACGACGGATGCCGCGACGGTAGGCCAGTTGAATAATGCAACAGCCGGTTCCGTGCAGTACGACAAGAACAGCGATGGAAGCGTCAACTATTCCAGCGTCACGGTAGGAACAGCGAGTACACCTGCCACCATTCACAATGTCGCCAATGGGGTTGCCCCTAACGATGCCGTCAACGTTGGTCAGCTCAATGCTGGTGTGCAATCGGCGGAGAACTGGGCGGCGCAGTATACCGACAAGCAGATCAATACGATCAATCAGAATCTCAATAATTTGAGTAACCGCGCCAATGCGGGGGTTGCCTCCGCTATGGCAATGGCGGGCTTGCCGCAAGCGTATCAACCTAATCAGAGCTCTGCTGCGGTTGCCTTGGGATCCTTCCACGGCCAGACAGGTATCGCGGTCGGCATGTCGACGGTATCAGAGAGCGGTCGCTGGGTTTACAAAGTCAACCTTACCGACGATACACGAGGCGATGTGGGTGTAAGCGTCGGCGCAGCGGTCACGTGGTAGGCGGGAAACGATCACGCCTAGAGAAACGCAATGACGTCGCGTCCGTTCCGGACGCGACGGATTTCTCCACCGCTGGTGATGTGTGCCTTGGCTGGAATGGTTGGTTGCCATGAAACACGCCCTTGCCTCTGATTCGTCGTCGCGGTTCGCGGATTCGTAGGAGCGGCCCCCTGTGGCCGCCCTTTCTCTTGGTGCGCCCGGCAGGGCGCACCTGCTAGGAGGTGAAAGTCCTCTACTCACCCGACAAGGGGAAGGGTTAGCCAGAGGCAAGGGCGTTTCGGGTGACTGGATGTCTGAAGGAAGCCCGAGGCAAAACGCTGGCTTGACGAACAGGAAGCGGATACGAGGCGACGCGTTGGGGTGAGGACAAGTTCCCTTAGTGAAAACCCCCAAGGCGATACACCGAGGAGATTGGCGCACTGGCTGAATCCGACCGGTGAGAAGAAGGTCCACTCGCTAGTGGACAAGATTTACAAGATGAAGAACCTGGAGTTGGCTTGGGAGAAGGTCAAGCGCAACCGAGGAGCGTGAGGTATCGACGGACAGAGCTTGGTGGAATTCGAAAGGGACCTGCAAGGGAACCTGAAGCGGCTCCACGAGGAACTGCGCACGCAGACTTACCAGCCGCTGCCAGTGAAGCGTCAACTGATACCCAAGAGCGGTCAGCCGGGTAAATTCAGGCCACTAGGCATACCCACTGTCTACGACAGGGTATGGCAACAGGCGCTGATGAACCGTCTGGAAGCTATCTTTGAGCCGATATTCGATGCTGCCAGTTTTGGATATCGGCGAGGGAGATCGACCAAGGATGCGATGCGCAAAATCTGGACTGAGTTGGAACAAGGACATGAGTGGGTTGTCGATGCGGATCTGAAAGATTTCTTCGGATCGGTGAACCACGACAAGCTGATGGAATTGCTCCATCAACGAGTAGCTGATGACGACAGGAACCGCCGTATGCGGAGCCGCACGTACGGTGGTGTGGAAGGGAGCCGGGTTACCGGCTCCCTATCCGATATCACATCTTTTTGTTTGCTATGTGCTAATCAGGTCTTCTTATGAATCTTCCGGGTCATAATGAGACGCGAAAGGGTAGCCTGCAGGCTGATCCTGATTCGAGGGTAAGTCATGATAGGGTCCGCAGCCTGGCTTTAATCCGGGATGGACAGATTCATGAAAATGGATAGTTTTCGATTTTTCAGTTGCTTATATAAATGATTTCATTTTATCTCTAATGACAAAACATGTGAAAATGTGAAACACATCACATTGCACGATTAATGCTATGTTTCTGACAAGGGCTGTTTGGGTGGTCAGCCTGGGGATTGCCAAATTCATCGCACACCAGAATGGAGGGAGCCTCGAGTGATTCCATGCATGGCTAATGCAGGGATTCCATATCCATCGAACTCACTTCGAAGAAGTGCAAAGCACCGATGCGCCGCACGGTGATAGCGTTGCTGATCGCGTTGTCCTTCTGCGGCGCCGGCGAGGCGGTCTGCGCTTCGACGACGATGCAGGTCACAGCGGATGCGGCTAGCCTGCTGAATCAGGCACGTGCAGCACGCGAGGCCGGCAAGCGAATCGAGGCGTTGGCCTATTGCCAAGAAGCACTGGCGCGCTGGCCAGACAATCCGGAAGCACGTCAACTCAACGTTACCTTGCTGTCCGAGCTGGGCGCGTCGACACGTGCGATGGAACTCGGCATCACACTTCCTTCGGCTAAAGATCCTGCCGTGCGCGATCGCCTGATTGCCGACTACGATGCCCACCTGGTGCATTGGGCACGCGGCGAACCGGCCGATGCACATCATCCGTATACTGAGGCGGACCAGGCGGCGGCACAGATCCAGCGCCTGGCCAATGATCCCAGCGTACCCGCAGACATCCGCCTGCGTGCCACCCTGGACATGCTGGTGGTACTCGATCAGGCCGATCGGGCTGATGATGTGCTGGCCCATTACGCCGAACTTAAGAAACAAGGCGTGTCATTGCCGCCCTATGCCGAACAAGTCGTCGCCGACGCGATGATGCAGCGGCACGACGCACGCGATGCCGTTCCACTTTACGAAGACAGCATCCGCCGCGATCCCGGTCCGTACGATCCCATTGAGAACGATCCACGCATTGGTCTGGCTTATGCGTATCTGGAAGACGGCCGCATGCACGATGCGCTGTCTAGCATCCACGCGCTGGCCGACAGTGAAGCGCGCTGGCTGCACTTGCGCAACGTGCGCGGCAACACGCAGAACCAGCGCAAGGTCGACGCCGATACCAGCGCCGCCGTGGTCGAGACGGATGAGGGCTTGTTGAAAACAGCTTACGACCGTCTTGCAGCGATGAGTGCCGAGGCGCCTGGCAATGCTGACATCCGCCGCGAGTTGGCAATGGCTGAACTGGAGCGTGGCTGGCCGCGTCGGGCGATGGATACGCTCAGGATCGCCGACACGCTGGACGAACGCGATGCCGACGCCGCGCTTGATCAGGCTACAGCCCATCAGGCGCTGTATGACTTCGCAGCGGAGGAATCCAATCTGGCACAGGCGCAGGAAGAGGCTGGTCGTAGTGGTCGCGTACAAGATGCACAGGCCGCGTGGGATCGCTATCGCGGCTGGCAATTCGATTTGACGCACGACAACGGCTGGGGCAACAACCCCGACTACGGTGACCGCGACGAGGAAACCCAAGCAACCCTCGCCAGTCCGCTGATCGACAATCACTGGCGCGTGCTTGCGTTGGCGCAATACGCCAGCGCGTCCCTGCCGGAGGGCGAGGTGTCGCGCGAGCGTGCGGGCCTGGGTGTGGAAGGCTATCTGCACGCGCTGCAGTTTTATCTGGAAGCACTGCCTTCGGCTGACCGTTTCGTAAAACGCACCGATGTCGCTGCTGGCTTCAACTGGGCGATCAGCGATCATTGGTCGTGGTCCACCGACTGGAGCAGCGCCAGCAACGACGTGCCCTTGCGCGCCCAGTACTATGGCATCAGCGGTAACTCGGTAAGCACCGCTGTGCAGTGGCGCGCCAGCGAGCTGACGTCGACACGGTTGGCGTTGTACCGCGACTGTTTCAGCGACGGCAATCTGCGCGAAGGTTGGCTTGCGGATTTCGTGCAGCGGCTGCATACCGCCCCCAACCTGACGCTGGATGGCGGTGTCGAAATTGGTGGCTCGCACAACAGCGACATCGATCGCCCGTACTTCAATCCACGCGATGATCACTCGTACGCGTTGACCGGCAGCTTGCAGAATCTATTCAACCAGTATGCAGACCGTAGTTGGACCCAGCGCATCGATCTGGCTGTCGGCGGTTACCAGGAACTCCACTACGGCACTGGCCTGATGGTCAGCGCCCGTTACGGGCAAATCTTCCAGCCGCACTTGGGCCTGCGTTTTGGCTGGGGCGTGAGCTGGCATTACCAGCCTTACGACGGACGGCATGAATCGCGCGTTGTGCTGGACCTGACTATGCATGGGGGAGAGTGACATGCGCCAGCTTCTTCTCGCCCTCTTGCTGATGCTCATGGCCGACCTGGCACAAGCGGCTGTGCCGGTGCCGCCGAAGCCTGCCTTCATTGTGCTTACCTATCACGACGTGCGCGATGATGTGGGTCTGCTGGGCGATCATGATCCGGATGCCATCAACACCGATCATCTGATTGCGCATTTCGATTGGCTCAAAGCCAATGGCTATCACGTGGTCAGCCTGGAACAAGTCGGGCAGGCTTCGCGTGGTGGCCCTGCCTTGCCGGATCACGCTGTGCTGCTGACGTTCGACGATGGCCTGGAGAGCTTCTACACGCGTGTCTATCCCTTGCTGCGTGCCTACGACTATCCCGCGGTGGAGGCGTTGGTCGGCTCATGGATCGACATGTCGCCCGGGCAGAAGATGGCTTACAACGGCGCTGAGTGCACACGCGACTGTTTCATGACCTGGGATCAGATCCGGGAGATACAAACATCTGGCCTGGTGGAATTCGCCTCACATACCTGGCAATTGCACATGGGCATTCCCGGTAATCCGCAAAATAACCAGATGCCGGCGGTGACCACGTTGCGCTACGACATGGCAACCCACCGTTACGAAAGCGAGTCTGCCTACATCGAGCGCTTGCGTGCGGACTTACGCCATAGTGTGGAAGAGATCGTGAAGGAAACCGGTCACCGGCCGCGCGCCATCGTGTGGCCTTACGGCTCGTACAACAAAATCGCCGTGCAGATTGCCGCCGAAGAAGGCTTGACCGAATCCTTCAGCCTGGACGACAAGCTCCCCGACTTGCAGATCGACAACACCATTCCGCGGCTGCTGATCAGCGGCAATATCAACGCCAACCGGCTTGGCTGGCTGATCCGTCACCCGCAGCGCAGCGATCCGGTGCGGGCCGTGCAGGTGGATCTCGATTACGTTTACGATCCCGATCCGAAGCAGCAAGAACGCAATCTTTCCATTCTGCTCGATCGCATCAAGAGAATGCAGCCGAATGAAGTGTGGCTGCAGGCCTATGCCGATCCCAAGGGTGATGGCGTGGCCGAGGCGGTGTACTTCCCGAACCGTCACTTGCCGATGCGCGCCGATCTGTTCTCCCGCGTGGAGTGGCAATTGCGTACGCGTGCCGGGGTGCGTGTGTACGCTTGGATGCCGGTGCTTGCGTTCCGTTTCCCGGATGCGCCAAACCTACCTTCACTCGCGGGCGAACCCAAGCCGGGCGGAGATCACTATCGGTTGGCGCCGTGGGATCCGCGCGTAAAGCGGCAGATCGGCGATGTCTATGAAGACCTAGCCATGCATGCCGATGCGGCGGGTTTGCTGTTCTCCGACGATGCCTACATTCGCGATACCGATCAGCTCGGTCCGTGGGCGAATATGACATCGGCACAGCGCACCGCTGCGCTAGTGGATTTTATCCATGTGTTAACCGATCGCGTACGTCGCTGGCGGCCGTCGGTGAAAACCGTGCGCAACATCTATACACGCCCGATCTTCGACCCCGCCGCGGAAGCCTGGTTCGCGCAAAGCCTGCCTGCCTTCTTGGCCGATTACGACATGACCGCGATCATGGCGATGCCACAGCTTGATCAGCAGGGCGATACCGCCCACTGGTATCGCGACCTGGTGGCACACGTGAACGCCATTCCCGGCGCGATGAATCACACTCTGTTCGAGCTGGCCGCGCGTGACTGGCGCAGCGATCAACCTATCAGCGAAGCGCAAATGCGCAACCGCATCGAACTGTTGCAGACAGAGGGCGTGCGCCACCTTGGCTACTACCCCGACGACTTCATCAAGAATCAGCCCAGACTGGAACTCATTCGGCCGTCCATTTCGATCGCCGATTACCCCTATCCGGAGCCATCACGATGAACGGTGGCATCATCTCCATCCTGCTTGATTTTGCTTTCTTCTATCCGTTGACGATGTCGCTGGTCTGGATGAGTGGGGGCCTGATCTACTTCCTTCGCTGGGAGCGTCGCGAGTCCGCACGCGTCACACCGCCATCGCTGGCGTCATATCCGATGGTCTCGATCATCGTGCCGTGCCACAACGAAGGTCAGCAAGTGCGTGAAACCATCACCCAGCTCGCCGAACAAACGTGGCCAGACTTCGAGATCATCGCTGTAAACGATGGTTCGACCGACGACACCGGCACGCAGCTCGATCAGCTCATGAGCGAGTTTCCGCAGTTGCGCGTGCTGCACTTGTCCAGCAACCAGGGCAAAGCCATGGGCTTGTGCGCGGCGACACTGGCGGCGAAGGGTGACTACCTGGTGTGCGTGGATGGCGACGCCATGCTCGACCGTTACGCGACGCACTGGCTGATGACACATCTGCTCTCCAGTGCGCGCGTGGGTGCTGTCACCGGCAATCCACGCATTCGCAATCGCTCGACCTTGCTGGGCAAGCTGCAGGTGGGCGAGTTCTCCTCGATCATCGGCCTGATCAAACGCGCGCAACGCGTATATGGGCGCATCTTCACGGTGTCGGGTGTGATCGCAGCCTTTCGCAAGGTGGCCTTGCACGACGTCGGTTACTGGAACACCGACATGGTCACTGAGGACATCGATGTGAGCTGGCGTCTGCAAATGCGTCATTGGGAAATCCGCTACGAGCCCAATGCCTTGTGCTGGATCTTGATGCCGGAAACCTTGCGTGGGCTATGGAAGCAGCGTCAGCGCTGGGCACAAGGTGGATCGGAAGTGCTGCTGCGCTATTGGGTAAAGCTGTTGCACTGGCGCGAGCGACGCATGTGGATGGTGGCCATCGAGTACCTCATCAGCCTGGTCTGGTCGTATGTGATGGCGATCATAATGGTGCTATGGATAACTGGACTCATCATTCCATTGCCTGCCTCCATACGGGTGCCGAGCCTGTTTCCACAATGGAACGGTGTGATGCTTGGCATTGTTTGCATGCTGCAGTTTCTGGTCAGCATGTTGATCGACCGGCGCTATGAGAAACGCATTGGCCGCAATTACTACTGGATGATCTGGTATCCGATTGCCTATTGGATGCTGACTACCGCCACGTCCGTCGTGGTTTTTCCCAGAGCTGTCATGAAACGGCGGGGTACGCGCGCCGTTTGGACCAGTCCTGATCGAGGTGTGAGATGAGAGCCGATCCTATTATCAGTCGTCCGGAACGCCAGAAGCCACTGCAACGGGTTCTCTTCACCGTCATCACCATGCTGGCGTGGACCTTGTGGATGTCGTTGTGGTTGCCCTTGATCACGCTGATTGCGTGGTTGCTGGGCCTGCAGGATATCTATATCAAACTAGGATTGAATCACCCATTCCGCGGAGTAAGCGATCTGGGCTTGCCATTGCGCGTAGGGATCGTAGCTGCGCTGTCGCTGGGCGCCTGGGCCTTTTATAACCGCATGCGTTTTGCCGGCAAGCAGAAACGCCGCGCCAATCGATTTATCGAGTTGGCGGAAATGGCGCCTGCACTCGAAACCGCGGTGCACACCGCGCAGCGGTTGCGGGCAAGCCGCCGCTTGGTGGTTCATTTCAATGACAACGGCGAGATGTTCCTTCCGCCCGACGAATCTTAAGGCAACACTGATCAAGTATCGCCGTCGTCACCAGTCCTGTCTGTTTGCAGGCTATCGGGCCGTCGACGCACGAGGGGACAGCACGATCGAGATCGCGCTGATCGCCTTCTTGGACGGCCAAGCGGCATCGTGTCGAGAAGGGGGCTCGGAATCAGGTTCCTGTTGAGTGGTGGAATGCGCGCGACCGGAATACACCGAAGATATCGAAGCTGAAGCAAACCGCGCGGTAGCCGATATCCGCCGTCAGTTCACCGTGGCGCGTCAGCAGCTACAGCGACGCCGGCGGCGTTACAGCGTTGGCCCCATGTTGGCGCGCAGGAGCTGATAAACGATTTCTGCGTTGATTCGTAGGATAGTTGGCGCAATAACAGATCGATCGCGACGCATGCGTCGCATACGGCGGGCTGGCCAAGCAGGCGACGGTCTATTTTCCTTCCCAAGCCGTGATGCTGCGCCGGCCACGTCACGACACATATTTCGCGAGAGTAAGAAACGACAAAACCGGCGTGAGGCCGGTTTCTTGTTGCTGCACCATTTTCGCACCAAATACTGCGAAAACAGCTTATTTTTAGCTTTCTGTTGGTGCCCAGGAGAGGACTCGAACCTCCACGGTTTTACCCGCTAGTACCTGAAACTAGTGCGTCTACCAATTCCGCCACCTGGGCAGGTGTCGCTTAGACTTTCGATCTGTGCGATCCAATTAGGGTAGGTATCCTCGGATAGGTTGTCAACTCTTTCTTCGCGGTGAGTGTCGCGGCGATGCTAATTTGGCTGGCTGTTTGCTAAAACCATTCATCTCATTACTCATCGCTGTGATACTAAGGCATGACCAAAACAAAGCATCCAGGTAAGGATAAGGCGCCGCGCAAAGCGGCCAAGACGTCCAAGGTTCGCGTGACAGCTCCCAAGAGCGGGCAGCGCGGACGTCATACGAGGGCTGCTGAAGCGCCCTCTCCGAAACGGCCCCACGACCCTTTCGCGCAACGCGAGGCGGAGCGCTACGAGCGTCCGATTCCCAGCCGCGAAGCGATCCTGTCGCTGCTGGAGGAGCGCGGGGAGCTGCTGACCGAGGCGCGTATTGCCCAAGCGTTGGACTTGCATGACGAATACGGCATCACTGCTTTAGCCAAGCGGCTCAACGCCATGGTGCGCGATGGCCAATTGCTGCTGGGCCAGCGTGGCGGCTATGCCCCGGCGCGCAAGCTGGATCTGATTCCTGGCGTGGTGCTCGCCAACGCAGAAGGCTATGGCTTCTTGCGGCCGGACGAAGGTGGCGATGATCTTTACCTATCGCCTTACCAGATGCGCAGCGTGATGCACGGCGATCGCGTGCTGGCCAGCGTGGTGGGCTTGGATCGCCGTGGGCGCCGGCAGGGTGCGATTGTCGAAGTGCTGCAGCGCCGCTCGCCACGACTAGTGGGGCGGGTGGTGATCGATAATGGCGTCACGGTGGTGGTGCCGGACGATCGTCGTTTGCATCAGGACGTGATGATCCCGCCCGGCAAGGAGCAGGGCGCGCGCTCCGGCCAGATCGTGGTTACCGAGATCACCGATCCACCGACGGCCCAGCGCGGTCCGCTGGGTGAGATCCGCACAGTGCTGGGGGAGCGCCTGCAACCCTCGTTGCTGGTGGAAATGGCGATTGCCAGCCACGACCTGCCGCATGAATGGCCACCGGAGGTACTGCGTGAAGCTGCGCAGATCGAGCCGGAAGTGACCGCCGTTGAGCGTGAGGGTCTAGTCGATTTGCGCAAGTTGCCGCTGGTCACTATCGACGGCGCCGATGCGAAGGATTTTGACGATGCGGTCTTCGCCGAGCCCAAACGCGGTGGCGGTTGGCGGCTGGTGGTGGCGATTGCTGACGTGTCGCACTACGTGCGCGTTGGCAGTGCGCTGGACAAGGAAGCCTACGAGCGCAGCACGTCTACCTATTTCCCCGGCTTTGTCGTGCCGATGCTGCCAGAGACCTTGTCCAACGGCAT
This sequence comes from Dyella sp. M7H15-1, assembly GCF_004114615.1. Lineage (NCBI taxonomy): Bacteria > Pseudomonadati > Pseudomonadota > Gammaproteobacteria > Lysobacterales > Rhodanobacteraceae > Dyella > Dyella sp. M7H15-1. The sequence goes on from NZ_CP035300.1 coordinate 405,858, forward strand.
CTGTTCCCTCAATCCGAAGATGGAGCGCCTGTGCATGGTTTGCGATATGCAAATCGGTGCCAGCGGCGAGGTGATCAAATCGAAGTTCTATGAGGCAGTCATGCGTTCACACGCACGCCTGACCTACGACAAGGTATGGCAGGCGATCGGCCTGAGCGATGCGGATGCGCGGCACGAAGTCGCCGATGTGTTGCCGCAGATCGAGAACCTGCACGCGCTGTACAAAGCGATGGCCGAGCAGCGCCGCCGCCGCGGCGCGATCGATTTCGAAACGCCGGAAGTGAAGTTCCGCCTTGATCAGACTGGCGAGGTGGAAGCAGCGGGCGCCGTTGAGCGCAACGATGCGCACAAACTGATCGAGGAGTGCATGATCGCGGCGAATGTGCAGGCGGCGCTGTTTCTGGAGAAGCGCAAGATTCCGGCGCTTTACCGCGCGCATGAACCGCCGCCGGTCGAGAAATACGAAGACCTGCAGCAGTTTCTGCGTGAGTTCAAACTGCGCATGCCGTCGGTGGAAGAGGTGACGCCTGGCGATTTCGCCGACGTGCTGCGCATGGTGCAGGATCGCCCCGAGCGCGAGCTGATCCAGTCGGTGTTGTTGCGTGCGCAAAGCATGGCGGCGTATCAGCCTGACAATCGCGGCCACTTCGGCCTGGCGCTGGTGGCCTACGCGCACTTCACTTCGCCGATCCGTCGCTATCCCGATCTGCTGGTGCATCGGGCGATCCGTCATGCCCTGAAGGGTGGCAAGCCCGCCAAGTACGATTACCCGGAAGCGACCATGGCGGCGATGGCCATCCATTGCTCGCAGCGCGAACGCCGGGCCGAAGAAGCCGAGCGCGATGTCGATGAGCGTTTCCGCTGCGCCTGGATGGCCAAGCACATCGGTGAAGAGTTCGACGGCACCGTTACCGGCGTCACGTCGTATGGCCTGTTTGTGGAACTGGAAGAATCGAAGGTGTCGGGCCTGGTGCATATCAGCCAGCTTTCCAACGATTACTACCACTTCGATCCCGTGCGGCATTTGCTGAAGGGTGAGCGTACAGGGCTGCAGTTCCGCCTGGGCGATCATGTGCGTGTGCAGGTGCTGCGTGCCAGCCTGGAAGATCGCAAGATCGATTTCCGGCTAGTGCAGCCGGGCAAGAAGCCCACACCCGCTTCGGCCCCGACAGACAAGCGTTACGACTACGCAGCGGCTGGCGAACGTTACTCGCTGCCACCGACACACAAGACGTTGCCATCGCTACCCCCCTTGCCGGTGAACGATGGTGCCAAGGTAAAACACGGTGCCGCCAAACCGTCAAAAAAGGCTTCGGCGGGGAAAGGCCAAGCGGTGGTTGACAAGCGCAAAGGCAAGTCGGCAACCGGCAAGGCTGCCAGCAAAGCCAAGAAAGGTGCAGCCAAGGGCCGCACGCAGAAACCGAAAGGCAAACGATGAGCGAAAATTGGATCGTCGGGATCAACCCGGTCGAAGGCGCATTGAGCAACGATGCCGAGCGCGTGCGCGAAGTGCTGGTGGAAAATGGCCAGCGCAACGCACGCGTGCATGAACTGGCCGAGCTGGCCAAGTCACTGAAGATTCCAGTGCATCACCGTCCGCGCGAGCAGCTCGATCGCGTGGCCGGTGAAGCGCGCCACCAAGGTATTGTCGCGCTCTACCAGGCGCCGCCGATGGCTGGTGAGAACGATTTGCTCGGTTTGCTGGAAAAGGTGGGTGGCGATGCGTTGGTGTTGGTACTCGACGGCGTCACCGATCCGCACAACCTTGGCGCCTGTTTGCGCAGTGCAGCGGCAGCCAACGTCACTGCCGTTGTCGTGCCCAAGGATCGTGCAGTAGGTCTTACCCCGGTGGTGCGTCGAGCATCGGCTGGTGGTGCGGATCGCGTACCTTTGGTGGCTGCCACCAATCTTGCTCGCGCGCTTCGTGCCTTGAAGGATGCCGGTGTGTGGATCACCGGATTGGCTGGTGATACAGAACAGTCTATCTACGATATCGACCTAAAAGGGCCAGTGGCACTGGTGCTTGGCAGCGAAGGCGAGGGCATGCGCCGGTTGACGCGCGAAACCTGCGATTTCGTGGCGAAGATTCCGATGCCAGGCAGCATGGAAAGCTTGAATGTATCCGTGGCCACGGGTGTCGTCCTGTTTGAGGCGTTGCGCCAAAGGAGTGCACGATGACTTTTACCTGGCATGACTGGGCGGGCTATGTCGGCGTGGTACTGGTGCTGCTGGCCTTCTTGTTGCTGCAGGCTCGCAAGCTGCACGGCAACGGTTTGGTCTATCAGCTGATGAATGTGCTGGGTGCGATTGGCGTGATGCTGTCGTTGTTGTTTGGCGCGTTCAATGCTCCCGCATTTTTCATGCAGGTGGCGTGGTTGCTGATTGGCATGTATGGCATTGGGCGCGGGATGCGTTTGCGGCGTGAGGCGCGTGAAACTGGGCATAATGTAAAGCCACGATGAATGCGCAATCGTAGGTTGGGTTACCCCCGGATCAAGGCCTGTTTCTTGATCACATTTTTAGCCCGACTTTCGCAACTGGCCGCCAATTTTCCCGATTTTTCTGAGCTCGGCAGCATGCGCCGCGAATGAGATCAACACATTACAGGGGCCCGAAGGGCAAAATCGCTTGTAGTGGCGACCCTGCCTCTTCCCTTGTCCGTCGCCGTACCTACCATCGATAACCGCCATGTACCTCAAATGCAGCCGGCGGTTCAAAGACGGTAAAGAACATCGCTACTGGAGCGTGGTGGATAGTCGTCGCTGTACAGGCGGGCGGGTGGTGCAACGCCAGGTGCTGTACCTGGGCGAGATCAATGACACGCAGCGCGAAGCCTGGCTTCGTTCCATCGAAGTCTTTGATGATGTGCGTATTTCGGCCCATCGTGACCGACCATTTCGGTAACGATCGCCGAAATCCGCAATGAGGCGTAAGCGCTCGCTACACGGTGTCTTTGATGCCCCTCTGCGCATGATGTAGATCGGAGCGCATCGGTTTATCGGCAAATAGCGTCTTCCACACGCGTGGAGTCAGAGGTGCTGATTACTTAGCAAGCGGTCCAACGCCTTCAAGGGTGCCCGTACTCGCTCGGCTCCCGGCCATGCGCAGGCCATGTCCATCAATATCAATCGTCGACCTGTCAGCAGGGCGTCAACGGCTTGCATTAGCGATCTTCTCCTCAGTGTATGAATGGCCTTCAGTGAGCGACAAACACTTCCGCAATACTTTTGTCTGCGCATATGGGTCGAGCACTCTTCTTTCGGCTTCGTCACCGTGAAGAATGCGCCATGCGCGCACTGTTAGTCCATTCGACCATGATCCAAGTTGTTGATTTTACTAACTTAAACGTGGAGTAGCCTCAGGGGCAGTGCCGTAATTTCCAGGGCAGTCCAAATCGCTTGACGAGGTGTTCGTCAAAGACGGGCAAGATCAGGGCAGGAACATATCAGTCATTTACCTGATGGATAAGCGCCGAAGCGCGCAACATAATCCATCATCAAATCTATACTTAAATGAAAGTACTCATGGATATCTCACCCTCCATCAATCGTTTTCCATCCAGATCCTCTGTCGAATCGAGCAAAGAGCTCGGCGACCATAACGCATATGTAAACAAATCAAGTTCAGATCGGGGTGAGTCACTAGTAGAAAATGCAGGCAGACGACATATCACCATTATTAGAACACAGGACGGCAAAGCCACGCTGAGTATTGACCGTCCTCCGATCGAAGATCTGACTTTTTCGGGTGGTGGCAACAAGGGTATTGCTTACGGCGGAACTGTCCGGGCACTGGAAGAGACTGGTGTACTTAGTGAAGTAAAAAAGGTGCATGGCGCATCGGCTGGTGCAATGACTGCTGCGATGATCGCCTGCGGTGTTTCGCAAGATGAGTTCAATCAGCTGCTAGATGAGCTGGATTTTAAGAAACTGTTTGGTGGTGTTGTCGAGCACGGGTTCAGCGCACTCTTTGTTGGCGACAGCTTTAAAGCGCCTGGGACAAAATTTGAAGAGACGATGCGTCGTGTACTAAAGGATAGCGTATACAAGAGGGTCGATTCCTTTATAAGGTCAGATGCGTTTAACGACCTTTCCCAAGAAAGTCAGCTTGCTGTAGTCAAAATCTATACTGATCTCAAGCTCCAAGAACTTAAGGGCGTGACGTTTGGCACCCTCAAGCAGTTGTCAGAATTCATTCCCGAAATCAAAGAGCTTGCCGTGACTGCCACGGTATTGCGCGGATCCAGTAATAGTGAGCTGCTAGTACTCAGCGCAGATACCGAGCCAAATATGGATGTTGCCTTGGCTGCGCACGTCTCTGGCGCATTTCCGGGTGTTTTCAAGCCCGTGACTCTTACGTTGGCGAATGGCGAGAAAGTTAAGTGCCAAGACGGCGGCGTTCTCAACAACACGCCAGCTCCTCACACAATCAATCCTGTTGTAGAGGGGCCTATTCCTCAAAAAACGGATCTCATCTTCATGTTTGGTGAAGATGCTCGCGAACAAGTTCAGCGCTATCCAAAAGGGGGGGGCGGGTCGAGTTTCGAGGATGTGTTGACGGTTCGTCAACATAGCAGAAATGACGGTTACGTGAATGTGAGGTTATCGGAGAGATCGTCGAACATTGTGCCGGTCGCGCTGACTACCGAGCATGGCAACTACAACGGCATGCTGGGTGGAACACTGAATTTCAGTATTCCAAAATCAGAGCAGCAGGCTCTTAAAGATCAGTCATATCGCGATATGAAGAGCTACGCCGAGAATCGTCCTCACCAGGTCGAGGTGGAGTTTGACTCAGTTCCCCAGGCACTCCATGCACTTGACGACGAGCAACTCTTAGACGTTTCGAATTGCGCAGGGGGCTTCGAGGCCAGGAAGCATACTCAGCAAATCTTGCATTTCCGTTCCGTGGTCAACGAGCATCTAGAAGACCTTTCAAAAATGATCGAATACGCGGATCATAAAGGCATTCCGCTTAAATCATTACAGCTTCTTGGGACGCTATATTTCCAGAATGACCCGTTACGGGAATGGACATCACAATATCATGACGATGGCATTGATGAAACGAACATTGCTGAAAGTTCACTATTTTTTCAATTTGAAAAGTTGGCGGCGAGCATGGAGCATCTGTGTTCGCATGAGCAAGATCCCGGTGAAAGACAAGGTAAAATAGATTACATTGCACGCTGTTTGAATGATCCTAATAATCAACCGGCCAGCCGATTAATGGAAGCTCTCATGATAGAGGGCAAAGCGCGTGGTTTGGACAAATTACGCGATTTCCCTGTGATGCACGCGGCGCTTGAGGAAGCTGAAAAGCGGCAAGTGAAGGTCAAGGCGGAACGTCTTCGACTTGACGTAGTCAGCAACGCGCGAACGAATCATTTTGTCCCCGTAAAAGCAAATAGGGATCTTCTTAACGTGGTTGACCGTATGCTGGCCGGGGCAACAAAACACACGCATATCGAGGAAGCTATGAACTTGCTTTCTAACGGCTATGAACGGCATGCGGCTGGTCTTTTTCACAGATCAGATACTGTGCAAAAAGCACGTGAGGCATCGAAAAGCGCCGTGACGCAGGATGTTCGTGATGAGCGGCGTTACATGACGGGAGTAGCGAACGAGTTCTTAGATATCGTCGTCGGAAAGGCTAGGGAATTAAGCCTTAAAGACAATGATTCGTCGCGGCGCGTGCATAATAGAAATATTTTGAAGCATGTCGAGATGGTTATAAGAGAGGCACACACTAAGAGGCTTCTTACTAGGAGTGCACTTACGGCGGCACTCAGTATATTGTCGGAGGGCTATATGCCGGTATCTAAAGAAGATAACATCCAGCAAAAAATATGGGAGTATATCGGGTTACTAAACACGTAGAAGTAAGCCGGAATCCCAGGAAATTGGAGTTCCCGGGATTTAGGGATGCTCTGAACAATTTAGTTTTGGGTGTCACGTCAGGCAGTGCTGTATTCGTGATCAGCAGACGGATGCGTGCTGCCTGTGCCCGTTCAACGGCAAAAGCGTATTGATGCCGCGATCAGTTGCCGATTGGCACTGCTTACGCGATATGGACCGGCATTGGCGCCGTGGGCGCCGTTATTCTGGGCATCGTTCTGTTTCACGATCCCGCCACGCCTGCACGATTGCTGTGCGTTGGGTTGGTGTTGCTGGGTATTGTCGGTTTGAAGCTGACGGTTGACGCGTAACGGCCGACTTGCCGCTACGCGCCGACACGTGATCAATCGGGACGATCGCCAAGCTTTACCGGCTCCGGACTGGAAGTGAGGTCGCGCTTGTTGCGTTGTGCGGTCAGTGGTTCGCCCTTCACCTGGAACCACACGTTCTCAGCGATGTTGGTTGCGTGATCGCCGATACGCTCGATGTTCTTGGCCATGAACAGCAGATGGGTGCACGGCGTGATCACGCGCGGATCTTCCATCATGTAGGTGAGCAGTTCGCGGAAGTAGGCGGTATAGGCTTCGTCCAGTTCCACGTCGTTCTGCCACACCTTGTAGGCACGCTCGGCGTCGCGGTCGCGATAGGCGTGCAGCACTTCGCGCACTTCCTCGGCGGCCAGTTCGGCTAGGTGGGTCAGGCCGCTGGTGGGGGTGAGTGGCGCGGCCATCGACAAGGGGATGGAGCGCTTGGCGACATTGGCGGCGTAATCGCCGATGCGTTCAATATCGGCGGCAATGCGCAATGCCGCGAAGACGTTGCGCAGATCGCCGGCAATCGGGGCGCGCAGGGCGAGCAATCGCACTACATCGTGGCTGATTTCCTGTTCCAGATGGTCGATCGCGTCATCGTTGTTGACGACGTGCTGCGCGGCGCGTTCGTCGCGGCGGTCCACGACATCGATGGCGGCCTCGAGCTGACTCACCGCCAGCTCGCCCATGCGAACCAGTTCGCCAGTAAGGCGGATCAGTTCGTCATCGTAGCTTTTGATGATGTGTTCCTTGCTGCCGGTCATGGGTATTGCCTCGTTGGAGTTGGAGTGGAGGAGGGGACTCATGATTTGCGCATGCGGATGTCACATTGGCGCTGCTTCTCGCGAGCTTGGCCCCTCACTCTACTCTCTCCCCTATTTTTGATTAGGGATGGGGGAGAGGGGAGTAAGGTGGGCGCTTCGCGCCGTTAACCGAAGCGACCGGTGATGTAATCTTCGGTCTGCTTCTTGCCAGGCTTGGTGAAGATCTTTTCGGTGTTGTCGAACTCGATCAGCTCGCCAAGGTACATGAAGGCGGTACGGTCGGAACAGCGCGCGGCCTGCTGCATGTTGTGGGTGACGATCACGATGGTGTATTCGTGCTTGAGTTCTTCCACCAACTGTTCGATGCGGCCGGTGGCGATCGGGTCAAGCGCCGAAGTCGGCTCGTCCAATAGCAGCACTTCCGGGCGCAGCGCAATGCCTCGCGCGATGCACAGGCGCTGTTGCTGGCCGCCGGAGAGGCCCAGCGCACTCTGCTTGAGCTTGTCTTTCACTTCATCCCACAGCGCAGCGCTGCGCAGTGCCTGCTCGACACGGATTTCCATGTCGGTGTGCGAGAGCCTCTCATGGTGACGAATGCCGTAGGCCACGTTTTCGAAAATGGTCATCGGGAACGGCACCGGTTTCTGAAACACCATGCCGACCTTGGTGCGCAGGCGGTTCATCGAGTAGCCGGGATCAAGGATGTTTTCGCCATCGAGTTTGATCGATCCCTTGGCTTCCAGCTTGGGATAGATCGCGTAGATGCGGTTGAAAATGCGCAGCAGGGTGGACTTGCCGCAACCGGATGGCCCGATGATCGCAGTCACCTGCTTCTCTGGGATATCCATGTTGATGCCTTTCAGCGCATGGTAGCCGTGGTAGTAAAAGTGCACATCGCGCACCTTGATCTTGGCAGGCACCGCGGCACCGGTCAGGGGCGCCGCGGTGGCGGCGGCGAGGTCATTCATAACTCACCTTCTTGCGCGAAAACAGGATGCGGGTCAGCAGGCTCAGCGTTAGCACGAATAGAGTGATCAACAGCGCGCCAGCCCACGCAATCGCGTGCAAGGCCGGGTCCGGATCGTTGGTGTATTGATAGATGGTTTGTGGCAGGCTGGCCATCTTGTCCAGCGGATGCGCCGTCATGTACATATTGCCGAAGGCCGTGAACAGCAACGGTGCGGTTTCGCCGGCAAGACGGGCCAGCGCTAGCAGTACGCCGGTGAGGATGCCGGAGAGCGCCGAGCGTATCAGCACCTGCATGGTCAGTTTCCATTGTGGAATGCCCAGCGATAGCGCCGCTTCGCGCAAGGTGCCGGGCACCAGCCGCAGCATTTCGTCGGTGGTGCGCACGATCACCGGCAGGCCGATCAGGGCTAGCGCGACGCTGCCGGCGAAACCGGAGAAGGTGATGGCGCCTTGGGTGATGTCATTGCTGGGCAGCACCACGATCACGTACACGAACAGACCCAGCACGATCGAAGGAGCGGACAGCAAGATGTCGTTGAGGAAGCGGATCGCTGAACCCAGGCGCGTAGAGCTGGCGTATTCGGCCAGGTAGGTGCCGGCCAGGATGCCGATCGGCGCGCAGATCAAAATCGCCATCAGATCCATGATCAGGCTGCCGACGATGGCGTTGGACATACCGCCATCGGCGCCGTAAGCGGTGATCTTGGTAAACAGGCTGAACTTCAGCGCGCTAAAACCATTCTGCGCGGTGATCCAGAGGATCCAGGCCAGGAACATTAGGCCGAGCAGGGTGGCGCAACCGCTGAGCGCCAGCGCGATGATGTTGGTAATGCGGCGGCGAGCGTAGACGAGGGACATTAGCGCCCCTCCCTGCGAGCCAGTTGGCGCAGCATCAGGCGCGCGATCATCAACACGATGAAGGTCACCACAAACAGCAGGAAGCCTAGTGCTATCAGCGCGGAGCGATGCAGGCCAACCGCTTCGTTGAATTCGTTGGCGATGCTGGACGAGATCGACGTGCCTGGCATAAGCAGCGACGCGGTGATGTTGTACGAGTTGCCCAGCACGAAGGTCACCGCCATGGTTTCACCCAGCGCCCGGCCGAGTCCCAGGAAGATGCCGCCGATCACCGCCGAGCGGGTATAGGGCAGCACGATATCCCACACCACCTCCCAGGTAGTGGAACCCAGTGCGTATGACGATTCCTTGAGACGCGCGGGAACCGTTCGGAACACCTCGCGCATCACTGATGAGATGAAAGGTAGAATCATCACCGCCAGCACGATGCCGGCGGTGAGCAGGCCCAGGCCCAGCGGCGGTCCGCTCAGCAAATTCGGCAGCACGCTCAACATCAGCACATAAGACAATGATGTGCTCGCGACCAGCGCCAGGATCACCGCCACCGCGTTCAAGGCCATACCGTGAATCCAGCGGTGCAGCAGGCCATAGCACATCGGCAGGATCGGCATGAACAAAATAACGGTGCCGATGGCGATGCGCCAGAACTGTTCGCCACCGCTCAAGGATGTATTGCCAAAGTACTCGCCCAGCCAGGGTTCGACGTAGGTCGCCATGAAGGGCACAAAGATGAACAAGCCCCACATGCCGTAAATGATGGAGGGAATCGCCGCCAGCAATTCGATGGCGGTGGCTACCGGGCCGCGCATCCAGTTGGGTGCGATCTCGGTCAGGAACAGGGCAATGCCGAAGCTGATCGGTACCGCGATGAGCAGCGCGATCAGCGAAGTCGCCAGCGTACCGATGATGGGTGCCAGTGCGCCATAGCGATCGTTGACGGGATCCCATTCGGAACTGAACAGGAAATGCCAACCATCCTTGAGCAGGATGTCCTTGCCACCCCAGAGCGTGGAGAGTGCCGCTCCCAGCAGCGCGGCCAGCACGATCAACGCGCAGCAGCGGAGCAACAGTCGGAAAATGAAGTCGTGACGGGCATCGGCGCGCGAACGATGTTCGGTATCACGGGCGAGCGGTTCGGCGCTTGTCGCTTGCATGCTGAGGCGTTTCCGCAGTTGTCTTTAACAATTAGAACGACGCGCGCAACCGGCCGTTGCGCGCGTCGCAGGTTTGTCGCTTTTCTTCCTCTCCCCTTTGGGGAGAGGATCGAGGTGAGGGGACAATCTTGGAGCGGAGTTACATGGGTACACATGTATCGATTCAACCTGTTCGCAAGGCCACCCTCACCCCGGCCCTCTCCCCAAAGGAAGAGGGCGAAATAAGGCGAGATTACATCTTGTATTCGCTGGACCAGTATTGTTCGATCTGTTGCACTAGCGAGTCGGGCAACGGTACGTAGTAGAGCTTGTGGGCCGCGTCCTGGCCGTGCTCATACGCGTATTTGAAGAAGTCAAAGGCAACCTTGGTGTTCGCGGCATGCTTAGGTGTCTTGTACATGATCACCCACGACGTGGCGGTGATCGGCCAGGCCGCGGCACCCGGGGCGTTGGTCATCAGCAGGTTGAAGTCCTTGACGCTTTTCCAGTCGGCGGTGTTGGCGGCAGCCTGGAAGCTGACGATGGTCGGTTCCACCACGTTGCCGGCGGCGTTCTTCATCTTCGCGTAGCCAAGTTTGTTAGTGGCGGCGAAGGCGTATTCGACGTAGCCGATCGAGTTTCGAATCTGCTTGATGTAAGCGGACACGCCTTCGTTACCCTTGCCGCCGATGCCGGTCGGCCAGCTCACGGCGGTGCCTTCACCGACCTTCGACTTCCACTCCGGGCTGACCTTGGAAAGGTAATCGGTGAAGTTGAAGCTGGTGCCCGAGCCATCCGAACGGTGTACCACGGTGATGCGCGAGCTGGGCAGGTGCAGGCTGGGGTTGAGCTTGGCAATCGCCGGATCGTTCCAGGTGGTGATCTTGCCGAGATAGATGTCGGCGAGGGTCGTGCCGTCCAGCACCAGCGCGCCCGGGGCGACGTCGGCGACGTTGAAGGCAGGCACGATACCGCCGATCACGTCGGGGAATTGGCCCAGGCCGAACTTGGCCAGGTCAGCCGGCTCAAGCGGCTTGTCTGACGCACCGAAATCGACGGTGCCTGCCTTGATCTGCGCAATGCCGCCGCCCGAACCGATCGACTGGTAGTTGATGTGGTTGCCGGTCTTCTCGGCGTAAGCCGCCGACCATTTGGAGATGACCGGATAAACGAAGCTGGAGCCAGCACCGGTGATGTCGGTGGCCTGGGCCATCATACCGAACCCGGAGGCGGCAACCGCGAAAGCGAGCACGCTGAGGCGGGACGGGAGTTTGAATAAGGTCAACACAAAGGCTCCTTTGGGAGAGAAGTGGCGAATAATGCCTACGGGATGCCTTGAGCCATGGCGGCCGATGCGCTACGGCATGCCATATGCAAAGACATCCTTCAGTCCCGTGTATTGCAGGGTCTAGGTGTTGCAATGAGATGTGACGAATATTGCAGGTTGATGACAATCGCAAATTCTTGTGATTTTTATTCGGGAAGCGCGGCACCTACGCGCTCCAGCTCAAGCACTTCCAGTGTGCGCAAGCGATTGACGATGCGGCAGAAAAGCAGCGCCGTGCGCTCGGCGTCATACACCGCCGAGTGGGCTTCGCGCGAGTCGAAGGTGTAACCGGCGGCCAGCACGGCTTTGCTGAGTACGGTTTGCCCATAGGCTAGCCCGCTCAGAGTGGCGGTATCGAAACAACTGAAAGGGTGGAACGGATTGCGCTTGTGCCCCACGCGGCGTACGGCCGCATTGAGAAAGCCCAGATCGAAAGCCGCATTGTGCCCCACCAGAATGGCGCGTTGGCATTCATGGTGTCGTACAGCCATGCGCACGGCCTGGAAGATATGGTCCAGAGCTAGCCGTTCGTCAAGCGCGCCGCGCAGCGGGTTCTCCGGATCGATGCCGGTGATTTCCAGCGCCTGCGGATCGATGTTGGCACCAGGGAAAGGTTCCACGTGAGTGGAAACGGCGGGGTGGGGATAAAGATTGCCTTCCTGGTCCATGCCGACGGTAACGGCGGCAATCTCCAGCAGAGCATCGCGCTTGGTGTCGAATCCGCCGGTCTCCACATCCACGATCACCGGCAGGAAGCCGCGGAAACGATCGGCCATTCGGGCCGCAAGACTGTTGTTGAGTTGCTCCATCCGTAAAGCATAACAAGAGTGGGGAAGGTGGGGGGCGAGGGCGCAAGCCTGCCGTACTCGGCAAATTTCAAGCTTGCGTCCTCGCCCCCCGATCAACGAAGCACCATGAATGCGGCTACTTGGCGATCTCGATAAATCAGAGCTTCCGTAAATGACAGACCGTATGATTTGTCTTTGTTCTGTCACATAACATCCATCTAACGGTAAAGCTCCCGCTCGATGATGCGCGACAACCGCCGGCGGACTCTCAGGGGAAATCTAGAGACGCCGGCGATTCATCAATAAAGCGGAGATAACAACATGCGTTCCAAGATGCTCACGGTGGCCATCGCTGCCTGTTTGGGCTTGACCAGCGTTACGGCTGAGTCTGCCCAAACGTCCCGGAAAGTGACGGTCAGCGTGGCTGAACTGGCACAGATGAAGGCTGAGATCGCGGCATTGGAGCAGAAAGTACAGAATCTGGAGTCGCAGTCTCAGGCCCAGACGCAAGCTCAACAGCAGACCGCGCAGGCGGTGCAGACCACCCAGGCTCAGATGGCTGCCACGCAGGCACAGGTGCAGCAGGCTGCGCAGCAGGTCAAGACCGGTGACACCCTGGGTGGTCTCGGCGGCGTGAAGTGGACCTTCGGCGGCTTCCTGGCCGCTGAATCGGTGTACCGCTCGCGCGACACGGCTGATGACGTGGCTACCCGATTCACCGCCATTCCGTTCCAGGGCGGTACGAGCTCCGCGCCGATCAACACCACCAGCGGCGCGACCACTTCCTACCCTGTCACCAATGCCAAGAACGACCAGTTCTTATACAGCGCACGCCAAAGTCGCCTGAGCATCAAGGCAGAGGGCGACATCAACGACACGACCCATGTGACGGGCTACTACGAGACGGACTTTCTCGGCGGGGCCCAGACGGCGAACATGAACGAGAGCAACTCGTTCAACATGCGCGTACGTCAGTTGTGGTCCAACATCGATTGGGACACCTACGGCCTGCACCTACTGGCTGGTCAGGCCTGGTCGCTGCTGACTCTCGACAGCGTCGGCATCGCCCCGACCAAGGAAGTGCTGCCACCCACCATCGACGCCCAATACCAGGCGGGTTTCACCTGGGCTCGCCAGACCCAGATCCGCCTTGTGAAGGACTGGGACAAGATGTGGTGGTTGGGTATCTCGGTGGAAAATCCGCAAACCGCCGGTATTGGCGCCGTAGCGGGTCCGGGTACCAAGGGTTATGCAACGTCGACGGCCACCATTGCGGCCGGCAGTCTGTATGACGAGCTCAACACAGTATCGCTCAACAACGTTCCCGACATCATCGTGAAGTTCGTGGCTGATCCGGGTTGGGGCCACTACGAAATCTTCGGCCTGTCGCGCGAATTCACCACTCGCGTCACGCCGACGACCGCCCATGGCGGTCCCGAAGCGACCACCAACCAGAGCGCGCATGGCGGCGGCTTCGGTATCGGCATGGTGCTGCCGCTGGTGCCGAAGGTGCTTGATCTGCAGATCTCGGGCATGAGCGGTAAGGGCATTGGCCGTTACGGTACGACCGGCTTGAACGATATTACGTATAACCCGAGCGGCGCCCCGCATCCGTTGAAGGAAAACATGGCGCTCGGCACGCTGACCTGGCATGCCACGAGTGACCTCGATGTGTATGTCACGGGTGGCCGCGAACAGCAGGACAGCTACCTGACCACTGGGGCGAATGGCCTGGCCTTTGGTTATGGCTCCCCGCTGCTCGGCTACAACAACAGCGACTGCTTGATCTACGGCGCGCCCAGTGATTGCACGGGCCAGACCCGCCAGGTTTCCGAGCAAAGCATGGGCTTCTGGTGGAAGTTCTATCAGGGCAAGTTCGGCCGCGTGCAGTTCGGTACGCAGTTCTCGCATGCTTCGCGTCAACTGTTCACCGACAGCAAGGGCCATGCGCCGACCGCCTCGGACAATATGTTCTTCACCAGCTTCCGTTACTACCCGTTCTGATCCATGGGAAACACCACACTAGCTGCAGCAGTTATCGCAACGGAGTTCGACCCAAGGATGGAAAAACGGCGGGCTTTAGCCCGCCGTTTTACTTTTGTATGATCGCCTTTGAAAAGACATCAAACGTGAATGTTTGCCATGCTGCGCATTCATCTTCGGATGTACTTTAGCTTGCAGCGCACCATCGCGATCCGATAGCCTTGCATCATGCTGTCATGCCACCGCATTCGTTCATTGCTTTTCGTACTTTGCGCATTCATTGCACTCTTGCTGATGAATGTCGGTGCGGTTGCCAGCACGCACGTCCATACCCATGCCTCGGCGTACGACGTGACGCCGCACGCCTTGCTCGCCGACATCCCCGATACGCACGCTGTAAGCAGCGATGGTACATGGCACAAAGTGACCGATGATCTGTCGGGTTGCGGCATGGTTCTTGTTGACGATAACGATGTCGACGACGAGCCGGTGTTGCTGCTTCCGGTCCGTATTTCGTTGAATTATTTCCTCTTCGCGGTGCCTTTGAGCGCCAGCATTGCGCCTTATTCCGCGCCGGTCGCTTTCTTACTGCGGCCCCCCAAGCTCACGTGATACCTGCGGCAACTTGCTTGCCGCCGATTTTTCCATTCAGCCAATAAGCGCATCGCAACATGTCGAGGCGCGTGCCTTTGCGCGTTGCGCATATCGCGTTATTCATTCGAACGGTGGTGATAACCACCGCAATCTATTGCACTGTGAGGTTTTTAATGAAGCGTTTGATTCATGGTTTTGAGCATTTTCGCCACGAAGTGTTTCCGCAACAGCGTGAGCTGTTCAAAAAGCTCGCTTCGGGCCAGAGTCCCGGCGCGATGTTCATCACTTGCGCAGATTCGCGCGTGATGCCGGAGTTGATGTTCAACGCGCAGCCAGGCGAACTATTCGTCTATCGCAACATCGGCAATATCGTTCCACCCTACGCGCAGCACGTAAGCGGCGTGGTGGCGGCGATCGAATATGCCGTGCGAGTGCTCAAGGTCGAGCACATCGTTATTTGCGGCCATTCCGACTGTGGCGCGATGAAAGCGCTGGGTAAACCGGAGCTGGTGCGTGAGATGCCCTCGGTCGCGGCATGGCTCAAGCATGCCGATGTAGCCCGCTATGTGGTGGAACAGAACACCTCGGGACTTTCGGACGATGAATGCCTGCACTACCTGACGCGAGAGAACGTCGTCGGACAGCTTGAGCATTTGCGTACATTGCCCGTAGTGGCGGCGGCGATGGCCAGCGGCAACCTGAGCATTCACGGCTGGGTTTACGACATTGCCCATGCGGAACTTGAAGCGTTCGACGCGCAGGAAGGGCGTTTTGTCACCCTCAAGCCGGGTATGGAAGACTTGCCCGAGGCTACACCACACATGCGGTTTTCCGCATCGGCGGCATAAGGAGTCATGCCGTGATACGAGGATATGTTTCGCAAGGGCTGTTCGGCCGGGATCTGCTCGGTTCGATCGTGGTGTTTCTGGTGGCGCTGCCTTTGTGCATGGGCATTGCCATCGCGTCGGGCATGCCGCCTGCGGCAGGCCTGATCACTGGCATCGTGGGTGGCTTGGTAGTGGGGGCGATCGCCGGATCGCCCCTCCAGGTCAGCGGCCCTGCCGCGGGTCTGGCGGTGCTGGTGTTCGAGTTAGTACGTGAACACGGGGTGGTCGCGTTGGGTCCGGTGGTGCTGCTTGCTGGCCTCATCCAGATGGTTGCCGGTCTGGGCAAGCTTGGTGTGTGGTTTCGCATGGTGTCACCGGCGGTGGTGGCAGGCATGTTGTCGGGTATCGGCATCCTGATCGTTGCTTCGCAGTTGCATGTGTTGATGGATGCTATTCCCAAGGCGCGTGGATTGGAGAACTTCGCAGCCTTGCCAAGCGCCTTCATGGATGCGATGAGCGGTGAGGGCGGCAGCACGGTTGCCTTGCTGGTGGGTCTGGCGACTATTGCGATCATGCTTGGATGGGAAAAACTGCGTCCTTCATCCTTGCGTTTTGTGCCAGGGGCCTTGCTGGCTGTGGTAGCCGTGACTGCCACCGTGCAAGGGTTGGGTGCGGATGTGAAAAAGGTGGATGTGCCATCGAATCTATTTGCCGCCATCTCGCTGCCAACTTTCGATAGCTTGGTTTCGTTGGCGCAACCATCGTTGTTGGTCGCTGCATTCACCTTTGCACTGATCGCCAGTGCGGAAACGCTGCTCTCGGCCGCTGCCGTCGATCGCATGCATGACGGAGCACGCACAAACTACGATCGCGAGCTGACCGCGCAAGGTGTCGGCAACCTGATTTGCGGTGTGCTAGGTGCGTTGCCGATGACTGGCGTTATCGTGCGCAGTGCTGCGAACGTGCAAGCCGGCTCGGCCACCCGTATGGCCACCATCCTGCATGGTGGCTGGATTCTGGTATTCGCTATGCTGTTGCCGTGGCTGATGCGCATGACGCCCGTGGCCTGCCTGGCCGGTATCCTGGTCTACACCGGTATCAAGATGGTGAATCTCAAGCAGATTAACAGCCTCGCGGTTTATGGTCGTGGTACTGCGTTGATCTATCTGGCCACCACCCTTGCCATCGTAGCCACGGATCTGCTGGCCGGTGTGTTGATCGGGTTTGCCTTGTCCTTGTTGCGCCTGGCCTTGCAATCGTCAAGGCTCAGTGTCGGACTGGATCAGCATCCTGAGCCGGGTACCAAGTTGCTGCAACTGGATGGTTCGGCGACCTTTCTGAAAGTGCCTGCGCTGGCTCGCGCGTTGGAGCGCGTACCGCCGAATACGCGTTTGTTGGTGGAAGTGGAGCGTTTGAACCATGTCGATCAGGCTTGCCTGGAGTTGCTCACCGACTGGGGCCGCAATGCACCCGCGCGTGGTTGCGAATTGGTCGTGGATTGGAATGCGTTGCACCGACGCGTGGAGGGATTGCGCAAAGCAGCATAGCCATGTTGCTTGAGTTGATCGAACCCTCGAACTTCATGCCGCGTGAGTGGTGGGTGCAAGAGCGAACCCCTTCCCCAATGGGAAGGGGTATCACGTCGCGGTCGTTTTGTCCTTGTAGCGGCACAGATCTCGAATCGCGCACTGCGGACAATTCGGCTTGCGCGCCTTGCACACATAACGTCCATGCAGGATCAGCCAGTGATGCGCATCCTGCTTGAACTCCGGCGGGATCACCTTTTCTAGCTTGTCTTCGACCGCGCGCACATCTTTGCCGGGGGCCAGTCCCGTGCGATTGGCGACGCGGAAGATATGCGTATCCACCGCGATGGTGGGATGTCCGAACGCAGTGTTGAGCACCACATTCGCGGTCTTGCGACCCACGCCGGGCAGGGCTTCCAGTGCTTCGCGGGTGCGCGGCACTTTGCCGTCGTATTGCTCGACTAGGAGCTTGCACAGTGCGATGACGTTCTTCGCCTTGGCATTGAACAGGCCGATGGTGCTGATGTAGCGCTTGAGCTTTTCCTCACCCAGATCGAGGAGGGCGTGCGCGGTATTGGCGACCGGATAGAGCTTGCGAGTCGCCTTGTTGACACCGACATCCGTGGCCTGTGCGGAAAGCACCACGGCCACCAGTAATTCGAATGGCGTGGTGTAAGCCAGTTCCGTGGTGGGATGCGGATTGAGTTCGCGCAGTCGCGCAAACAGTTCGATCACATCCGCTTTCTTCACGCCTTGGGCTCCTGTTTTTTTGCTTTCGCTCGCGCCAGGGCATCCAGTACGCTCTGGCGGGCGTTTTTGGCATGTACTTGTGCCTTGCGCGCAGCCAGTTCGGCGTCACGCTTGGCTTGCTGTGCCGCCAACCTTGTCTCGCGTCGTTGGAAGTGTCGGCGTGCCGCGTCCGCATGCTCCGGATCGTTGGCTTGTTCCAGCGACATCGGTTCCAGCACGATGCAGTCAACCGGGCATGCGGGCACGCAACGTTCGCAGCCAGTGCAATCGTCGGCGACCACTGTGTGCATCAGTTTGTTGGCGCCCACGATGGCATCGACCGGGCAGACCTGGATGCATTTGGTGCAGCCGATGCAATCGGCTTCGATGATGCGGGCGAGTGTGCGCGGCCTTTCCTCGCCGTTTTCGGGGTTCAGCGGGATCGGCGCGCGGCCGAGCAGCGCGGCCAGTTTGACGATGCCTTCGCTGCCGCCGGGTGGGCATTGGTTGATCTCTGCCTCGCCGTTAGCGATTGCTTCCGCATAGGGACGGCAGCCGTGGTAGCCGCATTGTTCGCATTGCGTTTGCGGGAGCAGGGCGTCGATGCGGTCGGCGAGGGTGGGCATGGGCAGCCAAGGGGGCGGTGGATGTTGACCTTGTAGAACGCTTTAATTTTACCCCGCCGTCATTGGTGGAGTTAGCGAACAGTTGCCCCAGGCTTCGCCCCCTGATCCGCATCCAGCAGAAACAAATCACTACCGCCATCGCCCGCGGAAAGAATCATCCCCTCAGACAAACCAAAACGCATCTTGCGCGGCTCAAGGTTGGCGATAAACACCACATTGCGGCCGATCAGCTTTTCCGGCGCGCCGTATGCGGCACGAATGCCAGAGAAGATCTGGCGCTTGCCAAGCGGACCGGCATCCAATTCAAAACGCAGCAGTTTGTCCGAGCCATCGACAAATTCACAGGCGAGCACCTTGCCCACGCGCAGGTCGAGCTTGGCGAAATCGTCGATACCGATCACAGCGGCATCTTGCGTGATGGACGTTGCAGTTTCAGTCATCGGCTTGCTGTCTTTCTTCGCAGGTTTCTTGGCGGTTGGTTCAGGCTCGGGCGTGGTACCCAGCGATTCTTTGGAGGCCTCGACCATCGCTTCGATGTGCTTGGGAACGATGCGCGAAAGCAGTGGTTTGAACGCATGGATGGTGTGATTGTGCAGCGTGGCGCAGGCCGAATCGAAATCGGCGATGGGCGCGGCCAGGAATTGCTCGGCTGCCTCCACCGTCGCTGGCAACACCGGTTTGAGCAGGCCGCCGAGCAAACGGAAGGCGGCAAGCGAGAATGAACACACCTGGTGCAGCTCTTCGCGCTGGTCTTCGTGCTTGGCCATCACCCACGGGGCCTTGATGGCGATGTGGCCGTTGACCAGGTCGGCGATCAGCACGAAACGGCGCATGGCTTCGGCGAACTCGCCGCTTTCATACAGTGTCGGTACGCCTTCGTAATGCGAAATCAGCACGCGCCACAGTTCATTTTGTTCTTCGGAAAAGTGCGATGCCAGGCGGCCCTCGAAGAACTTGTGCACGAAACCCGCGGTGCGGCTGGCGATGTTCACCCACTTGCCGATCAGATGCGAATTGACGCGCTCCTCGAACGCTTTCAGGTCCAGGTCCACGTCGACCGGTGTATCGCTCAGCATGGTGGCGAAGTAGTAACGCAGGAACTCCGGATGCAAGCCGGATTCCAGGTAGGTACGCGCCTGGATAAAAGTACCGCGCGATTTGGACATCTTCGCGCCGTTCACGGTGAGATAGCCGTTCACGTGCAGTGCCGTTGGGGTGCGCAGCTTCGCGCCATACAGCATCGCAGGCCAGAACAGGCCGTGGAAGTTGATGATGTCCTTGCCGATGAAGTGATGCATTTCGGCAGCGCTGTCCGACGCAAGGAAGTCGTCGAACTTCAACCCGGCCTTGTTGCACAGATTGAGGAAGCTGGCGAGATAGCCGATGGGCGCATCCAGCCACACGTAGAAGAACTTGCCGGGTGCGTCGGGAATCGGAAAGCCGAAATAGGGTGCATCGCGGGAAATGTCCCAATCCTTCAGGCCGCCATCCAGCCACTCCTTCAGCTTGGCGACCACGCCGGCGTTTGCCACGGGTGCGCCGCCGGTCAGCTTGCCGCCGAACCAGTCGCGCAGCAGCGTTTCGAACTTGCCCAATTCGAAGAAATAATGCTCCGAGTCGCGCAGCACCGGCGTGGCGCCGGAGACTACCGAGTATGGATTGATCAGATCGGTCGGTGCGTAGGTGGCGCCACAGTTTTCGCAGTTGTCACCGTACTGATCCGGCGTGCCGCATTTCGGGCAGGCGCCCTTGATGTAGCGATCTGGCAGGAACATTTGCTTGTCGGGGTCGAACAACTGTTGGATGTTGCGCTTGGCGATAAATCCACCATCGCACAGGCGTGTGTAGATCAGCGACGCCAGTTCGCGGTTCTCGTCCGAGTGCGTGGTGTAGTAGTTGTCGTAGCTGAAGTGGAAGTCGGCAAAGTCGGCTTCATGCCTGGCGCGGATGCCTTCGATAAAGGCTTCCGGCGACAGGTCGGCTTTTTCCGCGGCCAACATGATCGGCGTGCCATGCGCATCGTCCGCCGCCACGAAGTACACCTCGCTGCCCATCATCCGCTGCGCGCGAACCCAGATATCCGTCTGGATGTAGCCCAGCATGTGGCCCAGGTGCAGCGGGCCGTTGGCATAGGGCAGGGCATGGGTGACGAGTAGGCGTCGGCTCATGGATGACGATGACTCCAGATGGGCCTTGCATTATGACACGCGGCGTCGGCTGTGCTCCGGGATGTCGCGGCGGGCTGAAGGGGTTTTGTGTGTTTGCACGTCTATATGTTTATTCGCATTCTTTGGGGTGGTAGTTGGCGTTGCTGATTGAAGTGCGTGATGGAATCGTGATGTTTTTACGCTTGTCGCGGCACGCCATTACGGCGACCGCAACCACGTCTGACTGCGACCCAGCAACGAGAAGCCGACATAGCCGCGCACATCCAGCTTCTGTCCGCCACCGCCCATGTTCAGCTTGACCTTGTAAACCGTGCCGCTCTTCGGATCGAGGATCTTGCCGCCATCCCACACGTCGCCATTCTTGTGCACGCCCCACATGATGGTCATGCCTTCCACCGGCTGATTCTTCCTGTCGCCACCACATTTTTTGCACAACGGATGGGGGCCGTCTTCGGAAAACAGCACTTGCAGCACCTTGCCTTGTAGTTCCCCGTTGTTGTCGGTGATCTGAATGATGGACTTCACCTTGCCGGTCTCGTCATCGACCTGTCGCCAGGTTCCTATTGGCGTGTCGTTGGCGGCCCAGGCGGCGGCGGAGCTGAGCAACAGGCAGGCTGCCATGGCGAATTGCAGCAGCTTCGATGCGGACAGGTGTTTCATGGTGAAGAGCTCCCTACGTTGACGTATGGCGAGCCTGCCCAGCGGTCCAGGATGGGTCAAGCTGCATTGCGCAAAGCGGTTGAACCCGGCACGACGAGGGGTAGATGAAGACATGCTGGCATAATTGAAAATCTCTACAGTCACGACACTCCCCATGACGCAGGCGAATGAAGCTCTGGTACGCCGCATTCTCGGTGACCTTACCGATCCCCATACCGGCAATCCGCTGGCTGAATCCATCCGTGCCGTGGGCGTGGATGGCGCGAGGGTGTCGGTGGATATTCAACTAGGCTATCCCGCCGCTGGGGCGAGCGAGCCGCTGGCGGCGCAGGCGAAACAGGCGCTGGAGGCCGATCCGACCATCGATACCGCCGCCATTTCCATTAGCAGTCGCATCCATGCCCACAAAGTGCAGGGTGCGCTGGCGCCGTTGGGCCATGTGAAGAACATCATCGTAGTGGCGTCGGGCAAAGGTGGCGTGGGCAAATCCACCGTTTCTGCCAACCTGGCTTTGGCGCTGGCTGCAGAGGGTGCCAAGGTCGGCATTCTCGATGCGGATATCTACGGCCCCAGCCAGCCGCGCATGCTCGGCATCAGCGGCAAGCCCGAGTCGCCGGATGGCAAGAGCATCACCCCGGTGACCGCGCATGGGCTGCAGGCCATGTCGATTGGTTTCCTGGTCGATGAAGAAACGCCGATGATCTGGCGTGGTCCGATGGTGACGCAGGCGATGATGCAACTGCTCAACGATACGCGCTGGGACATGCTCGATTATCTGATCATCGACTTGCCACCAGGTACCGGCGACATCCAGCTCACGCTCTCGCAGAAAGTGCCGGTGGCCGGTGCGGTGATTGTCACCACGCCGCAGGACATTGCGCTGCTCGATGCACGCAAGGCGCTGAAGATGTTTGAAAAGGTGGACGTGCCAGTGTTGGGCATTGTCGAGAACATGGCGACGCATATCTGCACGAGCTGCGGCCATGAGGAGCACATTTTCGGTGCCGGTGGCGGGCAACGCATGGCTGAGCAGTACCAAGTGCCATACCTTGGCTCATTGCCGCTGGATATCCGCATCCGCGAGCAGGCCGATGGCGGTACCCCCACGGTGGTGGCCATGCCGGATTCGGACTTGGCCGCGCGCTATCGCGATATAGCCCGCAATGCTGCGGGCCGGCTGTCGCGCCAACCACGCAACAAGTCGCTGGGGCTGGGCAAGATCGTGGTGCAGGGTACGCCAGCTGCATGAGTGCGGTAGGTGCTTTGCCAGAGCGGCAGCCTGCGCAGGGATGACGGACGCTGGGATAGCAGGGCTGCAAGTCTCGGGCGGGAAGCCACCTGCATATGGCAAAGAAGGCTACCAACCATGTATTTTTGACGTTTTGCGTCTGGGGGAGCCTGGCGCAGGTCCTGAAGTACGGAGTCCGTGTGAGCATCAAATCCGATAAATGGATCCGCCGCATGGCGGATCAGCAAGGCATGATCGAACCCTATGAGCCGGGCCAGATCAAGTTGCGCGACGGCAACAAGCTGGTTTCCTATGGCACGTCCAGCTATGGCTACGACGTGCGTTGTGCGCGTGAATTCAAAATCTTTACCAACATCAATTCCACCATCGTCGATCCGAAGGCATTCGACCCGACCAGCTTCGTAGACGTGGAGGCGGACGTTTGCATCATTCCGCCCAACTCCTTCGCGTTGGCACGCACGGTGGAATACTTCCGCATTCCGCGCCAGGTGCTTACCGTGTGCCTGGGCAAGAGCACGTACGCACGCTGCGGCATCATCGTTAACGTCACGCCGCTGGAGCCGGAATGGGAAGGTCACGTGACGCTGGAGTTCTCCAACACCACCCCGCTCCCCGCCAAGATCTATGCCAACGAGGGTGTTGCGCAGATGCTGTTTTTCGAATCCGACGAGGAGTGCGAAACCAGCTACCGGGACCGCGGCGGTAAATACCAAGGCCAGCAAGGTGTGACCTTGCCCCGCACCTGAACGTCAGATTCAGTGACCTCATCTACTTCTACGGGGCGGCGCTACACTTCGCTCCGCCTCACCGAAATTTGCAGGAGATCCCTATGATCCGTTTTCCCGCGTTGCCGAGTCGCGGCGCAGCCGTGCTTTTGTTTGGCAGCCTGCTGGTGCTTGGCGGTTGCCATCGCGGCGCGTCCAAGGATTCGATCCCGGCCGTGCAGACACAAAGCCAGTTCGACATGACGATCAAGGCGTACAAGAGCGGCCAGTTCCTGATCGACGGCGCGGTGCTTTCCGCACTCGATGCCGGCAGCCACTTCGCTTACCTGAAGGATGCGGGCCGACTGCCCAAGACCGTACTGCTCGTGCCGAGTGACGATTCAAAGATTCGCAAGCAGCATCTGCAGTACATGGCGCGCCTGCAGCTCGATTACGGCTTTGTTGCTTACTACGACGACGGCGGCAAGCTGGCGCGCATCAATCCGGTAGAAACCAAGGCCCGCGCGCTGGAGGACTACCACGCGCCGGTGCAGGAAAACAACGAACAGAAGAGCAAGGATGCGGGCAGCAGCCCTGGCGACATTCCGGGCACGAACTGATTCGAGTTTTTCGATGTTTGGGTCGGTGATCAGTCGATCACATCAGTGAGCTTTTCACGCACTCATTCAACCCGTGCCAATATCAGCTCTCATGTGTTGCCCAGATACGTGTCGAAGAAAGCCAAGGTACGTTGCCAGGCAAGCTTCGCACTTGCTTCGTGGTAATGGTTCGGGTCGATATCGCGATTGAAGGCGTGCCCGGCGCTCGCGTAGGTGTGGACATCCATTTGCGGCAGCATCTCGCGATGTTTGGCGACCATCTGAGGCGGAATGGACGAATCTTCCTCGCCGAAATGGAACATCACCGGCGCCTTGGCTTTTTCATCCAGGAAAGGCACATTGCGTGCGCCGTAATAACTCACCGAAGGCAAGCTAAGACGGATGGCACAGAGCAGGGCAACCGTGCCGCCCCAGCAATAACCCACCGTACCGATCTTGCCGGCCGACGCGATCGCTTCGGCCGCACCGGCTACGTCTTTCACCGCGCGATCCAGCCCCAATTCGGTCACCCATTGCCGTCCCTGGCGCATGCCTTCATCGGTGTAGTCGAGTTCAAGACCGGTTTCCAGATGATCAAAAAAGGCCGGGGCAATCGCGGTGTAGCCCGCAGCGGCGAAACGATCCGCCACGCTGCGGACATGTGCATTGACCCCGAAAATCTCCTGGATCACCACAATGCCCCCTTTGGGTTTGTCGGATGGTTCGGCCACATAGGCGCCGATGCATTGGATGCCGTCGGTCGGAATGTTGATGTTCTTGCCCATGGCGAAGGTTCCCTGATGGAAATCCCTGTCAGTCTAACCGTAGCGTATCGTTAGCAGATTTGGCGTTCAGTTACGTGTTTCTCTCAACATTTGTGTGGGAGTGAGAAAAGCGGTGGTGCGGCAATTTGCTGCATGCGCCAGCTCAGGTACACAGTGAGTTCACAAGGGACATTAAAGAATCGATCAAGTGGCCGACATTTTGTAGCGCGCCACGGGGATGCGAAAGCAGTACCATAACTCGCTTAAAAGGCATGAAGCATGGGGAAAGGGTGGTTAAGAAGCGAGTGGCTGAAGCAAATTGCGGTCGCTGCCGGGTATGTGATTGCCTATCAGGCGGTGCACCCAGTCTCTACTAACGCGCAGTTCGCATTGGGCTCTGGGCTGCGATTGATTTGGTTACTGTTCCTGCCATACCGCTTTTGGCCCACACTCGTCGTCGGCGAGTTTTTTCCGAATTTCCTGGCGGTTTACCCGTGTCTTGATCAGTTAGGACCGCTTTGGGTAGTAGTGCGGACGGTCCCTCCGATTGCCGTCATGATGCCGGTCGTATGGTATTGCCGCGAGTGGATGGGGCTTTTCCCAAGTAAGCGTCTGATCAACATCAAGGCATTGCTGACATCCATGTTGGGATCGTCGCTAGCACTGACTGCGTACAGCTTTCTAGCGATTGCGATGGCGAGCAGCGTGCCCGGCGCATTGCCTGCAACGCCATCCATCGCTTTCTGTTACTTCGCTGGCTACTACTTCGCCATGCTTGCTTTAGCGCCATGGCCACTCATGGCGCGCTATGAGCTGCGCACAAGACAGTGGCGAAAACAGATTGGCCGCGCCCTGGAAAGCAGACTGTTGCTCGAAGGCATGACGGTTATGTTGCCCGCTACGGTATTTCTCGCCATCGTGAGCAGTCGTGCTGGTGAAAGCTATTCGCAACTCGTATTGATGGCCATGTTTTTGCCTGTCACTTGGCTTACCTTGCGCCATGGGTGGCGTGCTGCTGCGCTCGGTGGAACAATTACCATTGTTTGCGCCGCAATTGTTTTGCCAAATGAGGTAGACAAGGTCGATGTAGAAGTGATCCAGACCGAGCTATTCCTTGCGGTCACTATCACCAGTCTCTTTGCTCTCGGTACGCGCATTAGCGCGCAACTCAGGGAGGGAAGGAAGTATCAACATGAGTCCATGAGTGCCAAATCTCAGGCAAGACAGGGATATTCGCAGATCGATCAGCGCCTGCGACAAACGGCACAGGCTTTGGAATACGTAGCGGGCACGCTACATGTCACTAATGGACGCTTGCTGCAACACATTCGCCGTATCTATCCGCATATTGAAAGTGAAAGCTTCTACAAGCAGGCGGTGGCCGCGCATAGCCAAGTGTTTCAGCTTGCCGAAAACCTTCACCCGATAGCTTGGCGTGAACGTGGTTTGCCGGCGGCGTTGCAAGAAACGATTGGCCGTGCTTTGGAAGAGGCTGGCATTGCGTACCAGTGCGACATCAAGGGGCGTGGTTTCACCCGGATGCAGCCTGCCGTGCTTGCTGCTGCATACCGCTCAGCGTGTGAAGCAGTAGTGTATGTTGCCTCACGCCTGGCCTGCTCAAGTCTGCATCTAACGATACGCGGTGGAGAAACCAACGGTGCGCGCTGGGTGTTTGTCGGTGTTGAGGGGGCGATGGAGAACGCAAGCGTAGTGCGTTCCATCAATGCCATCTCCGATCGCCGCCAGATTGCTGTCAAGCTTGGCGCGATGGGCTTGGACATTAGCGAACTACGCGATCATGTGCGCTTGTTTGACGGCTGCATGCACCAAAACGCAGAGGGAGAGCGCATGCGGCTCTCCATACTAATGCATGACGCACGAATGCTTCCTCGCGAGGATTTGGCACCCGTGCGTCAGTGGTGGGCGCAGTAGCTATTGTCGCTTCTGCGGAGCAACACCCGCCCCGGAACATGCTAGCTCAGGGCATGGCTGCGCCTGAGTTACGGCGAACGTGGTAGTTCCATTGACATTCTGCGTGGCTGTCATGGCCACATTGGCATCCTGATAGACCACTTGTACCGCTGATGCGGCAGTAGCGGATGATGTTAGAGCGTGCTCGGCGGTGGCGACATTTTGCGAATCAATGCCCATCGGTAGGACGATAGTTGTTCCGTTTGTGGCGGCGATGGCGGCATGGACGTTGCCATTGAGATCATTGATTTGCACGTACTTGATGTTATGCAACCAGAACACGTAGACGTGCCAGTTAGGGCTGGCACTAAGGTCTGTGGCATTCGGCCAAGCCTGTCCCAAGCCTGTCGCAGGCGTTGAAGTTTGAGCAAACGCAGTGGACGACAAGCCGAGAATAATAAAGCCGGAGAGGATTGCTTTGTGAATTCCTTTAGTTCGTGACATGGGCTTCCCCTTGTGAGTGCCGGTAGACCGCCTACCGGATGGGCGGAATTTAGCAGGGGAAATGTATGCGTGAACATGGAGGAATTGGGCCTTGCCGGCTGATTTGACAGCAGCTTGCTTTTGTCATTTTTCCTTTCACATGGACTACACGCGTCGACGCTCACCCATGCGCTGGATGCTTATGGGTGAATACATGAATCTGCTTCCTTGAGCTGGGTTAGGGTGCCGTTGTCGAGCCAATGTGCAGCTACAACGGAAGGGAGGTGGGACGGCAAGGATTTGAGCGTGCCGAAGATCAGCGCGGTATCGATCTCGCCGGCAATCGCTTCCAGCCAGACCAGCAGATCGCCACGGCCGTGCAGGTCCAGCACGTCGAAGCGGTCGAGCACCAGCAGGCGCAGGCCGGACAGGTGTGCGATGGCCTCAGCCAGCATCGCGTCCACGCGACACTGTTCCGACTCGGACAACAGGCCATAGGAACGCTCACCCGCCAACACCTGCATGTCGGAGGTGACCTTGACGGTCGACCATTCGGTGATGTCTGAGGATTTCATCAAGCGCGCGTTGAGCGGGCCGAGTGCCTCGCCTAGGATCTCGCCGGGCATGCCATCCGGTGCCAGAGCATCGGCGATCGCCACCCATGCGGCGACCGCTTCGTGCGCCAAGCGCGCTTTGGCGGTCGACTCGTCGGCGTGGTTGGCTTGTCGCTGGGTCTCGCGCAGCGCCTTGAGGCGGTTGTCGAGGGTGTCGCGTTCGGCGCAGAGTGTCGCAAGCTGCTCGCGCGCATGCCGCAGCGCATCCTCGCTCGGCGCCGGGCAGGCTACGGCTTCCCATTCGGCCAATGTGCTGGCGGCAGTCTCGGCCTCGTCCAGATGGCGCTTGCTGCGGGTTGCTGCGGGTGACAGCCAACTGCGCGCGAGCAAGGTCACGCTCCAGTGCCGAGAGTGCCGCCATCTCCTCTCCCGTGGCCTTGGTGAGCGGACCTGCATGCGCCAGCTCGCCATCCTTCATCACCGCTCGCATTCAGGGCACGGCAACGCGTTCTGGGAGAGGGCAGTGTCTCGGACGTTCTGGATCTTCGCGGTCTTCTCCAGAAGGGCCGCTTCATCGGCCTGCAGTTGTTCTGCTAGCACTTGGCGCGGACCGGCCTTTGCTCGTAGTACATCCAGGCGCTTGAGGATTTCGGCGCGGCGCTTGCTGTCCTGGTCCAACGCGCCGACGCGCTGGTTGGCGGACTCTACGTCTTTGCCGATGGCCGCCGAGCGATCCGCTAATTCAGCGAGCGCGGCGGCATCGACCTCGAGCTTCTGCGCCGCCCAGGTCTCCGCCTTCTTCTCGCCGGTGATGACGCGCCACACCGCCTTCTGATCGCGTGCTTGGTCCTGCGCAGAGGTATGCGCCACATCGAAGCCGGCACGGAGCATTGGGATCACGGCCTCGACGTAGGCAGAGGGATGGTTCTTCGCGAGTAAGCGCTTGCGCACCTCTGCGCCGCTGACCGATAGGCCCATCAGGCCGAACAAGAACGCGCGCCGGTCGTTCGGCCCAAGCTGGGCAAAGCGCTGAGCTTCGAGCACATAAGGCAGGGCTGTCGGCGTGTCCACCCCTTTGAGCGAATCACGCATGCGGCCGTTAGCAGCGACGACGACGCTGTAGGGGCCTGCATCGGTTTGCACGTCGATGCTCGCGCAGTCGGCGCCGACAGTGATCAGTTGTGCCGCTTCCTTTTCGATGTGATCACGCCACTCGGCGCCCTAGGGCGCGCCCGATGTCGCGCGCCATGTCGTCGTCACCTTGCTTCACGAATGCGATGGCATCGGCGACGGTCGGCACGCTCTGTTGCAGCAGCGATGGTGCTGCTGATGCTTCAGACGTTGCGGCCGTGACGACTCGCGAATCGTCGATCACCTCACCGGTGATCGGGTCGACGCCAGCGGGCACGGACGGATCGGAACTCACAACCTTGGCTTGCTCGATGTCGCGAGCGCGCAGCATGGCCGGCGTCACACTCGCAACAGAACCGTCAGGATGGAGATCGATCATGTCGTGCGCTTCTTCGACGCTCTGCAGGCCCATCAGCAACTCGGGCGCATAGAGCTTGCCAAAGAAACTGGCGGTGCGATAACGCAGCATGACCTCGAGCATCGTCTGCCATTTGCTGCCATTTTTCCCGTACCAACCTTCCTTGACGGCCATCTCGATATTCACGGCAGGCGATGTAATGCGTTCCCCGGTTTCCTTTTCAATCGCCCAGGCGACGCACTCCAGATTGCGCACCTTGGCCGTCATTTTGCGGACCTGGCGCTCCCGATTCACCCACTCAGTGACGGCGTATTCAACCTCCTTTTGGCCGAGGTCTTTGAGCTCGAAGCGCAGTGGCGAGAAACGTCCGCAACCGTTGATAGCGGCGATGATCCACTGCGAAGACCAAGATGGGCGACCCTCCACGATGTAGAGATTCTGCATCACCATCAGTGCGTCGGCGCCCATGCGCTGAGACATATTGAGGGCGACAACACAGTTTGCCAGCGCGTTGGGATTTTCGCCCTTTTTGTCATCGAAGGCGCGATAGGCGGCGGGTACAAGCGTGGAATTGGATAGCAGCTTCGCCGCGCGCTGCATAAGCTCGAAGGACTGCAGGCTACCAAAGCCCGGCGCCACTGCGGGCAAACTGGCCTCGCGCGAGATCGGCTGTTTCATTTCGTGAAGGGTTGCTGGTGCGGACATCACTTACGCATCCCTGATGCAATCAATTAGTCGTGGAAGTGGCAGCTCGCGTAACGCGGGCAATAGGTGGCACTGCAGAGAAGGGACTTCGGATTCGGATAGAAGCGGCCTCGGCGGAACATGTCGGCGGCGAACTCGATAAGACCGGGTTGGTCGTCGTTTCCGACCATCACTCGCTTGGCGCCCCTTATGGTGGCGCTTGCAATGTCCGGTGTTCCCTTCGTCTTGAGGCCAATGATTTCCGCGTCGTCGGTGATGGGCTGGTCGGTGGTGTGTTCGTAAAGCAACTCGTAAGTGCCTACCTGCGGGCCGTGTCCCTTCGTGACGGCAACGCCGAATTGAACGGCAGCGGTTCTGCTTTTGAGGTCCGCGATGCCGACGCCGCGTTCTGCCATGCGAACGCGTGCGCGGTCCATCGTGCCGGTCAGGCGCCGGCTGCGGTCCTGCGATGCGAGTATTTTGCCGCCGACGTTCCGCGAGAAGTGCGCCTGCGACGCCTCTCACGAGTCGGTCACCGCATGGAGACGTCCCGATACAGCCATCACCTGCGTGCGGCGAAGATCCACGTCGCGGCGTGGCTCCATATTCCGTTTGACGATCCCATGGACGAGGTGTCGGCGGAGGCCATGCTGGAGTACATCATTACTCTGGAGCGTTAAAGGAAAGATGTCGCAACCACCGCTTGATTGCGCAATTTTTTCCGGATACTCGCGCTTAGTCCGTATGGTCACTATCCCGCCAAGCGCGGGATGTTTGTTTTGCTCACGGGCTTCACGCGACCGCTACGGTCAGCTTCAGGCCCAGCGCATGAATGATGCGATCCACGGTTTCGTATTGCGGCTTTGAACCCGGTCGTACGGCCTTGTAGAGGCTCTCGCGGCTGAGCCCGGAGGCTTTGGCGATGTCGGTCATGCCGCGCGCCTTGGCAACGTCGCCAAGGGCGGACAGCAATAGATCATAGTCGCCGGTCTCCATGACCTCTTTGATATAGGCGGCAATGACTTTCTCGTTGTCCAGATATTCGGCGGCGTCGAAAGGTGTGATGTGGGTGGTCATAGCGGTTTCTCTCGTTACCCCTTGATGCTTTTCCAGAGTTTCTGGGCTTTTTTGATGTCGCGATCTTGGGAGCTTTTGTCTCCGCCAATCAAGAGCAGATAAACCGTTTTGCCCTGCTTGGCGTAGTAGACGCGGTAACCCGATCCATAGTTGATGCGCATCTCGGAGATGCCATCGAAATGCTTCACGTCGCCGAAGTTTCCTGCTGCAGCTTGTTTGGTCCTTGTGATGACTTTGGCTTTCGCTGTGTCGTCCCGAAGGTCGCGCATCCATGCCTTGAATTCTTCAGTTTGGTGGATCGTGTTCATGTCGCATAGTGTAGCCAAATGATTACATTCAATCAAGTGTCACCCTCCGCGCACGCTCGCAGACAAGGCTGAAGTCCACCCATGCAACCCACCCAAGCAGCCATCGCCTTGGTCAAGGCGAGCGAGGGATTGCACCTGACCGCCTACCAGGACGCGACGGGCGTTTACACCATAGGTTTTGGCCATACGGACGGCGTGCACCCCGGCATGCGCATCATCGAGCAGCAGGCCGAGGAGTTCCTCGCCGCCGATCTGGCCATGACCGGTCGTGCTGTCAGCGCGCTGGTCAGGGTTCCGCTGGCTCAATGCCAGTTCGATGCGCTGACGGATTTCGTGTTCAACCTCGGCCAGGAACGGCTGCGCAAGTCGACGCTGCTGCGGCTGCTCAACGCGGGACAACTTCAGGCGGCTGCGGCGCAGTTCAAGTTTTGGGTGCTGGCAGACGGCAAGCCCGAGCCAGGCCTTATCAAGCGGCGCGCTGCGGAAGCCGCGCTATTTCTTGTGCGCCCGGCAGGGCGCACCTGCTAGGAGAGGAGGTGCAAGTCCTCGACTCGCCCGTCAAGGGGAAGAGTTAGCCAAAGGCAAGGCAGTATGTGCAGCAAAGACACCGCTGGGTGGTGGACATTGATCTGGAGAAGTTCTTTGATCGGGTCAACCACGACATGTTGATGTCGCGGGTGGCCCGGCATGTGGAAGACGAACGGGTGCTCAAGCTGATTCGTCGTTACCTGGAAGCGGGGCTGATGCGTGATGGGATGATCGGAGCGCGAGAGACCGGTACACCGCAAGGTGGTCCGCTGACGCCTCGAACAATGTTGCATACTTTTCATTCCGTCGCCCGAATCATTCGAATCCTCGCTGGTGAGCGCTCCCGGCTGCGGATCAACCCTGAACACAACGACGATGTCGTCCTTGTGGATTTCGACGCGCTTGACCAGGCCCAATACGATCCTGCGCTTCGTTTCCAGGTCAAGCGTGCCAAGTTTCTTGCTAAGGGCACCTGCAAATTCCTCAAGCCGATTGATGACCAGAAATAGTTCGCGTTGTACGGCCCCTTGTTGCCTTGACTCAAGGATCTGCTGGTCAATCTGCTCAAGCCGGCCCTTCAGTTGCTGCATCTTCGGCTCAAAGTCGGTCTTATCAATGATCCCATCTGCATAGCTATCGATCAGCCTGGACTTGCCTTTTTCCAGTTGCAACCGCTGCTTTTCAAGGCTGCTCGTATCGAAGCTATTTCTTTCATTGCGCTCCATCATATCCAGTCGACGCTGATATTCGTTCTTCAATCGCTCCGGATGTCTAAGTAATTCCACTACCTGCTGCCATACCAGATCATCGAGTTTGTCCGTTCGAACCTGCAGATTGTCACAGATGCGTTGACCGCCGAAACGATAGGCGTCGGTTCCAACACAGCGATAATAGGCATAGTCTCGCGGATGGCTCTTGGACGCGGCCTTGCTCACCTTTTTCGCATAGTAAGCGTAGTGACATTGACCGCAGACTGTCAGTCCTTGCAGCAGACGCAGCGGCGCACTCTCGCGCCTCTGGCGTGCCAGCTTGCGGTTCTCGACGAGTTGTTCTTGCGCCGATTCAAACAGCGCCGCGCTGATGATGGCTGGCACCGGAATCTCGATCCAGTCTTGTGGGTCGGTACGTGTTGTTGAATGCGGTTTTTTTGGCACGTCAGCACTATGACGCTGGGCACGCACGCGCACCTGCAGGTGATCGCACGACTTCGTCTTGCCGAACGCAGCCCGCCCCATGTACGCGGGATTGCGCAATATGCCCCACACTGCGGATTTCGGCGATCGTGACCGCGTATTTCGGTTGATCGTGACCGGTCAGCGCCAGTCATTGTGCGGTGCACTCGAGTGTAACTGGACCGGTCACGATGAGGTATCGGCGGCTGGCTTGGCGGAGGACTTTCGGCGCATCGATTCGCCCTTCAGCACGATGCGATGAGAGCGGTGTACGAGACGGTCGAGGATGGCATCGGCGAGGGTGGGATCGTTGAGCCAGGCGTGCCAGTGTTCGATCGGTAGCTGGCTGGTGATGAGGGTCGATTTGCCGTTGCCGCGATCGTCGATGACCTCCAGCAGATCATGGCGCGCCGCCTGATCGAGCGGTGTCATGCCCCAATCGTCAAGGATTAGCACGTCGATGCGCGCCAACTGAGCAAGCACGCGACCGAAGCTGCCGTCGGCGTGGGCGATGCGTAGCATCTCGGCGAGGCGTGGCACACGCTGATACAGCACCGGGAAGCCTTGGCGGCAGGCATGTTGTCCAAGCGCACACGCCAGCCACGTTTTACCAACCCCGGTCGGACCGGTCAGCAACACACTTTGCCCCTGCCGGATCCAGTCGCCGCCGGACAAGGTGGCGATCAGGCGTTTGTCGATACCGCGGTCGGCGCTGTACTGCACATCTTCCAGGCAGGCCTGGGCGTGTTTGAGCTTGGCCACACGAAGTAATCGTTCCTGCCGTCGACCGTCACGCCAATGGCGTTCGCGATCGACCAGCATGCCGAGCCGATCTTCGAACGGCAGATCGTGACAGGCCGGCAACAGGCGCTGTTCTTCCAGCGCCTGTGCCATGCCGTCGAGCTTGAGGGCACGCAAGTGTTCAAGGGTGGGATGGATCAACAAGGTGGTCTCCTTTTCAGTGAGTGGTGGGTGGATCGCGGTAATAGGTGGGGCCACGCAGGTTGACGTGGTCGGGTGTGACCCAGTCGGTTTGGGCGATGGCGCTGGGCAAGGGGTGTTGATCGAGCTTGTTGTGCAGGATCGACTGCACGGATTTGCGCGTGCGCGAACCGATCGCCCACGCGCGTGCGCAGGCCGCTTCCAGGCGGTCGTCGCCGTACTGGCGCGCGAGCGCCAGCAGCCCCAGGCAACTGCGATAGCCCATCTCCGGATGCGGGCGCTCGGTCAGCAGGTGCTCGACCAACTGACGGGTTGCCGCGCCGATCGTGTCGGCCCAGTGCAGGAAGCGACCGGGTGACCATTCCCGATGCGCACGATGTGCGGCCGGCATGTGGTCGGCGACGGTGGTGTGGCGTCCGCGCGCCGGGGAGCGGACGTGGCTGGCGATGCGCTGGCCGGCATGCAGGATCTCGACGGTGGTGTCGGTGATGCGCGCCTCGACGGTCTTGCGTACCAGGCTATGCGGCACGCTGTAGTAATGGCCATCGACCTCGATGTGGTAATCGATGTTGACCTTGCACGGCTTGAAGCGCGCCGGCTCATAGGGTTGCGCCGGCAAGGGCATCAGGGCGGGACGGTCGATCGTCTCGAACCACGAACGGCGCGAGCCGTCGAGCTTCTTGAACGGCCGTGCATTCAAGTCCGTCAGCAGGTCGGCGATGGCGTGATTGAGAGCGCTGAAGGTAAAAAAGCACGGATGGCGCAAGCGCGCGAGGATCCAGCGCTCGACCACCTGCACGCCGACCTCGACCTTGGCCTTGTCCTGCGGGCGTCGTGGGCGGGCCGGCAGGATCGCCATGCCGTAATGCTCTGCACACGCCTGCGTAGCACGGTTGAGCACGGGCTCGTAGCGATCCGGCTGGGTGATCAGCGCGCGCGGATTGTCAGGTACCACCAGCGCCGGCACGCCACCAAAAAATGCCAACGCCTGCGTCAAGCCGCGCAGCCAGTCGATCTGCGTTTCGCCCGGTGTGGCGCAGGCATAGGTGAAACTGGACGCACCCAGCACGGCCACGAAGATGTGCGCTCGCCGCAGCTCGCCGGTGTCGGGGTTGACGACGCCAAGGGTGGGGCCGGCGTAGTCGATAAACAGCTTTTCACCAGCAACGTGCAACTGACGCATCGAGCGGCGCAGCGAGGCCGTGTAGTCGTGGAGGTGCTGGCAAAACTGGGTGTATTGGTACGTGAGACGGCCAGCGTTCGCGTCGCAGTATTCCTGCCACAACAATTGTCGCGTGACGCCTTTGCGGCGCAACTCCCGATGCACCCATGGCAGATCGATGGGTGCCCGCTCGCCACGCACGGCGGGTGGTGACATACACAGCTGGGCGGCAATCGCGTTGTCGTCCATGGCGGACAGGCCGGGCCAGTCCAGTCCGGCGGCCGTGGCACGTTTCACGTACTTGCTGACCACGCCCTTGGACAGACCCAAGGCCAAGGCGATGCGTTCGTGCGAGAGGTCGCACTCCAGCTTCAGTCGAAGACATTCTTTGATCTTGCGCATAGCTACTCGCGGGGTCGGCATCGCCACTCCAAAAAGCCGTGGAGGATGCCGTTGCGTTGAAGTTATGCACAACGAGGGGCGCGTTTCGGTAAGCCGTGACCGCTGATTTCGGTGACCGTCGAAAATCGGTCACGATCAACCGAAACGGGCGGTCACGGCTTACCGAAATGACCGGTCACGCCTTACCGAAATGGGCGGTCACGATGGGCCGAAATACGCACCACACCACGCTTCGATCCCAATAGGGTTTGCCTGACGCCGTCACAGTACCCGACTCGGTGAGGCGGCGTACCACGTCCCCTATGCTCAAGCGGTCCATTCCCACCCACTGGAAAATTGCCCGGACCGTCGCTGCTTGGGGTAGCTCGATCACGTACCGGGCCGGCGTTCCATCGAGCTGCCGGCGAATGTAACGGTAGCCGTAGGGTGCCCCGGACAGGACATTGACGCTGCCACGTTTTGCGCCGTGAAGCTTGCCACGGCGGTGACGTTCGGTGATCTTCGCCCGCTCGTATTCCGCGATCATGCCCTGCATCTGCAGTAGCAGTGATTCTTCCGGTGACGCACCGATGGCGTGATTGAGGAACACGACCTGCATGCCACAAGCTGTGAACTCTTCCATCAGCAATGCCTGGTGCGCATATTTGCGCGCCAGCCGGTCCGGTGACAGGATGTAGAGCTGGTCGATCGTGCTGAGCGCAGCACAGTCCCTGAGTCGCTCTAGCTGTGGCCTGATGAGCGTCGCACCACTCACGCCAGCGTCAACGAAACACATGTCATCGGCGATCTGCGCGCCATCAGCTGAAATACGCTCCTTCAGTGCAGCCAGCTGGCTTTCAATGGTGCCGCGTTTGTTTTGCTGCTCGGAGGATACCCGCGCATAGAGCGCGACCATCGTATCTTTGCTCATCGTCTACCTCGCTTGGTGGTCGCTTGCCTGGTCACTGCAGACGGCTTCGCGGACGGCTTTGCCGTGGACCGTGCTTCGATGGGATTGATTTGCTCGTACGCCTTTTGCAGCTGTTCCTGGGCGTGGCGGTTCGGCTCGAAGGCCAGATGTACCCGCCATTGTTTACGTCCTCGGCGCATCACCGCACCTTCCTGTCAGTGGGAGTGACCGTCTCAAGGACGAGGTCCACATCAACCTTGGAGCAGCTTCTGGACCACGGCGCCAAACACCCCCTTGAAATGCGCAGGCCCCATTTTAAGCGACAGTTTGCTCTGTTGTTGGTGGCGTTATAAGCCCACTCTTGATGAACTTGTTCATGCACTATGTATTCGATACCTGGATGCAACGCTTATACCCGCCATGTCCTTTCGCCCGTTATGCCGATGATGCAGTGGTTCACTGTCGCAGCGAGAAGCAGGCGCAGGAAGTCATGATGGCCATCGCCCAGAGGCTGGCCGAATGCGGACTGACGATGCATCCGGAGAAATCGAAGTCGTGTACTGCAAGGACAACAAGCGCACGCAGACCTATAGGGATGTGGACTTTACATTCCTGGGTTTCACCTTTTGTCCGCGAAGGGCGCAAAGCAGGCAAGGCAAGCTGTACACCAGCTTTTTGCCGGGAGTTAGCGAGAACGCCCTGAAACAGATGAGGATGGCGGTGAGAGAGTGGCGTCTATCGAGGTACACATCGATGACGCTGACCGAGCTGGCAAGGCAATGCAACCCGATCTTGCGCGGGTGGCTGGACTACTATGGGGCGTTCTATCAAGAGGCTTTGGGCGGGTTTTGCTGGTACATGGACCAGCGGCTTTCGCGCTGGGCACGGCGTAAACACAAACGGCTGCAAGGGCGTAAGCAATGCCGTGGCGAGTGGTTACGCAAGATCAAGATGGCGCATTCTGGCGGCGGTGGAGCAGGCAATCTTGCCTTCAGGCCGAAGCGCTAGACGAGCCTGTCCGATTCCCGAATGGCGGGGAACACGATTTCCACGCGTAAGCCGCTTTTCACGCCCGCAGCGAAGTAACGTACTTTGGCGCCATGCCATTCGGCAATGCGTTGCACGATGGCGAGTCCGAGGCCGCTGCCTTCCTCGGCACTGCCGGGTACGCGGAAAAATCGCTCGCCGAGGCGTTCGATCCACGCAGGCGGCACGCCGGGTCCGTTGTCTTCTACAGCGAGGCAGATATCGTCGCCATGACGCGACAGCACGACAGTCATCAACGCACCGTTGCCGGCGTAGCGCAAGCCGTTGTCGATGAGGTTGTCGAGCATTTCTTGCAGACGGTGACGGTCGCCATCGATCCACAATGGACCGGATGGGCCGTCATAGCCGAGATCGATGTTGGCGGCGATTGCTTCGTGTACGCGTTGTCCAGCCAGTTCTGGAATCAATATGGCGAGATTGAGTGGTTCGCTGTCGCCAGCTTCATGTGTGGTGGTTTGTGCACGGGTGAGGGCAAGCAACTGGTTGGATGTGCGGTTGGCGCGCTGGATCAATCGCTGGATGTGATGGAGTGCATCGGCGATAGTGGCTGGATCGGAGCTGGCCTTGGCGCGTTCGGCATGCACGCTCAGGCCGGCCAGAGGGGTGCGCAGTTGGTGTGCGGCATCGGCGATGAAGCGCTCGTGCAGGGCAAGCAT
This sequence comes from Dyella sp. M7H15-1, assembly GCF_004114615.1. Lineage (NCBI taxonomy): Bacteria > Pseudomonadati > Pseudomonadota > Gammaproteobacteria > Lysobacterales > Rhodanobacteraceae > Dyella > Dyella sp. M7H15-1. The sequence continues at coordinate 443,638 of NZ_CP035300.1, forward strand.
GTCGCGCAGCCGGCCGAACAGGTCGTCGACGGTGCGCGTGAGTGGAAGGATTTCCGCCGGCACGTCTTCATCGCCAATCGGCGCCAGGTCATGTTCCCGGTTGGCCAGTTGGGTGGTGAGCGGACCAAGTTGGCGCAAACCGGTGCGCACACCGAGCCATACCAGCAGGAAGGCGGCAAAGATCAGCAACGTTTGCGCGGGAATGCTCAGTAACAGGATCTGCCGCGCTTCAGTGCGGCGGTCGTGCAGGGTTTCGGCGACGGAGACTTCGAGCAGGTCGCTCGCATCGTGCGGGTTGGTCATCTGGATGCTGGCGGCACGCAATGCGTGGTTGTCGATCTGCACATCGTAGAGCTGCGCTTCGTTGCCCTCCTTGAATAGGCCATCCGGCGGTTGTAGCGAGGGGTTGCCAGCAATGAGGCCATGCGCCCGGCTGAAGACACTGAAATCGTTGTGTTCCTGTGGTTCGTATTCCAGCAGGAATTGCGCTTGGCGCGAGACGCGTCCATCTGGACTCTCGGTGGCCATCATCTGCATCAGGGTCAGTGAGTCGTCGATGAGGTTCCGGTCGTGCACGTGATTGGCGTAGAACAGCGCGCCGACGTAGGTGATCAGGCTGTTGAGCAGCAGCAGCGCCATCAGCGGCACCATCACGGTGGTCAACAGGCGCGTGCGCAGGCTGCGCCGCCCCCAGCGCCACTGGTTCATGTCTGCTTGACCTCTTCCAGCAGATACCCGAGGCCGCGGATGGTGCGTACTTGCGTGCCGGAATCCACCAGCTTGCGGCGCAGGCGGTAGATGGCGATATCGAGGCCGTTGTCAGTGAGTTCTTCGTCCCAACTGCACAGTGCTTCGATCAATTGCGCGCGGCTGGTGACGCGGTCGGGGCGCGCGGCTAGCGCTTCGAGCAGTCCGAACTCGCGGGCGGTGAGTTCGAGCGGGGTGTCATCGACCCAGGCGCGGTGGCCAGGTAAGTCCAGGCGCAAGCGTCCCAGGGTGAGTTCGGGCGCGCCCTGGGTGGTGTAGCGGCGCAACAGGGCGCGCACGCGTGCTTCGAACTCGGCCAGGGCAAAGGGTTTGACGAGGTAGTCGTCCGCGCCCAAGTCCAGCACGCGTACGCGCTCGCGCAGACCTTCGCGTGCGGTGATCACCAGCACGGGCAAGCCGCTGCCGCGCCGACGTACGCGCTGCAGCACTTCGCTACCATCGAGATGGGGCAGGCCCAGGTCGAGTACGAGCAGATCGTAGGGGGTGTCTTTCAGGGCAGCGTCGGCGCGTACGCCATCCGCAACATGGTCGACGGCGTGGCCGCCCTGGCGCAGCGCGGCGCTGACACCTGCGGCAATGGAGGGATCATCTTCGGCGATCAGGATGCGCATGATTCTTTGGCTCCGTCAGTCCGGGCGAACTCGGGCGGTTTGTCCATGAATTTCAAGATCTTCCCTGATGCCGCATGAATGGTCCATGCCTGGTGGGTCGCAGCTTAACGCGTGCGGGGTAGACCGCACAGGTGGGCTGGTTGAAGGCCACAGAAATAACACATCGATATGATGTCGTTGATGGTGACTCACGCGTCCGTCGTCCCGGTGCAGGCCACTATTGTCCGGCAAGGAATTGCGTAAGAGAGACAAGAGGGGCTGTTTGCATGAAAAAGCGTGTCGGACAGTAGTGCGCTTTCGCCGGGATGACAGCGGTTTGGATTACATCGCCTCCGATGCAAAATCCGCCAACCTCGAACGTTCACCCCGCCGTAGCGTGATATGCGCCGAGTGCGCCCAGTGTTTGAAGCGGTCGACGGCATACGTCAGGCCAGATGTCGTTTCGGTCAAATACGGCGTATCGATCTGCTCTACATTGCCCAGGCACACGATCTTGGTGCCGGGACCGGCACGCGTGATCAGCGTTTTCATTTGCTTCGGTGTCAGGTTCTGCGCTTCGTCGATGATCAGGTAACGCGAGAGGAAGGTGCGGCCGCGCATGAAGTTGAGCGAACGGATTTTGATGCGCGAGGCGAGCAGGTCGTTGGTGGCCTGGCGTCCCCAATTGCCGCCTTCTTCCGGGTTGGCCAGCACTTCGAGGTTGTCGGTAAGGGCGCCCATCCACGGCGTCATCTTTTCCTCTTCCGTACCAGGCAGGAAACCAATGTCTTCGCCGACCGAGACCGTGGCGCGGGTCATGATGATTTCGCGATAACGCTGTTGGTCCATCACCTGTGCAAGACCTGCCGCCAAGGCGAGCAAGGTCTTGCCGGTGCCGGCAGTACCGAGCAGGGTGACGAAGTCGACATCTGGATCCATCAAGACATTGAGCGCGAAGTTCTGCTCCCGATTGCGCGCAGCGATGCCCCACACGCTGTGGTTGCTGTGGCTGTGATCGTCGAGCAAGACCAGCGTCACGCGCTGTTCGTCCACGTGCAGCACGCGTAGTTCCACGTTGTCGTTGCCGGGCAGGAACAGGCACTGATTGGGATACCAGTCTTCGTCGTCATGGCGATCGACTTTGTAGAAGGTGCGGCCGCGCTCGTTCCATGACTGCACTTCGGGATGTTTGTCCCAAAAGTTTTCTGGCAACTCGGTGGAACCGGTGTAGAGCAGGGCGAAGTCGTCGAGGGCGCGATCGTTTTCGTAATCTTCCGCATCGATGCCATAGATTTTGGACTTGATGCGAAGGTTGATGTCCTTGGTGACCAAAATCACCGAGCGATCCGTACTCTGGTCGCGCAGCTCGATCACCGAAGACAGAATCTGGTTGTCGGCCTTGCCGTGCCCGTTGCTGGTGCGCTGCTGGAAATACAGCCGGCCCACCCCGGTGCCGCGCTTAAGCTTGATGCCTTCCGGATTGGTGAGTTCCAGGCCATTGCTGATGCCGTGGCCGTTGCCGCGTTCGATCAGCTCGTTGAGAAAGCGGCTGACCTGGCGACCGTTGCGTGAGACTTCCGAGGCGCCTTTCTTCTTTTCGTCCAGTTCCTCCAGCACGGTCATCGGGATGAAGACATCGTGCTCTTCGAAGCGGAATAGTGAGGTGGGATCGTGCAATAGCACATTGGTGTCGAGGGCGTAGATGCGCTTGCTTCCGGTCATGCGGAAGGAACCTCATTCGGCAGGAGGTGAAGGGTGTGAAGCACGTTCGCGAAGGTGTATGGCGTCGAACACCGCCTGGACATGGCCGGGCACTTTCACGCCCCGCCACTCCGCGGCGAGCTTGCCGTCGGGGTCGATCAGGAAGGTACTGCGTACCACGCCCATGTGACGTTTCCCGTACAGCACCTTTTCGTGGATCACTTCGAAAGCGTTGCACCAGGTTTCTTCGGGATCGGACACCAGCGGGAAGGGTAGTTCCTGCTTGCTGGCGAAGTTGGTGTGGGATTTCACCGAGTCGCGCGAGACGCCGATGATTTCGGCGCGGTGTTTCTTGAACTTCGGATAGAGGTCGCGAAAATCTTTCGCCTCGTTGGTACAGCCGGGTGTGTTGTCCTTGGGGTAGAAGTACACCACTACCCATTGGCCTTTCAGTGAATCGAGTTTCAGCGTACTGCCGTCGCCGGTGACGCCTTGCAGCTTGGGGACTTTTTTGCCGAGATCGGGCATGGGTTCTCCAGAAGCCGGGCTTACGTTTTGCTATGGCTGGGGCGGAGACTAGCGCGAGTGAGATGACGGAAACAGCCTTGTCAGGCGAATGTCATCGGAGCATTCTAGAATTTCACTGGATCCATGATGGCGTCCAGATTTAGGGCATCGCAAAATTCAAGGAAATCGTCACGTAACGCGGCAATGTGCAACTTGTCCGGTACCCCAATCGTGAATTGCGCCTGGAACATCGCCGCGCCCGTCTGCATCGCCTGATAGCGCATGGAACTCAACTGCTCCACGCTGATGTCGTGGCGGTTGAAGAAGTCGACGATCTTCACCAGGATGCCTGGCCGGTCCGACGACACCACTTCCACCAGATAGGGCAACAAGTGCCCACTCGGCTCACGTGGGCTGGTGCGGTAGTGGGTAAGGCGAAGCTCTTCCTCACGGGCCAGCTTGGTCAGCGCGGTTTCCAGTTTGGCCACCGCATCCCACGCGCCGCTGGCGAGTAGGGTGAGCGAGGTATCCGCGCCAATAGTGGATACCCGGGCGTCGGAGAGGTTGCAACCGGCATCCGCGATACGCCGTGCCAACGCGAGCAGAGGCGTGCGCGCCGCGGGTGTCAGCGTCTGGATCAGCAGTTGGTGGTCGTTGCTGGATCGCGCGGAAAAAGGGTTGGTGGACATGGATGATGGCGATCCCGCGTCGTGCGGGATGACGACGAACGAAGCTGCAGCTTACTTGCCCCTCCGGCGGAGCCGCAAGTAACATGCAATGCCTGGTTTTGTGCGGATGGCACCATGAATATTCACGGCAGCGTCTGCGCGCTGGTTACCCCGTTCGAATCCAATGGGGCGCTCGATATGGCGGCATTCGGCCGCCTGCTCGATTTCCAGATCGCGGGCGGCACCCAGGCGGTAGTCGTCGCCGGCTCCACTGGCGAAGCCCACATGCTTGAACACGACGAATACGATCGCCTGCTGGCCTTTGCGGTGGAGCACGTGGCTGGCCGTGTTCCCGTCATTGCCGGAACCGGTGAAGCAGGTACCGCCAAGACGGTGGCGCTCACCAAACGTGCCCGTGCACTGGGCGCGAAAGTGGCCCTCGTGGTCGCACCGTATTACGTGCGTCCCACGCAGGAAGGCCTGCGTCGCCACTTCCTGGAAGTGGCCGATCAGGGCAGCCTGCCGGTGTTGCTTTACAACGTGCCTTCCCGCACCGGCTGTGACCTGCTGCCGGAGACGACCTCGGTACTGCGCGATCATCCGGCCATCATCGGCATCAAGGAAGCGTGTAGCGACGCCGAGCGCATCAGGCGGACTGCGGAACTTGTGCGGCAGGATTTCGTCTATCTGTCCGGCGACGATGGCAGTGCGGCCGACGCCATGCTGGCTGGCGCTGCCGGTACCATCTCGGTGGTGGCCAACCTCGCACCCAGGGTTTTTCGTGCATTGTGTGATGCAGCTACCGTGGGCGACCGCGCGGCCACGGCACATTGCCATGCCGCGCTCGATCCGCTGGTGCAGGCGCTCAACTGCGCACCCAATCCGATTGCGGTGAAGGCGGGCTTGTCTGATCTGGGGCTGGGAATGGCTACGCCGAGGCTGCCGTTGGTGGAACTGGAGCAGGGGGCAGCGCGTGAGCAGTTGCGCAAAGCCTTGGCAACTCTGGCATCCTTGGCGGATGTCGCCTGACCGACCCAACTACGGAACATCTACGGAATCTCACTACATGAAGAAAACGTCCCTCGCCGTTGCCCTGGCGCTCACTGGTCTGCTGCTTTCGGGCTGCGGCATGTTCCGTTCCGAACGCGCGTGGCAGAACGCCAAGCAGGAAACCCCGCTGGAAATCCCACCAGGCCTGGATACGCCTTCAGCTACCGCGGCGCTGGTGATTCCACCGGCCGGTGGCAACCAGCCGACGGCTAACGGTGCCACCGCGCGCGTAGGCAGCACTCCGGGCGCGATCACCGACGGCTTCATCCTTGCCGACAGCGTGGATGAAACCTATCGTCGCGTCGGCGAGGCGTTGGCCAATGGCGACATCGGCACATTGCAGGCCCACGACGACGCCCTGCACACCTACAACCTCAATGTGATGGCGTCCGACCAGCCGGTCGAAAAGGCGGGCTTCTTCGGTCGCATGTTCGGCAAGGGCAGCAGTTCCAGCAGCGGTCCGAACGTGGCGCCGCGGTCGGTGGTAGTCTCCATCAACAGCAGTGGCCAGGGTTCGAGTGAAGTGCGCGCGCAGGGTGAATCAGCCGCGGTGGCCAAGGTTGTCGACAGCCTGAAATCGCGGTTGGGTGGCAAGGGTTGATCGTTTTTTGAGGGAATCGAGAATCGAGAATCGAGAAAAAGCCTAAGGCGCAAGTTTTCAGCTTTACAACTTAGTAATTGGCGATAAACAAAAAGGCACTTGCGCGATAACGTAGGTGCCTTTTTGCTTTTCCCGATTCCCGATTCCCGATTCCCGATTCCCGATTCCCGATTCCCGATTCCCGATTCCCGATTCCCGATTCCCGATTCCCGATTCCCGATTCCCGATTCCCGATTCCCGATTCCCGATTCCCGATTCCCGATTCCCGATTCCCGATTCCCGGCCCCTCAGCGCTCAAGCAACTTGAACTTGTCCAGCTTGCCGTCCCATTCTTTCGCATCCGGCAGGGCATCTTTGCGTGTGACGATGACTGGCCACGCCTTGGCCAGATCCTTATTCAGGGCGGTGAAGTGTTCCTGGCCGGCTGGTACGTCGTCTTCTGGGAAGATGGCATTGGCTGGGCATTCGGGCTCGCACAGCGTGCAGTCAATGCACTCATCAGGATCGATTGCCAGGAAATTGGGGCCTTCGTGGAATGCGTCGACGGGGCAGACTTCAACGCAGTCGGTGTATTTGCATTTGATGCAGTTGTCGGTGACGACGAAGGTCATGCTGCCGTGTGCCTCTGGGGATCGGAAAACCGATCATACAAGGAGGGTGGCGCTCCCAACGAGGTTCGAACTCGTGTTCCCGCCTTGAGAGGGCGGTGTCCTAGGCCACTAGACGATGGGAGCGTATTGTTGCGAGGCGCGGTAGTATATCTGAATTGTCTCATCCGGCAATGTCCGCATACGGTGTGCCCGTATGGACTGAAACGCTTGGAGGCCAATGCCCTTGGCCCATCTTGAACAGGCCCTGACACACTCACGTGTTTGACCGAGCCACCGGAAGTTGGATACCCGCAAGGATTTCGATCGCTTGAATCCCAAAGCCAGGAACCAGCCAGTGCCGCATCGCATTCCGCGCGAGCAGCACACGATTTCCCGCAAGAACATCAGCAAGGCGGCTTTGCGTGTGCTCTATCGCCTGAATGAGGCCGGCTACAACGCCTATCTGGTCGGCGGCGCCGTGCGCGATCTGCTGCTGGGCGGTCACCCGAAGGATTTCGATGTTGCCACTAGTGCAACGCCGGACGAAGTCAAAAAACTGTTCCGCAATTGCCGCTTGATCGGCCGCCGCTTCCGTCTCGCCCACGTGGTGTACGGCAATGAGATTATCGAAGTGGCTACCTTCCGTGGCACCAGCGAGGAGCAGGGTGAAGGCGATCGCCACATCGTGGATGGCCGCATTTTGCGTGACAACGTCTGGGGCACGATCGAGGAAGATGCGTTGCGCCGCGACTTCCGCGTCAACGCCATGTACTACGACATCAGCGATTTCTCGGTGCGCGACTACGTGGGTGGTATTCAGGATCTGAAAGACCGTGTCCTACGCCTGATTGGCGATCCGGCCACTCGGTATCGCGAAGACCCTGTGCGCATGCTGCGTGCGGCACGGTTGGCGGCGAAACTCGATTTCCGTATCGATCCCGAAGCGGCTGCTCCCTTCGCCGAACTGGGACCGCTGTTGAGCAGCGTCGCGTCGGCGCGGCTGTTCGATGAATCGCTGAAGATGTTCCTGACCGGACATGGCTTTAAGAGTTTCCGAATGCTCGAGCAATGCGGCCTTCTCAAGTTCATGTTCCCGGCGACAATGCGCGCACTCATGCGTGGCGACAAGGCGCTGCGCTCATTGATTGAGCACGGTCTGGAGAATACCGATACCCGCGTTGTCGACGGCAAGTCGGTCACGCCGGCGTTCCTGTTCGCCGTGTTGTTGTGGGGCGAGGTGCGTGATCTGGCGCATACCTGGGCCACGCACGGCAAGGATGCCGGCGAGGCCTGGTCGCGTGCGGCCGCACACGTGATTGCCGAACAATGCCAGCGCGTGGCGATCCCGCGTCGCTTCATCATCACGATGGAAGAGATCTGGTTGTTGCAGCCACGCTTCGAACAGATCCAGCGCAAGAAGGTGTTCCGCCTGTTGGCACACCCGCGTTTCCGTGCCGCGTTCGATTTCCTGCTGTTGCGCGCCGCTGAGTCGACGGCCATTGGCGAACTCGGCCAATGGTGGGGGCACGCCCAGCAACTTCCGCATGAAACGCTGGCGGCCTCGTTGCCGCTGTATCACGCAGGGAGTACGGGTGATCTGGATTCCGCGCGCGCGGCCGCACCACACAAACGCAAGCGGCGGCGCAAGCCGGCGGACGGCAAGTCCGGGGCGAGCTGATGCGCGCATACGTCGCGCTGGGTAGCAACCTCGGGGATTCGCGGCAACAACTGACCGATGCCATGCATGCGTTGGCGAGGTTGCCGCATACCCGTTTGCTCGCGCATTCTCATCTTTATCGAACGCCACCATGGGGTGTGCACGATCAGCCTGATTTTCTCAATGCTGTCGTCACGCTGGAAACATCGTTGTCGCCACATGACTTGCTCGATGCCTTGCTGAAGATTGAGCGCGCCGCTGGCCGCGAACGCGATGACGGGCGTTGGGGGCCACGGATACTCGATCTCGATCTGCTGCACATCACAGGTATAACCGTCAACGACGAGCGCTTGACTCTGCCTCATCCACACATCGCGGAACGCGCATTCGTGTTGTTGCCGTTGCATGAATTGGCGTCGGATCTGGAGATTCCGGGCCAGGGGCGCGTGGCCGATCTGTTGCGAGCCGTTGATACGCAAGGCTGCGAGCTTTTGGCTTGAGCCTTTGCCGGCCTAAGCCGGATAATTGATCAGGACATCCCAAAGGAAACTGCCGTGTACGTGGAAAACAGTGGCGCTCCCGTTCGTAAGCCGGTCACCGTGCCGGGCTTGCATGCCATGAAGGCGGAAGGGCGCAAGATCGTGATGCTCACGGCTTACGATGCCAGCTTCGCCGCACAGGTCGAGCATGCAGGTGTGGATATCGCCCTGGTAGGCGATTCGTTGGGAATGGTGGTGCAAGGCCAGCGCAGCACTTTGCCGGTGACGCTTGAGCAAATGGTTTATCACACTACCCTGGTGTCACGCGGTTTGTCGGCCACCTTGCTGACGGCGGATATGTCGTTCATGGCCGGTCGCGATGTGGCGTATGCGCTGGAAGCGGGTGCCCGGCTGGTCGGCGAAGCCGGTGCGGCCATGGTCAAGATTGAAGGCGCTGCGCCGCACATTCTTGAGTCGATCCATGCATTGACCGAACGGGCGATCCCGGTTTGCGCGCACCTTGGCCTCACCCCGCAATCCGTGCACCAGTTCGGCGGCTACAAGGTGCAGGGCAGGGCGCAGGATGATGCCGAACGCGTGTTGAGCCAAGCACATGCCGTTCAGCAGGCAGGCGCCAGTCTATTGGTGCTGGAAGGCGTGCCCACGCCACTGGGCGAGCGTGTCACCAAAGCACTGGATATTCCGGTGATCGGCATCGGCGCCGGGCCGCATTGCGATGGCCAGGTGTTGGTGATTTACGACATGCTGGGCATTACGCCTGGCAAGCGTCCAAAGTTCAGCAAGGATTTTCTTGCCGGTCGCGGTTCGGTGAGCGAAGCGATTGCCACTTATGTCGCCGATGTGCGAAGCGGTGCGTTTCCTGCGGCGGAACACGGCTACCACTAACGCAACTCAGGCAGACCTCAACTCATGCAAACGGTGCAAGACGCAGCAGGGCTGCGCGCCACAATCCGTGGCTGGCGTTCACAAGGGCGCACGGTTGGCTTCGTGCCGACCATGGGCAACCTGCATGCAGGCCATCACTCGTTGGTCAAGTTGGCGAAGGCGCGAACGGATCGTGTGGTGGCGAGCGTGTTCGTCAACCCGACCCAGTTTGGTCCGAACGAGGATTTCGAGCGCTATCCGCGCACGTTGGCGCGAGATCAAGCTGGTTTGGCCGAGTGCGGTTGCGATCTGCTGTTCGCGCCGGATGTCGCGACGCTGTATCCGTTCGGGGCGGCCGGTAGCGTCAGCGTGCACGTGCCCGGTATCACCGATACCCTGGAAGGCGCCCATCGTCCCGGACATTTCGATGGTGTGACGACGGTGGTCTGCAAACTGTTCAACCTGGTGCAGCCGGATATCGCCATATTTGGACAGAAGGATTTCCAGCAGCTCATGGTCGTCGAACGCATGGTGCGCGATCTTTCCTTGCCGGTGAAGGTTATGAGGGCTCCCACTCAGCGTGCTGATGACGGCTTGGCGCTGAGCTCGCGCAACCAGTACCTGTCGCCCCATGAGCGGGCCCAGGCCGTGCAGATCTACCAGACCCTGCAGCAGATGCGCGACCTGATCGCCAAGGGTCACGCCCGCAAAGTGGTCGAACAGGCTGCGGCTTCGAAGCTGGAACGTGCCGGCTTCGTGCCGGATTACGTGGCGATCCGCCGTGCCGAAGACCTGTCCGAGCCCGCGGACGCCGAGACCGAGGGCCTGGTTGCTCTGATTGCCACCCGTCTGGGCACCACCCGGCTGATTGACAATCTGCTGTTCGACTGAGTGGGGATTGAAGGGCTGTCGGTCACACCACATGTACGGGTCGGATGCCGATGTTGCGACGCAGCGGCGGCAGTTCGATAATAGTGAGCCGCGCAGGCAGCTCCTGCTGGAATGAAGTCATGCAACTGAACATGCTAAAGGCGAAAATCCATCGTGCCACCGTGACCCACGCGGAGCTGCACTATGAGGGTTCCATCGCCATCGACGGCTTGCTGCTCGATGCGTCGGGCATTCGCGAGTACGAACAGATCCACGCGTGGAATATCAACAACGGCAAGCGCTTCGTGACATATGCGCTGCGTGCCGAGGAAGGCTCGGGCATCGTCTCGGTGAACGGCAGCGCCGCGCACCGTGCGCAGCCGGGCGACCTGATCATCATTGCGGCATTCGCCCACCTTAACGAAGCGGAGCTGGAGAAGTTCCAGCCGACGCTGGTCTATGTGGGCGAAGGCAACCGCATCAGCCATACGAGTCGCACGATTCCAAAGCAGATGGCAGCGGCCTAAGGCTGCCCTAGCCCTCTCCCCTTCGGGGAGAGGGAGTCATGTCTCGCTAGCGCCCATGCCACGTGCTCACGCACGATCTCCGATGGATGATCGCTGCGCGCGAGTAGCGCTGAACGAATCTCTTCCGACGGCGGTGCATTCCCCAGCGCCACCGCGATATTGCGTAACCAGCTTTCGTAACCGGTGCGGCGGATCGCCATGCCTTCGGTACGCTTGAGGAATGCTTCTTCGCTCCAGGCAAACAGTGCCACCAGCTTGGCGCCGTCCAGGCTATGCCGTGGCGCGAAATCCGGTTCGGTCGCATCCTGCGCGAATTTGTTCCAGGGGCAGATCAACTGACAGTCATCGCAACCGAAAATGCGATTGCCTATCGGTGCGCGCAGTTCTTCCGGAATCGAGCCTTTCAGCTCGATGGTGAGATAGGAAATGCAACGGCGTGCATCCAGACGGTAAGGCGCAACGATGGCTTGCGTAGGGCAGATATCGATGCACTTGCGGCAGGTGCCGCAATGCGCCGTAGCAGGCTTGTCGATGGGTAGGGGCAGGTTGGTGTAAAGCTCGCCGAGGAAGAAATACGAGCCCGCTTGGGCGTTGATCAGCACCGTATGCTTGCCAATCCAGCCTAGTCCGGCATTGCGTGCTAGCGCTTTCTCCAGCACCGGTGCCGAGTCAACGTAGGCGCGATAACCGAAATCGCCGATCGCGCCTCGGATGCGTTCGGCCAGCTTTTGCAACCGGTGGCGCATTAGCTTGTGATAATCGCGACCGAGCGCGTAGCGGGCGACATAACCTGCTTCGGCATCATGGATCACATCCCACGCATGTTGCGTGCCAGGCGGCATGTAATCCATGCGTACCGAAATCACCCGCTGGGTGCCAGGTTCCAATTCATCCGGGCGGCTGCGACGGGTGCCGTGGCGAGCCATGTATTCCATCTCGCCGTGATAGCCATCTTCCAGCCAACGTTCCAGATGCTGCTCATCCCGGCCAAGCGACACGCCGCTGATTCCCATCTTGGCAAAGCCGAGCTCATGCGCCCAGCGTTTGATATCGCTGGCCAATGCGGCGTAGTCGGCTAATGAGGAGTCGGACATGCGTCTATTCTAGCGACTGCCTATAATCAGACGATGCCCGTAGTCCCGCATCATCGCGATCTCTACACCGTCGAACAGGTACGTGTCCTCGACCGCCGCGCCATCGACGACCTCGGCATGACCGGTTTTGAGCTGATGAACCGCGCGGCGACAGCCGCTTTCGCCGCCCTGTGCCGCCACTGGCCGGAGGCGCGCCGCATGGTGGTGTTCTGCGGGCCGGGCAATAACGGTGGCGACGGTTACCTACTGGCGAGCCTGGCGCACGGCGCAGGCATGGCGGTGGAAGTGATCGAGCTGAGTGATGTGTCCCACGGTGACGCTGCCCATGCGCGTGATACCTGGCAACGCAGCATGGGTATCACTCGTCACTGGCAGCAGGATGCATCGCTGCCGCTTGCCGATGTGTATGTGGATGCGCTTTACGGCACGGGTCTCAACCGCGCACCGGAACCGTCCGCCACTGGCTTGATCGATCGCATCAATGCATCATCCGTGCCGGTGCTCGCGCTGGATGTGCCTTCGGGCTTGAATGCGGATACCGGTGATTGTCCGGGCACTGCCATTCGTGCCGATATGACGGTCAGTTTCATCGCAGCCAAGCGCGGCATGTATACCGGGCACGCGGCAACCATCGTGGGCATCCTGCAACTGGATACGCTTGGTCTGCCGGATAGTCTCTGGCGAGGCATGCCTGCCGATGCGAGTTTGTTGGAAGCCACGTATCTTCCGCCGCGTGCACGCGACGCGCATAAAGGCTATTGCGGGCACGTGCTCGCCATTGGCGGTGATTACGGCACAGCCGGCGCCATTCGCTTGTGCGGCGAAGCCACATTGCGCAGCGGTGCGGGTCTCGTCAGCATCGCCACGCGTACTGAAAACATCTTCGCGTTGAACAGTGCGCGTCCGGAACTGATGGCGCACGGCGTCCACGGTCCCCAGGAATTGCAATGGCTGCTCGATCGCGCCGATGTGCTCGCGGTAGGTCCCGGTTTGGGGCAGGGGGCATGGGGGCATGCCTTATGGCTGACCGCACTCGATAGCGGCAAGCCCATGGTGCTGGATGCGGATGGCCTCAATCTGCTGGCGCGCGAGCCGCAACGTTTTAGTGTGCCGGTGGTGCTGACGCCACATCCGGGCGAGGCAGCGCGATTGCTCGGCAAAAGCATTGCGCAAGTGCAGGCCGATCGGTTTGCCTCGGCGCGTGCGCTGGCACATCGCTATAACGCCATCGTGGTATTGAAAGGACCGGGCAGCTTGATCGCTCATCCAGATGGACGTCTGGACGTCTGTATCTGGGGCAACCCCGGCATGGCCAGCGGTGGCATGGGCGATCTGCTTACCGGCGTGATTACCGCCTTGCTGGCGCAGGGCTGTTCGGCATGGGATGCAGCGTGTCTGGGCGTTGGCTTGCATGCACGCGCGGGTGATCTGGCCGCACGTCGTGGCGAGCGGGGTTTGCTGGCCAGTGATTTGTTGGAGCCTTTGCGCATGCTTGGCAACGGACTTGAGCATGACTGAGCAGCATTGGGAGCTTGCCGACGAAGACGCCACCCGCACCCTAGGCGTCAAGGTCGCCCAGGCGCTGGATAGCGGTCTGGTGGTGTATCTGCATGGTGATCTGGGTGCTGGCAAGACCAGCTTTGCCCGCGCTTTGTTAACGGCGCTAGGCGTGAAGGAGCGCATCAAGAGTCCTACCTACAGTCTGGTCGAGGGCTATCAGGCCAAGGAGCGACCCGCTTGGCATCTGGATCTGTACCGCATCGCAGATCCCGGTGAACTGGAATGGCTGGGGCTGGATGCCTTGTCTGATCCCTCAGCGGTGGTGCTGGTGGAGTGGCCGGAGCGCGGGCAGGGTGCTTTGCCAACGCCGGACCTGGAACTCAACCTGAGTTATAGCGGCCTGGGGCGTCGAGCTTGGTTCCAGCCACGCAGCGTGCGCGGGGCGCGCCTGTTGGCCCGGTTGCTTTGAAGTGCGGCAGGGCTTTAAGTGTCCGTCCCGCCTGAGAAAACCGAACCAAGCAAGTGATTGGGGCTTGCCTTCGAAAAGCGTCGCTTAGGGTCAATAGCTTGAGCTTTTCTGATAAATAGGCTGCAGGTCATGGATATTTAAGGAAAAACCCCTTGCATTCAGGGAAGCAGTGCGCTTCAATGCCGCGCTATGAGGGGACTGCTTACCCGCGCCATCTGCCTGGCTGTCACCACGATCCTGACCATGGTGCTCGCCGTCGCCCTGCATGCGGCCGATGTGAAGGACGCTCGCGTCTGGGCCGGCCCGGACTACACCCGCGTCGTATTCGACCTTTCGGGTCCAGCCAAATACAAACTCAGCCAATCTGACGGCCAGATCGTACTGGAGCTAAGCGATAGCCGCGTAGCCAGTCGCCTTGCTCCGCCCGCCCAGGGCCTGTTCAAGGGTCTAGACAATAGTAACCAGGGCAGCATCTTGCGCCTTACGGCGTCAGTGGTACCCAACAGCCAGTCCAAGAGCTTCGTGCTGGGGCCTTCAGGTCAATCCGGCTATCGCCTTGTGCTCGATCTCTACCCGGGTTCCGGTGGTGTGTCCGCACCCGTCAAGGCCACGTCGATAACCCGTGCGCCAGACACCTCGACCACATCCACGACAACGGCAGCCGTCACCCAGACGGCTTCGGCATCAACCCGTGCGAATTCCGGCAACGTGCCAACACCAGCGCCTGTTATCAACGCGAGCAGCAAGCCGACCAGCCGCAAAGGCGTTACCACTCGCCAGGCCGCGGTGCTGCTCAACAGCCAGCGCCAGGTGATCGTGGCGGTGGATGCTGGCCACGGCGGCAAGGACCAGGGCGCCCATGGCCCCGGCGGCACGTTGGAAAAGAATGTGACCCTGGCGGTGGCCCGCGACCTCACCGCCCAGATCAATCGTCAACCCGGCATGAAGGCCATCCTGACCCGCAACGGCGATTACTTCATCCCGCTGCAGCGGCGCTACGAGATCGCTCGCGAGAATCAGGCCGACCTGTTCGTGGCCATCCACGCCGACTCCTACACCAGCAGCGACGCCCGCGGTTCGTCCGTGTGGGTGCTGTCTTCACGTGGCAAAAGCTCGGTGGCCGCACAGATGCTGGCCGATCGAGAAAACAGCTCCGATCTGATTGGCGGGGTGTCGCTCGCGGCCGAGAACGACAGCCTCGCTTCCGTATTGCTGGACATGCAGCAGGGTTGGGCTGTACAAGCCAGCCAAACGGTGGCGCAGAATGTGCTCAATGCCTTGTCGGCGCTCGGGCCTACCCATCGTGGCTATGTCGAGCAGGCCAACTTCGTGGTGCTGCGCTCGCCGGACGTGCCCTCGATCCTGGTCGAGACAGCTTTTATCAGCAACCCGGACGAAGAGCGCAAGCTGCGCGATGTCGGCCACCAGCAACAACTGGCCGGGGCGATCATGGATGGCGTGAAAGGCTACTTCATGAACAACCCGCCGCCCGGCACCTGGTTTGCGGCGGAAGCGGCGCGCCGCAAGGGTGTCACCCTGGGCAATGCCGGTGCCGAGGTGGCAAGTGCTGGCAAGTCCGTGGATAACAAAGTGGCCAGCGTATCCGCGCCCGCCGACACGGATGTGCGCGACATGCATCGTGTCGTCAATGGCGAGACGCTGCGCAGCATCGCCAAGCAGTATGGCGTGAGCGTAAGTTCGCTCAAGAGCATCAACGGCATCAGCAGCAACAGCGTGCGTGTTGGCACCATGCTGGAAATTCCGGAGAGTTGATCAGCGGATCCCACGGCGCTGCTAAGCTTTGCCCTATGCCCCGGATCAAACCGCTTCCCTCCGACGTTATCAACCAGATCGCCGCCGGCGAAGTCATCGAGCGGCCGTCCTCGGTCGTCAAGGAACTGGTTGAGAACAGCCTCGACGCAGGCGCCACGCGCATCGAAGTCGATATCGAGCTTGGCGGCGCGCGGCTGATTCGCGTGCGTGACGATGGCGATGGCATTGCCGCGGATGATCTGCCGCTGGCGGTAGCCTCCCATGCCACCAGCAAGATCGGCAGTTTCGATGACCTGGAGCACGTCGCGAGCATGGGTTTTCGCGGCGAAGCGCTGGCGTCGATGTCGTCCGTGGCGCGCTTTGCGATCACCTCGCGTTTGCGCGGTGAAGATCAGGCTTTTCGCATCGAAGTCGATAGCGGCCGGATGCAGGCCGCGCGTCCTGCTCAGCATCCACAAGGCAGCAGCGTGGAAGTGCGTGACCTGTTCTACAACGTGCCGGCGCGGCGCAAATTTCTCCGCGCCGAACGCACGGAGTTTGCGCATATCGACGACTTGCTCAAGTCACTTGCTCTGGCACGCAGCAGCGTTGAATTCCGCCTGAGTCATAACGGCAAGTCGGTGCGCGTGTGGAAAGCGGCGCGTGATGATCAGGCCATGCTGTTGCGGGTGGCCGAAGTGCTGGGAGAGGAGTTTCCGCAGCAAAGCCTGCGCATCGATCACGCTTCGGCGGGCATGCGCTTGTCGGGCTGGGTGGGGCTGCCCACGGCTTCGCGTTCGCAAGCGGATTCCCAGTACTTCTACGTCAATGGCCGGCTGGTGCGCGATCGCGTAGTCGCTCATGCCGTGCGCCAGGCATATGCGGATGTGTTGTTCCATGGGCGTCATCCGGCCTTTGTGCTGTATCTGGAGCTGGACCCGGTGGGTGTGGACGTCAACGTGCATCCGGCCAAGAGCGAGGTGCGTTTCCGCGAACAGCGGCTAGTGCATGATTTCTTGTTCCGCACCTTGCACGAAGCGTTGAAGGAAACACGTGCCGGCCAGAACGTGCAGCCGGAAAGTGCACCGTGGGAATCCGCTCCAACAATCGCAACGCCAGCCCCGCAATTTTCAGGTGGCCGGCCGGGTGGAAGCTGGCAGGGTGGTGGTGCCTTTGCACAAAGTCGTTTGCAATGGGGCGTGCGTGATGAGCCGCTCGCCGGCTACGCGGCGTTGTTGGGCGAAGTCGCCACAGCGCAAGTACAACCCCTTCAGCCGCTGCCATCGGCCAATGATAGTGATGTGCCACCGCTCGGCTATGCCATCGCACAGCTCAAAACCATCTACATCCTGGCGGAAAATGTGCATGGCATGGTGCTGGTCGACATGCATGCCGCGCATGAACGCATCACGTACGAAAAGCTCAAGTCCGGTCGTGCATGCAGCAATCTTCGCTCGCAGATCCTGTTGGTGCCGTTGTCGGTGCCGGTCAGTGCCAAGCAGGCTGCTGCTGCCGAGGAACATGGCGACGCGTTGGCTGACTGGGGATTGGAGCTTTCGCGAAGCGGACCTTCCGCGGTGGTGGTACGCCGCATTCCGGCCTTGCTGGAAGGCGCCGATGTATCGGAACTCACGCGCAACGTATTGGATGAACTCGCGCAGCACGGCAGTTCGCGCCAGTTACAGGAGTTGGAAAACGAACTGCTTTCGACCATGGCCTGTCACGGCTCAGTGCGGGCGGGACGGCGCCTTACCGTACCGGAAATGAATGCTCTGCTGCGTGAGATGGAAGCGACCGAACGTTCTGGCCAATGCAACCACGGTCGTCCGACCTGGGTGCAAATGAGCATGACGGAACTGGATAAATTATTTCTGCGCGGCCGGTAGGTTGGGGTGCAAACCCCAGCATGATGCGTTTCACACATGGCAATGTTGGGGTTTGCACACTGATGTATTCCCACGTTTTTTCGCTCGTCATCCCAGCTTTCGCTGGGATGACGGTGGGGTAGCTTGAAAGATGCCTGTAGGCATGAAAATTCTGCATATACAGCTGAAATTCCCGACCCAAAAACGTGGGGATACCTTAGGATTTGCACCCTAACGGTATGACCTAATCCTATAAGCTTTTTCTTTGTAGTCGCCGGGTGATGCTTGTTTCTCGCACAAATAGACGTCCATACTCGGGGTTCTTGCAATGAACGGAGCGAACCCCATGTGGCGTTATGTCCTTGTCGGACTCATCCTTAGTACTGGAGTGGTTATCGTGCATGCTGAAACGCCCAATCCCACCGTTGCGCAGGATGCCTACCAGCAGAGCATCGAAAAGTGGCGTAACAAACGCATCGAGCGGCTCACCGCTCCGGAAGGCTGGCTCAGCCTGATTGGTTTGGAATGGTTGCAACAAGGCGCTAACAAGGTGGGCAGCGCGCCGGATAACCATATCGTGTTGCAGGCAGGTCCCGCGCACCTGGGCGTTATCACCCTCGATAAGGCTGGGCAAGTGCATATCGCGCTGACCGACGGAAGCGGGGCAACCGTTGACGGCAAAGCAGTGCGTGAAGCCACCTTGATGGATGACGCACACGTCACTGGCGATGCATCGCCAACGACGGTGGCGTTCGGCACCGCCAACTTTTACGTGATCGATCGCGAGGGTCGCAAGGCGCTGCGTGTCAGGGATTCCTCCGCGGCAACGCGCCAGCATTTTCTCGGCATCGACTATTTCCCCATCGATCCTTCCTGGCGCATCGTGGCCGACTGGGTGCCGTTCAACCCGCCGCACGACCTGCAGATGGGGTCGGTGATCGGCACCATCGACATCGTGAAGGTGCCGGGCAAGGCGGTATTCACGCGTGACGGCCATACCTACGAGCTGTTGCCGTATCAGGAAGAGCCGGGCGGCGAACTGTTTTTCGTACTCGCCGACCGCACCTCCGGTCACGAAACCTATGGCGCGGCGCGTTTCCTCTATGCCGCGCTATCGGTGAACGGCAAGGTCGTGCTGGATTTCAACAAGGCCGTCAACCCGCCCTGTGCTTTCACGTCCTATGCGACGTGCCCGCTGGCGCCGCCGGAGAATCGGCTGGATTTGCGCATTACCGCGGGTGAGAAGAAGTATCGCGGCGGCCATTGATGGGGGGTGTGAATCGGGAATCGGGAATCGGGAATCGTAAGAGCGGATCACTGCAAACTTGTAAGTGACCGCTTTTAACGATTCCCGATTCCCGATTCCCGATTTACGATTCCCGATTCCCGATTCCCGATTCCCGATTCCCGATTCCCGATTCCCGATTCCCGATTCCCGATTCCCGATTCCCGATTCCCGATTCCCGATTCCCGATTCCCGATTCCCGATTCCCGATTCCCGATTCCCGATTCCCGATTCCCGATTCCCGATTCCCGATTCCCGATTCCCGATTCCCGATTCCCGATTCCCGATTCCCGATTCCCGATTCCCGATTCCCGATTCCCGATTTACGATTTACGATTTACGAGCCCTTGAACACAGCCTTACGCTTTGCAAGAAACGCCGTCGTACCTTCTCGCATATCCTCGGTCGCAAAGGCCAGCGCGAAAGCCTGGGTTTCGAATTCCAGCCCCTGGTCGATCGAGGTCTCCCCACCTTGCAGTATTGCGTCGAGAATGCCGGCGGCGGCCAAGGGCGCGGCGGCGGCAAGCTGATCGGCGAGGGCGTTGACCGTTTCGTCTAGCGCTGCCGGCGCCACCACGCGATTGACCACGCCTAGTTCGTAAGCGCGCTGGGCGGTGATGGTGCCGCCGGTCAGGCATAGCTCAATCGCCGCGCCGCGGCCCGCCAGGCGTAACAGACGCTGGGTGCCGCCAAAGCCGGGGATCAGGCCGAGGTTGATTTCCGGCTGGCCGAATGTCGCTTTCTCGCTGGCCACTCGCAGATGGCAGGCCATGGCCAGTTCCATGCCACCGCCCAACGCAAAACCTTGAATACGCGCCACTACCGGCTTGCCGAGGCGTTCGATGGTGCTCATCAGCTGCTGCCCGGTGCGCGAAAAACCTTGCGCCTGCATCGGGGTGTAGCCATTCATCTCGCTGATATCGGCGCCGGCGACAAAGGCTTTCTCACCCGCGCCGGTAAGCACCACTGCACGGACGGAATCGTCCTGGGCGGCCTGGACGAATGCCAGGGTAAGCTCGTTCAAGGTCTCACGGTTCAACGCGTTGAGCTTGTCCGGACGATTAACGATGATCGTGCGCACGGCATCGCGATGGCTGATCTCAAGATGGCGGTAGGCCACGACAGACTCCGTAGTGAATAAAAAGAAAGGCGTCATGGTAGCAGTGGGAACCTTTGTAGCCTTGTGGCTTTCTCACACAAACTCTTACGACCCTGCCGGTAGCCGGCATTGCTGCATCAAACGGCCCAACCCCTTACGATGGAGGCTTTAGCCGTATGCTTGCCGCCACGGAGAAAGTAATGGCATACCCGCGTTGGATGGTTTCAGGTTTCTTGCTGCTTGCCGCATGGGCGGTCCAGGCGCAGCAGGGGCCCGTTGCGGCCAACTCACCATCCACGCCGGTAAAGCTTGACAAGCACAAGCTTTCCTATGCGATCGGCTATCGCATCGGCACACAATTCTCCGAGGGCGATTTCCCGATCGACATGGCCGTACTGCAAAAGGCCATCGAGGATGCTTACGCCAAGCGTCCCCCGGCCGTGCCAAAAGAAGACATGTATCGGCAGATACTCGCCCTGGGCGAGCGGATGCATGAACAGGCGATGGCCGAATACAACCGCATTGCCGTGGAGAACGCGCGTAAGAGCACCGATTTCCTCTCGCGCAACGCCGCCTTGCCGGGCGTGGTGCAATTGCCATCGGGCATCCAGTATTCCGTGATCAAGAAAGGCGACGGTACGGTCAATCCGAGCATCGACAGCCTGGTGACGGTGAACTACCGCGGCATGCTCATCGACGGTACCGAGTTCGACAGTACCTGGGCGCATGGCGCGCCGGTCAGTTTCACGGTGGACCGGGTGATTCGCGGCTGGCAGTACGTGATTCCGCGCATGCACGTAGGCGACCGTTGGAAGGTCGTGATTCCGCCTTCGCTGGCTTACGGCGAGCACGGTGCCTTGCCGCGCATCGGCCCGAACCAGGCGCTGGTGTTCGATATCGAATTGCTTGACATCAAGCCGCCGAGCTCGCGGGCAGCGGGCCCCTGACGCGCCTGCGTGCTAGCATGGCGGGCGCATGTCGAATGATTCCTACGCCCCTGCGCAAGCCATCCGGAGCCCCTGTGTTGGCATCTGTCGGCTCGATTCGCGCGGCTATTGCGAAGGATGCCATCGCACCGGCGATGAAATCGCCCGCTGGTGCAGCATGAGCGAGACCGAACGCAACCATTACATGGACGTGGTGCTGCCTGCCCGCGAGCCGGGTAATGGATAACCTGCTGCGCGCCTTGCGCCCACTGTCCGAGCCACCTGCCGCACCTGGCTGGAATCATTGTCAAATGAATGAGCTGCTCGGCGACGCGCCACGCAGCCCAGCTGCTGTGCTAATGGGTCTGCGTGGCGAAGCACGGCCGAGCATAGTGTTTACGGTGCGTACCGATCATCTGAGCTCCCACGCTGGGCAGGTGGCTTTTCCCGGTGGCCGCACCGATCCTGCCGATGGCAATGCGCTGACTACCGCATTGCGTGAAAGCGAAGAGGAAATCGGGCTGGATCGCAGCTTGGTTACGCCGCTGGGGTATCTCGATTGCTTTGAAACCATCAGCGGCTTCTGCATCACACCGGTGGTTGCACGCATCGCTGAAGAGGCGCGTTTTTGTCCGGCGCCCGATGAAGTCGCCGAAGTGTTTGAAGTGCCGCTGGCGTTCTTTTTTGAACCGCGCAATGTGAAACGCTATGTGATGGACTACCGCGGCCACCGCCGTGACATGGTGGAATTCGAGCACGCTGGCCATCGCATCTGGGGCGCCACTGCCGCCATGCTGCAGAACCTGTTGCAAAGGATGGAGCGCGCATGAAAACCACACTCATCTCCGTCACCGAACTGGTCGCATTGCCACCATCGGACGTATTGATCGTCGACTGCCGGTATGACCCGTTCGACGCCGGCAAGGGTGAGCGCGATTACCGGGCGGAGCATATTCCAAGCGCCGTATTCGCCAGCCTGGATCGTGATCTTTCCGATCTCACACGCATACTGTTGGGGCTTGGGCGTCATCCCTTGCCATCGGAGGAAACTTTTTCCGCAGCGCTAGGGTGCTGGGGTTGGCGGTGTGGTTCGCAAGTGGTTTGCTATGACGCCGGCAATGGCGCACTGGCAGCGGCGCGACTGTGGTGGCTGTTGCGCTTGTGCGGCGTGCAAGAAGCGGCGGTGCTCGATGGCGGCTATGCGGCCTGGAAAGCGGCGGGTCAGCCCGTGTCCCCAGATATCACACAGCGTGAATCGACCCAGGTGTCGCTGCATTACGATGTCAGCCAGGTAGTGCTGGACCATGCAGCCGTTACCCGTTTCAAGCAGGAACTGCTGCTCGACGCACGTGCAACGCCGCGCTATCTCGGTGAAGTGGAGCCATTGGATCGGGCCGCGGGTCATGTACCGGGCGCGGCCAATCGCCCATTCTCCGAGAACCTCGAAGCGGATGGACGCTTCAAACCGTCGGCCGAATTACGCCAGGCATTCCTGGCGGTCATCGGCGCGCACAGCCCTGAACAGGTCGTGCATATGTGCGGCTCGGGCGTGACGGCCTGCCACAATCTGTTGGCGATGGAGCATGCGGGATTGACCGGTTCACGGCTTTATGCGCCGTCGTGGAGCGGCTGGGTCAGTGATCCATCGCGTCCGGTGGCGGTGGGTTCGTAAATCGGGAATCGTTAAGGCAATGTGTGCGCTTTTTCATATTCCCGATTCCCCATTCCCCATTCCCCATTCACGGCTTTTTCTTCAGCCGCGCTACCAGCTCATGCAAGGTTGCCTGCGTTTGCGGATGGAAGAACCCGTCGATAAACGCGTCGATGGGCAGGCTATCCATATCGGCATACGCATGGAGCAGATCCGCACGCGCAATCTGGCGCGTGGCCAGCATGGCGTGCCGGGGCAGGGCCAGGGTTTCATTCAACCAATGCAGGGCGCGCGTGGTGACTTCGTCGACGCTGGTGAGTTCGTCGACGAATCCGCAGGCCAATGCCTGTTCTGCGTCGATCAATGTACCGGACACCAACAGGCGTTCCGCGCGATAGTTGCCCACGATGCGACGTAGGGCCATCTGGATGCAATCGGGCGCCACCAGTCCGACTTGTACCTCGTTCAGGCCGATGCGATAAGGGCCTTGCGCCATCACGCGATAGTCGCAGAACAGCGAAAGCACGGCGCCGCCTGCCGGGCTGTGGCCGGTAATCGACGCGGCCACGGGAATCGGTGAATGCGCCAGTGCAGCACAAGTAGCGAAGAACTCGCGCCAGAATTCGCGCACGCCGGCGCGGTCACGGGTCAGCAGGGCAGGTACGTCCACGCCCGCGGAGAACATGCCTTGCGTGCCTGACAGCACCATGCCGCGCGCATCATCGCGTACCGCGTCGGCAAGTGCCTCCTGGATGGCACGCAGCAGTTCCAGATTGAGCGCGTTGACCGGCGGGCGCGCCAACTGGATTTCGGTGATGGCATCGTGCTTGATGACGTTGAGCATGATCGAGGTTCCTGAAAGGGTAGGGCGGCGAGCCGGCGTAGGTTGCCATGAAACACGCCCTTCCCCGGCAGTCAAGACTGCGGATTATCATCTGCAGTCCACGTATAACGCACCGCATAGTCGAGTGTCGCCTTGCCGTTAGCCGGTACGTCGATCTTGAACTCCAGCGTGTCGGTGGTTTGCTTGTTGGGTTTTGCACTCGACGACGTCAGCATCCATGTGCGCCAGCGATTAGGGTGCTCGCGCACCGTCACCGTACGTACAACGTCGCTCGCATTGGTCAGGGTGATATGGAATGCCTCGTCCATGGTGCGGCCATTCTTGTCCACATGGAGGCGAGTACGTTCGCGTTTGCCGCGCAGGTCGAAAGCGGAGCCCAGCGTGATCAGGGCATCGCCGCCTTTGGGTGTATCGCCGATACGGCCCTCGCCGATGAATTGCGGCACGCCGTTGCGATCCGCGGTCAGTATGCGCAGATAACCAGCCGGAAGACTGTCGAACGCAGTGAAGCCGAGCGTGCTAGTGATGCTGGTGTTGTTGTCAGTATTGACATTGCTATTGAGCATGGGTTGCGACGGTAGCCAGTTGCCGCCATTTTCGTAAAGAGCAGTACGCGCGCAAGACATGGTGCGGGTGGCATAGAGCGGTACCTGGCTGATGCTGCCGTCGGGTAGATCGACCGGCGCGGGCAGAGTGTAGCTGCGGTAATCGCCTATGGACGCTTGCTCGGGCATTGCCGGAGCTGTGGCCGCCGCAGCCATCATACGCATCATTGGGCGTGGCTCGGTGGTCTTGGCGAAGTTCGGTTCACCAGCGATCAGGGTGAGGTGGATGTCATGCCAGTCGCGGCCGCTACGGTTGCCAATGCTGGCGCGCGATTCGAATTGCATGCCGCATGCGCTGCCCGTTTGCAGGGTGGCGACATACGCCGCGCGCCAGCCGATGCCGGAAGTGGGATAGCTCAGCACTGCATCGGCCGTGCCGTTGCGCGAGGCGTCCACGCGCAGGCGCAGGCTGGAGCCGATAGGGAAGTGGCCGCCTTCCGTATGGACGGCCGCATAACGGCGAATAAGCGTTGTGCCGTTGCTGCCGCGAACCACCAGACCGTCTTCGCCAGCGCGCAGTAAGGTACCGCTGGTCAGCGGCTGGCCGTTGTCGCTGAGCACACGGATCGTGCTGCCGGTCAAACCGGTCAGCGCTGCATTCGCCCCCTGGCCAAGCAGCAAGCGTTGCGAAATCACCTTGGCCTCGCCACTCGGGAAGCCAAGTGCCATGGC
Organism: Dyella sp. M7H15-1; assembly: GCF_004114615.1. Taxonomy (NCBI): domain Bacteria; kingdom Pseudomonadati; phylum Pseudomonadota; class Gammaproteobacteria; order Lysobacterales; family Rhodanobacteraceae; genus Dyella; species Dyella sp. M7H15-1. Next base: position 468,293 of record NZ_CP035300.1, read on the forward strand.
TTCGGCATCAAGATAGTTCGGCAAATCGCCAAGCACCAGGTCATGCACACCGGCCTGCAGCGTTACGCTGCGCTGTTCGCGCACTACGGCATAACCTTCCTGGGTGCTGCGGTCACTACTGCTTGCATACAAGGCAGGACTATCGCTGCGATAGAGGGTGATCGATGCGCCATCGACGGCCTTCGCCTGGGAGATCCCGCTTAGCGTGGCGATGGCAACGGCCAGAACGGTTCGATGGTGGATGGGCATGACGCATTCCTTGGGCGACGAGTGGGCTGATCATAACGAGCGGCTCGCGATGGCGTATATGCTGTAACAGTCAGCTGTTCTTGCGTGCTTCAGGACGGTGGCTTGCCATGCTGCATGATGCGGCTGAACTGGCGTACTATCGCCGCCAGTGTACCTGCATGCTTGAATGCATAACGGACTCAAGGGCGGCAAATGGATGATTTCTCGCTAAGAGTAGTGCTTGCGGACGATCATCCGGCGATGATCGCAGGCATCGAACACAGCTTGTCTGCCGTCGGCACCATCCAGTTGACCGGTACGGCGGGTAATTCAACCGAACTGCTCCGCATCCTGGATACCGATTGCTGCGATGTACTCGTTTCCGACTACTCCATGCCAGGAAACGAACATGGCGACGGTATCGCATTGTTTTCGTTCATCCAACGACACTACCCTTCGATCAAGCTGGTTGTGTTGACGATGCTGGACAATCCGGCCGTACTCGGGGCGCTGCAAAGCCAAGGTATCTTATGCATCGTCAGCAAGGCGGATGCGGTCAGCCATTTGGTCCCTGCTATTTATGCGGCTGCAACGGGTGGCGCCTACTATTCGCCCATCGTCGAGAAAAGCAGGCGCACGCACGATAGGGTTCGGCGTGATAAGAACGCACCTCAGTTGTTGAGCAAGCGCGAAATCGAGGTGTTACGGCTTTATGCGAGCGGCCTGACCGTCAACGAGATTGCCGAGCGTGTCAGCCGCAGCAAAAAGACGATTAGCACCCATAAGGCGCGTGTCATGCAGAAGCTGGGCATCGAACGCGATGTGGATTTGCTGCGCTATGCGATAGAGCACGGGATTGTTGCGTCGTCATCGCCGCCACGGACCTCCGCGGATTAGGATTAAGGCAACGCTGATTATTAGGAAGATCAGTTCAACGTGTTCAAGTGTGCGATGTCGCGCACGCCGGGTTTATCGCCGCTTGCCGTACCCTTCACGCGGAATTATCAAAACGCATGCCATTGTTTTACACGCTTTCCGTCCTTGTACTCCATCAGTAAGCGTCAATCGTTTTTTTGACGTGCAGCCATGGCCGCCATTAAGCATGATGGTTTTGTGAAAGTTAGTGTGCCGATGTGAAGCCGGGATGACACGTGATTGTGTGACGTAAATCTTCCCCTCATTGCTGAAAGGATGCGTCGCCATGCAAAAGCACAACGGTCACTCCAGCGGTCATGTTTCGTCACACGCGCACCGCGTGCCGTCAAGCATGCTGCAAACCCCGCCGGGAGAGCACACAGACCCCGCCCTGGCGACCATGCCGCGTGGCGTTGAGCGCAACGATGGTCAGCAAGACATGGGGCATTCGCCACGACATCAGGATCCTCTCTTGTTCGAATGGCTTGGTCGCCACGCCGGGGATCATCCCTATCTTGATCCGAAAGCCGAAGCGTTGATGGCCTACGGCGGTGTGGAACGGTGGGTGCCTGGGACGCGATACCGTGGCCCTGCGCGGGCCTGGCGGCACGCGACGGCTGAACTCGCTTCACTGTCGCGCATCGTGCTGCAACCCACCGTCCTGAAGTCGATACCCATCGGTGACAACGGCGAGCAAGCCATCGGCCTTCACGTGCGCGAAGGTGGCGTGATGGTGCAGGTGGAACCGTGGTCACCGATGCAGGTGGGCGATCGGCTCCAATTGTTCTGGGGCGCGCCTGACGATCCGCAGAGCCCCGGCTACCCCGGCACCCCGGCTGCCGATAAAACCCTGCAGTTTCCGGAAGAACTCAACAAGGCCGTACTGCTGTCCGTACCGGAAGAGGACGTGGTCGCCGGTTGGTTCAACGTGGTGTGCCGCGTCACGCGCGCGACCACCGGTTATCAAGAACTGTCGCCACGGCTGCGCGTGCTGGTCAAGCTGGATCGGCCCGGTGGCATCGACCCGGCGCCGGACGTGAACCCGAATCTGGCCGCACCCGGCTTGCCGGCGGAAGTGATCCGCGATGGCGTGGATACGTCCTGGGCCGCGCGCGGCGTACCGGTGACGATCCAGCCGTACCCCAACATGGCGGTCGGCGACCGGATCCGCTTGTCCTGAGGCGGCGTGTTCGTGGAGAAGACGATCCTGGACGCCAGCGACGTTGGACAGATGGTGATACTGGTAGTGGACGACGCCACCATCCGCGCCGCGGGTGACAGCGATGCCCTGGTGTTGCGGTACCAGGTTTACGACATCGTGCACAACCGTTCCGGCTGGTCGCCCACCACCGACGTGGTGGTGAACGTGCAGGGCAATGCGCTGTTTCTGCCCGAGGTGACAAATGCCGACGCGAACGGCGTGATCGATCTGGCCCTGCTGGGCAGTGAGGATGTACGCGTACTGGTGACGGCGTTTGAACCCGACTTTGCGGTCGGCGACACGGTCACGCTTTACTGGCTGGGCCATACGGCGGAAGGTGTGTCAGTGCCCTACGAGGCCGCGCAATCGGTCACCCGTGGCCCCATCCAGACGCTGGAATTTTTGGTGCCCAACGCCAACGTGGCCGCGCTCGCGCAAGGCGATGCGGTGGTGTCATACGCCCTGCAGAACGACCGCACGTCCAAGCAAGTGCGAGTGACGATCGTCGGCCAAGCCGCATCGCTGCCGGCGCCCACGGTGGATGAGGCGTCGAACGACTACGACGAACTGAGCGCGAGCGTGTCGCGCGCGACGGTGCGCATCCCGCCGTATCCGGGCATGGACGCGGGCGACGTGGTGACACTGATCTGGTCCGGTACGCGTGCCGACGGCGAAGCACACCTCTATCAAGTGGAGCGCCAGATCAGTGGCAGCGCCGTGGGCAAAGACATCGTGCTGCAAATACCGGGTGCGGAGATTGCGTTGTTGGCGGGTGGCACGGTGGAGCTGTGGTACGACGTGATCATGGGCGACGGCACACCGCTGCGCCCCTCGCAGGTACGCACGCTGCGTGTAAGCAGCGGGCAAGACATCTTCCTGCCGCAACCATCGGTCGATGAAGCACCCGACGGTGTCACGCTGGACCCGGCTGCGGTGGACCTTTATGCGACGGTGCGCATCGCGCCATATGCAGGCATGGCTATCGATGATCGGGTGGACCTGTATTGGGTTGGCAGCGGCGTGGGTGGCAGCACCAGCGACTGGATCACGGTCCGTGCGGCCACGCTCAATAAGCCGCTGCTGTTCGACGTGGATAAGGCCTACGTGACGGTCAACGACGGTGGCACGGTGACGGTGCGTTATGCGGTGACGCCGAAGGGGGGGAGTCCACGGCCATCCACGCCGCTGAAACTGCTCGTTAGTCCAGCGCAAGCAATCATCCCTGTCATCACCTCGGTCAGCGATTCCACAGGAGATATCCCCGATGGTGGCATCACGCACGACACCACGGTGACCGTCAGCGGCACGGCCATCGCTGGCATGACCGTTGAACTGTTCGACAACGAAACCATCTCGCGTGGCATCGCTCCCGTAGACAACGCTGGTCTGTGGATTCGCGCGGTGACCGGACTCGCCGATGGCAATCACCGTTTCACAGCCACGGGACTGTATGGCAGCGAGCCGGTGTCTCCGGCGTGGAGCTTCACTGTTCTTGCAGCGTTGGTGGGGCTGGCGGCGCCCATCGTCACTGAGGCAGATCCCTTCACCAACACGTTGAATCTGGTCAAGCCCATCAACGGGGTCCACATCGTGATCGATTACCCGGGCATGGCGCCCAACGACGTGGTGACGATGATCTGGCAAGGCACAGAAGGGGGCGGGTCCCAGCAGCAGGCCACGAAAGTTGAAGTAGTAGGTCCGATCATTTTTACTGTCGACAACCCCACGATTGATCCCAACACCAACCGCACGGTCCAGATTTTTTATACTGTAAAACGGGCGGGTGAGCCTGCAGTGGAATCGCCAGTGCTTAACCTGGCGATTCACGGTGTCCCCAACATGGGTCTCGCGCCTTATTTCATCGGCGGTACTACCAGCTTCTACCGTTGTACCGCTCGATCAAGTATCACGATTCCGGAAGACTTACCGATCGGCGCGGTGATCGATACGACTTCGCCAATCAGCCCTAGTGGATGGACTGCTATTTACAGTTGGGCTTATCAGTCGCGGCAATATCTAAGCAATGCCATCGGCGGCGAGCCGGCACAGAACTCGACGCTCTTTTCGACCGGAATACCGGGTGTGGGATTCAGGCTTATTTTTAATGGCAGTGCGTGGCCTGCTGGGCCAGCGGTTTACCCCAGTCCGCAGGGCTATAACTCAGAATGAGGTAAGCCCCCGGCTTTGCCGGGGGACTCACCAAGGTTTGACCTATACGGCGGTCGTAGTGAACCTGAAATCTCGACCAAGAGACGAGGTTCACGATGAAAGAGTATCAAAGCTTGAGTCATGCCCGTTGGGACTGTAAGTACCGCGTGGTGTTCATTCCCAAGCGGAGAAAGAAGCAGGTGTTTGGAGAGTTACGCAAGCACTTGGGCGAGGTCTTCCACGAGTTGGCTTCGCACAAGGAATCGCAGATTGTGGAAGGCCACCTGATGAGCGACCACATTCACATGTGCATCAGCATTCCGCCGAAGTATGCAGTGTCGAACGTGGTGGGTTACCTCAAGGGTAAGAGTGCCATCACCATTGCGCGCAAGTTCGGAGGACGGAATCGAAACTTCACTGGGGAGTCGTTTTGGGCACGAGGCTATTTCGTCTCGACGGTGGGCTTGGACGAAGCGATGGTGAGGGCATACATCCGAAACCAAGAGCAAGAGGATGAACGTTACGACGAGATGAAGCTGGGCGTGTAGCCCGCCGCCTTCAGGCGGCTCACGCTGTTATCGCCCCTTTGAGGGGCTCACCCAATAAAGCCCCCGGCTTTGCCGGGGGATACTTACTATACCAATGCCAATACGACTGGAGCGATTGCGTTCGTCAAGACCGGTCCGATTGCGCCAGGAACAACGCTTCAAGCTGGTTTGCTGGCGCAATGGTTATGGGGCCCGAATCGCCTGTACGGCATGGGGTGGCAGCTGATGAACGATGTGACTTTCAACGTTGTCAGTCGCGGTTCGACCCGAAGCAAACGCGAAGCTGCGATGCCGTCTACGGCAGGTGCACTACGCATACCGTGAAGAGATGGCTCGTCCATGCCACGGAAAATAAAACGCGCGAGATGCCCGGCACGCGATGTTTCGCGTGTTGGGCTCAGCACGATTTGCTGTTCCCATCCGATGAAATTGTCTGGCTACGCGCCATCTTTTTACACGACTTTTTTTGTAATGCGTCAAGCGAAACGCATGGCAGAAACCCCAATGCAGCCTTTTCGATGACATTTGAGGCAGTCGTACAGGGCGATGCCCGGTACCGAAAGTGCTGCAGCCGCACGAACATTTGCGTATCGATGTGAAGCTGGTATGGCGCGTGGATGCGTGAATGAAACATCACCCACTCCCCTCATTGCTGATAAGGATGCGTTGTCATGAAAAAGCACAATGGTCACTCCAATGGTAATGGTCACGTCGAGTCGAAGGCTCGCAATGCACCGCCTAGCGGCTTGCAAGCGACCTTGGCCAGGAAAATCGCCCAAACGCTGGCGCAAACGGTTGAGCGGCGTAACGTCGAATACAGCGATGGGCGGTACGCTGCCGGTCAACCATGGGACGGCACGGGAGCCGCGCTGGTTGAGACAAGGGCCAGCCTGGAGGCGCTTCAAAAGTACACTGCTTTTACAACCAGTACCTACGCATCCGATTTGGCTGCTCAAGCAGGCCCAGCCAACACTGGCTCAACGGCTGTTGGGGCAAATGCAAATGCGAGCGGAACGTCGGCCACGGCACTCGGCGGTAACACCGTCGCCGGCTATAACTCCATCGCGATCGGTACGTTGTCGAAAGCCACTGGAAACGACAGCAGCGCGGTGGGTTTGGGTGCAAACGTGAGCGGCACCTATGCCACTGCTGTGGGCGCGGATTCCATTGTCAATGGCAACTTTGCGACCGCATTAGGTGGAAAGGCATCGGCTGCCGGAAATTATTCGATGGGCTTGGGACAATCAGCCAATGCCGTCGGGCACAACGCCATTGCTATCGGATACAGCGCGAAAACCAGTACGGGTTCCGCAAGTACGGGTCTCGGGAACATCGTGATCGGTTCGAATGCCCTCTTCGATAACAACGGTTCTGGGGCTGTCATTGTCGGTCGTGATGCGAAAATTTCCTCCGGCGGTGGTAACGGGTCAGTGAGCGGGGCTGGATCCATCGTCCTGGGCGATGGTGGCTACGTGTATGGCAATAATGCTGTCGCCATTGGTAGTAGTGCCAATGCAGGGCACAGCAAGGCCCTTGCGCTGGGGGCGAATGCAACAGTCACGTCGCTCGGGCCTTCCGTGGCACTCGGCGCAGATTCCCTGGCGAATGTGGACGGGACTGTTTCCATCGGCAACGGCACCACCGGCATGAGGCGCCGTGTCACGAACATGGATGCTGGCCGTTACTCCTATGAGGCGGTGAACGTGAGCCAGTTGCGGTCGGTGATCACGGCATTGGGCGGCGGCGCCTCGCTCAGTTCGGACACCGGCTCCGTGACCGGCCCCACTTACACCCTCGCCAACGGTGGCACGAAGACCACGCTCAGCGGTGCGCTGAGTGCGTTGGACAAAGCAGTGAGCGATGCGGCGGTGGGTGTATACGACAAGTACCTCGCCTTCAAGTCGGGTGCTTACGCTACCGATTTGGACGCCCAGGCGGGTAGTAGTGCAACGGCTGTGGGGATGAATGCCAATGCGAACGCCCAGTCGGCGGTGGCGCTAGGCGGCAATACGGTTGCCGGCTATAACGCGATCGCGATCGGTACGTTGTCGCAAGCCACCGGACGGGACAGCAGTGCGGTGGGTTTACAATCCATGGCAAACGCCCTTGGCTCAACGGCCGTGGGCGCCTATGCCATTGCCAGCGGTACCGATTCGACGTCAGTGGGTAATCATTCCAGCGCGAGCGGCACGGCCGCAACGGTGCTGGGTCAAGCGGCATTGGCAACCGGAAATTATTCGGTGGCCGTGGGAATTCAGGCCAATGCCGTTGGCACCGACACCGTTGCCATTGGGGTGGGTGCGATATCCGGCAAGGGTTCTCCCACGGCCAATGGCAATGGAAACGTCGTCGTCGGTGCACACGCTCTCGTCGATAACACCGGTGCGGGTGCGATTGCGATTGGCCGCAATGCGAAAATTTCCTCATCTACCGATTCGTCGGTAATCGGGGTGGGATCCATCGTCGTGGGCGATGGTGGCTTAGTGAAAGGCAACAATGCCGTCGCAATCGGTAGTAGTGCTTTCGTAGGGCACTCCAGTAGCGTCGCGTTGGGGGCTGGTGCAAGAGTCTTGTCTTTAGGTTCTTCGGTGGCACTCGGCGCTGGCTCCTTGGCGGATGTGGACGGGATTGTTTCCATGCATTGTCAACATGAACGCGGGCCTTGACACTTACGACGCGGTCAACGTGAACCAGTTGCAGCCGGTGATCACGGCGCTGGGCGGTGGCGCATCCATCGATCCGGTCACGGGTGCGGTGAGCGGCCCCAGCTACACGCTCACCAACGGCGGTGTGCAGACCACGCTCAGCGGTGCGTTGCGTGCGCTAGATCAGGCGGTGAGCAATGCCGGCGGTGAGAACGACAAGTACATCGCCATCAACAGCACCGGGCCGGATGCCACGGCCACCGGCAGCAACGCCATCAGCCTGGGCAGCGGAGCGAGCGCCGCAGGAAACAATGCGGTGGCGCTCGGCACCAACGCGCGGGCGGATGTCGCCAATACCGTTTCCGTAGGGGCTTTGGGGAGCGAGCGCAGGATCGTGAATGTTGCTGCGGGCAATGTTTCGGCGACGAGTACGGATGCCATCACCGGCGCCCAGCTCGATGCCACCAACCAGGCACTCACGGTGCTGGAGTACGCACTGAACAGCAGCGGCGTGATCGACCCAGCCACGGGTACCGCGCTGGCGGTGATCTACGACAGCATCGCCAAGAACACGATCATGCTGGGCAGCACCGGCCAGCCGGTGAAGATCATGAACGTCGCCACCGCCGTTGCACCCAACGATGCGGTGAACCTGACGCAATTGAACAACACCGTGGACGGTTTGCGCGGCGATCTGGCCGATAACCTCAACTACGTAAAGATCAATGCGACCGGTGCCGATGCCAATGCGGTGGGTTCCGATGGCATTGCCATCGGTTCGGCGGCCGTGGCAAGCGCCGAAGACACGCTGGCCCTTGGCGTGCGGGCACGTACCTCGGCGGATCAGTCCGTGGCGATAGGCAGCGACAGCTTGGCTGATACACCCTTGTCGGTATCGCTTGGCAACAAACCGGCCGGTTTGATGCGCCGTCTGGTCAACATGCAGGCCGGTGCGGACGCGAATGACGCGACCAACGTCAGCCAGTTGCAATCGGTGGTGAGTGCGCTGGGCGGTGGCGCATCCATCGATCCGGTCAGTGGTGCAGTCACCGGCCCCACCTACACGCTTGCCAATGGCGGCGTGCAAACCAGCCTCGAAGCGGCGTTGGGTGCGCTGGACCAAGCTGTCAGCGACAGCACCGCCAACTCACCGTATCTGGCCGTCAACAGTATGGGGGCGGATGCCGCGGCGAATGGGAGCGAAGCCATCGGCCTGGGCAGCCTGGCCGCGGCGACCGGTAATTATTCGGTGAGCGTGGGCAATGTGGCCCAAGCCATCGGGAGCCATGCCATCGCCATCGGGTACAACGCGAAATCCCATCAGGGATCGGGCGCGAGCGGGGATGGAAACATCGTCATCGGCGCAAGCGCGCTTGTCGACAACACCGGCGACGGCGCGATCGCGCTGGGGCGTAATGCCAAAGTCGAAGCCGCCAGTGGTTATCCAGGTGTGTTTGGAACAGGATCGATGGCCCTCGGCGACAGCGCTGTCGCCTATGGCAACGGTTCCACCGCGATCGGCATTGGTACTTACTCAGCGCATAGCGACAGCATTGCCTTGGGCCGCGGTGCAACCACGGGCGTCAGCCGCATAGGGATAGGCAACATCGCCATCGGCGCGGGTGCGCTCATCAACAATGCCGGGGGTACCGAGGACGGCAGCGGGCAAGGCAATATCGCCTTGGGTCTGGGGGCCCTTATCGACAACATCGGTGTGGGCGGCATTGTCATCGGCCGCAGTGCGACGATTCAGTCCCCTGACGGCGATGCATCCGCCATCGGCACAGGATCGATCGCCTTCGGCGATGGCGCCGCCGCGTATGGCAACGCCGCCACCGCCCTTGGCAGCGGCAGCTACGCCGGACGTAGTGGTGCTGTTGCGCTAGGTAGCGGCGCCCAGGTGCTGGCACTCGATGCGGCGGTCGCACTGGGCAAAGACACCTTGGCGAATGAAGCCATGACCGTGTCGGTGGGTAACACCACCACCGGGCTGCGACAACGGATCGTCAATATGGAGGCCGGTCGCGCTGCCAGCGACGCTATGACCATAGGCCAGTTACGGCCCGTGATCACCGCGCTGGGTGGCGGTGCGTCCATCGATCCGGCCACGGGTGCAGTGAGCGGCCCTACGTACACGTTAGCCAACGGTGGCACGCAGACTAGAGCATGTCGTCATAAGATTCTGAGCCACATGACGAGGCAGCGAATTTGCACAGCGGCAAGGAAAGAGGACAGATTCTTCGCGTAGCGTGTCGCCACACCACGCCACTGTTTCAGGTACAAAAACGCATTCTCAACCAGGTGGCGATGACGATACAGGTACGTGTCGTAGTCGCGCGGCTCTTTTCGGTTTTTACGTGGCGGAATATGCGCCTGCATGCCTTGCTCATGAGCCTGCTCAACAATGGCATCACTGTCATAACCTTTGTCGGCCATGAGATGCTCAGCAGGAATGTCTTTGATCAGTTCCGCGGCCTGCGAACAATCTGCCCGGGTACCCTCTGTAACAAGAATTCGGACTGGCATACCATGCGCATCCACGGCCAAATGTATCTTGGTGTTGCGCCCCCTTTTGTGAGACCTATGCCCTGATTGCCGCCACGAGCTCCCGCTGCATGAGGATGAACCTTGCAGTGACTGGCATCGATCATCAGCCACTCAAAGTCCGGCTCATCCATCACACGTTCCAACAGACCTTCCCATGTGCCGTTATCGCGCCAGCGACAAAAGCGCCGATGGGTATTCTTCCAATCGCCGTACTCGGGTGGTAAATCTCGCCACGGCGCTCCGGTGCGAAGTATCCAGAACACTGCGTTGATGAATTGCCGATTATCTTTGGCTACACGCCCCCATCGGCCCGCTTGACCCGGCAAATGGGGTTCAAGCAAACCCCATTTTTCATCGGAAATGCAGGCGCGTTGACGGACACCAGCACGGATGCGGTGAACGGTTCGCAGTTGTACGTGACGAATCAGGCGATCAGTGACCTGGCCGAGGCGCTGGATAACAGCGGTGTGCTCGATCCAAGCGGCAATTCGCTGGCGGTGACGTATGCCGACGCCACGAAGATGGAGGTTTCGCTGGGCACGACGGGCATGCCGGTAACCATGACGAACGTGAATGCGGGAGCGTTGACCGACACCAGCACGGACGCGGTGAACGGTTCGCAGCTTTACACGGTGGATAAAGAGCTCAGCAATCTGAAGGATGCGCTGGACAACGGCGGCGTGATCGATCCGGAGACGGGTGATTCGCTGGCGGTGACGTATGTCGACGCCACGAAGATGGAGATTTCGCTGGGCACGACGGGCATGCCGGTAACGATGACGAACGTGAATGCGGGCGCATTGACGGATACCAGCATGGATGCGGTGAACGGTTCGCAGCTCTATGCCGTCGACCAGTCCGTTAGCGATCTCAAGGACACACTGAATGAAAGCGGCTTGCTCGATCCGGAAACCGGCGAATCGCTGGCAGTCACCTACGACAGTACCTCCAAGGACGGCGTGACTCTGGGCGGCGCGAGCGCGACCACACCGGCAGCGTTGCACAACATGGCTACCGGTACGGCCAATACCGATGGTGTCAATGTGGCACAACTGACGCTGGGGTTGAGCGATCTCAAGACCGAATTGACCAGTGGCGCGATCAATTTGAAATACATCAAGGTCAATGCGACCGGCACCCAGGCCAACGCGAACGGTAACAACGCGGTCTCCATTGGATCGAACGCCAGTGCCACGGCATTTACTTCGGTGGCTATCGGTACCGGTGCTTCCGTCTCGGGCAACCGTTCGGTGGCGGTGGGTTACAACTCCGTGGCCGATGATGACGATGTGTTCTCCGTGGGATACGCGGGTTACGAACGCAAGATCATCAACGTTGCGGAGGGTGACGTCAGCCCTCTCAGCACGGATGCCGTCAATGGTGGTCAGTTGTTTGCCGTGCGCAGGGCGCTGGATGCGCTCGCTGCGACGAATGGCGTGAAGAACGAGGAGGATCCGCTGGCCGCCGTCGAAGGTCGCAGCGGGCACAACGTGGCCTCGTTGAACGGCGGCGATCCAGAGGAGTTTACGGCAGCGGCGATCGGTGTGTTCTCGTTTGCCAACGGCAGCAATGCGATTGCGATGGGTTTGGACAACGTGGCTGGCGCGGATCATTCAGTGGCCATGGGTCGCCGGGCGCGGACAGGCGCGGATAACGAGAACGCCGTGGCGGTGGGTGCGGACGTCCATACCAACGCGCCGCGCGCGGTGGCCTTCGGCACGCGGGTACAGGCCAATGCGGAGCATGCGTTGGCGCTAGGCACCAACGAGACCTGGGCGATCGGCAGGAGCTCCATCGCCATGGGCGAAGGCGTGAAGGTGCGCAGCGATAACGGCATTGCGATCGGACGTGGCGCGATGGTGGCGGCGAATGTGAATGGCGCGCTGGCGCTGGGCGCGGAGGCGAGCGTGGAAGCGGCGGCGTTCGGCGGTGTTGCGCTGGGTCACGGCGCGGTGGCCGATCGCGGCAATGCGATCTCCATTGGTGGTGGTTCGGTTGGCACGCGGCAGATCATCCATGTTGCGGCAGGTACGGAAGCGACCGATGCGGTGAACATGGCGCAATTGCAAGAGGCGATGGCCGCGATGCGGGCCGAGATACAGTTGTTGCGTGGTCAGCTTGGTGCGCGTTCGATGTAAAGCGCAAAGCTTGGCTTTATGGCTCCCTCTCCCTTTCCTGTCTCTTGATCAGATTTTAACGAGACAGACCAGTCCCCTCTCCCCTTCGGGGAGAGGGCTAGGGTGAGGGGCCGGGTTTGAGCGAAACTCCATGGCTACGCGCAAGCTTCGCTCTTTAAATCGTGCACGAAACAAGCTCTGTCGCAAGATTGGCCCCTCACCCCAACCCTTTCCCCGGAGGGGAGAGGGAGCGCCGTCGCACCAGATTTGTGATCAAGAGACAGCTCCCCTTCGGGGAGAGGGGACAGGTTTCTTCACCACTGAAACGAAGCACCCACACCCACCGTGTTGCCGTTGTTGGACAAGCCCACCCCCGCGCGAACCTTCCAGTTTTCGCCGACGCGAGCTTCGCCACCCAGCGCGGCAGCGGTGTAACCCTTATAGCTACCCACACCGGCACCGACCGAGAATGTCTTGCCGACGTCGACGCCCGGAATCATGGTCAGTGCCGTGACGCCTGCAATGCCGGAATACGCCGCGCGTGCAGTGTTGCTGACCTGGTCTTGTAGCCCATCAATCTGACCTTGCAGACCATCGATACGCCGATCGAGTTGATTCACCGCACCTTCCACGCCGCGAACCTGCTGGCCGCCGACCGTGTAAGTCGGCGTCGAGATGGTGCCGTCGTCATTGAGCTTGGCACCGCCGCCCAGTGCATCGGCTGTGCTTTGTGCTGTGGCCGCCAACTGTGAGCCGTTGACGGCGTCCTTGCTTCCCGCATTCACGGCGCCGTCGCCGACGTTGGTGATCTTGTTGCCTTGGGCATCGTAATTCCACGAGCCGCCATCGCCGACGCCACCGCCATTGTTCTCGATGTGGGTGACGCGGTCGTCGATGTTGGTGACGGTCTGGTTCAAGTTGTCGACCTGGCCTTGCAGGTTGCTGAGCTGGCCGAAGTTGACGGCGTCATACTGGTTTTTGCCATCCGCTACGTTGGTGAGAATCACCGGCGCGGCAGCCGGACCGCCCAGCGTCACCGAACCGTAGTGGGTGGAACCGTCATCGTTCAGGTCGTACCTCACGGCCTGCGAATCGGTGGCACCCGATGAGGCGGCCGCCTGAATAGCCTGCTCGACCGTCGTGTACCGGTAGCCGTTGATCACGAAAGTCGGCTGCGTAATGCTGCCGTCCGGTGCCACGCCGGCACCCGCGCCGAACGCATCCGTTACGCCTTTGAGCTGGCTGACGTTCACCGCATCCGTGAGTTGCGTGCCGGCCGCGACGTTGATGATTTGGCGTTCTGCACCGAAGGAACCAATGGACAGCACATTCGCGCGGTCGGCAATGGAGCCGGCACCCAAAGCGATGCTGCCGTAAGCGCTTGCGATCACGTGGGCGTTCGCGCCCAATGCCATCGCATTGGCCGTGTTTCTGTCGATGGTTGCGTTGGTGCCCATGGCGATGGAGTTGTCGCTGCGGCTGTTCACTCTGGCGCCATCGCCTATGGCGATCGAGCTCTGGCTAAGTGCCGTGGTGTTGTTGTTGCCGACCGCAAGGGCGTTGTCCGCGTTGGCCTGGACGTTCGCACCCAGTGCGATGGCTTGCGTACCCCTGGTAGAAGCATTCGAGCCAACCGCGACAGCATAGGGCTGATCTGCTCCGGTCGAGACCTGGCTGCCGAGCGCGACCGAGTGGTCCGAATGGGCGACGGCCTGCACCCCGACCGCGACGGCATTGCCGCCGCTGGCGTTGGAGCTTACACCCATGGCGAGTGCGGTCATCGTGGACGAATCAGCGCCGTTCAAGGAGGCATTGTTGGGGCCGCGCACACCTTCGGCAGCGAACTGCGGATCCTCCACATCCATGACGCCCACGGAGCCTCGGTCGGCAGCGTGCTGCGTCAAAGCTTGACTCGGTGCGGCGTGCGATGAGGTATCGGCGGTGGCTTGCTCGCCGTCCCCATCGATGTCGTCATCCGTCACGATGATGTCGTAGTTCGCTGCGACCGGCGCGTTGTTGCTCTCGGCGATAGCTGCGCCCACGAGGAATGCCTCCGCCAAGGCAGCGGCGATCAGGCTGCGCTGCAAAAGCCCCATGCGGCGACGCGGTGTGGTTTGGGCTGGGGATGGCGCGATGCTGGGGGTGGTGCGTTTCTGCACGTTCACGGCGTGCTCCTCATCAGGTTGTAGGGTGATGAGGAAATGCTAGAAGTCGTATGTCTTGAGATATGTCGGACGTGACCGATTCGTGCGCGACCAGTTGTAGTCCCGGTCCGAATTTGTTCGATGCGCTGTCTCAAGCGGAGATGGGCTGAACAGCATCGCGCGGTTGGTTCAGCATGGGTGGATAGCAGGGTAAGACTTTTCTCAGATATATGTCGGCAACCTGATTGGCATGACGTCCCAGTCGCGTCATTTACTTTCCCCCGTCGTCTCGGCGCAGGCCCACTGCTGTCCGGGGAAAATCACGCTGATTGATGAAGTGTGGCTTATGCCAAAGGTTTCACCGCATCAGCGGATGCGGAGACTTGCGAAACATCTGATGAGTGATTCCCTCTCCCTCCGGGAGAGGGTGCCGGCAGGCGGGTGAGGGTCCGGGCGAAGTGAGCGATTCAATTCTCGCGCAAGTCTTTGTTTTCGCGCGCTGGCCGAACCCTCACCCCAACCCCTCTCCCGAAGGGAGAGGGGCTCATGCTCTGCTCATCTGTAGGTACTCATGCCGGGGACTATTTTTCCCGGACAGCAGTGGGCCTGCGCCGGGACGACGGACAAGTATCCGATGGCGCTCTACATCATCCATTGGATCAACGTTGTATTACCCACCTTCGTGCTGCACGTTCACCATCCACGGCACGCCGAACTTGTCCACCAGCATGCCGAAACCTTCCGTCCAGAAGGTTTTCTGGAACGGCATGGTGACCTGGCCGCCTTGCGTGAGTGCGTTGAAATACTTTTCTCCCGAAGTCGCATCACTTGCAGTCACGGAAAGGCTGAAGCCGGAGTGCACCACCTTTTCCTGGCCGCACTGACCATCCGACATCAACAGATGTGTGCTGCCGATCACCAGTGCGGCATGCATGATCTTTTCGGCATGTTCGGGCGGGCTCTGATAGTCGTCGCTGGGCGGGGCATCCTTGAAGCGCATCTTCATCAGTTCCTGTGCGCCGAGTGCGTCGCGATAGAACGCGATGGCTTCCTCGCAGCGACCGTCGAAGAACAGATAAGGCTGAATTTCCATGTGCGTGACTCCGTGGTCGGGATTGAGGTGCCCCCGATTATGGCGCAGGGCGTAGGTTGGGGTGCAAACCCCAACATTGCCATTCATGCCGTTTTGCGTTTGGGTTTGGATTTGGTGTTGTTGTTTTCGAGCTTGGCGCGTGGCGCTTTCAGCGGCTTGAGATGCGTAGCGAGGAAACGGCCAGTATGTGAGCCCGGCGTCGCGGCTACCGTTTCCGGTGTGCCGGTAACGAGGATACGGCCACCACCGGAACCACCTTCCGGGCCCAGGTCGATGATCCAGTCGGCAGTTTTGATGACGTCCAGGTTGTGCTCGATCACCACCACGGTGTTGCCCTGGTCCACCAGCTGATGCAGCACGTCGAGCAATTGCTCGATGTCGTGGAAATGCAGACCGGTGGTGGGTTCGTCGAGGATGTACAGCGTGCGGCCGGTTTCGCGCTTGGAGAGTTCCTTCGATAGCTTGACGCGCTGCGCTTCGCCACCGGACAAGGTGGTCGCGCTCTGACCGAGCTTGATGTAGTCCAGGCCGACCGAGCGCAGTGTGTCCAGCTTGCGTGCGATCACCGGCACGTTCTCGAACAGCTTGGCTGCGTCTTCCACCGTTATGTCGAGCACGTCGGCAATCGTGTGGCCCTTGTACAAAATTTCCAGCGTTTCGCGGTTGTAACGCTTGCCATGGCAGACATCGCACGGTACGTACACGTCGGGCAGGAAGTGCATTTCCACCTTGATCATGCCATCGCCTTCGCAAGCCTCGCAGCGGCCGCCGCGCACGTTGAAGCTGAAGCGGCCCGGCGTGTAGCCGCGTGAACGTGCTTCCGGCACCTGTGCGAACAGTTCGCGCAGCGGTGTGAACAGGCCGGTGTAGGTGGCGGGATTCGAACGCGGCGTGCGACCGATCGGCGACTGGTCGATGTCAACGACCTTGTCGAACAGCTCCAGGTTCTCTACCGATTTGTAAGCCGCGGGCTGCACGCTCGAACCATTCAACTCGGCAGCGGCGAGTGCAAACAGCGTGTCGTTGATCAGTGTGGATTTGCCGGAGCCGGATACGCCGGTAATGCAAGTGAACAGGCCGGCCGGAATCGCCAGATCCACGTTCTTCAGATTGTTGCCACTGGCGCCTTTCAGATACAGCCAGGAATCTTTGTCGAGCTGTTCGCGCCGTTCTTCTGGTACTTTGATTTCGCGCTTGCCGGACAGATATTGACCGGTGACCGAGCGTGGTGCGGCAAGAATGTCCTTCAACGAACCTTGCGCGACCACTTCGCCACCGTGCACGCCTGCGCCGGGGCCGATGTCCAGCACGTGGTCGGCAGCGCGAATCGCATCTTCGTCGTGTTCAACCACGATCACCGTATTGCCCAGATCCCGCAGGCGTGTCAGCGTGCCGAGTAGGCGTTCATTGTCGCGCTGGTGCAAGCCGATCGAGGGTTCGTCCAGCACGTACATCACACCAACCAGGCCAGCGCCGATCTGCGATGCGAGGCGAATGCGCTGCGCTTCGCCGCCCGATAGCGTATCGGCCTGGCGATCCAGGGTGAGGTAGTTCAAACCCACATCGTTGAGGAAGCTCAGGCGTTCGCGGATTTCCTTGACGATCTTCACGGCGATGTCGCCACGCCAGCCGGTGAGCTTGAGTTTCTCGAAGAACGCCAATGCATCGTCGATGGAGCGGGCGGTAAGCAGAGGCAGCGGTTGATCGGCCACAAACACGTTGCGCGCCGAACGGTTCAAGCGCTGACCGCCGCAATCGGGGCAGGGATGATCGCTGATGTATTTGGAGAGTTCTTCGCGTACCGCTGGTGACTCGGTTTCCTTGTAGCGGCGTTCCAGATTCGGCAGGATGCCTTCGAAGCGGTGCTCGCGTGTGACCTTGCCGCCACGTTCGGTGATATAGCGGAAGGCAATCGTTTCGTTGCCGCTGCCGTTCAAGATGGCCTGCTGCACCTTGCCAGGCAGTTTCTGCCACGGTGTTTCGACATCGAAGCCATAGTGATTGGCCAGCGACAGGATCAACTGGAAGTAATGCGCATTGCGCCGATCCCAGCCACGCACGGCGCCGCCGGCCAGCGACAGTTCGGGATGGCCGACCACGCGATCGGCCGAGAACACTTGCGTCACGCCCAGGCCATCGCAGGTGGGGCAGGCGCCGACCGGCGAGTTGAACGAGAACAGGCGCGGTTCCAGTTCCGGTAGCGAGTAATCGCAGACCGGGCAGGAATAGCGTGAGGAGAACAACTGTTCGTTCGCCTTCTTGTCATCCATGTCGACCACGATCACTAGCCCGTCGCCCAGACGCAGGGCTGTCTCGAAGGACTCGGCCAGGCGCTGCTTGATGTCGTCACGCGGACGGAAGCGATCGATCACCGCTTCGATGGTGTGTTTCTGGCGCAAGGTCAGCGGCGGCACGGCATCCAGGTCGTACACCGTGCCATCCACACGAGCGCGCACGAAGCCTTGCGCGCGCAATTGTTCAAACACCTGCACATGCTCGCCCTTGCGCTCGCGGATCACTGGCGCCAGCAACATGAAGCGCTTCTCGGGATCCAGCGCCAGGGTGCTGTCCACCATCTGGCTGACGGTTTGCGCTTCCAGCGGAATGCTGTGATCCGGGCAGCGGGGCGTGCCCACGCGCGCATAGAGCAGGCGCAGGTAATCGTAGACCTCGGTGATCGTGCCTACGGTCGAGCGTGGGTTGTGCGAGGTGGATTTTTGTTCGATCGAGATCGCCGGCGACAGGCCCTCGATGTGGTCGACGTCCGGCTTTTCCATCATGGACAGGAATTGCCGTGCATACGCGGACAGTGACTCGACGTAGCGGCGTTGCCCCTCGGCATAGATCGTGTCGAAGGCCAGCGAGGACTTGCCCGAACCGGACAGTCCGGTGATCACGATCAGCCGGTCGCGTGGCAGGTCCAGGTCGATGTTCTTGAGGTTATGCGTGCGTGCGCCGCGAATGCGTATGGTGTCCATGACGCGTCGATAGTGGGGAATCATTCACTATACCAAGCTGGTCCCATCCGTCTGTTCCGTTCTCGTAAAAACATGCTGACAACGTTATGTCAGCAGGTGTGTTGAACGGCTGACTAGGCAGCCATGGCACAGACGAATATGCTCGGCTGCTATTTCCCGGTTGGAGGATGCGACATGACGGTTGGTAAATGGGCGTTGGGTATGTGCATGGCACTCGCGGCAAGCCACGTTCTGGCGGCGCAGCCCAGCGAGGCACAGGTGCGGGAATTGATGCAGGTGATGGACGTGTCGGGCCAGTTCACCGTCATGAACGACCAGATGGGCGCGATGATGAGCCAGCAGCTTCCCTGTGTGCCGGTCAGTTACTGGCAAACCTATATCGACAAAAACGGGGTGGAGCAGCTCAGCAAGGCCATGGTCCCCGCTTACCAGCACCATTTCACGACTGACGAGGTCGAGGGGCTGATCAAGTTCTATAAATCCCCGCTGGGTCAGAAGTTGGTCGCCCAGATGCCGGCGACCATGGCCGAGGCCGCCCAGGCTGGTCAGCAATGGGGTCGCCAGCGCACCGCGGACATGTTTTCGGAGCTGCAGAAGCAGGGCAAACTGGATGCTCAGGGTCGTTGCCCGGGTACGACCGACTCCGACAGCGGGGTTTTGCCGCCTTCGCCCGCGCAAGGCGGCTCGGGCCAGTCGGGCAAGTAAGCCCCGTAAGTATGGGCTGGTCAGTTGTTGACCAAAAAACGCCCTCTTCGCTATACTCTTTAGTTCGCTGTGGCCGATACCGGCCGTGGCGAACCCAAGAGAATAACGACAGAAGGGCTCTCCCATGAGTTATGCAGTCATCAAGACGGGCGGCAAGCAATACCGCGTCCAGCAGGGCGACGTCCTGCGCGTGGAACTGCTGAACGCCGAAGAAGGCGCCAGCGTGAAGTTCGACCAGGTGCTGCTGGTCGGTTCCGGTGAAACCATCACCGTCGGCGCCCCCACCGTGTCTGGCGCCACCGTCACCGCCACCGTGCGCAAGCATGGCCGCGCTGACAAGGTCCGCATCATCAAGTTCCGCCGCCGCAAGCACCACAAGAAGCAGCAGGGACATCGTCAGCACTACACCGAAGTCGAGATCACGGGCATTAACGCCTGATACAGCCGGAGTAAACAGTCATGGCACATAAAAAAGGCGTAGGTTCATCCCGCAACGGTCGCGATTCGAACCCGAAATACCTCGGCGTGAAAATCTACGGTGGCCAGGCCATCGAGGCTGGCAACATCATCGTGCGTCAACGCGGCACCCAGTTCCATCCCGGTACCGGCGTTGGCCTGGGCCGCGACCATACGCTGTATGCACTGGTCGATGGCAAGGTCGAATTCAAGACCCGCGGTGAAAACAATCGCAGATACGTCAACGTGGTCAAGGCCTGATCCAGGCGCCACGTTGCAACAGAGGCCCCGCCTTGGCGGGGCTTTTGTTTTATTCAGTTGCTCGGATCTTGGCAAGATCGCTTCTTCGCCACGATCACTACTCTACGGTCTCCATCCCATGAAATTCGTCGACGAAGCGATCATCAAAGTCCACGCCGGAGACGGCGGCAACGGCTGCGTCAGCTTCCGTCGCGAAAAATTCATTCCCTTCGGCGGCCCGAACGGCGGCGACGGCGGTTCCGGCGGTTCGGTGTGGCTGGTGGCCGATGAAGGCTTGAATACCCTGATCGATTTCCGCCATCAGCGCAGTTTCAAGGCGCAGCGTGGCGAGAACGGCATGGGCAGCGACATGTACGGTAAGGGTGGCGATGACACCACGATCCGCGTACCGGTCGGCACGGTCGTCACCAACGTCGATACCGACGAAGTCATCGGCGACCTCACCACGCACGGACAGCGTCTGCGGGTGGCGCAAGGCGGCAAGGGCGGCTTGGGCAATATCCACTTCAAGAGTTCGGTGAATCGTGCGCCGCGCAAGTCCACCCCGGGCACGCCCGGTGAAGTGCGCGAGTTGAAGCTGGAGCTAAAACTGCTGGCGGACGTGGGCCTGCTCGGCTTCCCCAATGCCGGCAAATCCACCTTCATCCGCGCCGTTTCCGCGGCCACCCCGCGCGTGGCGGATTATCCGTTCACCACTCTGCACCCGCACCTGGGCGTGGTCAGTCTTGGGACGGACCAGAGCTTCGTGATCGCCGACATCCCTGGCCTGATCGAAGGCGCTGCGGAAGGTCATGGCCTAGGCATCCAGTTCCTGCGCCATGTGGCGCGCACTCGCTTGTTGCTGCATCTGGTGGACATCGCCCCGATCGACGGCGCCGATGTGGTGGAGCAAGTGCATGCTATCGAGCACGAACTGGAGAAGTTCGATCCCGAATTGCTGCAACGTCCGCGTTGGCTGGTGCTCAACAAGTCCGACGTATTGCCGCAAGACGAGCGCCAAGCCGTCGCAGTGGACATCGTGAAGCGCCTGGGCTGGACGCAGCCGTGGTTCCTCGTGTCGGCCATCGCGCGCGAGAACACCATGAGCGTGTGTCAGCAGATTCAGCGCCTCTTCGAAGCGCAGCATGCGGTGCGGGAAGGGCGCAACGATATGTTGCCGGGGGATGTGCGGTTGCGCGGGGAGTCAGTCCATCACCCCTCTCCCACTGGGAGAGGGGACGGGGGTGAGAGTTCGGACGAAGCGCACGGGTGAGGTACTCGTGCGAGGTTCTGGCATCCTGCTCTCGATCGCACCCTCACCCCAACCCCTCTCCCAGTGGGAGAGGGGCTATCAAGCTCGGAGCCGCCGACCACGCGCCGGAAATCATCGGTCTGCTGCAAACCCTGCTGATGGATGGTGAGCGCAAGCTCAGCGCCTCCATTCTGTTCGAGCGGCTCCAGCATCAGCTCGACGCCATCAACGCTTCCGACCTGCCGCGTGAATTGCCGCGCACCGCGCAGGCGTATTACGACCCATGATCAGGACGTTCAACGACAAAGACACGGAAGCCCCTATTCCAAGGGATGAGAGTGCGCCGGTTCGTGCATTTTGAATGCCGTTGCTCGCCGCAAGTTGGTCCAGCTCAATTTCGTTGGTGTCGGCTTTGGCTGCCCAGGAAGGGGGGCTGATCGCGTCGAGCTTTGCAGCAGCCTCGCTGAAGGTGGCATCACGCCGTCATACGGTTTGCTGGCTGTGGCGCGGGATCGTGTGCGCATACCCGTCTATGCGCTGGTCCGGCCACGCGGCGGCGATTTTCTTTATGACGACGCCGAATTTGAAATCATGCGGCGCGATATCGAAACTTGCGTGCAGCTTGGATTCGATGGTGTGGTGATTGGCGCGCTGGATGCCGATGGTGGAGTTGATCCGCGTTGCCGTGCATTGGTAGCTGCCGCCGGCAGGCTGGGCGTCACCTTCCATCGAGCCATCGATGCGAGCGCGGATATGTCTACGGTTTTTACGCAAAAAAGCCGGCGTTTCCGCCGGCTTTCCATGCCAACCCTAGCTAAGCCTTAGGCCAGCTCGCGAATCTTCGCGTTCAAGCGACTTTTGTGACGGGCGGCCTTGTTCTTGTGGATCAGGCCGCGAGCAGCGTAACGATCCATCACTGGTTGGGCAGCCGTGAAGGCAGCCACGGCGCCGGCCTTGTCCTTGGCTTCGATAGCCTTGACGACCTTACGGAGGGCGCTGCGCACCATGGAACGGGCGCTGACGTTGCGCAGGCGGCGCTGCTCGGACTGGCGCGCACGCTTCTTCGCGGACTTGATGTTGGCCAAGGTAGAACTCCGGGAATGAAATGCAGGGGTGGAAAAAGGCGGCAATTATGACGGCAATTTGTCGGGTGGTCAAGCATTTAAGGCTGACGTTGGACCTACGATCGCTCCGTGAGGTAGTAGAGCATCGCCCCCGCCGGCAAGCTGAAGCCGAGCCATGCCGTGCATGCCCAGCCGAATTGCGCGAACACCCACGCGCCTGCTGCCGAGCCGATCGCGCCGCCCAGGAAAAAGATGGCGATGTAGATGGCGTTGAGCCGTCCGCGGTATTCGGACGCCATGGCGAAGATGGCGCGCTGGCCGATCACGAAGTTCATCGATACGCCGAAATCCAGCACGACCGCGGACAGCACCAGCATGGCGATACGCACCGCGAAGCCGCCGCCGGCATGCATCATCAGGAAGGACGAGGCGACGATCAGGATGGCAAGACCGGTCAACAGATGTCCCCAGCCCTTGTCCGCGAAGCGGCCCGCGATGGGTGCGGCGATCGCACCTGCCACGCCGGCAAGTGCGAACCAGGCAATGCCTGCCTGCGATAGATGAAACGCGGGGCTTGCCAGCCACAGCGGCGCCGTGGTCCAGAACAGGCTGAAGGCGCCGAACAGGCAGGCGTGATAGAAGGCGCGCCGACGCAACAACGGCGTGCGCAGAAAAAGCTGCAACATCGACCGCAGCAGCTCGCTATACGAAAGCCCGGGATCGGGGCGCCTGGCGGGCAGCAGCAGCGTCAGCACCGCGGCGAGCACCGCCATGCCGGCAGCCGCCAGCACGAACACGGTGCGCCACGATCCCACGTCGGTAAGAAAGCTCGCCGCCGGCCGCGACAGCATGATGCCTAGCATCAGCCCGCTCACCACCTTGCCCAGCGCGCGGCCGCGCGCTTCGGGTGCGACAAGATGGGAGGCGTAAGGCATCACGATTTGCGCGGCCACCGCGCTGAAGCCGATGCAGAACATCGCCAACAGAAAGACCGATGCATTGTTCGCGAGCCCGGCCATGAACAGTGCGAACGTGCAGGCTGCCAGCGCCGCAACGATCAGGCGGCGATTTTCGATCACGTCGGCAAGCGGCACCACCAGCACCAGGCTGAGTCCGTAGCCGATCTGCGTCATGGTGACGATCAGGCCTGCGGTTTGCGGCGAAAGCCCCAATGCGCCGCTGATCGGACCGATCAGTGGCTGCACGTAATAGAGGCTGGCCACAATCATGCCGCAGGCGGTGGCGAGCAGCAGGGTGATCCATGTGGGTAACGAACGGACGACTGCGGGGGAATCGGCTTGTGCGATGTATTCGGTTTGCATGGGCGGGTCTCGTTTGAATCCGTGCTTCGCTCAACTACACCGCCGCCGCAACTGGCGCCAGCGATTTCAGCATCCCGCTCCCCAGCACGCGCTCGTCGAAATCCGGACGCCCCGATTTGCGCACGATCAGCATCGCCAGCTCCAGCGACTGTTCGTAATTGAGCCGCGGATCGACCATCGACTTGTAGGCACGGCTCAAGTCCTTCTCGTCCAACGCGCGCGCACCACCCGTACACTCGGTGACGTCTTCGCCGGTGAGTTCCAGATGCACGCCGCCGAGCCGCGTGCCTTCCGCGGCATGGATGTCGAAAGCCTGTTCCAGCTCGCCGCGAATGTTGTCGAAGCGGCGCGTCTTGTAGCCGCTGGCGGTGCTTTCGGTGTTGCCGTGCATCGGGTCGGCTACCCACAGCACGCGCCGGCCGGCCGCGCGCACGGTGCGCAACAACGGCGGCAGGCCGGTGGCGACGTGCGCGTTGCCCATGCGGTGAATGAGCGTGAGGCGGCCGGCTTCGTCGTGCGGATTGAGCACGTCGATCAGGCGCAGCAGCGCATCGGGCTGCATCGACGGCCCCACTTTCACGCCGATGGGATTTCGTATGCCGCGGAAATATTCCACGTGCGCGCCGTCCAGCGCGGCGGTGCGCATGCCGATCCACGGAAAATGTGTAGACAGGTTGAACCATCCTTGCTGGCGTGGCACGCGCCGGGTCATCGTCTCTTCGTAATACAGCAGCAGCGCTTCGTGCGAGGTGAAGAAATCCACCCGCGCGCAACCGTCGATCGGCCCCGCCAGCGTTTCCATGAAGCGCATCGAATCGGCAATGCCGGCGAGCATGCGCCGATATTCCACCGCCAGCGGCGCGTGCTCCACCCAGGCCAATTCCCAGTATTCGGGATGGCGCAGATCGGCGAAGCCGCCGTCGATCAGCGCGCGCACGAAGTTCATGGTGAGCGCGGAACAGGCATGCGCCTGAATCAGCCGTTGCGGATCGGCACGCCGTGCCTGCGGCGTAAAGGCCACGCCATTGACCATGTCGCCGCGAAAACACGGCAACGTCACGCCGTCGAGCGTTTCGGTGTCGGCCGAGCGTGGCTTGGCGTATTGGCCGGCGAAGCGGCCCACGCGCAGCACGGGTTGTTTCAAGCCGTGCACCAGCACCATGCTCATCTGCAGCAAAACCTTCAACCGGTTCGAGATGGTCTCACTGTTGCAGTCGGCAAAGGCTTCGGCGCAGTCACCGCCTTGCAGCAGGAAGCTACGTCCTTCCTGCGCATCGGCCAGCGCATGCTGCAACGTCAGCACTTCGCCCGACGTCACCAGCGGCGGTAACTGCGACAGGCGTTCGCCCACATGCGCGAGTTCTTCGGGGTCGTCATAGCGCGGATGCTGCAAAGCGGTCCGCTGCCGCCATGAGCCTGGCGCCCAGTCCCTGGTCTGTAACGCGTCCACAGGATGATGCTGGGCATTCACTGTTGCGGTCGTCATGAGCTGTGCTCTCCAGATGTGAACGAACCGATGGCACTTCGCCGCTTTTTGTCGACACACTTTCCCTGTGGATGAACACGTCAACTCACCTTGGCCGCCAGCCCCGGACGCGAGGCGAGCCGCGCGGAAACCACCGGCACCGTCAGCATGGTGCTGAGCAGCGACATGATCAGCAGCGCGGTGAACGCATCGCCGCTGATGATGCCTTTGTCAAGCAGCACGTCGGCGAAGACGATGGTGATGAGCGATTTGGATTGCAGCAGCCAGCCGATGATCGCCGCCTCGCCCTCGTCCCATTTCAATATCCGACCGGCTAGATGCACGCCGATCAGCTTGCCCGCCACCGCTGCCAGCAGCAGCAGGCCAGCCACCGCGAACACCGCCGCGCCGCCGATGGACCAATGCGTCTTCAGGCCGGTGCTCAGGAAAAACACCGGCATCATCAGCAGCAGCACGTAATGCCTGAGCAGGTCGACGTGCTTCTGCTCGAACCAGCGCAGGTCGATCACCACGCCGGCGAGAAACGCGCCCACCATGAAATGCAGGCCCGACCATTCGGCCATGAAGGCGGCGACGGCCAGCCAGATGATGGCGGCGAACCAGCGGTCGGCTTCGGTCAATCGCGCCATCAGCTTTCGGAAACCTATCGCGGCCAGACCGAACGTTACGAGAAAAATCAATTGTGTCTTGAGGCGCTGCAGATCCAGCAACACCACCGCCAGCACCGACCAGATCAATATGTCGTCAAGGCTGGCGTAGCGCAGCACGCGCTGGCCGATGGGCTGGCGTAGCAGTTCCATCTTTTCCAGGAAGATGATCAGTATCGGCAGCGCCGTGATGGAACAGGACATGCCGATGGCCAGCGTGAATTGCCAGCCGTGCGCCAGCGGGCCGGCCCAGCCCGCGTGATGGCTCAACAGATAACCGACGATGGCGCCCAGCGACAGCGGCACGCCCAGCGCGAGGCCGGCGGTGATGCCGCTTTCGCGGCGGTATCGCCACACGTTGCTCAAATCCAGTTCCAGTCCGGCGACGAACACGAAAATCATCACCGCCCAGGCGGCGATGCCGTTCAAGTTTTGCGTGGTGGTCGCGCTGAACACCGCGTTGTAGCAGTTGCCGCAATACGCACCGAGCACGTCGGGTCCGAGCACGATGCCGGCGACGATCTGCACCACCACCATCGGCGCGTAGTAGTCGGTTTTCAGGTGACGCCAGAGCAGATACGGCACGCTGAAGATGATCAGCATGGCGATCAGGAAACTTTCGGGTTGGGTCAGGTGAAACGCCACGACAGGCTCCTGTCTTCGGATCATTCAACTGATGTGATAGACCAGTTTCTCCCCTGCATGCAGGGGAGAGCTGGGGGTCAGCGCTCTGAACTTAAGGATCTTCCAATCACCCAAAATCCAACTTTCGTCATTCCAGCGAAAGCTGGAATCCAGTGTTTTTCCGTCCCCAAGTCGCTGGAATGACGAGATGGGGAATTACACTTAAGTTCGGAGTATTGCTTCCACCTCCCCTGCAAGCAGGGGAGGTGCTTGCTTCACGCGTCGCCCTCGAATACGCGACGGAACCGAGGCGCTAATCGATCAACAACGGCCGATACGCCCCTGCAAAAAAGACCAACGGCCTGCCCTCCGGCTCGGCGAAGAACTTGTCGACAATGCCGATGAGCAGGTCGTGATCGCCTGCCTCCATCCTGCCCCAACTCAAGCATTCAAAACGGGCCAATGCATGCTTGACGTAGGGCATTCCGTACTCGTTGATCGCGTAATCGGCCGGGTGCATCCGATGATCGCCGGGGCGTGCGTAGCGGCTCGAAATCTCCATCTGCTGATCGGATAGCACGCTGATGGAATAGCTTTTCAGTCGCGAAAACAGCGGATAACACAGCGATTTCTGCTTGATGCTCCACTGCACCAGCGATGGCTCCAGCGACAATGACGAAAAGGAGTTGATCGTCATGCCGATCGGCAGCCCCTGCTCGCCGACGGCCGACACCACGCATACCCCGGTGGTGAACCGACCCAGGGCGTGGCGATATTGTTTTTGCTCAAGCGCCATGACGAAAAGTCCTCCGCTCAGTCGGTTTCGCACTCTTGCACCACCATGCTCGGGTGCACGTCTTCCATGTCTTGCTTCTTCATCGCGTCGTACTCGGGCATCGGCACGCCGATGCGCCGAGGGTGAACGCCGTGCATGTCCGGATAGCCGTAGCGGCGGAAGTTGAAGGGCTTCATGTCTTCGCGCAGGAAGCGGCCAAGTTCTTCCGCCTCTTCCGCGCTGACCGAATCGCGCTTGGCGTATTCCACCACCTTGCGGTAGACCGATTCGAATTTCTCCACGAATACCTTGTCGCCCGCGCTCAGCAGCAAGTGGTCCAGATCCACCGCCTTGCCCGCGCCGCCCTTCTCCAGGTAGCTCTCCGTGCCCATGAAGCAGAAGAAGCAGTAGTTCTTGAAGATCTCGAAATGCTTGAAGGTCTTGTACATGCCGTCGACCATCTTGGCGACGTGGAAGTACTCGGTCTTGATGGATTTCTCGTAATCCAGCAGCAGCTTCCGTTCAAAGCGCTTGTTCGGAAAAATCTGCTTGTCCAGCACGTCCACCAGCCGGTGGATGGACATGAAGGTGGCGGCCAGGCCGGTGCTGAACCACGCATCCAGCGCATACGCCGACGCCTGCAGCATGGCCCAGCGGTCGCCGGCCAGTTCCTTGTTGAGGAACTGCAGCCGCTTGGTTTTGATGAAGGGGAACTCGATCTTGCGGCCGCGCAGCAGCTCGGACACCATCGGATACTGGTCGATGATTTCCCAGAATTCCTCTTCGCCATTGCGGTCGTTTTCCGGATACAGGTCGATGTCCAGGTTGACGCCGACGCTGGTGATGCCGTTGTCGAAGGGAATGAACCAGATCCAGCCGCCTTCAAAGCAATGGTGCTGGGTGGCGCGTGAACGCGGCACCGGCGAGCGATCCGGATACTCGGTGCTCTTGCGGATGGTCTCGTCGAACGCGCCGATGTCCCTGAAGTGCGTGAAGATGCTGCGGCTCTTCAGCGGCGTGTCCAGCGCGTCGCCGGTGAGCTTCAGGTCGAACTTGCGGCCGATGATGGAATTGAAGCCGGTGGCATCCACCACGAAATCGGTTTCCACGGTGAATTCGCGCTCACCCTTCTTGCAGGAAAGATCCACCTTGTCCGTGCCGAACACGATGTCCTCGACCGAGGTCATGTCGCTGTATTCCACGCCGTACTTCACGGCCACCTCGGTGATCTGCTGATCCGACGCGGCGCGGTAGTACTGCGCGTCCACTTCGGATGTCTGTACGATCACTTCGGGAAACGGTCCGAATTCGTCCGGCCGGGTCTGGCCTTTCTGGTGCACGAAGTACTGGAACATCTCCTTCGGTCCGCACATCACGCCGTTTTTCGACGCGTGAATGTTGTTGTAGGTGGACAGATCGTCCAATTCCGGAATGCCGTAGGCGCGGCTGATGTAGCGCATCTTGCGGCTCAGCGCGGGCGTGCCCGATTCGCCCAGCGCAAAGCGCGGGTGCGTGCCGCGTTCGATCAGCAGCACGCTGTAGCCCAGTTTGGCCAGCACCAGCGCGCAACCGCTGCCGCCCATGCCGCTGCCGATCACGGTAACGTCGTATTTCTTCATGTGGATATCCTTGTGAACGAATGGCTGCGTGGATCCGCTCCGCCGTGGCGGAGCGGGCGGTGCTCAGGCGACCTGCGCTTGCGCTTCAAGCTGGTCGGCGGCGATCTTGCGGCTTTGCGCTTCCAGGCGGCGGCGCAGGATGCCGGCGAGAATGCCGTCGTAGACGCCGGCGCGCGCGTCCAGCATGCGCATCGCGGCGACATAGACCTTCTCGAAATCCGAACGGGAACGGATGTATGGCAGGCCGGCGGCAAACCAGCCGTCGCCGTGCGATTCGTCCAATTCGCAATGCACCACGAAGAAGCGCACCAACTTTTCGTTCAGGCCGCGGCGGCGCAGGTTGGCCAGGATGCGGCGCTGCTGCGCGGGAATCGTCAGCTCCAGCGCGCCCATGCCGCCCAGACCGTATGGCAGGCCGTCGGCGAACCAACACAGGTTGATCTTGGTGTTGAGCAGGTGGAAGGTTTCGGGATTCCAGTCGTCCTCGCGCGCGCCGCCGAAGTGATCCATCAGCGGCTCGAACAGGTTGGGATGGGCCTGCTCGAAATCGCCCTCGCCGAATTCGTCGTGCAAGTTTTCGTACAGTTCCTCGCGCATCTTGAACGGCACGAACAGACTGTAGGCGGCGACGTGCAGGTGGAAGCGCTGCATGTTCACGCGATAGTTGGACAGAAAGTAGCGAATTTCCTCGTCGCTGAGGTCGTTCTTGTCGAAATACACGAACAGCTCGTGATCGGTGACGCGGTGCTCGTAGATCCTGGCCTTGAGCCAGTCGAGGAATTCCTCGGGATCGACGATGTGCGGGGGAATATGCGCCTCGGGCAACATTTCCTTTTCCACGCTTTCCACCAGCGCACGGAATTTCCATTCCAGCTCGCTGCGCTGCGTGCCGAGGGCGAAGCCTTCGGACATGAGCTTAAGGTTCATGTGGAACAGCGTTTCCTGCAACGCACCCCACAGCGGGGAGCGCCGGTTGGACAGGGCCTCGCGAACGAGACCCTCCAGGTCGCCCAGGTATGCCATCGAACGCAATGCGTCGCTCTTGATTTGAGGATGACTAGCCAGATGTTTCATGTGTAGTCCTTGATGAAAGTGCCGGGAAATTTTTGTTGCGGCGGTACGGCATCAAGCCACTCCCAACTCGGCCGTCCGTCGCTTGGTGACTTCGTCTCGCAGGGCTCCCTTGACAACTTTTCCGGTAGCCGTCTTGGGGATGTTCGCTTCCATGGCGTGCGCGGGAACCTTGAAATCCGGAAGATGTTTCCTGCAGTGATCCAGAATGGCCGCCTCGTCGATCTGGGCGTGCGCGGCCTTTTCATAGACAAGAATGATGGTTGGTTTTTGTTGTTCGTCTTCCATGCCGATCACGGCCACGTCCTTGATGCCGGGGAACTGGCTGGCCACGTTCTCGATTTCCAGCGATGAAATGTTTTCCCATCCATAGGGCGTTTCCACGTGGATCAGGTCTTTCATCCGATCCTTGATTTCCAGATAGCCGTCCGGATGCACCACCGCCATGTCGCCGCTGTGGAACCATCCGTCGCGGAAGGCGCTTTCGGTGGCGCGCGGGTTGTCGTAGTAGCCCAGCGCCACCGTGTTGCCGGCCATCAGCACCTCGCCCAGCGTGGCGCCGTCCCAGGGCACGTCGCGCATGTCCTGGTCGACCACGCGCAAACCCGTACCGGCATGGATGGCGGCGATGCCCTGGCGCATGCGCAGGCGGGTCTGCTGTTCCCGCGGCAATGCATCCCATTCCCCGCGCGCTTCGCACATCACGAACGGGCCGAGCGTTTCGTTCAAGCCGTACTGGTGGATCAGCTCCACGCCTAGACGTTGCATGCCATCGACCAGGTCGGGCGGCGGCGCGGCGCCGCCGGTGAGCACGGTCAGCCCTTGCAGCATCGACGGCGCGAACGTCTCGTCGCCAAGCTGGCGCACCAGGCGCGGCGAGCCGGCCATGTGCGTGATCTTGTACGCCGCGATGCCTTGCCTGAGCGATGCGGGCGTGGCCTGCGCCACGTTCTGCTCCACCACCTGCTGCGCACCGGCCGCGACCGTGGCCCACATATGGCCCCAACCGTTGACGTGGAACATCGGCAGCGACCAGTAGTACACCGACGCGGCGGTGAGATTCATCATCAGGATCTGGCCCATCGCGTGCAGATAGGCAGCGCGATGGCTGTACACCACACCCTTTGGGTTGCCGGTGGTGCCGGAGGTGAAATTGATCGCGATGGGATCGTGCTCGGAGCGCAAGTAGCGGTCGAGCGGTACTAGCGAATCGTATTTATGCTGCTCGATGTCGAAGCAGCGGAACTTGCTGTCGATGTCGCCAGGGGCCGAGGCCGCGTCCAGCAGTACCACGATATGCCCGGACAGTTCCGTGAATAGCTCGCGATGCTGTTGGAGCAGCGCGGCGCTGGCCAGCACCACGCGGGTGCCGCTGTAGAGCATCTGCTTCTTGATGTCCGCCGACGGCAGCCACGGATTGAACGACACGATCACGCCGCCCGCAGCGGGAATCGCAAAGTGCGCCTCGATCGATTGCGGCGAGTTGTGCGTGAGCAGGCCGACCCGGTGTCCGTAGGCCACGCCAAGATTGCGCAGCAACGCCGTCATACGCCGGGCGCGCTTGAGCAGCGTGCCGAAATCGACGTCGCCTTCGCGGCTGCTGATCGCCACCCGGTCGGAAAGATAACGGCCGCAGCGCTCCAGAAACGTCAGCGGCGTGAGATTCGCATGGTAGTGCGTGTTCTTCATGGCGTTCCTTGACGAAAGTGAGATGTGATCTGATGCGTTTGCTCAGGATCGAGGGACCGGCAAGCGCGCCTGGTTTCCTCGTTCCCTACTACTTCCCGCTACCTGACAGCTCCGTCGCGATCGCCTGCACGCCGGCCGCAGCGCAGGCTTCATCTTTTTCTCCGCCCGGCGCGCCACCTACGCCCAGCGCGGCGACGATGCTGCCGTTCGCCTTGATCGCCACGGCGCCCGGCAGCAGCGCGATGTCCGGAATGGTGAGAAACGAAGGCTCGCTCGGTTTGCCATTGAACGCGGCGGCGGCTTGCGAGCTGCGGTCGAACTTGAAGATCGGCCCCAGCGTTATCACGGTATAAGCCTTGCGAAAAGCGGTGTCCTTGACGTGCACGGTGCTTCCGTCGGCGCGCAGGAACACGCGCAATGCACCAGCCCTGTCCACCACCGCCGCACCGATGTGATAGCCCTGCGCGTTGCAGAACTTCACGGCGCCCTGCGCGGCATGCAGCGCAATGTCGAGCGGCAGCTCGTAGCTTTGCGCGTGGACGTTGCCGCAGATGGCGACGATGGTGGCGAGTACCATTGATGCGATTTTCTTCATTGCGTTCTCCGCTGGTTTTTTGTGTTGCTGCGAGTCAACCATTACGCCGAATCAAAACGGCTCCGTATTCGCATCGATCGATTCCAGAAACTTCATCAGCACGCGTTGCGCCTTCGGATCGAATAATGGATCCTGCAAGGTCGACAGCCCCGCGCTGCGGTGATTGACGTCGGACACCACGCAGCGCAGCGTTTCGCACGCACCGTTGTGGTAGTACGGCGGCAAGCTGTAGGTGCCGAGAATGGAGGAAATGCTGAAACCCGAACCTTTGCCGTCGCCATTGAAGTCGTAGCCGAGCGCCTTCAATCCCGCGCTGTCCGTCTCCACGCCGCCGATGGCGGGAAAGTCTGCGATGGCGTTGCCGGAGCCGGGAACGTTCAGGCCATACGAATGAATGTCCTTCAGATACCGATACATGAACTGCGAGGTGTCGGCGCCGGTGGCTGCCGCTTCCGTTTCAAGGTCGCTGGCCGGCGGCGGCGAAAGGAAATTCTTGGAACTCAGGCTCCATTTGCCGGTGGCATGGCAACTGCTGCAACCCGCGCGCTGGAATAGCACGCGGCCCTCCGCAATCGCCGCGTCGTCCACGCCGCCAGATGGATCGCCGCCGCGCAGCGCCAGCTCCTGTCGCGTCATTGGCCGGTTGGGCGTGCGGATGCCGAAGTGCTGCCACTCCTTCATCGCATCCAGCACCGGCACTTCCACCGTGCTGCCCGGCAATTGCACGGTTGGCTGCGGACGTCCGCCATTGGGCAGCAGGAATGCATTCATCACACACGGCGCTTCGGCGAAATCGTGCCACTTGCCGATCACCAGGCCATGCTCGGGATCGATCGTGCTTTGCGTGATGTCGGGGTAGCCTGGCGATACCACGCACGGCAGCGGCTCGGGCAGCGGGCCGGGGCTGGATACGTTGCGCGTGTTGAGATCGGCATCTTCCACTTCGTCGAAGATCGCCGAGGCATCGATGATGCGCTGGTCGAGCGGATTGTGCGGATTGAAGGTGCCGTTGATCGCCAGCGTCTTGCGTGGTCCGGTACTGAACTGCCACACCACGCCGTCGGTCAGTCCGCCCGGATGGCAGCTTGCGCAGCTTTGCCGGCCCAGTTCCGACATGCGGTTACGACTGGAACCGATGCCCGAAGGATTGACGAAGTTGCCGCGCGAGGAAAAGAACACTTCGGCGCCGACCAGCATCTTTTCCGACTCCGAGCCTGGCGTCGGCAGATCTTCGGTGCGAATCACCTGCACCACCTTGTCGCTGCGCAGATCGACCACTGAAACGTTGCGCGATACGTAGTTCAACACGTAGGCGATGCTGCCGGAGGCATCGATCGCCAGCCCGATCGGGTTCTTGCCCGCGTTCTCGCCGCGGGTCTCCGGCACGTCCGGATCGTTCAAATCGATGTAGCGGGTGGTGGTGGCGTTATCGGTGAAGGCGAGCGCGCCGTTGCCGAGCACTTTCAGCTTCACCAGCACGTCGCTGCCGCCGGAGGCCACATAGGCGTAGCCGGCGCCGCTTTCGCTGGTGAAGGCGATGGCGTCGGGATTGGCGAAATAGAGTTCCGCCTTGCCCGCTTCCGGCACGCGCGCGCCCAGGTGCATGTTGATGTCGCCGTCGTCCGCCGGCGTGCTTTCGACGTTGTCGATGGCGTTGACGTAGGCCTGCGTATCGGTCTGGTAGTAAAGCGGACCGGAAGGCGACGCTGCCACGTTGGGCAGGTACG
Organism: Dyella sp. M7H15-1; assembly: GCF_004114615.1. NCBI lineage: Bacteria > Pseudomonadati > Pseudomonadota > Gammaproteobacteria > Lysobacterales > Rhodanobacteraceae > Dyella > Dyella sp. M7H15-1. The sequence goes on from NZ_CP035300.1 coordinate 502,129, forward strand.
CCGTGCCACCGCGCACGACAATACTGCGCAACTGATTGGGGAAGGCGTAAGTGGCATTGCCTTTCTGGTCGGCAAAACCGGCGTTCTGCGGCGCCAGGCGCACCACCACCGGATCGCCCAGCGCGTTAGCGGCGTTGCTCCAGGTGTCCACGCTCAGGCGGCAGACGACACCCTCCTTACCCATGTCGTCGCGTTGCACGCCGCCTGGAGCGGTGAAAGAGAGGTAGCGCGTCACCAGCAGATAGCGACTGTCTACCGTCATCGCCAATGCGCCCGGCTGGAAATGCCGTTCGCGGTCCGGTGCGTTGCAGGCGCTGTCGCGCAGATCGTAGGTGCCGAGAATGCGCTGACTTTGCGCATCGATCCACACGATGGTGTCCTGGCTGCGGTTGGCGACGAACACGCGCCGGCCATCGGGCGAAACCACCACGCTGCCCGGTTCGGCGCCGGTGGTCAGCGCACCGTCGACACCAGCAGCGCGGTCGATGGCGGCGGCGAAGCGGTTGGGATCGCGCTCGCGCACCTTGATCACGGAAACCGTGCCATCCGCGGCATTGGCCACATAAGCATGCAACCCATCGGGCGACAGCGCGATGCTGCGCGGATCCTTGCCGACCGGAATCTTCGCGACGACGCGCCGCGTGTCGGTGCGAATCACCGTGACGGTATCCAGATCGGGATTCACCGCCCATAGAAACTGATCGTCGGCGCTGAGCGCGATCGGGCTGGAATAACTGCCTGCATCGCCGCGCTCTCGCGCCGTGGCGGCGCCTGGCGGCGTGAACATACATGCCACGACGAACGCCATCAGCGGCGCGCATGCGCGAAAAAAGAATCTTCCGAGTGCAACCTGAAGCATATAGCCAAGACCCCCCGAAACCGTCGGTTGAAAGCCGTGTATCCCAAAGACACATGCCCTGCAGGCGCGCATGTGCTCGCCCGGCCCACATTTGCTATGACGCTTTGTTTCTATTGAACGCGCTGCCGGACGGCTTCCGTTGGACGCCGCTTGATTCATCGACAAATGAACTGCATCCACACGTTGTTGCCTGGCATGGATCACACCCCTTCCGATTCCGGCGAATGCCGGAATGCGGCTGTTTGCATTTGGATCGTTCGTCCCTGATGGAATGACGCCAGTGAGACGGATCCTTTTTACTACCTCGCGTGTAACCCCTGATCGCTTCGATACATATTAATAATCGATTATTTCAATTTCAATAAACTAAAGTATCCGATTCGTTTCATTATTCATCTGAACATTGCTTTAAATAATATAAAATGTTAGCCTGCAACTGCAGTCTTAAATGTGTATTTCATGTGAAGAAAATATCACGTGAATTCACTGGTAACGGTTTATTCATGGCGGCATAACTATCGTTCTTCGAGATTACATAACGATCACTATGTTGTCAACCCAATTGATTGTCAAATGCAGCGCGAGTAGCAAGCCATGATCCAGAGGGAAGAACAGAAGAAAATGACCCGTCAACGCATCGTCGACGCCGCCGGTCGCGGGTTCCGGCGCGGCGGCTACGGCGGCATCGGCGTGGACGGCTTGGCGAAGGAGGCCGGTATGACCTCCGGCGCCTTCTACGTGCATTTCGATTCCAAGAAGTCCGCCTTCCGCGAATCGATGCTGCGGGGCCTGGTCGAACTGCAGGAAGGCGTGAATTACCTGCAGGCCGAGCACGGCGCCGACTGGTGGCCGGAGTTCGTGCGCTACTACCTCAGCGCCAAGCGCACGTGCGACCTCTCCGAAAGCTGTGCACTGCAAAGCCTGCCACCGGAAGTGGCGCGCCTGGATGCATCGCTGCGCACCGAGTTCGAAGCCGCGCTGCGCAAGATCGCCAAATCCATCGCCGCCGGCCCGCCGTCCCCCATCACGCCCGCGGACGAGGAATCCGCCTATGCCGCCTTGGCGCTGCTGACCGGCGCCGTTACGCTCGCGCGCGCCGTATCCAGCGAAAGCCTGGCGAAGAAGATCGCGCAAGGCGCGTTGCGGACGCTGTTGCCGGTGGCGACGTCCGCAGTAAAGAAGTCGCCAGTGAAGAAGGCGCCAGTGAAGAAAAAGAAATAGCAAGCCTACAAAAGCCGCAATCAGGCCTGCTCCGTGCAATTGAGCATCCACTGCACGCCGAATTTGTCGGTGAGCTTGCCGTAATAGCTTCCCCAGGGCTGCACGCCGAACGGCGTGGTGATGTTGCCGCCTTCGGCGAGCCGGCGGAAAAGCTGTTCGGTCCGCGCCAGGTCATCGATCATGAAGATCATCGCTGAGCCGCGCATCGGTTCCGCGTCATCGTTGTCCGACGCGTAGAAATTCACGCCGGGACCGGCGAATTGCGCATGCATCACCTTGCCGCGCATCGCTTCGGCGCGCACCGGCATGCCGTTGTCGCCGTGTCGCGACATGGATACCACCTTGCCGAAGCCGCATTCCGTATAGAACGCCAGCGCCGCTTCGCAATGGACGGTGAAGAACAGGTAGTTCGATAGCTGCATAAGCGCCTCGGGTCAGGAATACACGGTATACGGGTTGTCCAGGAACGGCTTCATCTTGTTCGACGTTTCCAGCCATTCCCGATAAGGATCGCTGCGCCGGACGATGCCGCTGCCAGCGTACACGCGCACTTCGTTGTGCGTCATCCTCGCGGTGCGGATCGCCAGCGCGAAATTCGCGTCGTCGTTCAGCGTGAAAAACCCGAAGCCGCCGGTGAAGAAGTCGCGCTCGATGTGTTCGTGCCGACGGATGCGTTCGCCGCTCAGCGCGACCGGTTTGCCCCAGATGGTCGCGGGCGGATAGATCGCCGCAAGCAGATGGAACACGTTGCAATCGGGCCGCAGCGTGGCGGCAATCTTGCTCTTCAGGTGCTGCACGTAGCCGAGGTCGATGATGCCGCGCGATTCGAGCTGCTGGATCGACGCCGGTTCGCACACCTGGCCCAGCATGTCCAGAAACATGCGTGCGGCGGTTTCGTGCTCCTCGATCTCCTTGCCGTCATTGAGCAGTTCCTGCCGGTAGCGCTCGCTTTTGTCCTTGGCGTCGGAACCTTTGCGCGTGCCCGCGAGTGGCTCCACCACGATATTTGCGCCCTGCTTGCTCACCAGCATTTCCGGCGATACGCCCACCCAGGCTTCGCCGTCGAGCCAGCGGAACACGTAGCGGTACTTGGCCGGCTTGCCGGAGGCCGCCATCAGCAGAAGGTCCACCGGCGACACCGCCGATTGCAGGAATAATCGCACCTCGCGACAGATCACCACCTTGTCATTCGCTTCCTGCGAGAGGCTGGCGATCATTTCGCTTAGCGCGCCGATGTAGTCACGGCATTCGGGAATATCCCTGCGCCCGGCGATCTTCAACGGCGTGCTGGGCGACACCTCGCGCGGCAGATCGCTCATCGCCTGGATGATGTCGGCGTCGCTTTCGTCGCCCAGCAAGGTGAAGACGCATGCCTCGCGCGTCACATGGCAGGCGATGCGCGGAATGGTGAAGATCAACGGCTCCTGCATTTCGTCCGGGTGCGTGCCGCAACGCCATCCGCCCAACAGCATGGTCGATGGAGGCAGCTGGTGCGTGCCCATCAGCAGCACGCGCGCGCCGTACACGAAATGCGCGGCATGGCCAAACACTTCCTCGTGCAGATCGCGTCCGGCGAGTGCATAACTGACTTCGCGCAGCACGCTGCCGCGATGCTTCAGGCACAAGTGCAGCGTATCGCCCTGCTTGCGCGATTCCACCTGGAACTCGCTGCCCACGCCAGCGATCGAATACGCGCCGTCGTCCGCGGTGTGCGCGAACAGCCCGAGGAATTCCGCCGCGGCCTGCGGATAACGGCTTTCCAACCATTGCGCGATGGCGGCGCCAACCATGCCGGTATCGCCGTCCGGATGTGGGTTCTTGAAGGTGAACTGGCGCACCGTATTCATCGCTCGCCACCCCATGCGCCGGCCAGTTCGCTGCAAACGCGTAGCGCCTGCTGAAAATCCAGGCGCCGCCTGCCTGCCACCGGTAGCTCATGCGCAATTTCCAGGCGTAGGCCGGCCAGCACACTGCCTTCGTCGGCATGCAGCAAGGCGGTGTGTTCCACTTCGGCAGTGACCGCCTGCATCAGCGCGCCCGCATCGTTGCTCGCATGTGCGGTATGCGCCCAGCACGGATCGCACATCCACACGACTGGCGCCGCGGCGTCGCGGAATGCGCCGATAAAATGCCGCAGCCTGCCAAGATCCTCACCCAGACTCGACACCAGCACGATCTTGCCGGTTTCGCGCGAAGGATTGAGCTGGCGGTAGATGCCAAGCAGATCCTCCGGTGACGAGTGCGCACTCACGCGCATGCCGATCGGATTAAGCAGGCCGCACAGAAATTCGAGCTGGCTGCTGAGCGCCGGCAACGGCACACCCTCCAGCCACAGCAGGTGCGTGCTGGACGCGTAGAAGCCATCCAGCATGCCCGCGTTTCGAACCAGTGCTTCCTCGGCGTGCAGATTGGCTGCATCGTGCGAGATGTAAGGGTGGAAACGATGCCGGCGCATCGATTCGAGCGCCGCCAACATCGCTTCGTAGTAAGCCGCGATGGTCGTGCCATCGGCCGCTGCATCCACCCCGGCGACCAGGCCCATCGACAGCACCGGCATACGCAACATTAGTGCGAGATACTGTTGCATCGATTCGAGACTGCGCAGGTATTCGCTCACGTCCGCATCGCCGGCATCTTCCAGATGCCGATCCGGATTGCCGAGCTGCAGCACGAAGGTTTGGCCCTTGGCCGCCGCCCGAAGCGCGGACCTGAGTTCCTTCACTTCTTCGGCATCCACCAGTCCGGGCATGCGCGACAGGCGCGCGGTCACGCCCAGCGGGCATTCCTCCTGCGGCGGCTGCGGCATGTGCCTTAGCGGCGCATCGCGCCATTCGCGCGGCGTCCATCGGTCAAGCTGCGATTCGTGTCTGCTCATACTTGTTTCAGCCTCCGTGGAGGAATGAAGTGATGACGCAACAGGAAAAGCCAGCCGCGGCTACAGCGTGGCCCCGCCATCCACCACCAGGTCGTGCAAGGTGATGTGATTGGCTTCATCGGAAAGCAGAAATATCACCGCCCGGGCGATGTCTTCCGGTTCGGCGATCTTGCGCAGTGGAATGCCGAGCCGGTATGCGTGCTGGTCGCCATCGATCAGCATGCGGTCGCGCTCCGCACCTTCGCCCGCCATCGCCGTGAGCATGGCGGTGTTGGTGGAACCCGGCGACACCACATTGCAACGGATGCCATGCCGGCCCAGTTCCAGTCCCATGCACTTGGTAAGCATCGCCGCGGCGGCCTTCGATGCGCAGTACGCCGCAAGATTCATCCTCGGCGTGGTGGCGGCATTGGAAGCGATCGTCACGATCGCACCCTTGCGACGCTCGATCATCCGGCGCGCAACACTGTGCGACATGAAGAAAGTGCCATGCACGTTGACGTCGAACATGCCCGACCATGCCTCTGGCGTGATGGCTTCGAACGGCGCGGGTATCAGGACGCCGGCGCCGTTGACCAGGCCGTCGATGGGCCGTCGACGCTCGATCTGCGCCACCGCCGTTTCCACCGCTTCGCGACGACTGATGTCGATCGGGATCGCTTCGCAGCATTCGGTATGCTCGTTCATGGCCGCACAAAGCTGCTGCAGCGGCTCCTGGTTGACGTCGAGCGCATGGACGAAAGCGCCTTCGGCAACCAGCATACGCACAACCGCCGCACCAATGCCCTGCGCCGCGCCGGTGACCACGATGGTTTTGCTGCTGAATCTCGACGTTGCGGGAATCACCATGTGTTTCGTCTCAGTGAAAGTGAGCATCAGGACGTGCGGCCCTTTCATCCCCCTCGACCGACACTCCCACGAAAGCTGAGGCGCTTTTCAACAGCGAAACGGGTCAATGACGGCCGAACACGGCTGGCGTACATCTTGTTCCCCGATCGCATTGCTCTGATCGAAGAGTTTCAATCCATCCTCATAAGGATTACATAACGATCGTTATGTAGTCAACAGCTCGCTCGCCAATGCCTGTTTCACCTGCATCGCCGGCAGCACTCTTCCCGAGCAATGCGCCACGAGACGCAACGCCATCTCGTGATGGGCCAGCGAAAAATCGCCGAGCGCGTCGGCCACGAAGAACGGCTGTATGTCGGCCATGAACGCGTCGGTGGCGGTCACCATACAGCCGATGTGGGCGTATACGCCGCAGATGACGAGCTGCGAACGTCCGGCCTGCCGCAAACGTTGCAACAGGTCGCTCCTGGCGAATGCGCTGTAGCGATGCTTCACCAATATCTGGTCGACGCCGGGCACCGGCTCCAGCCCCGGCACGATCGCCGTCGCTTCGTCGTCCTGCGGCATGCCTGCGCCCCAAAAGTCGAGCAGCAGGCCGCGGTGTTCCTTGCTCTGTCCGCCAGGTTGCGCGGTGTAGTAGACCGGCACGTTCAGCTCGTGGCAAAGCCGCCTGATCGCGACAATGTTGTCGATGATGCCGTGCACGAAGCGCGCGGATTCATACGGGCGCAGAAAGTAGTTCTGCATGTCGTGCACCAGCAGTGCCGCACGCCGCACGTCCAGCTTCCAAGGGAGCGGCGAACGCGAGAGCGCGACATCGGTGGGTGCGTCGTAGTGCGGAATTTTCGGAATGGCCATGGGTGTCCTCGTTGAAACGCGTCGTAGTGATCACCATTGCACGCTCGTTGTGTTTCAATCGTGCGATTCGCCGCTTCACTATTTTTTTGCAGCCAGCAGACAAGGGAAAACATGGTTTCGACATTCGAAACGGAAAAATCGGAACTGGTCGGCCGTGCGCACGCCGCCATGCGCGAGATGCTGACCGACGCGGGATGGACGGTGCGCCAGAAGCTCGCGCTCGCCTGCCGCATCCTGTTCGAGGCCGGGCACGCTTCCGGCCTGTCAGGGCAGGTCAGCGCGCGCGGTTCTGCGCATGGCACGTTCCATACCCAGCAGTTCGGCCTGGGTTTCGACGAGATCCGCGTTTCCAACCTCGTCGAGGTCGATGAAGACCTCCGCGTCATCGATGGCCACGGCATGCCCAATCCCGCCAACCGCTTCCATGCCTGGATTTATCGCCATCGCGCGGACGTGCAATGCATCATCCATGCGCATTCGCCGCACGTCATCGCCCTGTCCATGTTGTGCATGCCACTGACGGTATCGCATATGGATTTTTGCCCGCTGTACGACGATTGCGCGTTTCTTCCCGATTGGCCCGGCATTCCGGTTGGCAACGAAGAGGGCCGCATCATCACGCAAGCACTCGGCGACAAACATGCCGTGCTGCTCGCGCACCATGGTTATCTCACCGCCGGACGCAGCGTGGATGAAGCCTGCGTGCTTGCCCTGCTGATGGAACGTGCCGCCGCCGCGCAACTGCGCGCGATGTCGGCCGGCGAAATCAAGCCTCTGCCGCACGACCTTGCCCAGGAAGCCCGCGCCTGGACCACCACTGAAAAACGCCACGCGGCAAGCTTCGCCTATTACGCACGCGGCGTGCTCGGCAAGCACGCGGACTGTCTAGTGTGATGACTCAATAATAACGTGAACAATTCCACTTTCCCCGTGGGCGGCTCCCCGCCCACGGGATAACGCCGATGCCAGGCCTGGCAACGCCGGACTTGTATGGATTTACATGGGTGGAACGTCCACCTCCGTCGTCGCCATAGTGGTAAGCCCGTGGCTGTTGGTTGCGATGTAGGAAATGGTGTAGTGCTGTTCGGCACCGCTACGGTTGGCGAAATCCAGCTGGAAGTTGTAGTCCGGCTTTCCGATATGCGCGTGCAGCACCATCTTGCTCACGTCGACGCTCTTGTCGCTGTAGTCGATCGACATCAGCACCGCGTCAGGCGACGAGTCGCTGAAATCCTTAAGCTCATGATCGACGTGCACGTGCTTGAAGTCGTGGATGCCCGGTATGGACACATCGCCGAGCACCTTGGCGTACACGTTGAAGATCGGGCGCGGCGTGAAGGTCAATCCCCTCGCCTGCGACATGCCATCCTTGTTTCCGTCCGCCTCGATGCCCAGGAACTTGCCGGTGACGCGGTCATACGTCATCACCTGGTTGGTGCCGGTGCTGACCACGTACAGGTTGCTGTTGGGACCGCCGAAGCGGATCGCATGCGGATTGGAGATGCCGCCGTAACCCGGCGGTACGAAAATGTCCTTGAAGGCGCAGTGGCCTTTACCGTCGCGTGTGAAGCGAACCACCGAGTTGGTGAGCGCGCTGCCCGCATACAGATCGCCATTGGGACCGATCTCCAGCCCGATCGGTTGCTGCATATCGGCAGGATTGGGCGGAACGCAGCGATCGGTAACCTGCTTGGTCCACACGTTGTAGACGATCACCTGGTTGGTGCCGCCGGCGGCGATGTACATATAGTTCTGGTCGAATGTCTGCATGAACGGCAGAACCAGCCCGGAGGATGCGTCAGCGAATACGTCGACGAACTTGCCGTCCTGCGTATAGCGCAACATCTGATTCGAGCAATTGTCGCCGACGTACACCAGGCCATCCGGTCCGAAATTCGGCGCCGTCGGGCAATTCAGTCCGCCGTTACCCTTATCGATGAAAACGCCCTTGTATGCGCCGGTGAAGCCGTCAAAGCGCAGTACCTGCCCCGAGCCAGCGGCGGACTGATACAAATCCGCGCCGGGGCCGATCTGCGAAGCAACCGGTGCGGATACGGCCGCGACCACGCCAAGGAACTTGCCGGTGTCCTCGTTGTACATCATCACCTGGTTGGAACCGTTGCTGGCGATGAAATAGTTGGCATTGGGATTGTTGGCGTCACTGGCATGTGCTGCCTTCGGCACGGCGCACATGCCCAGCAGTGCCATAGCGGTGAGCATCTGGAAAGCTTGCTGGCTGACGGTGAATCGACGAACGTTCGACACAACTTTGAAAAGCATAAACATCACCTCCTGCACCGGGAAAAGGTTTGTCTGTTCTCTTGTGTTGGCGCACTGCAACGGCTGCCCTTACCGGCCCTGCTCTTAATTCGGTCATTCGAATAAGATTGTCTGGATGGACGCCCGTGCTGCGCGATTGATAACGATAGTGATTCAAGCTTAAATTAAGGGTCGCTATTCAGTTAACCCGGGAAGCGGCAGAAATCGGGCACCGACCCATCCCGTTGCTAAACATAGAAGGCCATTGTGACACTCACATTAAAATCCGAGCGGAAAATCGTCCAGGTGCGCCAGATCTGATTATCGATCTGCACGTTTTCTTCACGCGCTTCGTGTTTTTGCGACGTGCCGGCGCATTTTCCATTCAATAAACCCGTATCGAAGGATATCAGCATGACGTTCCCACCCATTGATGGCCCGAACGGATTTTTCCGCGCATCTGCGCGAGTCGCGGACATACATGTTTTCTTCACGCAGAGGATGCACGCCTTGCGCCGAACGATTCCGCGCTGCGCGCTATCGCTTGCCGCCGCTTCCGTGTGTTCCGGTGTGGGCATGGCTTCACCTTCCAGCTCGCACGCAAATACGGTGCCGCCGATCAGCCGCACTGTTCTTGAACGGCACTCTATCGCGGGTACCGATCGCGAAACCGAAGTGATTCTGGTGATCTATCAGCCAGGCGTGAGTGCACCACCGCACCATCACGCATCCGCGGGCTTCAATTACGTATTGGAAGGCACGGCCGAAACCGCTTACGGCGGGGAAACACCAAAACGCTATCAGGCCGGCGAGGTGTTCATGGATCAGGCGAAGGTTCCGCACACCGTATTCCGCAACGCCGATCCGCGACACGTGCTCCGCTTCCTGATCGTCGCCGATGTGCGGAAAAACCAGCCTTATACGTATCTAGATCTTTCGCGCTGAAACAAACGATTGGCGCGTCGTCGACGCGCCAATCCACCATTTGCTTGCACGAAAACCGGCACATCCTTGTGCCCCCGCGTGAGCGGGAATGATCAGTCGGAGCCGTACGCAAACGGCCACGACAGCCATAGGGAAACCGTCACGCATCACGCAAACTTATCTTTTCGCCCCAACCCGCTCAGGTACGGGGACGGTTCTTACGCCTGCCTCCGGGGAGAGGCGCCGACGATTTCAAGCGGATCAGGCGGGCACCTGGCCCGTCAGTTGCTCATTGGTCAAGGCGTGGCCCGCAATGCCCCATGCACCATCGACGGCGTGCACCACGTTCACCCAAATGCGGTCCTTCGGCTGCTTGCCGCCGGATGCCTCGTGCACGATATTGGTGGCTTCCTCGATATAGCCCTGCTGGATTTTGCGATCCGCAAAAAGGAAGGCCGGCACCTTCCATTCAACGAACACCACCGGCGACTCGACCAGGCCGGAAAACGTGTGCTCTTTTGGAATCACATGGATCGATCCGATGATGTTGGGCCTCAAGTCTTCGTTCTCGGACTGCCCGTGCCACTTGAGCATGCATTCGGAAAGGCGGGAAAACGTCTTCTTCTCGGTGCCCTTGGGCAGTACGCCTTCGGTAAGTGTCAGGGTGAGCGGCATAAGAGGCTCCTGGTTGATGGTTGGCGCCGTCTGGCGCACGATGTCCGCGACCGTCGATAACGATCGTTATCTATATTAGATAACGATCGTTATTATGTCAACGGGTGGCGTGCGATCAAATGTTTTGGCATAGGAAGAAGGGCCTTTCGGATGAAGACCGTATATTTGGCGAGTATTCAATCTGAAGAACATCCAAGGATCATAGGCTGTCAAAAGCGGACGGTGGTCGAGGAGGTGTCGACAGACGATCCACTTGTCGGCAAGGTTGCCGCTGCCATAGGGGTGGAATGGCAGAAAAAAGGCGGAAATCCCAACAGATATAAACACACATACCAATGCTCCGGAGATGCATGGACGCTGGAAGATGAGGGCGCTGAAGTTGCCAGGGATTTAGGAAAACCAGGAAGTCGTAAAAAACTCCGGGCCGACCAATATCAGAAAATCTTCGTTGCGCGGTATGCGGATGAAGACGAAGCAATTGCCATCATGGTCATAGAGATGAGGCGAGAAGACGATAACTATAAAGACGACAGACCACCTGGCCGAGAATATCTGTACATCCGGTGGCTGCTTGCAAGCCCCATCAAGCGAGGGGGCGGCTCCGCACTTGTCGCGCAGGCAAAAGTGGCTTCTGCCATACATTCAGGGGGCGATCTTCGCGTGGATTCAGCTGGGGCGGCGGCTGGATGGTATGAAAAACAGGCATTTAAAGTTCTTTATGCCGCGGCACACCACTTCAATGGCGATTGTGGCTGCAAATGCATGGCCTGGGGAAGATGAGCGTGTTGCGAGTGTGGCCTGCCGCCGGTCAACAGTGTGTGATTCTGGGGCGGTGGTGTATTGCCGCAATGTGTCGCTACCTGCGCTTGCGCAAAGCGCCGGCATTCCGGCGCATAAGCGCAATCCGGCCTCCATGAGTGAAACAGACGCCGGCTAGTTGCTCAATCTGCAGGGTCAGTCGATGGACGACCTTGCCACCGAGTGGTGACGGCCTTTGCAGGCATTGTCGCGGCGCCGGGCGAGATGCGCGTGACATGAGCGATCAAACCCAACGCAATGACACCGTCTGGCAACGCAAGCATGCTACCGAACACCCTTGAAGCAAGTCATGCCTTTCCCATCGATAGCCATCTATCGCCGGTCAATGGAATACCTTCCTGGTCCACTCAGGCACAACAGTAGCAATCCGCCAGCAATGCTGAAATTCTTGTAGAAATTGATCATCACATCGATCCGTGCGCTCGGGTTGTCGTCCACCAGCCAGTAGCGGTGTCCGAGCATTGCGGTGACCAGCGTATAGATCGCAAGCAACAGGGCTAATGGGCGAGTGTAGAAACCAAGCAGGATGGCGATGCCAACCACGAATTCCATGATCAGTGCAATGGCTGCTGCGAGTGTGGGAAGCGGCAATCCCACGGCTTCCATGTATGCTTCGGTAGCTGCGAAATGGATAAATTTGTCCCAGCCAAAAATCAGGAACAGTGACATCAGGAATATGCGGGCAAGCAGGAGTGCCTCATCCTTGCGATGCTCGAACAAGGTGTACCGCGGGATGTATCGCATGGCCATTCTCCTTAGGAGGGAGCGCTACAGGCCACGCGTCCGGCCACTCCTCAGACTTCGCGCCGGGCGCGTTGCTGGTGCTTACTATGAACCTAATGGGGGCTGCCTTCCAAGTGGCATAGTTTTCGCGTTGCGCGGTGCAGCGTGCATCGATGATTTGCTGCAAAAAAAATTAATCATCTCATGCGCAAGCTCGAAACCTTCGGGCTTGCGCCCTCGCTACTCATCTCATCCCTCGCCGCTTGATCGACGCAGTAGCATGAATGCGGTCAATTGGCGCTTTCAATCACTTACGTCAGCATGGCTGTCAGGGTGGACACGCAGATCACGACGCAGGCGGCGAAAAAGCTGTTGAGCATCAGGGTTTCGAATTTCATGATGGTTCTCCGAAGTAAGGAAGCAAGGCTTTCGCTGGATATACAGCAAAGCCTGTGCCAACTGGGGCGATCCTTTGCAAGCTGCATTCCAGAGCCATTTGTCGACGTGGTCGAAAATGCCTGGGTTTGTCCGCGGACAGTTGTTTGCGCTGTCCGGACAGGGCACGGACATGGCGCGAACAGGGAGCGAAGGTTGCAGAGTCTGGAGTGTCGCCTGATATCCGCGACAGCCTGGTTGGCGGATTATTCCAGCGTAAAAAGCTGTCTATCCGGTGTGAGCTTTCCGGCTCTTTCCTTAAGTTGGGCATAGGCATCGGAAGCCCGAAACGCTTTCATCGATACGGCTTTCAAGCCGTCGATACGGAAGTCCTGCCGTCCGCTGGCAAGCATTGCCGTCATGGCTTGCAGCATTGGATAGGCCGGCAACATGTCTTCCACGAACAGGAATTGGCCAGCCTGATTCACTTCCAGAAAATGGTAATCACCATGCCGGTCCACGACCAGGTCAATGCAACCGAAGACGAGACCAAGGTCGTGCATCAGCGCGCGTAATTTGTTTTCCATGAAAGCAGGCAGCGTGATGGCCTCGGCAACCAGTTCCGGATCGCCGCTATGCGGTCGCCAGTCGACGAACCCGCCGCTGGAAGCCTTGCGCAGGCATAGCGCGAACAGGTGTTGTCCCATGACCGTAACGCGAATATCGCAGGACTTGTCGATATAACGCTGGTAGATGCCGGGGCAGACAGCGATGGCGTCCGCAGGAAGGTCGCTGCGCTCATCCAGCAGGGTGACACCCACAGCATGCTTCTTGCCGGTTTCATCGTCTTCCCATTGGTGAATCATGAAACTCTTGAAGATGATTCGCCCCCATTTTTTCCGCAGCGTATCCACTTCGTCGACATGGGTCGTCACCACTGTTTCAGGAAATGGCAAGCCGAGCCGACGGCAAGCGCTTAGCTGGGCGAGTTTGTTTTCGGCACGTTGTGCCGCGGGCAGGGGGTTGATCCACAATGCATCGTGGTAGCTGTTGGCCAGGCCAAAAAGGTTGCGCTGAAATAGCTTCCATTCCAAGCCTGCAAACGCTTCGTCGGCTTCCGCACAGGTGGGCTGTGGATCGTGCAGGCGCCGGTTCCAGGCTGCGCTGATAGGGGTGTGGCGGGTGGTTGCGTCGAAGAAGTTTTCGCGATCGGCGTCGATATGGAACGCGTAATGAAAACCAGGCTTCGCCTGCAATGAAGGTGTCCAGGCGGCGTGGATACCTTGTTGCTCCAGTGCCCATGCCAGGGCGCACGCATGCGGGTCGGTATCGGGCGCAAGTATGAGTACGCTGTGTTGCATGACCTCTCCTTCAAGCCGAAAAAAAACGCCCCGCAAGTGCGGGGCGCATTTTTCCAGCGATGGGTATTATCCGCCGAAAATGCCGAACTCTGGTTCGGGATGGGTTGGGTTGGTGGTGATCGTCAGAAACAAACCTTCCTCGCTCTGTTCATCGACAGCCTGGGTGACTTCAATGGCGGTGATGCGAGCAAAAGCACGGGGTGTTGTCGATATCGCGTTGGACTTGGAAGCATAGCTGTGCATAGCTTGAACTCCTTAAGGTAATCACACGAATGTCTCTCGTAGGGGATGCGCGGGAGACTTTTCAAGTCTACGTGTGTTTCGATGGTAGAGCTGTCGAGAGCGTGTGACGATACCCGCAAAGGTCAGCAGGAATTCACTTCTGTGGATGTCGTGTGCTCAGGTCAATGCTATCCCTTGATCAGTAGCGGGGTTGTTGGCGATACGTCGGCAGGCATGGGGATTGGCGAAAACGCAACGCTTATCGCGCGCGATACATCTCGATTCGTATCGCGCATTATTCGATGTTGCGATGGCATATGACGTGTCGGAACGCGTGTTACGCATGCGCGTTCGCCACACAAAAAATAGCGATGCAAAGCACTGTTTTATCGCAAGCTTTTGCGGACGCAATCTTCACGACTTCTGCACATGTTTGTCTGCATGCTCGAGTAAACACGTCGAGTGAATTGAGCTTTCGTGTTGACTGGATTAGGGGAATCCAAAGTGGCTTGGGGGAGCCGCATGCAAAATCACTATTGATTGCCTTGACTGTTGGCGCACAAGCGTCCGGTGGAGAAGGCATTAGTCAGAATGGATTTATCATTGTTTGGTTCTCTTCCCCTTGGGGATGCGGGAGAGGGCAACGACAGGGGTCTCACTGCGAGTGCTTTCGCTGCTCGTGTGTGGGTAAGTTGTAGTTGTAAGTGCAAACGGCTACCGGATGGTCCGGGGCTGTAACTGTCTGCTATTGCTTCTGGGGAGAATTGCAATGCAAGCAAAGAAACTTGTGTTCGTGGCTGGTCTTGTAAGCGCCGCCCTCGTTCCTGCTGTTTTTGCGGCGCCATCCGCGAACGTCTATGGATCGCCATCAAATCAACAGGTGGGGCCGATCGAAGCGCTGGCGCGTCAGGCTTGGCGTGAAGATATCGCACAGATTGTCGCGCCGTCGGAAGGTTGTTACCACGCTTCCTATCCGAGCATTGTCTGGCAACAGGTTGCGTGTCGGACCGCTTCGGCAAACCATGTGCATCCGGTGCCTCACTACTATCTTTTTGGCTCGCCGATGACCGCGGGCAATGGCAATGACTACACCATTCAGACGGGTTCGAACCTGATCACGAAGGCCGTCGGTAGCTTCCCAACCTTTTCAGGCGAAACATCCGAAAAGAGTGTTGGGGTGGCGGCGTACGGTGATGGCGGCATCCTTGGCACGAATGAGTATTCGTTGCAGATGAATACACAATTCACGTCCACCACGACGGCTTGCAAGAACCATTCCGGTTGCACGGTGTGGCAGCAGGCTGTGTATGGCACAGACTATGATGTGAAGGGTGAAGGGTCCGTCTTTTGGCAAGACTGGCTGATCGGTTACGGCAGCAGCCGTTGCCCGAGCGGGTTTGGGAGCGATGGTGCGGGTGACTGCTACAAGAACAGCAGCCTGACCCAGCTTGCAGATATTTCTCCGGCAGACCTGGCTGGCGTTACGATGACGATAACCGTAGCGACGGGTGGCAACGATGTGGTCACGCTCGCTTATAACGGCGATGCCTACAGCGCAAGTCAGAGTGACAGCACCCTGGACATCGCGTCGGTGATGAACACTCTCGAATACCAAATTGTCGGTGATGCTGGCGGTTCGGAAGCGGAGTTCAATAATGGCGTCTCCGCCACAGTGAAAGTGGCGGTGACCGACGGTTCCACCAGCACTCCGTCCTGCGTGGCCGACTCCGGCACCACCGGCGAAAGCGTCAATCTGAACCTGGGTAACTGTACCGCTTTGGGAGGCACGAGCCCGTCGATCAGCTTCACCGAATCGAACTGATTGGCCAGGGATTTGTTGAAACGGAAGCCATGGAGATTAACCTCCACGGCTTTTTCTTAGACTTGAACGTGCTATCGATGGTTGGGCAGTGTTAGGGGCAGATCTTCTCGCAGCATGGCAAGCAAGGCGTTGCCGCAGATCAGCTCGATCGGCTTGCCGTTGGCGAAGCGCTGGGCATCGTCCGTGTATTGGCCGATGGCGATTATCTTCACGGTATCGGCATGGTGATGCACCAGCAGGCCGTACATCTCGCGCACCAACTTTACATCCACCAGCTTGGTGCGCCATTGCCGGTATTGCACCAGGGTCGTTAGGCCGTCCTTGTGCAGAACTAGGTCGATCCCATCGTCAACGCCACTGGGGCCCGTTTCGCGCACGCTATAGCCCTGGCGCCGGAAGGCGTTGGCGATGCGCATTTCGAATTCGCGCCAGTCCATGGTGCTGAGTATGCCCAGGCCGGTTTGTGTTCCCAACAGATGTTTGCGTCGCCGGCTGTCCAGAAAGGAAATAAGCGCGGCGAGCCAGCAGGCACCAAGCAGCAACCAAGCAATAGGCGCGTAGGTGCTATCGGCAAGCGAGCTGCCCAGCTCCTGATCTAGGGAGCCGCTAAAAGCGGAGATACACCAGGCCACGCCATAACGCACGGCGATGTAACTGGTTGCGCCGAGCGCGATACCCGCTTGCCAAGGCAGTCCTGAGATCATTTGGATGCTGCTGTCTTTGCGCCTAGTCACCGCGCTTCCTGAGCGCCCGATTGCAGGATGGGCGAGTCGTTGGTTTCGGCATGAAATACCTTCAGGCAAAAGGTAAGCAGGAAATGCGCCAAGCCGTGGCGCTGCGAAGCGGGGTTCCATAACTTGGCAATGCTGGTGCGTGGTGTGTGGAAGTGTTTGTTTTCACTGGCCTGGCTCGTGTTGTGGTTAAAACCTGAGCAGGAAAACGAAGCTTGATCACGTTGTCGGGCTGACTCGGGGCGTCACCTGACACAGCAGGTAAGGACGTAATCGGATGCTGTGTCAGGCCGGAGTACTCGCACTTCATGCCTTGGCGATGCGGACGTCATGGCATGCGCCCGCGCTAGACACACCTATGACATAGTCCTGCTCCGCTTGGTGATAGTCTGGATCCGTCCCCACTCAATCTAAGGAGCCGTCCATGGAAGTCAGCTTCAATAACTGGGGTGAGGCCATAGCCTTCCTTTCCGAGCGCACGGATATGGCGCTGGAAGGCGTGATGGCGCTGAGCGCGCAGCAGATGGTGGACCAGCAGGTGATTGCCGCGCTGCTGGCCTCGCATTCCCATCTGAGAGATGCCGCCGATACCTGGCGACAGATGGCATCGGCCACCTTGCCGATCACGCTTGTACGCAGCCTGCAGAATGACCAACCCGAATCCGTACGCGAAGCGTATTCGGAACGCATGGCGTATTGGGAGGACATTTTCCGCAAGGCCATTCCTGAGAACGAATAAGGCAGAACGCGGACAAGTACGCGTATGCGGGTGCATTGAGAGAGGTGGCGTGTAACCATACACGCCACCTCTGGTTTGGTTTTTCCTGCAAGGCTTGTTGAACATGCGCTATTCATTAGGACGCGTTATCGCGTCAGTCGTTTTGCTGATTGCCGCTCATGCGTCGTTTGCGCAAACACCGCAAACCGTGCAACTGCAGAACCTCACCTGGACCGAGTTGCGCGATCAGGTCCGCGCAGGCAAAACCACTATCATCATTCCCGTTGGCGGCACCGAACAAAGCGGTCCTTATATCGCTGTGGGCAAACATAATGTGCGTGCGCAATACCTTGCCGAAAAGATCGCGCAGAAACTTGGCAATGCGCTGGTTGCGCCGGTGGTGGCGTATGTGCCGGAAGGCGGGTACGCGCCGCCGACCTCGCACATGCGTTTCCCGGGCACCATTACTATTCCCGATGACGTCTTCGAAAAACTGTTGGAATCGGCGGCAAACAGCTTTGCTGTGCATGGTTTTCGAAACATCGTTTTCCTGGGCGACCATGGTGGTTACCAGAAAGACCTGAAGCGGGTCGTGGCGCAGCTCAACAAGAGTTGGGCGAGCACGAATGCCCGCGCCTTCCTGCCTCCGGAATACTACACCGCCACCTCCGACGGCTATGCCCAGATCTTGCGCCAGCATGGTTATCGCGACGATGAAATCGGTACCCATGCAGGGCTGGCTGATACCTCGCTGCAATTGGCCGTTGCGCCGCAGATGGTGCGCCTGAGCGAGCTCAAGGCGGCCCCAAAGCTGAGGGCTGCGGATGGAGTTTATGGCGGCGATCCTCGTCGTTCCAGCGCTGAACTTGGCCAGCTTGGCGTCGATGCTATAGTTTCGCACACGGTCGATGCCATTCAGAAAGATACAGTGGGGCGCTGACGTTGAACCTGTAGAAGTATGTGCTGGCGACGCCCGACTCCCCGGACTTCTAGCATTCGCTGGGATGACGGATACGAAGCGTGGGAGCGTGTGTCAAGTACTGACTGTTCTGTTGTTTTCTCTACATAAGGACACGCTGTGAAATTTGATCGTTTTGGGCTTCTAGCCTTGCGTGCCGGTACTGTGCTGGCAGGTTTGTGCGTCTGCGTCGTTGCCATCGCACAAACGGTAATCACCGTTCCCGGCATGCCGCCAGTGACCAATCCGGCTGACATGTACAGCAGCGCTGGCTACAACCTGTTCAGCCCGGCCGTGAAAGGTGCATTGCCGCGCATCTATGTGCCCAACCTGCGCTCGAACGACGTCTACGTCATCGATTCGGCCACCTTCAAGGTCGTCGACAAATTCCCGGTCGGACGCAGCCCGCAGCACGTCGTGCCTTCGTGGGACCTAAAAACGCTGTGGGTAACCAACAACGCCGAAGGCCGCACCGATGGCAGCCTCACCCCCATCGATCCGATGACCGGCAAGCCGGGCAAGGAGGTGATGGTCGACGATCCGTACAACATGTATTTCACACCCAACGGCAAGGAAGCGATCGTGGTGGCCGAGGCGCACGCGCGCCTGGATTTCCGTGATGCGCACACCATGGCGTTGAAGAGCCAGTTGCAAGTGCCCGAATGTAAGGGCATCAACCACGCCGATTTTTCGATTGACGGCAAGTACGCCATCTTCACCTGCGAATTCGGTGGCAAGGTCGCCAAGATCGATATGGTCAACCGGAAGGTGGTTGGCTATCTCCTATTGCGCAAGGGCGGCATGCCGCAGGACATCCGTGTCTCGCCCGATGGCAAGGTGTTCTACGTGGCCGACATGATGTCCGATGGCGTGTTCCTGATCGATGGCGACAGCTTCACCAAGATCGGCTTCATCAAGACCGGCATCGGCACGCATGGCATGTACCCCAGCCGCGATGGCACCAAGCTGTATGTCGCCAATCGTGGTTCGAACAAGGTACACGGTCCGCGCAACGGCCCGGGCAGTGTGTCGGTGATCGACTTCGCTACGCGCAAGGTCGTGGCCCATTGGCCGATCCCCGGCGGCGGCAGCCCGGACATGGGCAATGTCACGGCCGATGGTAAGTACCTGTGGTTGTCGGGCCGTTTCGACGACGTGGTGTACGCGTTCGACACGACTACCGGGCAGGTGAAAATCATCAAGGTCGGCATGGAGCCGCACGGCTTGGCGGTGTGGCCGCAGCCAGGCCGTTACTCGCTGGGTCACACGGGTATCATGCGCTGATCTGACTGCTCGTCGTCCCGGGTTGCACAGGGACGACGAATCTTCTAGCCATGCGTGCAAAATGTGCAGCGAGCGACTCAGGACTCGACCACATCAAAACGCACATCCGGATTCACATCCGCGTTGTAATCCACATCTTTGCGATCAAAGCCGAACAGGCGCAGAAAGTCGTGCTTGTAACCGGCGTAGTCGGTTTGCTCCCACAAATTGTCCGTCGTCACTGTGGGCCATAGCGCTTTGCATGCTTGCTGCACGTCATCGCGCAGTTCCCAGTCATCCAGGCGCAGGCGGCCTTCGTCGTCGGTTACTGGCGCCTTGCCATCCATGCGATACAGGCACTGGTGGAACAGGCGGTTGATTTGCTCGATGGTGCCTTCGTGAATGTTTTTTTCCTTCATGATGCGGAACACCATGGAGACGTACAGCGGAATCACCGGAATGGCCGAGCTGGCCTGCGTGACGACCGACTTCATCACGCCCACGTAGGCGTGCAAACCTTCGGCGGCGTAGCGCGTGCGCAGTTCGCGCGCGGTGTTGTCCAGGTGCTGCTTGGCTTGGCCGAGCGTGCCGTGCCAATAGATCGGCCAGGTGATTGCGGTGCCGACGTAGCTATAGGCGATGGTGGTGGCGTCCTTGGCCAGCACGCCGGCCTTGCTCAGCGCATCGATCCACAACGCCCAGTCTTCGCCGCCCATCACGGTGACGGTGTCCTTGATTTCCTGTTCGGTCGCCGGTTCTACCGTGGCCTGCATCACCGTGTCGCGATGGGTGTCGACCGACGATGCGGTGAACGTATTGCCGATGGTCTTCAGCGCGGAGCGCACCACTTCACCGGTTTCCGGCATCTTGCGCACCGGCGAGGCGAGCGAATAGACCACTAGATCGATTGGACTGCCTATGTCGTTCTTGATCAGCTCGATCGCGCGCTGGCGGGTTTCGTGCGAGAACGCATCGCCATTGATCGAGCGGCTGTACAAACCGGCCTGCTTGGCCAGCTTGTCGAAGGCGGCCGAGTTGTACCAGCCGGCGGTACCTGGCTTGCTGTCGCTGGAGGGTTTTTCCAGAAACACACCCAGGGTGGCGGCGCCGTAACCGAAAGCCGCCGTGATGCGCGATGCCAGTCCGTAGCCGGTCGAGGCGCCGATCACCAGTACCCGCTTCGGGCCGCTGGCGAAAGCACCGCTGGCCTTGGTGATGTCGATTTGTTCTTGCACGTTTTTCTCGCAACCGAGCGGGTGCGCAGTGACGCAGATAAAGCCACGAACCTTGGGATGGATGATCACGAAGAATCCTCACGCGACGACAAACCATTCATTATAATGGGCGGAGGGAACACTCGCTGGCGAAGGGATTTTTTTTCACGAAAAGTACATGGGTCAAGCCTTGGCGCGGAACGTCACCACCAGCACATCCCGGTGCGCCGGCTCGCCAGGAACCAGCGGTGTGACTGGCGTAACGCCATGGAACACGCGCGGGTCATGGATCAGCGCCGAATCGAACGCATGCGTCAGCGTGAAATCACCCAGCAATTTTCCATCCGGAGCGTGAATGGTGGTGGTGCCGCTGGCGATATTGTGGCGATCCACCAGCAACACCAGCACGAAATCCACGCCATCGCGATGGCTGCCTTCGGGTGTGGGTTCGCCGGCCGAATCAACACTGGCCTCGATGCGAAATTGATGAACTTCCACGTGCCAGGTCGCTATGCTTGGTGCGAGCGAGCTGAAGAAGTCGTTGCAGAAGGCGAGGATGGTGAGCAGGCTGACGCCGTTCGCCATGGCCGGGTCGACCGGCTCGAACCATCGCTCGATATCGCCTTGCAAGGTGTTGTATTGCAGTGATTGATAGTGCGCTTGATGCGGTGCGAGTGCGACGGCACCGTGTGCGCTGGCGATAAAGGTGGCGTGCCGGCGTCGGCGGAAACGGCCTTTGGCTGCGAGATAGGGATCGGGGCCCAGATCATTCCAGCTTTGCACAAAAGCCGGCCAGTCGGTGAGCTGCCTCGCCGACGTCAGTAGCGGCTGCATGGCATCTGCGGTCACGAAGGAGAACCCATCGCGCCGCACAGCATCGAACAGCGAAGAAACTAGCGAGTCGGGCGGAGTAGGCATGCAGCATTATAAGTGTTGCGCTGGTTGGAAGCATGGCGCCGAAACGATCCGGCCATGCAAGGTCATGCAAGCAACGCACTGGCAATATCATCAAAGCGATTGCACAACGTCGACAGATGCGCCTCGTGCGTATAGGTGGTTAGTTTGGCCGCGGGTATATCGGCTAGCGCTTCGCGCACCAGGGCAACAGGGACACTGGCATCTTTCTCACCGTGAAACACCTGCAGGGGCATGTGGATATCCTGCAAGCGGATGTCGAAAGGATGCACGAACAGGCGCATATCCCAGATAGGCCCTTTAGGTCCCTGGCGCATCGCTTCGCGTAGCACATAGCCGAAGGTTTCGTATCGCCCGGCACTTTCGAAGGCATCGTAGTCGGCCTGGGGCAAGATGTTTTTCATCTGCGACAGGTCATCGCCCACACGTGCAACCATGTTTTTCAGCAGCAGGCGTAGCAGTGCTGGTGCATGCTTGGTGAGTTGCCAAGTGACCCGCGTCATGAAGTGCAGGTTGGCAAGAGCACGCGGCCGGTCCATGCGCCAGCCGCCAGATACGATGACTGCGCTGTGCAGGCGTTGTGGGATGCGGACTGCGCACGCAGCGGCATAAGGACCGCCACTGAAATTCCCAAGCACGGAGAATTTTTCCAGCCTGAGCGCATTGGCCAGCGCGATGACATCCATCGGCCAATCGCCAAAACCACGGTGTGGCTGAAACGTGGAACGGCCCATGCCGGGACGGTCGGGTGCAATGATGCGCAGCCCATAACGTGCGAAGGTGCCATCGCCGATCAGCAACGGCTCCAGCCGCGACGAGGGGGCGCCGTGAAAGTAGAGCACCGGGTGACCAGCAGGTGAGCCGTATTCGGCATAAGACATGCGCCTGCCATCGGTAAGTACGACGTTGCCTTCAGTCGCCATGGTGACCCTCCGCCATCCTCCGCACGAATTGTGCACGGTGGCGATAGGCGTTTGACGGGGTGCATGTCTCGATTTACTGACGCACAAGCTGACTCGTGCGGTAAGCCAACACGCCAAGACTAGAGACAGGCATGCCGCTGGCCTTGGCGTAAAGCGGAGTTGTCAGCTCAGGTACTGGGCGAAGTGGCCGAAGACGATGCGCTGGCCGGCTTGTCTCCATGCTTTTCGTGGCCCTTGCGCCCACTCGGCGGACGGTTCTTGAACAGCTCGTCGGCCGTCTGTTTCTGCTCCGTCGACAGCACGGTGTACAGGGCGCTGAAGGCGGAGGACAGCTTCTGCATGTTGTCCGCATTGATCTGGGCGATGTTCGCGTAGGACTTCATCGAGTCGTCCGCGTTCATCATCTCCATGTTCTTGTGGCGATTCCTCAGGGCTTCGCCCATGCGCTGGGCGTTGTCGTGCATCACCTGGGCGTAGGCGTTCCACTGGCCCGATTCGGCATCGGTGATGCCCAGTGCATCGTGGTAATCGCTGATCTGCTGCTCAACTTCGTCCATACGCTTTTGCATATGGGATTTCTTGGCAGCCGGTGCGGCTGATGACGATGAGGTCGATGCGGGCGCGGTGCTCTGCGCCGCGACCGTTCCGGTCAGCAGGGCAAGCGACAGTGCAACGGGTATGGCAGCCTTGCGAAGGACAATGTTCATGATGGGAAGCTCCAATTCATGAGTGCAGGTCGGATGGTAACTACAGGCCAAAATAAGTACGGACCGAAAGCGGCCCGACAAAGGCTCGAAGTGGCTGGATTACGCTAAGGATGCTCAGTATCCCGGTGAATAGACCACACCCGGCGGCGGTGGCGGCGGTGGCGCTGACTGATAGACCACGCCGGGCGGTGGCTGCGACGCCGCGGCGGCGGAATTGGCGATGGCCGCGCCTACGGCCAGGCCGAGTACGCCCGCGACGATGGCTACGCCCGCATTGTTGCCGCCGCGATGGCGGCGATCCCAGCGAGGTGGCGGCGGTGGCGGTGGCCGGTGCCAGCCTGGGCCAGGACGATGGTAATACTGGTGGGCCTGGACGGGCATGGAAGGGACGACCACGGCCAGGGCGATGGCCACGGCAGCAAGCTGCCGGAGTACCGGGGTGCGAGAGGTGCGAGTCATCAACTTACCCTCCTCAAAATAGGCAACGTTCGTCGCATGCACCCGGCCAGTATCGCGTGCTTGCGAAATGAAAAATTCACATGGCGATATTCGATGACGATTACTGCATCTGGCGCGTCGCTATCGCTCGCCGTGGGCGCAGTCTATGACAAATTGCGGGTAGTTTTATTCAAGGCGCAACGCCGTTTGGGGATTGGTTCATCCAGTCGACATGGCGCCTGCCCAACCGTCTGGCTCTTGCCCCACCGTCTGGCTGCAAAGTGCATGGCAATCGATTGACGCCTGTCATTGGTTGGCGCGAACCCGATTCCCACAATGGTCTTGCATGACGCGGGTCGTGGGGATCGAAGGAACCTATCTGCTCTTTCGTGGCTGAACGCCATCGAATGCTACGGGCTGAACACCAGCACCAGGAACACCACGAACAAGGACAGATGAACCGCGCCTTCCAACATCGTCGTGCGTGAGTTGGAGAAGGTGATGGAGCTGAGGATCAGCGTGGAAACCAACATCACCATGCCAGATGGCGCCAGCCCCAGTAACACCGGATGACTGGTGAAAAGACTGATGCCGAGTACGGCTGGAACGGTCAGGCCCAGCGTTGAGGTCACCGCGCCCAGGCAAAGGTTGATGGCGCGTGTCAGCCGGTCTGCACGAATGGCGATCAGGGCGGAAATGCCTTCGGGTGCAAACACCAACACGGCGATCACAATGCCGCCCAGTGCGGCGGGTGCGCCGGTGACGTCAATGCCGTAGTCGAGGATCTTCGCCATGCTCTTGGCGAGTATCACGATCGGCAGGATGTTCACCAGCAACAGCGCGAAGTGAACCAGTAGGGCTTTCTTGTCGAGTGCTTCCGGACGCTGGTGCTCCATTTCCTTGGGGTCGATCGGTTGCGCGTCCGGCGCTACGAAGTAGCCGCGATGGCGGCCGGTCTGCAACCACAGGAAAATGCCGTACAGGCCGATGGTGAGCAGCGAAAACATCACTGCCTGCACCGGCGAGAGTGTTCCATCGTGGGTGGAAGTAGTGAAGTTCGGCAGTACTAGCGCGATGATCGTGAGCGGAATGATCACCGACAAATACGCCGACGCGCCCTTCAGGTTGTAGGTCTGCTCATAGTGCCGTATGCCGCCCATCAGCAGGCCCAACCCGACCACGCCATTGAGTACGATCATCAGCACGGCGTACATGGTGTCGCGTGCCAGCGTGGCATTGCCTTGCGAGGCCAGCATCACCGCCGAAATAAGCACCACCTCGATCACGACGATGGACAGCGTAAGCACCAGCGTGCCCAGCGGCTCGCCTAGCATCTCGGCCAGGGTCTCGGCCTCGTGCACCACGCCGAAGGCCACCCACACGATCACCAGGAACAGCCATACAAACAGGCTCAGGGCCATGGCGTAGTTGAGATGAGTCATCCAGCCGGCTCCGAACAGCAGGAAGACCGCGACCGTAAGCCAGCCAGTAAAAGGGCGCATGGATGTCATTGTTATCCGCATGGTGTCGTCGATCCTGTTTGTCGTGGGGATACTTAATTTAGCGTTGCCTTAAGGATGCTCTGATTTATTCCACGCACCCGGCATGACGTCCAGAAGGCCCGCAGGCTGTGCTGCGTGTCGCAGGGCAGACTGGCCGTCTGTGCAAGACGCGCGGCATAGCCTGCGGGCCTTCTGGACGTCACCCCGTCCTTTAAATTCAAGATGTTGGGGCCGCATTGTCTGCGCGTGTGGCTGCGGCCCAACGTCTTGACAGACAGCCAGTCTGCCTTCACCGTTGGGCCGCAGCCACACGCGCAGACAATGCGGTGACGAGTACGTGGAATAAATCAGAGCATCCTTTAAGCGTAATGGCACTAACTTAAGCCGCACCTCGCTCGACAATTTTGAATCAAGGCAATGCCGACCTCGCCAGTGACTTGATCCGCTCCGGATCGGTGACGCCCACCGAACGGCCGGTTTCCTTGCTGCCGCGGAAGGCGATCAGCGTGCTTTGCGTAACAATCCCTAACGCCTGCTTTTCGGTGTTCTGGTTGTCGTAGTCCAATCGCAGAATCAGTAACTTGTCGAAGGCAGGGTCTTTGGCGATGGCCTCGATGGTCGGCGCCTGTTTGCGGCAGGTGGGGCACCACGGTGCGTAAGTATCCACCAGAATGGATTTTCCGGCCGTTTGTGCGGTTTTGAGCGCAGCGATGGTAAAGGGCTGGACGGGCTGCGCCATCGCTGGTGCACTGAGTGCAAGACCAAGCAGGCAGAACGTGGAAAACACGCGAAGCGTAGGCATAGGGAACTCCCTTAGGGTGTCTTATAGCTATTTGATGGTCTGAGTGTGAGGGTTACGTTATGTAACCCAGGGAATGGCCATGGCGAATGTCAGTGCAGAAGCTACCATGCCGTCGCATGGCGTCTATTGAGAAGTCTGATCGTGTCCGGTAAACGTCATACACATTGCATAGGCAAAACAATATGAGCCTGAATCCTTGGATCGCCTATGTGGCAGGCGTGCTCACCATTTTGTCGCCTTGCGTCATCCCGCTGGTGCCGATCGTGCTGGGCAGTGCGGCGCAACGTCATCGCTGGGGGCCGTTAGCGCTCGCTGCGGGGCTCGTGGTGTCGTTTACGCTGGTGGGTCTTGTCACGGCCACGGTCGGTGCGTCGATCGGTTTGAATGGAGTCGCCATTCGTGGATGGAGCGCGGCGTTGCTGGCGGTGGTCGGGCTGATATTGCTCGTGCCACGGCTGCAGCAGCTTTTTGAGCACATTGCCAGCCCTATTGCGAATTGGGCCGCAGCGCATCAGGAAAGACTGGAGCGTTTCGGTTTGCTGGGGCAGGCGGGCATTGGTGTGCTGCTTGGCCTGGTATGGAGTCCGTGCGTGGGGCCGACGCTTGGCGCGGCGATCGTGCTGGCGGCGCAGGGCAAGGATCTTGGACAGGTGATCCTAGTGATGCTGGCCTTTGCCGCAGGCATTGCCACGGTATTGCTGGCGGTAGCATTCGCGGCGCAAGGCTTGCTTGCACGCTGGCGCAGAGGGTTGATGAGTGCAGGCGCGCGCGGCAGACAGGTGTTCGGCGTGCTCATGCTGCTGGTTGGCGTATTCATCATGACCGGAGCCGATCGACATCTGGAGACCGTATTGGTTGGCTTGCTGCCAGATTGGATGACTACCCTCTCCACATCGTTTTGACGTGCAAACACGATATTCGACCGCTCTGCCGCAATTGCGCTAGTGTGGTGTTTCGCAAGTAACGTGAATAAATTGCGAGTGGATTTCGTCGCGAGACAAGGCGCGAGGAGGAGTCATAGTGGGCACTATGGCGACGACGAGCAACGCAGGATCGTGGCGAAAGACGCCGGAATTTGTTCGCGTTAATTGTGAGACACCACACTAGATTCTAGGAGCTGTCTCACTTTCCGGTCTGGTCAGCAGCAGAGGGGACGATGGAGCATAGCCAACGCAGGCAAGTGTCGAACGGCGGGATGCATACGGATGCTGTCCCAGGAGGGCGCGAACTATCCGCCTTGCACCGGCATCAGCGTCGCCTGTTGTATGGTGGTGGATGTCTGCTCTCGCTGCTGATCCTGCTTGCGGCGGCAAGCAGCATCCTCTCGGGCA
The DNA here is from genome assembly GCF_004114615.1 of Dyella sp. M7H15-1. Lineage (NCBI taxonomy): Bacteria > Pseudomonadati > Pseudomonadota > Gammaproteobacteria > Lysobacterales > Rhodanobacteraceae > Dyella > Dyella sp. M7H15-1. The sequence goes on from NZ_CP035300.1 coordinate 529,473, forward strand.
TCAATCGCTATCACGCGCAGCAGCGCGCGGTTTTCCAGGATGGTCAGGGCGCCATGGATTACTTCTTCGTCCAGCGCGACAGGGCCTACGCCAGCAGTATCAATGCCAGCGATACCTTATGGGCGACACGACAGGATTTACTGCTGCAAATCGGCGCTCCGATCGCACGAGATTTTCTGGCGCAGGGACAGCGCGCGCTGGTTACAGCGTCCAACAAAGTCGCGGTACCGTGGCTGACGCTTGGCCGCGATGCGGATGGGATGCCGTCCAGCAAGCTAAGCGCCTATCTGGGCCTGATTCATGAGTACTCCGCTTACACCGCCACCACGGTTGATTTCGTGCAATCGTCAGGGCGATTGACTGTCTATGCTTATGATCCGTCTGGCGAGCTCTTTACCGTTACAGGTTTTCAGGATGAGGCAGAGCTGCTTCGTGCGCTCAAGGTTTCTACGCGGGAACAGGCATTTGCCCTGCTCATGCGTAGTGAATTGCACGGCCGCAACATGGATTCCGTTTCTGGAAAGAATGTGCAAAGCGCAAACGACGAAAGAATGGTGTCCTACTACGGCCTGAATCCTTTCAACGGCGAGCCTTCATTGATTGGATGTACTACGCTGATGGCCGACGGCAGCATCTATTTACGCCGCATCTCACTGGTGCCCGTGGACAATCTCAAGCAGCGTCTTGTTGATGAAGCATCAGGTACCTTCGCCATCTTCACGCATGAAGGCGACATGGTGTTGGAGACTGGCGTGTCCTCCTTGTTCCAGCAGGCTGATCTTTCCTCGGCACTGCAGAACCGCGAACTTTGGAAGCATCCATCCGTGGCTCCCGTGCTGCTGCGTCAACACGGCATCTATCTGGTTGTCGGTTCGTTGCGAGGGGTGGACTGGACCATGGTCCATTTGTATAGCTGGCGGGATGTGGTGGTAGCCGAGAGAGCCCACGCAACCAAGGTAGCGGCGATGCTGCTGCTGATTTTGGCCGTGTTGTGGATTTTGCTGTGGCGCATGGATCGCCGTGGTTTTGCTCCTGCTTTGGAGGGAGCTTCCCGGGTCTACGAAAGCGAGGCCTTGAATCGCACCATCATTGAAACATCGCCGATCGGGCTGTGCCTGCTCGATCCGGAATCAGGTCATCCGATTCTGCAGAACGACATGGTCCGACGCGTTGCGGGTATTGGCGACGCGGCTGAGACCGAAGCATTGCTTGGGCAGCTTGTTTCGCACGTGAAAACATTGGGTGATAGCCCGACACACGAATTTCTGTGGATGCTTGAGCTGCCTGATGGCCATTTTCGCCATTTGCAGGTGGCCATGTCGGCGGCCCATTATCGTCACCAGCCGATACAAGTTTGCACGCTACGCGATGTCACCGTGCAAGCCGAGCTGGAAGAAAATCTTCGCAGGGCCCAGCATGATTCGGAACAGGCGCGTGTTGCCGCGGAGTCGGCCAGCCACGCCAAAAGCCATTTTGTGGCGACCATGAGCCATGAAATACGTACGCCGCTCAATGGGGTGCTCGGTCATCTGGAACTGTTGGCGCGATCGTCTTTGGGTCCATCGCAGCGTGAGCGGCTTGGTCGCATTCGCCAATCGGCGGATGCATTGCTCGCGATCATCAGCGATGTGCTGGATTTTTCGCGCATCGAGGCAGGGCAACTGGATATTGATCCGGCGCCGTTTTCACTCAGATCGTTGATCGAGCAATCGGCCCTGCTGTTTGCGCCCGCTGCGCAGCGCAATGGCGTGAAATTGTACTTCGCCATCGATACCGAATTGGCGTCGACGTATGTTTCAGATGTGCATCGCATCAGGCAGATTCTCAACAATCTGTTGAGCAATGCGGTCAAGTTCACGCAGTCGGGGCGGATCATCCTGCGTGTATCGCCCGGTCCTTCCACAACCGAGGCGGAATCCTGGCTGCGTTTCCAGGTTATCGATTCAGGCATTGGCATGAACGAGCAGCAGCTTGCGCAGCTCTTCCAGCCATTCGCCCAAGCGGATGCCAGCATTGCCCGTCGCTATGGCGGCAGCGGCCTGGGTTTGGCGTTATGCCAGCAGATGAGCCAGTTGCTGGGTGGGCGCATCCAGGCTGAAAGCACGGAAAGTGTGGGTAGCGTATTCACGCTCGACATTCCTGCGAAAGCGGCAGAGGTATCGGCAGAGGCAGCTAAGCCCTTACTCGGACGTCATCTGGCATTGCTTTCAGCGGCACCGGAATGGCGAGCGGAAATCGGATCGCTGCTGACTGTCTGGGGCGCCACGGTGACGGTGGCGGCACTGCCTGCCGACTGGCCACTCAATGCAATCCATGCGGGCGATACGCTGGTGATCTTCGGTATGTCAGGAGCATGGAATCAGGAGGACGAGCAGGTACTGCTTTCGCGCTATGAATACGTGATTCGCGCTTATGCAGAAGGACCGCTTGTGCCGGAGTTGCGTGATCAAGCGATTGTCGTTTCCTGTTACGACAGTCAGGCTTTGTTGTCGGCGCTGGGAATGGAAACAGAAAACGCCGCCGCATCCGTGCAGCACGTTGTATCCGAAGGTGTTGCGGTCCGCGGCGCTCGCGGCAGAATCCTTCTGGCCGAAGATAACCCGGTCAACCGTGAACTCATTCAACAGCAGCTTCAGGAACTGGGATTCGATGTGGATGCTGCAGAGCATGGTGCGGCGGCGCTCGGCAAATGGGTGAATGGCAAGTACATGGCTGTGCTGACCGATATCAATATGCCGCAGATGGATGGCTATGAGTTGGCGCACGCATTGCGCGTGCATGATAGAGAATTGCCCATTCTTGCGATTACCGCTACCGCGTTGGCCAGTGAAAAGGCGCGTTGCCGTGAGGCAGGCATTTCCGATGTGTTGCTCAAACCACTTACGCTCGACCGTCTTGAAGAGGTGCTGAGCCGTTATGTCCCTTACGCTCCCAAGACAGAGCAGCGAATTGTTTCTGGGATCGTAACCGACAAGGTATTTCCGCTGCATGTACGTCGCGTGTTTGTGGATAGAGGGATGAGCGACCTCGTCGTCTTGCGTGATGCTATGGCCAGACAGGATGCCCAAGGATTGATCGATGTGATCCATGGTTTCAAAGGCGCACTGCTTATGCTTGGTGAATCCGATGCCGCGAGGGAGTGCTCAGTGCTGGAGTCGCGATTACATGAAGCAGGGCTGGCAGCCGTGACTAGTGATGTGTCCCACTTGCAACAAATTCTGCTTGAAGTGGTGCAGCGTTACGAGGCAGGTCTGGGCGAGTCTGAAGTGCCGGCCTCTGGTGGTTAGAGAGTCGGACAATCCGAGGATACTATTCGGCTGTGTCTGATAGCGCTATCGACCTATAAGTTTAGGCTTGCGTCATAGGTTGTTTTATTTGGCGTTAAGCGTAAACAGAAGAGTGCAAGCAAGTGAAAGAGTTTGATGAAATGGAAGTCGACTCGCTCTTGCTGGGTTTCAGCGACTTGAGCGAGATTCAGCAAGCGATGTTTCTGGAAGGCTTGAACAGATACCTGTTCGTCTCACCAAGTCGTCGGCGTCAGTTGCGCCTGCATTGGAGGAAATCCTGGCAGTGCAGGGATAAAAGTGCGAGCGAGGATATGCATGAATCCGATGTGGATTGTTCGCCCGACGATGCTCCATGAAGCGATGCGCATCACTTCTTCGGCCACTGCTGTGCACGCCTTCAACGCTTCGCGTTGACGCTGCATGTTATCCTTCACGACGTCGTGCGGCACCCACTCCGTATTCTCCGTATTCGGGTCGTCAGCCTCGGCGAGGCCTTGCTCGACCTGCACGCGGAACCATTTATCGTGTTCGACCGCCTCGTGCGTTCGCTTCAATGCTTCTACACGGTCAGGCCGCGTTCGCGCTGTCGGTCTGTCTTTCGGGTGCCGAAGCATATAGCTCCCATGACTTTGCCGCCTGTGGTGAAGCAGGGAGTGGGCGTAGAAAGAACATATCACCCCGCTCCCTAGTGCTCCCACAAACGAAAAAGCCCACTCATCGGAGTGGGCTTTTTCGTTGAATTCAATGGTGGCCGGGGACGGAATCGAACCGCCGACACAGGGATTTTCAATCCCTTGCTCTACCAACTGAGCTACCCGGCCAGGGTATTGCGTGGAGCCGCTCATTAAATCGAATGAAGGACTCTGCGTCAAGACTCTGCGTTGGGGGCTTTGTAGCCTTCGGGCTTTTTGGCCTCGTCTTCGCCGCCAAACAAGAATTTTTCCATTTCGCCGCCAAGGAACTGGCGGGATTTTGGGTCGAGCGGGTTGAGACGGTATTCGTTAATCAGCATGGTTTGATGTTTCAGCCACTGCTGCCATGCAGGCTTGGAAATTTCGGCGTAGATGCGCTGACCCAGTGGGCCGGGCCAGGGGGCAAAGTCCAGGCCTTCGGCGTCGATGCCTAGCTTGGCGCAGTGAATCGTGCGGTTCATCGGTATATCTCGTCTTTGTATTAAGGCAGCGCTGCCTTAAGTTACGACCCGACAGGTTCGGGCAAGGTCGTCAACAGGGTTCGTACGGGGGCAGGCAGGCCAAGCGAAGGCAGTTCGTTTAGGGCGCACCAGCGCAGGCTGGGATTATCCGCGATTGCGTGCGCAGGTGCTGCATGGTCGAACAGCAAAGGCTGGATCTGCAGGCGGTAATGACTGAATACATGCACGAAGGGTGTGAGCGATTGTGCGTCTTCGATTCGCGCGTTGCACTGCGCTTGGCGCCATGCGCTATCGCTGTCTTCAGCCTCGGGAAGGCTCCACAAACCCGACCATACACCTTGTAGGCCACGTCGCTGCAGCATCACGCGACCTTCGCGATCGCGAACGATCAGCATGACGGTACTGCGCGTTGGAATAGCCTTGCCAGGTTTCGGTGTGGGGAGTTGTGCGGTGAGATTGTCGCGTACGGCAACACAATCGACACGTGCTGGGCATTCGGTGCAAAGTGGTCGCGTACGCACGCAGAGGGTGGCGCCCAGATCCATGATCGCCTGCGTATAGTCGGCCGTGCGCCCAACCGGAGTGTGCTCGTCGGCGCGTTGCCAGAGTTGTTTCTCAACGTCACGTTCGCTCGGATGGCCGAAGATACCGTGGAAGCGCGTCAGAACGCGCTTTACATTGCCATCGAGGATGGGCAAGCGCAGACCATAAGCCTGGGCAAGTATCGCGCCGGCGGTCGAGCGGCCAATGCCCGGTAACGCCATCAGTGCAGCGAAGTCGCGCGGCATGTCACCGTTATGTTGCTCCACGCACAGTTGTGCGGCCTTGTGCAGAAAGCGCGCCCGGCGGTAATAGCCAAGTCCGGACCACAGTGCGAGCACAGTGTCTTCATCGGCCGTGGCAAGATCGCGCAACGTAGGCAACTGCGTCACGAAGCGCTGGAAGTAAGGAATGACCGTGGCAACTTGTGTTTGTTGCAGCATGATCTCCGACAGCCATACACGATAGGCATCGCGCGGATGCTGCCAGGGCAGGTCGTGGCGTCCATGGTCATCGAACCAGGCAAGCAGAGTGTTGGCGAACGAAGTCACGGATGCGGTGCTGCGGTTTTGGCGGAAGCGGCAACAGTACTGGCGCTGGCAGGTACGGCGTTGCCGGTCTGGATGCTCAGACCTTCGATATGCACGCGGCCTATGTCGAACGTAGCCATGTCGACCTGGCCGTTGCCGGGTGGCGTGGAAATCTGTGGGCCCTGTGGATTGGCCAACTGGTTCCACCATTGTGCCAAGGCCAACGGCGATAGCTCCAGATCTATATGGTTGTCCTTGCCCAACAGGCTGATGTGCAGCAGCAAGGGATTGTTTTGTCCGGCGGGTGTCAATAACACGGCGGCGTCGTAGTTGCTTTCGTTCGCCTCGCTGTATTTGCCATGCAACTGCAGGGAAATATCGGTGGCACCTTTCCAGCGAGCACGCCCGGCAAGATGCAGTGCAGTCGCGCTGCTGTCGGTCGCATGTACGGTGATATCGTCGAGCATCAATACGCTGTTGGCGATGCTTGGCACGATGGATAGTTCCAGTTGCAGGGGTCTGCCACGAGGTTCCTTGCCCGACAGATGGATGCTGAAGGCTTGCCCAGACATCAAGCGGCCAGTATCGAGCGAAACATCGCTCAGCCATTCATTGTTGTTTTCCATCACGCTGCCATTGCGAATGCGTACACCCGTAACGATACGAGGAATCTGGCCAGGCATGGCGGCCGATTGCGGTGGCAGCGACATTAGCCAGGCTTGTAACGCATCCAGATCCACGCGCGGTGAATTGATCTGCATGCGCGAGATCACCATCGGGCCGCCGAACACCGTACGCCAGGGCAGCACGAGCCGTCCGTTGGCAGCCTGCAGGATTGGGTAGTTCGCCGTGTTACCCGTGCCCACGCTGCGCGCGATCAGCGTGATGCCTTCCAGATGCAGCGCCGGGCGTGGAAACAGGGTGGGGCTGGCAGGGCTGGACAGGGTGAGCTGCAGGCCGGCATCCACGGCTTGCTCTTTCAACATTGCCGTAAAGCGATCCGGTTGCAGCAGCAAGTAGAGCGCTGCGAGCACCGCAAGCAGGCCGCCGCCGAGCACGCTGGCGGCGACAATCAGCAGCAGTCGCAGCGGGCGTGGCGAGGCCATCAGGTGTGCGCGAACTCAGCAGGGAGCAATCCGTCGACGTAGGCTTCCGCGTCGAATACGCGCAAATCCGTGGCGGTTTCGCCGAGGCCGACAAAACGGATCGGCAGACCGAACTCGCGTGCCAGTGCGAATACCACGCCACCTTTGGCGGTGCCATCGAGCTTGGTGACCACCAGGCCCGTCACACCAACGACCTGGCGGAACTGGCGCACCTGGTTCACAGCGTTCTGGCCCGTCGTGCCATCAATCACCATCAGCACTTCGTGTGGCGCTTCGGCGTCGAGTTTTTTTAGTACGCGCGCGATCTTGCCCAGCTCGTCCATCAGGCCACCCTGGGTGTGCAGTCGGCCCGCAGTGTCGGCAACCAGCACGTCAGCACTGCGTGAACGCGCGGCTTGCAGCGCGTCGAAGATCACGCTGGCGGCATCGGCATCTTGGCCTTGTGAAATAACCGGAACCTGGTTGCGCTCACCCCAGGTTTTGAGCTGCTCCACGGCGGCGGCGCGAAAGGTGTCGCCAGCGGCGAGCAGCACCTGGTGGCCTTCATCGCGCCAGCGGCGGGCGAGCTTGCCGATGGTGGTGGTCTTGCCCGCGCCATTGATACCCACCGTAAGCACCACGAACGGCTTGCGGCCGTTGATATCCAGCGAATGCTGCACCGGCTTGAGCAGGCCGATCAATTCTTGCCGCAAGGCTTGCAGCAGCGCGTCGGCATCGGCGAACTCTCGCTTATGCATCCGTTTGCGCAGGTTCTCGACCAGTGTCGTGCTCGCCTCGATGCCTACGTCGGCGGTGATCAGGGTGGTTTCCAGTTCATCCAGCAGGCTGTCGTCCAGCTTGGGATGGCGTGAGAACAGCGAGGAGAGGCCGCGTGCGAATACGCTGCCAGAAAGCCGCTCGCGCCAGCCGCGCTTGGCTGGTGCGTCAGCAGCAGATTCCGCTGCGATGGAGGCAACGGGGGGCGCTTCCACGACAGAAGGCGCTTCCGGCTCGGCTGTTTCCGCCGGCGCTTGGCTGATCGCTTCCTCGTTGGTTTCCCCGGTACCGTTCTCAGTGGGCTTCTTCTTCCAAAACTTGAGCATGAGCGGCTTGATTCAAAGACAATAGGCGAATGCTATCACTCCGACCCGTACTGTCCGCTGAGGGTGCCGGTACATGAAGGCCGCACCCGGACGTATCCGTATTATTGGCGGGTACTTGCGTAATTCGCGCCTGAACGTACCCGACCTCCCGGGATTGCGGCCCACCGCCGAGCGGGTGCGCGAAACCCTGTTCAACTGGCTCGCGCCAACGATTGCCGGGGTGCGAGCTCTGGACCTGTGTGCAGGCACCGGTGCGCTAGGAATCGAAGCGCTTTCGCGGGGTGCTGATAGCGTGCAGTTTGTCGAGTCGGATGCCTCGGTCGCAGACGCCTTGCGTGGCAATCTGATCCGGCTGAAAGCCAGCGGAGGCGAGGTGGCGAGGCTGGATGCGATGCGTTTTCTGCAACGCGCGGCCCAGCCGTTCGAACTGGTGTTCCTGGACCCACCCTTTGCTGCGCAGTTATGGACACCGCTGGCGCAAAAGTTGGAGGAGGGCGGTTGGCTTGCTAATGCAACTCAAATTTATGTGGAATCGCCACGTGAGCAGGTGCCCATGCTGCCCGTCAACTGGCTATTGCACCGCGAGGGCCATGCGGGAGAGGTGCGCTTTGCGCTCTATCGCCGCACCTGAGTCGATCCGACTGGTGATGACGGTGATACTTATTCAGCGTTGCTTTAAGCTAATGGTTTCCCCCGCGAAGCCGTGTTCGTGAACATTCCGCCGATCAATACTCGCCTTGCCGTTTATCCGGGCACTTTCGACCCGATTACCAATGGCCACGCGGATCTCGTCGCACGCGCGGCCCCTTTGTTCGAACGCATTGTTGTCGCCGTGGCGGAAAGCCCAAACAAAGGCAAGGGGCCGGGATTCACTCTGCAGGAACGCATTTCCCTGGCACGCCTTGCGCTGGCTGACCTGCCGAACGTGGAGGTGCGCGGATTCGACTGCCTGCTGGCCCAGTTTGTCAGTGAAATCAGTGCGGGTGTGATCATTCGCGGCCTTCGCGCGGTGTCGGATTTCGAATACGAATTCCAATTGGCGAGCATGAATCGTCACCTCATTCCCAAGACCGAAACGTTATTCTTGACGCCGGCCGAACAGTACAGCTTTATTTCGTCCTCGCTGGTGCGCGAGATCGGTCGCCTGGGTGGCGACATTTCCGGTTTCGTGCATCCTGCGGTCCAACAAGCCATGCGGCAGCGCTGGCATAAAAAGCAACCCGAAACCGAAGGGGATAACTATGCGTAAACTCACTCTCATTGCCGCTGCTCTCGCGTTGACCGGCTGCCTGGTCCTGACTGCGTGCAACAATCAGAGCACCGACACCCAACAGCAGGCAGCCCAGCCGCAGCAGGTCAGCAAGCCGACCGATCCGAATGACAGCAAGGGCTGGAACGCCTACCTGGGCCAGATTGTGCAGAACAACATGCAGGGCATGACTGCGCCACAGCCGTATGCCTACCTGGTGCCCGCCGGCGACACCGATGACGCTAAGGACGCTCGCGATCGCCAGCTCAGCAATGTGCAGGACATCGTTGCTCGCGGCGTCTTGCCAGGTAACCTGGTAGCCATCGGCGGTCCGGACTCGAGCAAGACGGCCGACCTGGTCAGCGACGCGTTCAAGGGCGCCAAAGCCGGTTCCTTGAAGGGCGTGATCATTCTGGTGATCGGCGACAAGGCCGACGAACAGCGCGTGGAGGATGTGCTGAAGCCGACCGACGCCACGATTCGCTTCGTCCAGATGTAATGCACCGCGCTTCTCCCTCTCCCCTACGGGGAGAGGGCTGGGGTGAGGGCCAATCTTGTAGTGACTGGCCAAATAAGCCACTCACCTCCGCCTCCCGGTTGGAGGGTCGCGTTGTTTTTTTTGCTGCTTCGCACAGCTCAGCGTCGGGCCTGTAAACTACTCCCGCATGTCCCTCAAGATCCTCGATACCTGCGTCAACTGCGACGTCTGCGAGCCCGTCTGCCCCAACAAGGCGATTTCGCTTGGCGAGGAGTACTACGTCATCGATCCCGCCTTGTGCACCGAATGCATAGGTCATCACGACGAGCCGCAATGCGTGGTCGTGTGCCCCGTAGAGTGCATCATCATCGACCCCTCGCATACCGAAACGCGTGAGCAGCTCGAAGATAAATACCAACATTTGATGGAGACCAAAGGATGAAGTTTGCGTTGCGTTGGCATGTGTTGTTGCTAGCTGCTCTGGTCGGTACATCTGTTTTAGCGACCACTGGCGCGTTTGCCGCCGATAGCCAGAAACCAGCCACACAGGCCACGCAGCTCGCGCAACGTCCTGGGCACGTCGGTATTGCCAGTGCCAATACGCTGGCGACGGAAGCCGGTTTTGAAGTGCTGGCCAAAGGCGGCAATGCGTTCGACGCGGCGATTGCGGTCGCCTCGACCTTGTCGGTAGTGGAGCCAGAAAGCTCCGGCATCGGCGGCGGCTTCATGGCCACCGTGCATGTCGCGTCCACGGATCGCAATATTTTCATCGATGCCCGTGAAACGGCGTCGGCAGCCGTCAATCCCAAGGATTACCTCAATCCCGACGGCACACCCAATCGCGATACGGCATTGAAAGGACCACTGTCAGCGGGCATTCCTGGCGAGCCCGCAGGGTTGGCGTGGCTGGCCAAGCATTACGGCAAGCTGCCGTTGACAGCCTCGTTGGCACCAGCCATCCGCACCGCGCGCGACGGCTTCAAGCCGGATAGCCGTCTGCTCGGCGCGATCCAGAATGAACAAAAGAATCTCGCGCGCTGGCCGGCGTCAGCATCTGTCTATCTGCCCGGCGGCAAACCGCCGGCAGATGGCGAAATTTTCCTCAATCCGGATCAAGCGCGCACGCTGGAGCTGCTCGCACAATTTGGCGATTCCGGTTTTTACAGTGGCGAAACAGCGCAGAAACTGGTCGATGCGGTGCGCGCTGCCGGTGGAAACTGGACCTTGAAGGATCTGTCGTCCTATCGCGTGAAAGAACGCACCCCGATCACCGTTGATTATCGCGGCTACAAGATCATCACCGCGCCACCGCCGTCGTCAGGAGGCGTGGCGATTGCCGAGATCTTCAACATTCTTTCCGGCTTCGACATGGGCCAGATGGATCAGGTCCATCGCGTGCACTACGTGATCGAGGCCATGCGTCGCGCGTTTCGCGATCACAATGATTACCTGGGCGATCCGGACTTCGTGAAGATGCCGCTGGATATGTTGCTGTCGCCGTATTACGCCGATGGTTTGCGCCAGACCATCCTGCCAGACAAGGCGACGCCATCGTCCATGTTGGCGCCGACCAACGGCCAGGATCCGGGCATGCACACCACGCATTTCTCGATCATCGATGCCGACGGCAACATGGTGTCGATCACGTTGACGGTGAACTACCTGTTTGGCTCCACCTTCGTGGCCCAAGGCACTGGCGTACTGCTCAATGACGAAATGGATGACTTCGCCTTGGTACCGAACAAACCCAACGTCTATGGCCTGCTTGGTAGCAAGGCCAATGCACCGGAGCCGGGCAAGCGCATGTTGTCGTCGATGTCGCCGAGCATCGTGATCGGCCCGGATCGCACGGCGGTGATCGGTTCGCCCGGCGGTTCCACCATCATTACGCAGGTGCTGCTAGGCATCCTCGCTTTTATCGATGGCGGCGACGCGCATCAGGTGGTTGCGCACAAACGCTTCCATCATCAATTCATGCCTGACACGGTCATGGTGGAGCCTGATACGTTCGATGCCGCCACCACCGGAGCGCTGACCCGCATGGGTTATACCTTCAAGAACCGCGATCCCTGGGGTTTCATGAACGTGGTGATCTGGGATCGACGCACCAACAAGCTCGACGCCGCCAGCGACCCACGTCGCTCGAATGGCCTTGGCAAGGTGCAGTAGGGCTGCACACAACACCGATCTCACATCCATGAAACGCCTGGGTGCGATAATGACGCACCACTCCAGGCACTTGCTGCGCTGGCCCATCAGCCAGGATGTAACCCATGCAGTTTTGGTCGATCAACGGAAATACGCAGAAACTCGATGGCGGCGCGATGTTTGGCAACGCGCCGAAGGCGATGTGGTCGCGCTGGATCGCACCGGATGAATTCAACCGTATCCCGCTGGCCTGCCGCTGCCTGCTGGTGAAAGATCTCGATGGGCGCAATGTGTTGTTCGAAACCGGTATCGGCGCATTTTTCGAACCTTCGTTGCGTGAACGCTATGGCGTAGTCGAAAGTCACCATGTTTTGCTCGAGTCGCTGGCCGAAGCGGGTTTGTCGCATGAAGACATCGACGTGGTGGTGCTTTCACATCTGCATTTTGATCACGCCGGCGGTCTGCTCGCGGCGTGGGCGGAAGGTAAGCCACCACAACTCCTTTTCTCGCACGCGAAGTTCCTGGTCGGTACGGCGCATTGGCAGCGCGCCCTGAAACCGCATCCGCGCGATCGCGCTTCATTCATTCCGGAACTGCAGCAACTGCTGATGCAAAGCGGTCGATTGGAACGGGTGGCTGGCGAGTACTCACAGACATTGGGACAGTCCGTGCGCTTCCATTTTTCCGACGGTCATACGCCCGGACTGATGCTGGCGGAATGCGCCGGCGTAGTTTTTTGCGCCGACCTGATCCCGGGCCGGCCGTGGGTGCATTTGCCGATTACCATGGGCTACGACCGCTTTCCGGAAGCACTGATCGAGGAAAAGCGCGCTTTTCTGGATGACAAGCTCGCACGTAATGTACGGCTGTTCTTCACCCACGACCATGCCTGCGCCATGGCCCGCGTGACACGCGACGAGCGTGGGCGTTATGGTACGACTGACGAACAGCCTGCATTACGCGGCACTATTTGACAATTCATCCTTCCGGCCGGAGGTTCGATGAGCGGCGAGCGCAAGCCACCTCTCTCAATCCGTGAGTTGCCGTGGCCCGCACTGGGTGCTGTGATTCTGCTTATTGGCGTGGGTGTTGCCGCAATCACCGAGAAAGGGCACATCGACTACCGCACGCAGATGCAGCGCCATGGCGGCGACGTGCTCAACCTGGGGAGCGACGGCCGGCCGGGCGCCGATGAACAGGGCAACATGGTGCGCGTGGTTGGCCCCGTGCAGGTGGTAGAAGAACCGCTGGATCAGCTATTCAATCAGCAAAGCAACCAGCCGGTGCTGATCCGTCATGTGCAGATGTTCCAGTGGCATGAGCTACGCTTAGGCGGTCCGGTTTCTTATGAGCTGGATTGGGAAGATCACCCGATCGATTCCAGTCATTTCGAACATGCCCAAACCCATGCCAATCCTGGCAAATTCCCGCTGAAATCGGCGCGGTTCGATGCCGGTTTGGTGCGTCTGAATGATTTCGTGCTTGATCCGGCACTGATCCATGCCCTGACCGGAAGCCGGCCGATGACGCCGGACTTGCGCAGGCTGCCGAGCAATCTCGCGGCCAGCTTCAGTTTGTTCAACAACAGTTTGGTCACCAGCGCAGTGCCTTCCAATCCGCAACTCGGCGATCTGCGCGTGAGCTGGGAAGTCGTGCCGGTTCAGGACGTCACGATCGTGGCCAAGGTGAATGGCAACCAGCTGGTACCCGCCAGCGACGCTGCGGATGGGGTGGGTTTTGCCGTGCAATCGGGCAATGTTCCGCTGGCCGATATTTTCCCGGACTTGCCGGTGCCGCCCGAATACGCGTGGTTGCGCCGCATCGGTTCGATGCTGCTCGCTACGTTCGGTACGGTGCTGCTGTTGCGCTGGCACTATCAGCGCATCGACCCGGTTCTCGCACCCGCGATAGCGGTGCTGGTGATGGGTGCGGTGGATACAGTGCTTTGGCTGGGCCATGACAACGCACGTGCTGGCTGGTGGTTCGTATTAACCTTTGTCGGTATCGCCTTGACGGTATGGCGCGTGCGCGCACTGGCCCCCGTTTCTGCGAAGAAGTGAGCCATTCCCTATCAGTCAAATAGATGGGCGTGTTCGATAAACCACAATCCGGCAAACAGCTTCGGGTCGATCGAGTAACCCTCTGCGGCACGTGCCAGCAGCCACTTGCCAACCTCCTTGCGTGGCACTTCGTGCACCACGATGTTTTCGCTCTCATCACCGCCGCCGTCGCCGATCCTGACCAAGTCATGTGCTCGCACGAAAGCGATCATCTCGCTACTCATGCCCGATGATGTCGGCCCTTCGTGCACGAATGCCATGCGACCACAGCGATAGCCGGTTTCTTCTTCCAGCTCACGTTGTGCAGCGATCAGCACGCTTTCGTTTTCACTGCCGGACAGATCACCTACCAGGCCCGCCGGCATTTCAATCGTGAATGCCTGAACTGCGACGCGGTACTGCTCGACCAGCAGAATGTTGTCTTCGGGCGTCACCGCCAGAATGATCACCGCGCCACCTGGATTATTGCGTTCGGCATATTCCCATCGTCCGCGTTGGCACAGGCTGAGCCAGCGTCCCTGGTAGAGCGTTTCAGGCTCGGCGCCAGCATCGTGGGGTTTGCGATTTTCGTGACTCATGGGAACAGTTGGCCTGATGTGGAATGAGGATGGGTGTTACACGCTGTTGAGTGCGCGCAGACGATTGCGTGTCAGCGGGCCAAAGCGAAGTTGCTCGCACAGTGGTTCGATGGACTCGGGATCGGGGCGGCGCAGCAAGGCTTCCGCCTGGCTTTCAACCGGGGCATCCAGTGCGATACGGGTAAGTTGGCGATACAGCTTTGCCAATTCACCATGCTCGCGCAGTTTTGCAGCACAACTGGCCGCGCCGCGCAGGCGCAGGAAGGGCACTTCTTCCACTCGCTCAAGCAGGGCATCAAGATTGCCAAAGTGTGCAAGCAAGGCGGCGGCAGTCTTCGCGCCGATGCCCGGCATGCCGGGAATATTGTCGACGGTGTCGCCGCACAGCGCGAGAAAATCCGCGACCTGTTCGGGATGCACGCCTAGTCGTTCAAACACCCCGGCCGGCCCCCAGCGCAGATTGCGCGCATAATCCCATTGCTCGTCCTGCTCGCCGAGCAATTGGCCAAAATCCTTGTCGGCTGAAACGATCACACTGCGAAAACCGTTGGCGCGCATGCCCCACAAGGTGCTGCCGATCAGGTCATCCGCCTCAAAACGGTGATCCATCAATACGCGAATGCCAAGTGCTTCTGTTACAGCACGGCATTGCACGAATTGTCGCTCCAGATCGGGCGGCGGCAACTCGCGATTGGCCTTGTATGGCGGATAGATGGCGTTGCGGAACGAGGTGGTCAACGAGGCATCAAACGCCACCGCAAGATGCGAGGGTTGCTCGCGTTCCAGCAACTCACACAGGAAGCGCGTATAGCCGTGCACGGCGTTGGCCGGATGACCTTCCGCGTCGTGAAACTCATCCGGCATCGAATGCCAGGCACGAAACACATACAGGCTGCCATCGACCAGATGTGCGGTGGGGTGGCTGGACCGCTTCACGTCATGCGTTCCATTGACTGAGCAGATTGTCCAGTGCAGGACGATCGCGATCGGGAATATCCGTTTGCGACGTGCCCAGGTGCACAAAGCCGATCACGCATTCGTTTTTTGCCAGACCGAGCAGGCTTGCCACTTCCGGATCATAAGCCGCCCAGCCAGTCAGCCACTGTGCGCCGAAACCCTGGGCATAAGCGCCAAGCAGGATGTTGTAGGCCACGTTGCCGGCACAGAGTTTTTGTTCGATCTCAGGAATGCCTGCATCATCGTGCAGGCGCGCAACCACCACGATCACCAACGGCGCAAAGGTGTAACGAAAGCGTTCCTTCTCGCGCTTGGATTCCGGCAATTGCGGATCGCGCTGAATCGCGCGCTCGGTCAGCAACTCACCAAACCTCAGCTTGCTATGGCCACGCAGTTCGATTAGCCGGAACGGCACCAGCTTGCCGTGATCAGGTACGCGAATTGCCGCTTCAAGCAGTGCACGCAGCGTTGTGGCATCGGGAGCCGGTTCGCCGAGCTGGCGCGAGGGGGCAGAATGACGCTGTTGAAGTAGAGCGAGCGGGCTGGACATGAGCGGGCGGTACCGAGGCAAATGCGTATCCTACAACTGCGGCCGGCGGGCCGGTAAGGAAGGTTCGCTCCGGCGCAGGCATCGGCTAGGATGGAGCGACTACTTTGCAGGGGATGGCCGATGTCGATTATCGTGTCCGCATTGCGTGAAACTGCCACAGGCGAGCGGCGTGTGGCAATCACGCCGGAAGTGGCGAAGAAGCTGCGTGGCAAAGGTCTGCGCGTGCTGCTGGAGCGCGATGCCGGTGCGGCGGCGGGTTTTCCTGATACGAGCTATGCCGATGTCGAATTTGCCGATGCAGCCAAGGTAACGAGCCAGGCCGACCTGCTGGCCTGCGTGCTGCCACCGGACGATGGTGTGCTTACCTGCCTGCGCGAGGGCAGTGTGATTGTCGGCCAATTGCGCCCGTATGCCGCGGCGACGAGGATGGCGATGCTGGCCCAGCACACGTTGACCGCATTTTCCCTGGAGTTGCTACCGCGCACGACCCGTGCGCAAGCCATGGATGTGTTGAGTTCGCAGGCTGCGGTAGCGGGTTATCGCGCCATGCTGATGGCTGCCGAAAACGCCCCGAAGTTCTTTCCGATGCTGACCACTGCCGCGGGCACCATTCGTCCCTCACGCGTGCTGGTGATCGGTGTGGGTGTGGCCGGTTTGCAGGCGATAGCCACGGCGCGTCGGCTCGGTGCCCAGATCGAAGGCTACGACGTACGTCCGGAAACGCGCGAGCAGGTGGAGTCGCTGGGTGCGAAATTTCTGGATCTGGGGGTCAGTGCGGCGGGTGGCGGCGGCTATGCGCGTGAATTGACGGCAGAAGAACGCGCAGCCCAGCAACAAGCCTTGGCCGAACATCTTAAAGCATTCGATGTCGTGGTAACGACTGCCGCTGTACCGGGGCGCACCGCGCCGAAAATCCTCACCACCGCCATGGTGGGTGGCATGAAGCCTGGTGCTTTGATCGTCGATCTGGCCGCCGAGAGCGGCGGCAATTGCGAGTTGACCCGTCCCGGCGAGCGCGTCGAACATGGGAGTGTGGTGATCCTGGGACTGCTCAATCTCGCGGCCGGCGCGCCGCTGCATGCTTCGGAAATGTATGCGCGCAATATCTACAACTTTGCCGAGTTGCTGATACGCGATGGCGCACTCAAGCCGGACTTTGATGACGAGCTGGTGGCAAAGAGTTGCGTGGTCCGTCAGGGCGAGGTCTTATTCAAGACCTGAGATAAGCGCGATTAATCGCGCACCTGCGTTGGGGTTTGCACTCCAACGTAACCAAGCTTCAGCGCCTCGGCATGCCAAATGCATGCTTGCCGGGCATCGTTGAGCGTGGCCCGATGTGTTGTAGCCATTGCCGCCGCTGTTCCGGGCTCTGTTCCTGCCACTGGCGACGCAAGGCGTCGCGCTGATCCGGTGGAAGCTGCTGGAAGCGTTTGAAGGCGTCGTGCAATTCCTGCTGCTTGGCAGGCGGCAAGGTGTCGTAGAGATGCTGGTTCTCGCGTGCTAGCTCACGTTGATCCGGCGTCATCTGCTGCCAGCGTGCAATGCGGTCGCGGATTTCCTGTTGCTTCTCCGGGGGGAGTTTCATCCAGTCCTGCGTGCGCTGGAGCATGCGTTCCTGTCGCTTGGGCGACAGGGTATTCCACTGCGACTGCAGCGGCTGGAGCATGTTCTGCTGGGCGGGGCTGAGCGTGTTCCACGGATGCGGTGCGGTCTGGTTTTGCGCATACGAAGGTGCTGCAGCCATCAGGCCAAGCATCAGGGTGAACAGCAAGGGCAGGCAGAGTCGTTGTGGCAGCATGGATCAACGTTTGGTCTGGCCGCTGCTGTCGTTGGCAGCGAGCCAGTTATAAAAATCGAGATTCTGGTACAAGCGAGGATCGTTCTTGTCGGCGCTGGGCGGCAGCTCGGTGTCGGGTTGGGCGGCAGTGGCTATCGCGGCGGTCGGTGTGTTGCTTGCGGTCTGGTGCGGCATCGGTTGCCAGATCATCAGTGCGGCCAGGGTCATGGCAGCCAGCGCGCCAACCGGCAGCAGCATGCGCGCACGATGTTGTGTTGGGGCGGGTGCTGCGGCAGCCTCCACGGCCGTGCGGCGTGCGGCGCGCAAGCGGCAGGTCGTGACCGGATCGATGCGTTGGGTCGCTTCCTGGTACAGCGCACGAGTGCGTTTTTCCAATGGCTTGTCGGACGAGTTCATCGCCACTCCTCCAATGCCTCACGCAGGTGTTGCATGGCCCGCGAGAGATGTGTTTTCACGCTACCTTCCGAGCAGCTCATCGCCTGAGCGGTTTCCGCCACGTCCAAGCCTTCCAGTACCCGCAGGATGAAGGCCTCACGTTGGCGTTGCGGAAGTTGTTTCACCGCTGCGGCCACGTCCGCGTAGGACTTTTCGCCGTGCAATTTTTCCAGTGGGTCCGGACCGGTATCGGCCGGCTCCCACACCGGTAATTCATCGTCGTCGTGGCCGCCGCCGAGCCAGCCAACCACAATGGAGCGAACCTTACGTCGACGCTGCAAATCCACAATGCGCCGGCGCAGAATGCCCCAGAACAACGGCGTCCATTCCTCAGCGGGTTTCCCGCGGTAATGCTTGACCAGCCGGAGCATGGCGTCCTGCACGGCATCCAGGGCGTCCTCCCGGTTGCCAAGGTGCAACTCGGCCATGCGGAAAGCCCGCCGTTCCATGCTCGCCAAAAAGGCATCCAGGCTGGTGGGAACCGCCCGGGTTTCCTGTGCAATAAGTTCCGCCTCAAACAACGCCGAGACGCTGTTCATTGCGTCGTTTTCCGAATTGTCAGGGCGAGCATCCCTTGGCTCCATCTGTTCGACTCTCGACATCAACGCACAAGCCCGACTGGGGTTGACCAGAGCCGCCCGTTGCAAGCTCTGCGATGGACATGGGGGCAGTGCTTTGAACTTAAGGACGACCCAGTCGCCGGAGATTCTCTGTTCGTCATCCCAGCTTTCGCTGGGATGACGATGCGCTCCGAGCGCTCCGAAATAACACCGACATGAATCCTAAGTTCGGAGCATTGGGCACGAAGGAGCCTCGTGGCATGGATCAGAACGTCCCACACACCGTATGATGAGACGAAAACCACTGACTGGCGGGGGAAACACATGCTCGACGGGTTCCTGGCGCTTTACATCTTCATGCTGGCCGCGTTCACGGGGTACGAGATCATCTCGCGGGTGCCAGTGATCCTACACACTCCGTTGATGTCTGGCTCTAATTTCATACACGGAATTGTGCTGATTGGGGCCATGATCGCGCTAGGTCATGCGCGAACCCCGTTCGAGATGACGATTGGTTTCATTGGTGTTCTGCTTGGCGCCGGTAACGCCGCCGGCGGCTATGTGGTGACTGAACGGATGCTGGAGATGTTCAAGTCCAGCAAGCCCGGGAAGGGCAGCGGGGAGGCCAAGTGATCGACGCCTGTTACTTCCTCGCGGCTCTCTTATTCATTCTTGGTCTCAAGCGCATGAGTTCGCCGCGCACGGCGCGGGGCGGCATTGTGTGGGCCGGTTTCGGCATGTTGCTGGCCGTGATGGCAACTCTGTTGCTGCCCGATATGGAGCATCGGGGGCTGATCATTGCCGCCGTGCTGATCGGCGTGGCGGCTGCGTGGTGGTCCGGTCGCAAGGTGGCGATGACGGCCATGCCACAGATGGTGGCCCTGTACAACGGCATGGGCGGCGGGGCCGCCGCCGCCATTGGGGCCAGCGAGCTGGTTGGCCACGTACAGAATTTCGCCGCACTGAATGGCGTGATGGCGCCGAATACCTATCCGTTGATGCCGGAAAGCGGGTCGCCGCTGCATGCCGCAACAGCGGTCGTGGCGCCGTTGAGTCCGGTCGCCTTGGCTCTGGGCGTTTTAGGTGCGCTGATTGGTTCGGTAAGTTTTTCCGGCTCCTTGATCGCCTTCGCCAAATTGCAGGGTTGGCTCGACCGCCGTTTCGTGTTTCCGGGACAGCGCGTAGTGAACATGCTGGTGCTGGCCGCCGCCGTGGTGATCGGCGTGATGCTTGCCACCGGCCATCTGACCATGGTCCTGATTGGCGCCTTCTTTGTGCTCGCATTGTTATTCGGCATCCTGATGACGCTGCCGATCGGTGGCGCGGACATGCCGGTGGTGATTTCGCTCTACAACGCCTTCACCGGTCTGGCCGTGGCATTTGAAGGTTATGTGCTGCACAACGAGGCGATGATCATTGCCGGCATGGTGGTCGGTTCGGCCGGTACCTTGCTGACCCAGTTGATGGCGAAGGCAATGAATCGTTCGCTGGGCAATGTGCTGTTCGGCGATTTCGGTGCGGTAGCCGGTGCTTCGGCACAAGCCATCGGTGGCAGCCAGAAACCGATCGAAGCGGCCGATGCCGCGGTGATGATGGCGTACGCCGAACGCGTAGTGATCGTGCCCGGCTATGGCATGGCCGTGGCCCAGGCGCAGCACAAGGTATGGGAGTTCGCGCGGCTATTGATCGCGCGCGGGGTGAAGGTGAAGTTCGCCATCCATCCCGTTGCGGGGCGCATGCCTGGCCATATGAACGTGCTGTTGGCCGAAGCGGGCGTGCCGTACGACCTGATCGTCGATATGGAAGACATCAATCCCGAATTCCCGGCCACGGACGTCGCGTTGGTGATCGGCGCCAACGACGTAGTCAATCCAATGGCCAAGACCGACCCGTCTTCGCCGATCTATGGCATGCCGATTCTCGATGTGGCCGACGCGAAGCAGGTGATCGTGGTCAAGCGCGGCAAGGGCACTGGCTTTGCCGGCATCGAGAACGCGCTGTTCTATGCCGACAATGCACGCATGTTGTATGGCGATGGTCAGGCCGCGGCTGGCCAGCTTGTGTCCGAACTGAAGACGCTGGACGATTGACCATATCAACGGCTTGCACCTGTGTGCATGCGCGGGCTGTATTTTACAAAAGCCCTTCCGCCTAGCATTTACAGCGTACGGCGCTCCGTCGGCCACTGGCTGAAGGCAAACACGTACATCATGATGATGTTGACCAACGGTATGAAGATCAACAGCGACCACGCGCCGTTGTAGCCGGCTTTTGAGACGATTTTCCACGCCGGAATCAATCCCAGAATAGCCGCGATCAATCCACCGAATAATGGATGCGTATGCATAAACCCCTCGCTTGCCGGTTGGCTCCCCGATCGGAGTGATGGCTAGCTTAGCGGTAACGGCGCGTAAAGTGGGTAGGCTGATACGCGATGACTGGCTATGGCCAGTCATCGCGCCGTGCGAAGACATCGCCATGCGGCCCGCGAATGCGACATGGCAGGCTACATCGTGTCTTCATGCTCCTCGTCCAGCGGCAACACATGGTCGAAGATGGTGTAATCGATCACATTGAGTCCGTTCTCGTCTTTGCGCACCAGATCGAGATAACGATAGTTCCAGCGTACTTCCTTGATGCCCCACTGATGACGGGCCAGCATGGATTGCGAAGTGGTTTCGTCGATACCTTCGATGGTCAGCAGCAACGCGGATTCGCTGGCTTCCAGGTTTTCCGGCGTAGCCCCGTAAAGTGGGCTGCTTTCATCGATCACATGCATCAGGTTCCAACTCAGCATGAAGATCGGATGCTGCTCGCGCACCAGTTTCAGGTCTTCGATGCGGCGAATCTGGAAGCCTTCCGGGCTCTGGTGCCGGCGCACCAGATGCAATTGTGCGGACGCCTGCGCAATCAGGTTCAAGCGCATGTTGGCAGCACGCATCATCAGGGTTTGTTGGCCTTCGATCATACGCACTACCGGATGCTTGCCGAACAGGATCTTGGCGCGTGGCCGCGAGAAGCGCGCGAAGATCAGGCCGGTCATCACGGCGATATTGCCCATCCCGAGGATGATTTCCGTTGTCGCCACGATATGCGTGTAAATCGACTGCGGATGCATGTCGCCGTAGCCGACGGTAGCTAAGGTTTCCACGCTGAAGAAAAAGGCGCCCGCCAGACCCTTCGGATACTGATTGGCAATGCCATTCGGATCGATCTGGTAGATGATCGCGAAGATCGCGTTGAAGATCAGGAAAACGCTGGTGCCCAGGCTGAAGAAGACCGGCCAGCTCACGGTGAGCGCGCGGTGGTAGAAGTCGTCCCAGATGCGTTCGGGTAAACCTTCCGACACAAACGGGCGGCCACCGACCTGCACGATGCGCGGCCTTTTCCGCAAGAGCTGGAATGGTTTGCCGACCATGTTTCATTTTTCCTGGTGTCTGCGCTGTCGGCTGAATTGTAGCGCTCGTGTCGTAGCCGGAACGGCCACTGCACTTGCTTTGCGGGCGAGGTAAGCTAATTCACCCAGTGAAGCTGACGATCATGCGCATGTGAATAAATCAGAGCATCCCTAAAGGTCTTCTGCGGATTCAACAATCCCAATACCAGCGATCCTAAGCGCTTCACGTGTGACCTGATCGCTCTCCGCCGTCACTGGCCGCGTCAAATCCCACAGCACATGCGCACGAAAGCCCAGCGCCAGCGCATCCTGTACTGTCCATAGCACGCACACATCCCGCGCCAGGCCCGCGACATAAACCTCATCCGCGCCACGCTCGCGCAGCCAGCCGGCCAGCCCTGTGCTGGGACGGTTGCCATTCGGGCCATGGTTTTCGCGAAAGCCGCTATACGAATCCACTTGTGGGTCGTTGCCCTTGCGCAGGATCAGGTCGACCGCCGACCAATCGATGGCTGGATGCAGCGACGCGCCTGGCGTGTTTTGCACGCAGTGATCAGGCCACAAGGTCTGCGGATGACCATAGAGCGAGATCTGCTGGAAAGGGGACTTACTCGCATGCGTGCTGGCAAAGGAGATATGGGTGCGTGGATGCCAATCCTGCGTAGCGACGGTTTGCTTGAACCGACGGCGGCGTAGCAGGCGATCGATACCGGGCACGATCGTATCGCCTTCCTGGCAGGCCAGAGCACCACCTGGCATGAAGTCCGGCTGGACGTCGACAAGGATCAGGGCGGCATGGTTTTGCATGGGAAGTGCTCGCGGGGAACCGTAAGATTCCAACGCCAATCGACGGCATAATGCAAGCGTAGGGTAAACGGGCCCTGGCTACCGGGAAAAAGCAACGATGCATTACGACCAATCGTGGATGGGATACGGCATGGTGGGCGGCCTCGAAGCCGGCGCGATCAGCGCGGTGGCGGCCTTCCTGCTGTATCTGATCGTGCATGCCATCGGCCGTCGCCAGGGTTGGAGTCCGTTGAAGAAAATCGCGATTGCCTTTCTGTTGGCGTTGCTGCTGACCGCCACGGGCGACATGTGGGATCTGTTCTACTTCAACTATGGCCAGCTTCAATCCGTGACATTGCTTAAGGCCAAGCTGGCCAGCGTGCACGACCCGGACAACATCGGGGTGCGGGTGTTCTGCGAGATGGCCGGTGCGATGGTGGGCGCATGCGTAGGCTGGATCATGCTTGGTGGCGATTGGCGCCGTGCGTTGCGGGGGGATGATTGATCCCGTGGCCGCGAGGGCGCTCAAAGAATCGGATCAAACAAGCGCGCCACATGCATGGCAAGACGTCGCAAATAAGGTGCCTTGCGATACTCCGCGCGCGTCACTTCCATGGCACGCCCGAAATCCTCCAGCAACATGTGTTCCACGTCCTGGGCAAAGGCACGATCCACGTTCAGTGTGCCGATCTCGAAGTTGAGCCGGAACGAACGATTGTCCAGGTTCATGCTGCCGACACAGGCGGCCTCGTCGTCGATCAGGATGATCTTTTCGTGAATGAAGCCGGGCTGGTAGCGGAAGATGCGAATGCCAGCACGGATGGCGTCGTGGGCATGCAAGGCGGAGGCGAGAAATACCGTGTGATGATCGGGCCGTACCGGAATCAGCACGCGCACGTCGACGCCGCGCATCACCGCCAGACGCAAGGCCGACATCACCGCCTGGTCGGGTACGAAATACGGTGTGGTCAGCCACAAGCGCTTGTTTGCGGCGTTGATCGCGGCGGTAAAGTACAGCGAACAGCTTTCCTGTGGATCGGCCGGTCCAGTCGCCGCAATCAGTGTGCAGGCTTCGCCTTGTGCGGGGCGGGGCGGCAGCAGTGGCGGCAGTTCGCCGGTTACCCAATGCCAGTCCACGGCAAAGCAGCGCTGCAGGTCGAGTACGGCGGGGCCGCTGATTTGCAGGTGCGTATCGCGCCAGGGCGCCAGTGGCGGCTTCAGGCCAAGATACTCGTCGCCGACATTGAGCCCGCCGAGAAAACCCAGCCAGCCATCGACCACCACGATCTTGCGGTGATTGCGAAAGTTGAGCTGGAAGCGGTTGCTGTGACGCTGGGTGGCGAACGGATGAATCGCTACGCCGCCCTGGCGCAGGGTCTCGACGTACTGCCGGGGCAGGGCATGGCTGCCGATGCCGTCGAACAGTACAAACACCTGCACGCCTGCTGCGGCACGTTCCAGCAATGCCTGCTGCATGCGTTGGCCTAGCTTGTCATCGTGGATGATGAAAAATTGCATCAGGATGCATTGTTCGGCCTGGGCGATGGCGCTGAAAATCGCTTCGAACGTCGCATCGCCATCGATCAGCAACCGTAGTTGCTGCCCCTCGCGGAAAGGGTAGCCAAGCATCTGGGTCAATGCCGCATATTGGGTGCAGCGCTTCGGCACGTCGATCGGCTCGCCACGCAGGGAAGCGTGCGCCAGTCGCTGTCGATGCACACGATGCAGGGTGACATAACCCTGGAAATGACTGCGTCCCAGATACAGATAAGGGATCAGGGTGACATAGGGCAGCAAGGCCAGCCCGAGCGCCCAAGCAAAAGCGCCCTGTGGGGTGCGTGTGTGCATCACCGCGTGCATCGCGGTGAGAATGCCTGCGACATGCAGCAGCATGGCAAGCAGGGTAAGAAGCTGCGCAAGGCTCATTCAGCCGGCCAGAATGTGGTCAGCCAGTTGTCGCGCCTGCTGGCGGATCTCCGGTATGGCGGTGGATTCCCACAACGTGCCGCGCAGCATGCTGCCCATGGCAAATAGCCGTGGCCACGCGGTGCCATTGTGCAGTACGCGTCCGTCCGGGGTAGTGTCGATACCCAGGCCGAAGGGGTCGGAACGGATATGGCCGTTGGTCATCATCTGCTGCAATAAGGTGTGTTGAGTGCGGCGCACATCGGTTTCCAGGCCAACGCTCTGGATGATCATGTCCGCATCGAGCACGCGTTCGGCATATTCACCCTTGGGTGCAAAGACCATCCGCAGTCCCTGCGTTGTCAACGCGATGCTGTGCATATGGCCGCGCAGGCATTGCAGGCGCCCTTCCTTTTCCAGTGCTTTGATGGAGCAGGCGACCTGTGGTGGCAGTCGGTGGCGAGCACGCTCCCAAGCCCAGCGCGCGTGACGCAGGAAGCGGGCGCGATCGTCGTGTTGCAGTAAGCCCCACAGTTTTGCCGTGTACGGACGCAGGCTATCGACGACCCTGCGCCAATCGTCGGTGTGCTCGATGGCATCGCGCAGCACGTGGATCCAATAGCGGATGTCCGGGACCTCGCGCATGGATTCCACGAGATCTTCGGTATCTTCATAAGGCAGCGAGGTGCCAGCGCGATGCACTTCCGGCAGCATACCGTGGCGCGAGATCGCCGTGAAGTGCGCCTTCGGCCACTTTGCGGCGAGCTCGACAATCACATCGACGGCGGTCAGGCCCAGACCGATCACCAGCACGTTATGCGCTTGCATGTCCGGTTGTGCATCGGCGAGAAGTTGCCACGGTAGGGTGACGTAGCGGCCACTGGCAAGCACATCGTCGTGGACGCCCGGCAAAGGGCAGGGCGTCAATGCACCGAGCGCAAGCACGGCCGCTTCGACACGCGTAGTCGTTTCGCCCTGGAGCAGCAGGGTGACGCCGTCATTCTCGGGAACCACTGCGTCGACGGCGTACGGCACAATGCGTACGTCATGGCCGTTGTCGCGGGCGCGCGCCAGTGCAGCAGCTATTTCCCCTTCGAGATAATCGCCGTACCAGCATCGGGGCAGGAAATCGGTGCCTGAGATCGACGGGTCGCGCTTTTGCATGTACTCGAGAAAACCGCCGGGGCGGTTGGCGAACATGCCCATCGATGCGGCGCGCACATTCAGCAGATGACGTTCCGAACGCGTGCCGTACGCCACGCCGCGGCCCGGCGTGGCGCCGCCGGTGTACCAGTCCAGATGCAGCGGCTGCGACACAGGGCGTTCCAGCAATTCGCTGAGCAACGTGGCTCCTGCGGCGCCGCCGCCAATGATGGCGACCCGTCGAAACATGTCTTTCCTCACCAAGGATGACCCTGGTCAATGCCACGCAAGCATTGATCAAGGCATTCATTCGTGTAGCTAGATATCAGACGCGCAACGGACCGGCAATCCGTGCACGTTGCGGCTGGCTGTGCCGGAACCGTTCGGATCCGGCGAGCTCGTACGTGCTGTAATCTTCGAGGTCGCCACCGTACACATGCAAGGTCAACGCCGTTTCCTGTCGTGAAAGGTTGCGACAACGATGCATGTGCGGCATATCCGCGTCGAACCATGTTGCGTCGCCCGGTCCAAGCCAATCGCGTCCGCGCAGTTGCCACGGTTCGGATGTAAATGTGCGCGACCAGGATTCCACTTCGAGCGCGCCATACAAACTCAATTCAATGCCCCACAAACCCGCATGGTCGTGCGAGGGCGTGCTGTATCCCGGCGGCCAGGCCATCACCAGCACGCTTACGCCAGGGTGGCTGCGGCGTCCCAACAGCCAGCGTTCGAAACCACGATGGCGTTGGCGCAGATCCGTCAGGCCATCGGCAAGTGCTTGCGCATCGCGATGCACGATGCTGCCCAGTTCACGCGATAGTGAAGCGAGGTCCGGATTCTTTTCCAGCGTATACGCGAGCGCAGCGTCGCGTAATGCTTTGAGGCTGTATCGGTATGTACGCATAAGTTCCGCGGGCGGACCAGAGGCAGCCCGCAGTGGAGCATGCCCGTCGTTAAATGGTCGTAAGGTGGTTCATGACAAGTCTGACTTCCGTAGCATGGACTGTCTGGCGCATCAGCCTATGCTTACGCCGAGCCCTAAACCTTTCATGGCCAGAGCGCATCTGAACATGCGGTTCACGTCGACGATACTTATTCAGCGTTGCCTTAAATTGATTCGACGTAAGTGGGCATCCGCTGGATGGGCTGATTAATCCGGCCAATTTCAAAAAAAACCCCGCAAGGGGTGCGGGGTTGCAGGATTACGGATATCGGGGAGGCGATATCCGTAGAACATATCCTGCCTCGACACAGCTTGAAACAGCGTGCAGCCCTCGTGATGATCGTCTTCACGAAGCCGATGGCAAAACCTTTGCCACCCTATGTCCATGCACGGAGCTTTCAGGAGTGGTCCTTATGTCCCGCACCCGGTCAAGTGGTGCTATCGCGCTAGAGCATGTCGTCATAAGATTCTGAGCCACATGACGAGGCAGCGAATTTGCACAGCGGCAAGGAAAGAGGACAGATTCTTCGCGTAGCGTGTCGCCACACCACGCCACTGTTTCAGGTACAAAAACGCATTCTCAACCAGGTGGCGATGACGATACAGGTACGTGTCGTAGTCGCGCGGCTCTTTTCGGTTTTTACGTGGCGGAATATGCGCCTGCATGCCTTGCTCATGAGCCTGCTCAACAATGGCATCACTGTCATAACCTTTGTCGGCCATGAGATGCTCAGCAGGAATGTCTTTGATCAGTTCCGCGGCCTGCGAACAATCTGCCCGGGTACCCTCTGTAACAAGAATTCGGACTGGCATACCATGCGCATCCACGGCCAAATGTATCTTGGTGTTGCGCCCCCTTTTGTGAGACCTATGCCCTGATTGCCGCCACGAGCTCCCGCTGCATGAGGATGAACCTTGCAGTGACTGGCATCGATCATCAGCCACTCAAAGTCCGGCTCATCCATCACACGTTCCAACAGACCTTCCCATGTGCCGTTATCGCGCCAGCGACAAAAGCGCCGATGGGTATTCTTCCAATCGCCGTACTCGGGTGGTAAATCTCGCCACGGCGCTCCGGTGCGAAGTATCCAGAACACTGCGTTGATGAATTGCCGATTATCTTTGGCTACACGCCCCCATCGGCCCGCTTGACCCGGCAAATGGGGTTCAAGCAAACCCCATTTTTCATCGGAGATGTCATGGCGTCGATAGGCTGCAGTCACAGAGGATTCCATCCAGCAAGATTCGATGGCGGGTAGTTAACCATATTTCAACACCTCATGACGACAGGCTCTACGGTTTTGGTGATGAACTGGTGAGCAGCGTCATCCATGGCATTGGCATCCTGCTGAGCATCGTCGGGTTGGCCGTGCTGGTTGTGCATACCGCGGTCATGATAGGCGTGCCAGGCACGCGCCATGTACCGAAAGCTGGGCTACACGTGCAGCAGCCACACACCAGCGGCGAGGGCTACCATGATGAGCGACAGCACCAGCTTCACCAGCACCCCAAACAGCAGCCCCAGCCAGGTGCCGATACCCACGTGGGCCGAGCGCAGCACACTTTTGCTGGAGAGCAGCTCACCGAGCAGTGCGCCCACGAAGGGACCAAGAATCAAACCGGCCAACCCCAAGAACATGCCCACCATCGTGCCGATCCACGCGCCCCAGATGGCGCTCGAACTGGCACCCACGCGCTTGGCGCCGAGTGAAGCCGCGATGAAATCCACGGCGATGCCGAAGGCCGCCAGCACGCCCAGGATGATCAACCAGGTCATACCCAGATGGTGGTAGTCATCCAGCGCCGCTGCCAGCAGGATGCCGCCAAAGATCATCGGAATACCTGGCAGACTCGGCAACACCGTGCCAATCAGGCCACCCACGATCAGGGCAATGGCGAGTAGGTACAGTGCGATGTCCATCATGGGCCGGTCATCCTCAGGCAGCATGGTCGCGAATCGGCCACAATAGTCCGTTGCCAGCGTGCGGTGGGCAAGCCGCATGCATCATTGCTACTGGTAGTCCTGTGCCAAATAACGAATCCATCCTGCTCAAGGCTGATGAACTGGGCTGTATCGAGATCATCGAGCGCGATGGCGTGCGAATGATCCGCCGCGATATCCGCGCGGCGCGCTGGTGGGCGCGTGCCTTTGCGCGGCGCGCCGCGGCACGCGAAGCGCGTGCGCTGGCGAAGCTGGATGGCATCGATGGCGTGCCTGCCTTGCTGGGATGGGATAGCTACGAGTTGCTGCGCGACTACATCGCCGGCCAACCGATGCAACAGGCGCAACCACGCGATCCATCTTATTACCGTGAAGCCCTGCGTCTGCTGGCGCAACTGCACCGGCGCGGCATCGTGCACAACGATCTGGCCAAGGAGCCGAATTGGCTGGTGCGCAGTGATGGACGTCCAGCGTTGGTGGATTTCCAGATTGCCTGGACGCGCGGCCGGCGCGGCCGATGGTTCCGCTTGCTGGCGCGAGAGGACTTGCGTCATTTGCTCAAGCACAAGCGCACGTATTGCAACCATGCGCTCAGCAAGCGTCAGCAAGCGATGTTGAAGACCCCGGCGCTGCACTCGCGCCTATGGCGTGCAACGGGCAAGCGTTTGTACAAATGGATTGCGCGGCGGGTGTTTGGTTATTGGGACAACGAAGGCAAAGGACGCGTGCGCGATTAAACCCATACACACCCTACTTTTCGACGAACGCGCGCTCGATCACGTAGTCACCTGGCTCACGCGTGCGTGGCGAGGCTTTGAAACCACGCGCATCGAGTAGGGCGCACAGGTCATCCAGCATCGCGGGGCTGCCGCACAGCATCAGGCGATCGATTTCCGGATTGAGTGGCGGTAGGCCGATCGCCTGGCTCATCGCGCCATCGACGATGTTGTCGGTGATGCGTCCACGATGGCGGAACGGTTCGCGGGTGACGGCGGGATAATAGATGAGTTTTTCGCGCACCAGCTCGCCAAGGTATTCGTGCTGCGGCAGCTCGTTCTGCAAGTAGTCCGAATAAGCCAGATCGTTGATCTGGCGCACGCCGTGGGCCAGCACGATCGTGTCGTACTGCGCGTAGGTGGCCGGATCGCGGATGATGCTCATGAACGGCGCAAGGCCCGTGCCGGTGCCGAGCAGATACAGATGCTTGCCGGGCTTCAGGTCCGTCAGCACGAGGGTGCCGGTGGGCTTGCGGCTTATGGTGAGCGAGTTGCCGGGCTTCAGGTGCTGCAGGCGCGAGGTGAGCGGACCATTTGGCACCTTGATCGAAAAGAATTCCAGGTGTTCTTCCCACGCCGCGCTGGCGATCGAATAGGCGCGCATCAACGGCCGGCCATCCACTTCCAAGCCGATCATCACGAACTGCCCGCTATCAAAGCGGAAGCCTGGATCGCGCGTGGTGCGGAAGCTGAAAAGGTTGTCGTTCCAGTGATGGACATCAAGAACTTGCTCGGTCGCCAAAGCCACCATGGTTAATCTTCTCGGGTTGTGCGTTAGGGTAATGCACGCTGTGCGGCACAGCGGCTTGCTCGCGGGGAGGGCTGGGGGCCATTTGCCGTACGAGCGCCGGGTGTCAACCCGACGATGAGCGACATAGATTACGCGATTCGATCCGTTTTCGCGTTAGGAAGGGGCCATTCAGGAGGGGTTGTCGCGCGTTCAACACGTTGCGGCCTTCCCTTGGCGCGCCATCTTTGCGATGGTTTATCGTGCTTCGAAAGCAGTTATGTAGGATCACTTTTTTTGAACTGTACCCAAAGACGTAAAAACTCTCTGGGTTGCGCGCCGTTATTTGACGCTACGTTGTTATACGTGACACTGCTACTCCTCTTCGATTGGTTGCTTCCCTGATCACTCATGCGCTCAATACTCTTCTCTCTTTTCATTTTTCCATCAATTGGAAAAGTTGTGGAAGTTAGTCGCGAGTGACAGGTATTTCCACAATTGATTAACGCCACCCGATCTAGCGGGTTTTTATGAAGGCCGTTGTAATAAAGTGCATTTTCGAAATCAATAATATCTCTCACACAAAAGTTGCCATCGATCAGGGCGTCTGTTAAATCGGTTTGATATATCTTATCGCCGGTTTGCGAATTTAGTATAAGGTGTGCAATCGGCATGCACTTATCCACAAGCTTATGAAAATCACGCATATCCTTTTGAGGAATTTCGCTTATGTATTTTTGAAGATCTTCTAATTCTTTGCCATTAAATGTATTGGGATCGATTATATGGCAGGCATGTTTAAACACATATGGGGTAGATATTAAACTGCCATTTGAGTCAATTTCTTTTGTTTTTAAAAAATTGAATAGCTCTTCTTTGGTTGCGGCGCGGCTCGCTTCCTGGGGTGTTGAATGAAAAATAAGTGTATCAGTGAAACCAACTACTCCGTTTGCCGGAATTCGACACAGCTTAATTTCTTCGTCCACGCCATCAGGATTAATACTTTCCGCGGCGATATGCTCTAATGCGGTAGTTGGCATATTTGGCTGGACAAATGTCTGAAAATATTTTTGATTCCAGCCTACGTGTTTTATATATTCAGGACCATCAATGGCATGATCAGTATTATATATCAAGTCCACAAAAAGCGTCGATCCGGTGGAATCCCTATGGAAGCCGACTGTATTTACGTCGGTGCTTCTATCACCATAATAATCTACGGTTATAACAGGATAAAATCCTTCTTTTATAAATGAATCAATATTATCATTTAAGTATTGAAGTTGCCCCGACTGTTCCAATACGCTTAATGTCAGCGCAACGACATTGGTCGTTGCAATGATGTCATTCTTGAAGGCCGTCTGCGTATTGAGTATACCTGAGATCGGCATTATCGACGGATTATCATTAAATTCTAGACGCAGGCCGTTATCTGTTTTAACAGTATTTATTTCACAGATGCGATGCGTTCGTTTTGAGTGATTTGTTAAGGATCGACATTTTTC
The DNA here is from genome assembly GCF_004114615.1 of Dyella sp. M7H15-1. Classification (NCBI taxonomy): domain Bacteria; kingdom Pseudomonadati; phylum Pseudomonadota; class Gammaproteobacteria; order Lysobacterales; family Rhodanobacteraceae; genus Dyella; species Dyella sp. M7H15-1. The sequence goes on from NZ_CP035300.1 coordinate 561,108, forward strand.
GATAACGGAATCACGGTTGACTATGTCATGGGCATTCAGCGCAAATATTTTCGGCTCTGAAAGCGCCTTCAGTCCTTGAGCTTCACTATTTGTCAGTAGTGGCGAGTCATTTGATACATCTAATATTTTATTTTCATTTAAATATGGATTAACTGAATGAAGTTGTTTCATTTTATTGGGTCGTTGGTGGAATTCATGGGTAACTTGATCGGCATGAACCTTAAGTTTGGAATATTCCCAGCGCACGCCCCACCTTGGTAAACGCCGCAATCGCCTGATCCAGATGTTCGCGCGTATGCGCCGCGCTCATCTGCGTGCGGATGCGTGCCTGGCCTTGCGGCACCACCGGGTAGAAGAAACCGGTGACGTAGATGCCTTCATCGAGCAGTGCTGTGGCCATGGCCTGCGCTTTCTTGGCGTCGTACACCATCACCGGCACAATCGGGTGCACGCCGGGCTTGATGTCGAAGCCAGCTTTGGTCATTTGCTCGCGAAAGTAGCGCGTATTTTCCTGCACGCGTTCGCGCAGGTCGCCCGCTGAGCCCAGCATGTCGAATACCTTGATGGCGGCGGCGACCACGTGCGGCGGCAAGGAGTTGGAGAACAGATACGGGCGCGAGCGCTGGCGCAGCATCTCGATGATCTCGCCGTGGCCGGTGGTGAAGCCGCCCAGCGCGCCGCTGAGTGCCTTGCCCAGCGTGCCGGTGAAGATGTCGATCTTGTTCAGCACGCCGTGCACTTCCGCCGAACCGCGGCCGTGGGGGCCAAGGAAGCCGGTGCAATGACACTCGTCGATATGCACCAGCGCGTTGTACTTGGTGGCCAATGCGGTGATCTGGTCCAGCGGCGCGATAAAACCATCCATCGAGAACGCGCCGTCGCTGGTGATCAGCTTGGTGCGTGCGCCGGCCGCATCGGCGGCTTGCAATTGTTTTTCCAGATCGGCCATGTCGCAGTTGGCGTAGCGGAAACGTTTGGCTTTGCACAAGCGAATGCCGTCGATGATGGACGCGTGATTGAGCGCGTCGGAGATGATCGCGTCTTCTTCACCCAGCAGCGGTTCGTACAGGCCGCCGTTGGCGTCGAAGCAGGCGGCGTAGAGAATGGTGTCTTCGGTGCCGAAGAAGTCGGCGATCTTTTTTTCCAGCTGCTTGTGCAGATCCTGCGTGCCGCAGATAAAGCGCACCGAGGCCATGCCGAAGCCGTGCGTATCCAGCGCCTCTTTGGCGGCCTGGATCACTTCGGGGTGGTCGGCCAACCCCAGGTAGTTGTTGGCGCAGAAATTCAGCACCTTGCGGCCGCCTTCCAGCTCGATCTCGGCAGATTGCGGCGAGGTGATGACGCGTTCGGCCTTGAACAGGCCCTGTTCGCGGATGGACCGCAGCTCCTGAGCGTAGCGTGTCTGACCGGAGTAGCTCATGGGATATGCCATGTGGGGAAAGACGCACTTTAGGCTTTTTTGGCGCGAGAGGGAACCTATTGAGTGCAAGTGGGCGTAGAGATATGCATGTCTGTGCGGCGTGCAAACCCATCCGATTACACACATCTTTTTTCGATGTCAGGCCGGGTGAGTAGGGCGTGAGCCCCTCTCCTTCCGGGGTTGGGGTGAGGGTGCGGCCAGGGCGCGAAAACGAAGATTTGTGCGAGAACTGAATCGCTCGCTTCGCCCGGACCCTCACCCGTCTGCCGACACCCTCTCCCGAAGGGAGAGGGGCTTACCTATCAGATGTTTCGAATGTGTGTAATCGGATGGTGTAAACCATCTTGCAGAAGTTTTCTTTGAAGTTTTATTTGACAGTTTGAACCCCCGCCGTATGCGAAGGCGCGTCGCCGTATGAGTGCGGCCGAATTGCGAATAGTTCTATGTCCCTAAGGATTCGGGTCATCTGAAATGCTCTAGTCGAAACGATGGCAGTGCATGCAGCACGCGTTTTTTGGTAGCTGCCACACTCGCTATCGTCTGCTTCTGTGGTTTCAGCAGAACGCCTTGTTCGATGCCAACAGGCTTATGGCGTCACCTCGACCCTGGCCACTCGCGATGCCACATCCGGCATCCCCTTCGACTAGAGTTTTTGAGGAGTTTTTTTAATGAACACGATTTACAAGCTTGTCTGGAACGCGACTACCGGTTCGTTCGTTGCTGCTTCTGAGCTGGCTAAGGGCTGCAAGAAAAAGAGCCGCACTGTTGGTGCACTCGCCGCAGCCATAGTGCTGAGCCTCAACGCCGGTGTGGCATTGGCTGTGGAGGCGAAGGTGGGCAAAACACCTGCCGCCACGTGCACCGCAGACCTGACGCTGACCGATGGCGTCTGTGTCAATGACAACATCCCGGCCACTTCGAACGCTATGGCGTCTCGTAGTGCCATAGGCACTGATTCGATCAGCGTCAACACGGGGCCGGGCTATTCTGCTTCGGTTGACGGTAGTGCTTCCACAAACGCTATCACCGAAATTGCCATCGGTAATGGCGCTATTGCGAACAGCAGTGCGCATGGTAGTGCGCCTGAGGCCGCACTTGCCGTAGGTTATAGGGCAAACGCATCTGGCACCGCTACCGTAGCTCTTGGTGATAGTTCCATCGCTAACGGCGCCATCGCTACCGCCTTAGGTGGCGGCGCTCAGGCTCAAGGAGATGTCACCGTCGCCGTGGGTTCTTCTGCCCATGCCATGGTCGCCAATGCAGTGGCTGTTGGTGCCTCATCTAATGCAAGTGGCAGCACCAGCGTGGCTATCGGTGCTTCTGCTAGCGCGTCAGCAGCCAATGCCGTGGCGATCGGCGCCAACTCGGTTGCGGACCGGGCCAATTCGGTTTCCGTAGGTAGCTCAACGACTCAGCGTCAGATCGCCAACGTGGCGGCGGGTACGCAGGCAAACGATGTGGTGAACGTGAGCCAGTTGCAGCCAACCTTGACGGCGCTGGGTGCGACGCTTGATACGACTACCGGCGCCGTGACTGGTCCGTCCTATACGTTGACTAACGGTGGCACCTTCACCACGGTAGGCGCAGCGCTTACTGGCCTTGACACTGCGGTCACTAATAACACCACCAACATCAGCCATCTCACCAGCAGCCTCAACAACGGCACGGTGGGCCTGGTGCAACAGTCGGCGGCGGGTGCGAGCCTGACCGTAGGCGCGAACACTGACGGCACAGCGGTGAATTTCACCGGCACAGCCGGCACCCGCACGCTGACCGGCGTGGCGAACGGCGTGGTGTCCGCCACCAGCCAGGATGCGGTGAACGGCTCGCAGTTGCATGGCGTGTCGAGCAGCTTGGTCACCGCACTGGGCGGTGGCGCGACGCTGAACCCCGATGGTTCGATCACGCTGCCGGCCTACAACGTGGGTGGCTCCACGGTCACGTCCGTGAGCGACGCCATCACCAACATCGACGGCCGCGTCACCACGAACGCCCAGGACATCAACAAACTCGCCGATGAGATCGGCAGCGGCACGGTGGGTCTGGTGCAGCAGTCGGCGGCGGGTGCGGATCTGACCGTCGGTGCGAACACCGATGGCACCGTGGTGAATTTCACCGGTACGGCTGGCGCACGCACGCTCACCGGTGTGGCAGACGGCCAACTGACCGACACCAGCACCGACGCAGTCAACGGTTCGCAGTTGAAAGCCACCAACGATCAGGTGGCGCAGAACATCGGCGACATCAACACGCTCAATACCAACGTAAGCAACCTTTCCACCCGCGTGACGAACCTGGATGGTCGCGTGACCGTCAACGAAGGAGCGATTACGAATCTGAAAGATCAGCTCGATAACGGTGGCGTGGGTCTGGTGCAGCAGTCCGCACTGGGTGCCAACCTAACCGTGGGCGCAGCAACCGGCGGTGCGGCGGTGGATTTCACCGGCACCGACGGCATGCGCATCCTGACCGGCGTGGCCAACGGTGTGAGCGATGACGATGCGGTGACGATGTCGCAGTTGAAGGCAGCGGGTCTGTACGATCCTTCCGGCGATCCGATGACGGTGATCTCGTATGACGATCACTCGCTGGCCTCCGCCACACTGGGTGGCACGAACGGCACAGTGATCGACAAGCTGGCACCGGGCCTGATCGCGGCCGGCAGCATGCAGGCGGTGAACGGTGGTCAGTTGTTCTCGATGCAGCAGGATTTCCAGAGCCAGTACGACTCGCTCAGCGGTCAGATTGGCAACCTGGACGGCCGCCTGGGCACGATCGAACAAGGCATTGAAGACGGCACGATCGGTAATTCCGGCCCCGGCGGCGGTGATCCGGTCTATGGCCCGGGCAGCGGCAGCGGTGACAACAGTCTAGTGGTGGGCGACGGTGCGGATGCGTCCGGCTCGAACAGCACGGCGGTGGGCAATGGTGCCGTGGCATCGGGTGACAACAGCACGGCGACCGGTGCAGGTGCCATCGCTTCGGGTGCCAACAGCACCGCCAACAGCGCCAATGCCGTGGCTTCCGGCAGCGGGAGCACGGCGGTCGGCGAAAGCGCCAGCGCAACCGGCACCAACAGCACCGCGCTGGGTTCCAATGCTAGCGCCACGGGCAACAACTCGGTGGCGTTGGGTGCAGGTTCGGTGGCTGACCGCGACAACACGGTGTCGGTGGGTGCGCCCGGCCAGGAGCGCCAGATCACCAACGTGGCGGCTGGTACACAGCGTACGGATGCGGCGAACTGGGGTCAGGTACAGGATGCGGTGAACGGTGTGCAGGACTGGGCCAATCAGAAGTTCCGCCAGATCGACAAGCGCATCAATGGCATGGGCGCGATGAGCGCGGCCAGCACGCAGATGGCGGTGAACGCCGCGGGCGTGATGCCGGGTAATGGTCGCCTCTCGATGGGTGTTGGTTACCAGGGTGGCCAGTCTGCGATGGCGGTGGGTTACGCCAAGGCTATCAATGAGCGTGCGCGCTTCAGTATTGGTGGTGCGTTCAGCGGTTCGGATGCCAATGTGGGCATGGGCTTCGGCTTGGATTTGTAAGCGGTTTCATCAATAAAACTCCTTGAGTCGAATGGGGCCGGTATCGTTGGATACCGGCCGTTTTTTGTGTGCGCCCGGCAGGGCGCACCTGCTAGGAGAGGAGGTGCAAGTCCTCGACTCGCCCGTCAAGGGGAAGAGTTAGCCAAAGGCAAGGCAGTATGTGCAGCAAAGACACCGCTGGGTGGTGGACATTGATCTGGAGAAGTTCTTTGATCGGGTCAACCACGACATGTTGATGTCGCGGGTGGCCCGGCATGTGGAAGACGAACGGGTGCTCAAGCTGATTCGTCGTTACCTGGAAGCGGGGCTGATGCGTGATGGGATGATCGGAGCGCGAGAGACCGGTACACCGCAAGGTGGTCCGCTGACGCCTCGAACAATGTTGCATACTTTTCATTCCGTCGCCCGAATCATTCGAATCCTCGCTGGTGAGCGCTCCCGGCTGCGGATCAACCCTGAACACAACGACGATGTCGTCCTTGTGGATTTCGACGCGCTTGACCAGGCCCAATACGATCCTGCGCTTCGTTTCCAGGTCAAGCGTGCCAAGTTTCTTGCTAAGGGCACCTGCAAATTCCTCAAGCCGATTGATGACCAGAAATAGTTCGCGTTGTACGGCCCCTTGTTGCCTTGACTCAAGGATCTGCTGGTCAATCTGCTCAAGCCGGCCCTTCAGTTGCTGCATCTTCGGCTCAAAGTCGGTCTTATCAATGATCCCATCTGCATAGCTATCGATCAGCCTGGACTTGCCTTTTTCCAGTTGCAACCGCTGCTTTTCAAGGCTGCTCGTATCGAAGCTATTTCTTTCATTGCGCTCCATCATATCCAGTCGACGCTGATATTCGTTCTTCAATCGCTCCGGATGTCTAAGTAATTCCACTACCTGCTGCCATACCAGATCATCGAGTTTGTCCGTTCGAACCTGCAGATTGTCACAGATGCGTTGACCGCCGAAACGATAGGCGTCGGTTCCAACACAGCGATAATAGGCATAGTCTCGCGGATGGCTCTTGGACGCGGCCTTGCTCACCTTTTTCGCATAGTAAGCGTAGTGACATTGACCGCAGACTGTCAGTCCTTGCAGCAGACGCAGCGGCGCACTCTCGCGCCTCTGGCGTGCCAGCTTGCGGTTCTCGACGAGTTGTTCTTGCGCCGATTCAAACAGCGCCGCGCTGATGATGGCTGGCACCGGAATCTCGATCCAGTCTTGTGGGTCGGTACGTGTTGTTGAATGCGGTTTTTTTGGCACGTCAGCACTATGACGCTGGGCACGCACGCGCACCTGCAGGTGATCGCACGACTTCGTCTTGCCGAACGCAGCCCGCCCCATGTACGCGGGATTGCGCAATATGCCCCACACCACGCTTCGATCCCAATAGGGTTTGCCTGACGCCGTCACAGTACCCGACTCGGTGAGGCGGCGTACCACGTCCCCTATGCTCAAGCGGTCCATTCCCACCCACTGGAAAATTGCCCGGACCGTCGCTGCTTGGGGTAGCTCGATCACGTACCGGGCCGGCGTTCCATCGAGCTGCCGGCGAATGTAACGGTAGCCGTAGGGTGCCCCGGACAGGACATTGACGCTGCCACGTTTTGCGCCGTGAAGCTTGCCACGGCGGTGACGTTCGGTGATCTTCGCCCGCTCGTATTCCGCGATCATGCCCTGCATCTGCAGTAGCAGTGATTCTTCCGGTGACGCACCGATGGCGTGATTGAGGAACACGACCTGCATGCCACAAGCTGTGAACTCTTCCATCAGCAATGCCTGGTGCGCATATTTGCGCGCCAGCCGGTCCGGTGACAGGATGTAGAGCTGGTCGATCGTGCTGAGCGCAGCACAGTCCCTGAGTCGCTCTAGCTGTGGCCTGATGAGCGTCGCACCACTCACGCCAGCGTCAACGAAACACATGTCATCGGCGATCTGCGCGCCATCAGCTGAAATACGCTCCTTCAGTGCAGCCAGCTGGCTTTCAATGGTGCCGCGTTTGTTTTGCTGCTCGGAGGATACCCGCGCATAGAGCGCGACCATCGTATCTTTGCTCATCGTCTACCTCGCTTGGTGGTCGCTTGCCTGGTCACTGCAGACGGCTTCGCGGACGGCTTTGCCGTGGACCGTGCTTCGATGGGATTGATTTGCTCGTACGCCTTTTGCAGCTGTTCCTGGGCGTGGCGGTTCGGCTCGAAGGCCAGATGTACCCGCCATTGTTTACGTCCTCGGCGCATCACCGCACCTTCCTGTCAGTGGGAGTGACCGTCTCAAGGACGAGGTCCACATCAACCTTGGAGCAGCTTCTGGACCACGGCGCCAAACACCCCCTTGAAATGCGCAGGCCCCATTTTAAGCGACAGTTTGCTCTGTTGTTGGTGGCGTTATAAGCCCGTTGCTGTCCAACATCTACCTGCATCCACTGGACGTCAGGATGCGCGAACGAGGGTATCGGATGGTTCGCTATGCCGATGACTTCGTGGTGCTATGCCGGACGCAAGAGGAAGCCCAAGCGGCGCTTGCCGAGGTCAGGCACTGGGTGGAGGCGGCGCAGTTGAGCCTGCATCCGGACAAGACACGGATCGCGAACTTGAGCCAACAAGAAGGTCACTTTGACTTTCTCGGATATCGTTTCTATCTGGCCGAGGATGGCCGTCTGAAACGAACGATCAAGCCGAAGAAGCGAAAAGCTTTGTATAAGAAATTAGCGCAACTGACCCCGCGCAAAGCGGGGCGGTCGCTGACGGCCTTGATCGAGGACATCAACCCCTGGCTCCGAGGTGTGTTCGGTTACTTCAAGCATGCCGACGAGCGCGTGTTGGCCAATCGGGATGCCCACATTCGTTATCGGCTTCGACGCATCCTGGCGTATCGGATCGGTTGGCGTGGAAGCGCCAAGCATCTGCGCGCCCACCAGCGCTGGCGCAGCAACTACTTTGCGGCTTGCGGGCTGTTCTCTTCAATCACCGCTCGGCAAGCCATCCTCCACTCCCATCGAGGACACATCTGACTGGAGAGCCGTATGCGGGAGATCCGCCAGTACGGTTCGGAGGGCGGGGAGGTGAGATCCTTCCCGACCCCTATCAGTGTCTTCGATGCGCCAAAGGCGCTGGATCCCAGCTTTCGCTGGGATGACAAGGCTTTTAGTTATTTTCGTAAGACTGGCAGAAACTTTCCCTGGACAGCCATCATCGCGAGTGCCGCGCTCTGCGTGACTGTTGGGCTAGTGCAGCGTAATCCAACATTGCCAGTACTCGATTGGCGCCATCGGCACATATATTCATACCGGCATATGCATGGCGATGTTGGGGTTCGCGTGCGCTCACCCCAACCTACGCAGATCCCGCCGTTCCGGACTGACGCGCAGCACCGATCCCTGTTCGTACCAGTCACCCAGGACAATGCGTTCGGCCGTATGGCCGTCCAGATCGAAGTGGTGAATGGCCGGGCGATGCGTATGTCCGTGGATAAGGTGCCTGACACCGTTTGCGCGCATGGCATCGGCCACGGCCACGGCGTTCACGTCCATGATGGTCTCGTGCGTGCTGCCGGTATGCGCGCGGCTGTCCTGACGTGCCTTTGCCGCAAAGGCGCGGCGCGCATCCAGCGGCATCGCCAGGATCTGCGCCTTCCATTCCGGCGTGCGCACGTTGCGACGCACTGCCTGATAAGCGACGTCGTCGGTGCACAAGACATCGCCATGCATCAGCAGGGTCGGGGTGTCGTAGAGATCGTGCACGGCGCCATCTTCGAGCAGGGTGAAACCGGCGCGTTCGGCAAACGCCTCGCCAAGCAGGAAGTCGCGGTTGCCAACCATGAAGTACACCGGGACACTGGCACCGCGCACGGCGCGTGTGGCGCGGGCGATGCGTGCCAGCAAGACAGCATCGTCGTCATCGCCGATCCAGGCCTCGACCAGATCGCCGAGGATATATAGCGCATCGGCGTGGCGGACTTCGTCACTGGCGAGGTAGTGCTCGAATAGCGAAGTGATGTGCGGGCGGTTGTCGTCGAGATGCAGGTCGGCGATGAACAGCGTGCTCATGGAGACTTGGTCGACGTGCTGCCGGATGCCGATGTCGTCGAGCTGGATGCAGCAGGCGTCGCTTCGCCGACCACGTTGACGCTTTCAATGATTACCGGAGGATTGGGTACGTCGGCGGCAAACGGGCCCTGGCCGCGCGTGGGCAGGTTGGCGATCTTGTCGACCACATCCATGCCCTTCACGACCTTGCCGAACACGGCGTAGCCCCAGGTGAGACCGCTCTGGTTGCCGACATAGTCAAGGCGGCGATCGTCAACGAGGTTGATGAAGAACTGCGATGTACCGGAATTCGGATCCGCGCCGCGTGCCACCGCTACGGTGCCACGCTGGTTGGAAAGACCATTGTCGGCTTCGCTTTGCACGGGCGAATGCGTGCGTCGCGGTTGCAGTTCCTTGGTGTAAAGGCCGCCCTGGATGAGGTAGCCGGGGATCACGCGATGGAAAACCGTGCCTGCGTAGAAACCTTCGTGCACGTAACGCAGGAAATTGGCGACGCTCTTAGGTGATTTGTCGCCGAGCAGTTGCAGCGTGATATCGCCTTGTGAGGTATGCAACACAACGCTCGGGCTAGCTGCCGCCGGCGGCGCGGCAGTGGCTGCCGGCTTGGCGGTCTGCGCCATGGCAAGCGGGGTGGCGAGCAGAAAGAATGCGGTCAGCAGGTGCTTGGACATGATGATCGGGTGGCGGCGCATAGACATCCGCTCATGATACGCGGCTGAAGGTAGCTATGGCTCACATGGGCTGAACATGGATGTAGTGCTACTCCGCCGCGGACAGCGCCAGCGTCAAACCCAGCTCCGACATCGGCGTGACTTCCTGCTCCAGATCGGCCTGGCTGAGCGGATGCTGGTCCAGCCATCCGGTCGGCAGTAACAGGTGGAGTCGCTGGCTGGTGGCGGACAGGTGCAAGGGCGGCAGCGATTCTGCGCGGCGTGAGCGACGGAACAGTACGGCTAGGCGCAGCACGGCAGTGATCTGCTTGGCGAGCTGGCGATGACGCTGCGGTAGGGCGGAGAAGATGGGTTTGTCTGGCTTGCGGCGATGCGCCTGCACGATGGCGGCCAACAGATGCTGCTCTTCCCGCGAGAAACCGGCCAGGTCGGCGTTGCGCAAAATATAGGCGCCGTGATGGTGGTATTGACTATGTGCGATGGCCAGGCCGATTTCATGGACACGCGATGCCCAGGACAGCCACTCGCGCGCTTCAGCGTCGAGCTTCCAGGTCGGAGCAATTTGGTCGAACAGCATCAGCGCGGTGGACTCCACCCGCCGCGCCTGGGTGCGATCAACGCCATAGCGGTTGGCCAGGGCGTCGATGCTGGCAGTGCGCGGATCGCTGCCGCCGGCGCGGCCGATCAGGTCCCATAGCAAGCCTTCGCGCATCGAGCTTTCGCACACCTGCAGGCGCTGGATGCCCAGTGCGGCGAAGGCGGCTTCAAAGATCACCACGGCGCCGGCAAACACAGGCGCCCGTTCCTCGGCCAGCCCGGGCAGCTTGAGCGTACTGATCTGGCCCTGATCAAGCATGGCGTCGCGCAGCACGGCAACCGATGCTGGCGTTACGCCATGGTCAGACAACTTCATGGCCTGCAAGGCGGTGCCGATGGCCTTGGCGCTGCCTGAGGAGCCGTAGGCATCCGTCCAGCCGGCTTCCAGGTATTCCTCGGAGAACTGCTGTAGCAGCACGCCGATTTCGTCGCGGGCGCGTTGCCAGCGCTTGCGTGTGAGCTTGCCGCCGGGGAAGAAGCGTTGGGTGGAGGCAATGCAGCCGATCTGGACGCTTTCCGTATGCATCGGCGCAAGACCCCGGCCGATGATGAATTCGGTACTGCCGCCGCCGATGTCAATGACCAGGCGCGGTTCGCGCGAGGCGGATAGGTCGTGCGCCACGCCAAGAAAGATCAGGCGGCCCTCCTCGCGGCCGGAGACCACCTCTACCGGATGCCCCAGCGCAGCTTCCGCGGCAGTGAGAAATGCCTGCGGTGAAGCAAGTCGTCGCACCGTGTTGGTGGCCACCGCGCGTATGCGCATGGTGGAAATGCCGGCGATGCGCTGGCCGAACTTGGCTAGGCAGTTCAGCGCGCGTGCACGATGCTCGGCCTCCAGGGTGCCGTCGGCGCGCAGACCGGCGGCCATGCGCACAGTCTCGCGCAAGCGATCGATCACGCGCGGTTCGCCGTGCTCCATGCGTGCAACGACCATATGAAAACTGTTTGAACCGATATCGACGGCAGCCATCAGCTCGCCATCCTTGATCTGCATCGGGTCGCCGAGGTTCACGCAAGGCTCCTGGTCAGTGTGTCATCGCCGTCATCCTAGTGCAGGCTGGGATGACGGCTTGGAGGGGGAGGATAACTCAGGTAACAGCGATAATTTTCGCACGTATGCACCGGTCATCAACCAGCTAGTTACCAGCCGATTTGGCAAGGCTGTTGCCGCACAGGTATGTCAGCAACGTCTGCTGCGCCGAATGCGGCGGATACTCGCCGGGTGTGGCGCGTGTGTAATGTCCATCGCTGTCCAGCAGCCACGCCTGCGTGTTGTCGGCCAGGTAATTGGCCAGCGTTTCGTCATAGACGCGCCGCGCCAGCGCCGGATCGAGAATGGGGAAAGCTACTTCGATGCGGCGCATTAGGTTGCGTTCCATCCAGTCGGCGCTGGCGCAATACACGTCCGGCTCGCCGTTGTTTTCGAACCAGTACACGCGACTGTGCTCCAGGAAACGTCCGACGATGGAGCGCACGCGGATGCGTTCGGACACCCCCGGAATGCCCGGACGCAACGTACAGGCGCCACGCACGATCAGGTCGATGTCCACTCCCGCCTGCGCCGCGGCATACAACGCCTCGATCACATGCGTTTCGTTCAGAGCATTGAGTTTTGCCACGATGCGTGCCGGTTTGCCGCTGCGAGCATGGACCGCTTCGCGCTCGATCTTTTCGACGACGCTTTTGTACAGCGTGAATGGTGAATGCAGTAGCTGCTTGAGGCTGATCGACGGGCCAAGGCCAGACAGTTGCTGGAAGACCTTGTGCAGGTCTTCGCCCATCTCGGGGTTGGCCGTCATCAGGCCGATATCGGTATAGAGGCGGCTGTTGCTTTGGTGGTAATTGCCGGTCGACAGATGCACGTAGCGGCGTAGGTGGCCATGCTCGCGCCGCACGATCAGCATCATCTTGGCATGGGTCTTGAAACCCACCACGCCGTAGACCACCTGCACGCCGGCCTCCTGCAAGCGCTCGGCGAGACGGATGTTAGCTTCTTCGTCGAAGCGTGCCCGCAATTCGATCACCACGGTGACGTCCTTGCCATTGCGGGCGGCTTCCACCAGCAGATCGACCAGCGGGGTGTCCTTACCGGCGCGATAAAGCGTCTGCTTGATCGCCAATACATCCGGATCCTGCACGGCTTCGCGTAGCAGATCCACCACGGCGCTGAACGATTCATAGGGATGGTGCAGCAGGATGTCGTGCTGGCTGAGCGTGTCGAACATCTTTTTCTTGCCCGTGCCGAACGCGCCCGGCATGGCCGGTGTGAAGTGCGGGAATTTCAGGTCGGGGCGATCAATTTCGTCGTAAACAAGCCCCAGACGGATGATGTTGACCGGACCGTTGCAACGATAGACGTCGGTGTCTTCCAACTCGAAGTTGTCAATCAGCATTGACACGATCGATGGCGGGCAATCCGTGTCGATTTCCAGGCGCACCGGGCGGGCGTAGCCGCGGCCGATCAGTTCTTCGGTGAGTGCGCGCGCCAGGTTGTCGACTTCTTCTTCAACGATCAGCTCGCTGTTGCGGGTGACGCGGAATTGATACGCACCGGCGACTTTGAAGCCAGGGAACATCATGTCGACGAATGCCTGCAACAGCTCGGCCAGGAACACGAAATGATCGCCCGTGCCGCTGACTTCATGGGGAATGCGGATGATGCGCGGCAGCGAACGTGGTGCGCGCACCAGCGCCATATGGCCTTCGTGACCGAACGCATCGCGGCCTTGCAGCACCACCGCGATGTTGAGCGTCTTGTTGAGGATACGCGGAAACGGATGCGCCGGGTCGAGGCCGAGTGGCGACAGCACCGGCAACACCTCGTTCTCGAAATAACCTTGCAGCCAGCGGCGCTGGCGTGCGGTCCACTGCTTGCGCGTGACGAAGTGAATGTTGTCTGCGGCCAGAGCAGGGCCCAGCTCATCTTGCCAAGTGGTGTATTGCGCGCCGACCAGGTCGAGCACGCGCTCACGGATATGCATGAGCAATTCGCCCGAGCTGATGCCATCCGGACCGGGTGCGGCCGAGCCAAACGCGTGGCGTTGCTTGAGCATCGCCACGCGGACCTCGAAAAACTCATCGAGATTGCTGGCGACAATGCTCAGGTAGCGCAGGCGTTCCAGCAGCGATATGTCCGGATCGCGGGCTTGGGCGAGGACGCGGAAGTTGAACTCAAGCGCACTCAATTCGCGGTTGAGGAACAGCTCAGGCTGGGGCGTTTCGTGGACGACAGGTTGAATGGCTTGGCGACGCGGCATCCATCTATTCTCACTCATGCGCGTCGCTACGCCTATGGATGTGCAAGAAATCGTTCAACGTTTTGTAATGAAAGCAAGGTCTGAGGAGAATGGCACTTACTTAAGCTGCAACTCGCTGATCTTACAGGTAAGAAGGGCTGGCTCGAGTGATAAGATGGTGTCATCAGACATCCCACCATCACTCGAAACCAGCCCTGATGCAGCCTAACCGTCGTGTCACCTATCAGCAACAACAGAACGCATCCTGGCGTTTGTCCAACGAATCTCGCCACTCTCAAAGCGAACGCAGGAACTCGGCGAGATCAAGCCGCTCCTCCACGCTGAGATTCAATGGCCGTCCTGCCTGCAAACTGCGGTAATACACTTCGCGATCGATCGCATCCTCCAGCGTTGGTACGCTGCCATCGTGCATGTACGGCGCCGTGTGGGACACACTACGTAGCGATGGCGTGCGAAATAGCCCGATGTCCGCCGGGTCCAGCGTGACATTGAACCGCCCAAGCTGGGCTTCGTCCGCCTGCGTGGCGACGCGATCGCCGATGGCGCCACCTTGTAGCGATCGTGTGATCACGCCTTGGGTGAGTGCGGACAGGTTCGCGGCAATGCCATCCAGGCCGACACCCGATCGATGATAGGCATGATCCGTGAACGCCGATGACGAACCGTCGAGCCGATGGCATTCCGCACAGCCGGCTTTGCCTTGGAACAAGGCCAGCCCGAGTTGTGCGCGCGGATTCAACGCAGCGCGATCACCGCGCCGATAACGATCGAACGGACTCTCGGGCGGCGTCAACGAGCGCACATAGGCGGCGAGGACCGTGCCGACCTCGGTGGCTGTGAGCGAAACGCCTCCGTCAGAAAAGGCTTGCGCGAATGCCGTGCGGTACGCACCGTTGCGCGTGATCCGCCGCAACAGTTGGCTCTGATCGTGAAGGCCCATCTCCACGGGATTGGTGAGGGGATCGAGCACGGCCTGCTCAAGTGTCGTGCGGCGTCCATCCCAGAAAAAGGTGGATTCGTTCGCTGCGGCGATAGGGAGGAGACTCGGCGTGTTGCGCGTACCCGTATGCCCATATACCCCGATGGCCACGGCACGCCCATCCGTGTAGCTCCTGTCCGGCATATGGCAAGACGCACAGCGCACGGCGCCATCGGCGCTCAACGATGGATCGTTGAAGAGCTGCTTGCCCAACGCAATGCGCCGGGCAAGCCGCGCTGCGTCGGGCGACGCATGCACAACTGGATGCAACACGACTTCCGCGGCCACGCTGATCAGCACGACCGCAGCCAGCAACGCAATCCAACCCTTGCGAGGCATCCTGCACGTTCTCCTGTCGCGGGTCGGTCGTCTACATCGTCACAAAGCGCACGGTGGCGCCGCTGGCTTTGAGCGCTGCCGTGTCGGCAGCTTGCTCGGATGCATCATTGACGACCATCACCACGATGCCTTTCAGCGCAGTTGCCGAAAACGGCCCTGTCACGACGCCGTGCCATCAGACCACAACGCGGTTACGTCTGCCTACTGTGAAAATCTTCACGGATTATTCATGCCGAATCTGATGCCATTCGCAGACAACTTCACCCCCCTTTCACGCCGGGACAGGGCGTCAGGGGTTCAAGAGGTTCATGACGTTGAGATCAAGCTGGCCGTTTCCCAAGGAGCGGTAAGAAAAGGACTGTGCAATGGAATCGCTGGGGAACGGAAGGTGGGAAGTGGATGGTGCGCCATTTGGATCGAGCGCAAGCCCGTCTCGCCGGCGTTGGATCGATCGATGGTTTCATGCAGGCGTCACCGGTCTGCTTTGCTTCCTGCTGCTAGCTTCGGGTGGCTTGTCCGCACAAACCTCCCACTACGTCTACGACGCCAACGGTCGCGTCGTCGCAGTGACCGCGAGTAACGGCACCAGCGTCCAATACGGCTACAACACGCTCGGGCACGTGAATCAGGTCAGCACCCCCTTTGCGGCGGGGCAACTGGGGATCTTCTCGTTCATGCCAACCCATGGCAAAGCGGGGACACAAGTCACGCTTCAGGGGCAAGGTTTCGACAGCCAAGCTGCGAATGACACGGTGAGTTTCAACGGGACGGTAGCCAGTGTCACTTCGGCCGCGTCAACACAATGGGTGGCAACGGTTCCAAGTGGCGCCACCACGGGGCCGATCAGCGTGACGGTGGCGGGTAACACGGTCAGCAGTGCCACGTCCTTTGTCGTGGATGACACCGGGGTACCCCCTACGATTGCTCAGGTCAGTCCGGTGGTGGTGACGACAGGCCAGACGGTGACCGTCACCGGCGCGTATCTCGATCCTGTTGCGGGTGACACGCGTGTCCAAATGGGTGGCGGCAATATTCTCGCGTTGGTGAGTATCAGTGATACGCAGTTGCAATATGCCGTGCCAAGCGGTGCGATCAGTGGGCAAGTTACGGTCGACACCCCGTATGGGGAGGCGACGAGCACGTCGCCCGTTGTTGTGCTGCCTAGTTCGATCAACGCCGCCAACGTGGTCAGCAGTGGCTATGTCACGGCTGATGGTGCTGTAGCCCATCTCAACATCGGTGCTGCCGGCCAAATGGGTGCAGTGGTTTTCAATGGAACGGCAGGCGAATGGGCGAGCTTGCAGATCAGCCATATCACGACGGCGAGCAGCATTAGCTACATGATCTATGCACCGGATCATGTGCAGATTCAATCCGGAACCATTTCCACCACCTCGCCCACGATACATCTGCCGCCATTGACAACGAGCGGTGCGTACCTGGTGGTGTTTCAACCCAATACGACAGGCGCCCAGCTCACCGTGGCGATGGAAATAAACCCGGCGATTGTCAACAGCGTGCCGCTAGCACTCAGTACCGCAGGGGCGGCGCAGAGCAAACGACTGATTATCTCGGCCACGGCCGGCAGCAACCTGGAATTGACGTTGGAAAACGTCAATGTGGTGGGCGGCGGTGAGAACGGGGTGAATCTGGCTGTCTACAAGGCGGCAGGGACATCCATTGCATCATTTGGTTGCTATGCGGCCGGTTCCGGCGCTTCCTGCCGGGCGGCCTTGTGGAACCTGGCAAGCGGTGCCTATACGGCCATCGTGACACCCATGAACGGTGGCACGATGAGTTTCAGTGCGTTATTGCAAGCGGATATCGTGGGTGGCGCATTAACCGCGAACACCCCAGTCCCCGTCCATCTTGGCATGGGGCAGATCGAGCGCTTCACCTTCACCGCCAACGCCGGCGATACCGTGGCCTTGAACGTGTCAGGCGTCAGCACCACTCCGTCGGGCCAACCGCTGTATGCCTTAGTCTTCAGTCCGACCACGCAGGCGATCGCGACGAACAATGCGTATGTCAGCTTCAACACGGTCAACTCCACAACCATCAACCTGGCCAATCTCCCCGCGACGGGCACGTATACGGTGGTGTTCTACACCGCCATAGGCATTCCGGCCAGCGCACAATTGATGCTCGTGCCTGGCGTGACAGGCACGATGAACAGTAGCGGTGCAGTGCAAAGCTTCGCCACAACCACGCCAAACCAAAACGCCTATCTGCGCTTTACCGCCCATGCGGGCGATAACCTCGAGTTGGAACTGGAAAATGTTGCCGTCACCGGCGGAAGCAACAGCGTTGAGCTCAACGTCTACAACCCTTCCGGAAGCTTCTTAACAAACTTTACCTGCTATACAGGCTCCGGCGCTTCGTGCCGTGCCGCCTTGTGGAATCTCGTGTCCGGCGTCTATACCGCCATCGTTTCCCCAACCAATGGCGGCACAATCCGTTTCGATGCACTGTTGCAGCCCGATGTCATGGGTGGCGCATTAACCGCGAACACCCCAGTCCCCGTCCATCTTGGCATGGGGCAGATCGAACGCTTCACCTTCACCGCCAACGCCGGCGATACCGTGGCCTTGAACGTGTCAGGCGTCAGCACCACTCCGTCAGGCCAACCGCTGTATGCCTTAGTCTTCAGTCCGACCACGCAGGCGATCGCGACGAACAATGCGTATGTCAGCTTCAACACAGCCAGTTCGACGACGAGCAACCTGGCCAATCTCCCCGCGACGGGCACGTATACGGTGGTGTTCTACACCGCCATAGGCATTCCAGCCCATGCGCAATTAACGCTAATACCCCAGTAAAACGGATCAACACGGATCGAGCGATGAGTGGTCATGCCACGGCATGCCTAAAAGGACATTGATGATGAAAGTCAGGGAAACGCGCTGGAGTGGCGCACGGGTGGTCGGGATGATGGCGAGTGTCATCCTGCTGAGCGTGGTCGCCGTGTCGTTGCCAAAGGCATCGTCGCCCGAACGGGTCACGACCCATCATCACGCATACGTGCTACCCGCCTCGGCCGACATCCGTCGCACGCTCCTGCCCGACGGGCGCTTGCTTGAGGTGCATGGCGGAGAAGGTCTCGCTTATCTCCTTGATGAGGGCCAGCGCCTTCCCGTGAAACTGCCGGAAGCTCGTCGCTTCGGCTCGGTCACGGTGATGCCCGGTGGCGACGTGCTGCTCTGGGGCGGTGTCGATGCGCAAGGCCACATGCTGGACAACGGCGAATGGTTCCATCCATCCACGCAGCATTTCGTGCGCACGGGCGCGTTGGACTTGCCGGCGCGTGCCGGCCACACGCTTACCGTGCTGACGGATGGCAGCGTGCTGATGACGGGCGGTTGGTCGGTCGACGGCAAACCCGCGACCCTGTCTGTGGTGTGGCAGCCGCAAACCCGTCAGATCACGCTGCTGAGCAAGGCTGTATCACCGCGCATGGAAGCCAAGGCCACCTTGCAAAGCGACGGCTCTGTCGTGATCGAAGAGGGGGTCGATGAGCACGGCCTGCCGATCCACGAAGCGTGGCAATACGATCCCACAACGTCACGATGGTGGGTCGGCGTCACCGCGCCGGCCAAACCGGCATCGCTGATCACAAAAACCTCCCCCGACCAAAACACCACGTCCGCTTCCCTTCACGGCCCGCTGGTGATGCGCTTTGCAGCCCCTGTCGACGTGCGCCAACTCAACGATGGCGCGGTGACCTTGCTCGGTCCGGAAGGCGCGGTGCCAGTCAAGGCGATAGGCACCGAGGGTGGCCGCCTGGCCTTCGTGCAATTGCCGGATGATCTGTATCCCGGCTCGCGCTATACGCTGTTCGTGAAGGGCTTGCACACCGCAACCGGCGAGGCGGTGCCGTACACCGCGGTGGGCTTTACCACCGCCAGCCACGATGTCACTGGCGTGGTGTTGGCTGGGTCGGGGGCGCGTCCGGCAGCGAACACGCCGACGTCCTCGGAAACCGCTCTGCCCCCGCTCTATGTGATGGCCGGTGGCGGGCATGCGACATGCACGGGCGATCAACTTTGCCGAGATCACGGCTTCGTACGCGACGGGGCGTTCTATCCCGGCAAGAACAATGCGCCGGATGCAACAGGCGCCCACTGGCGCCTGTATGCCAAGTACCAACACCTGCCCGACACGCGTGCGCTGGAAGCGGCACTGCCAAAAAATATCACCGCATTCATCGGCCAAGTGCGCCAGATCGACGAAACGCCTGTCGCCAACGTGGCGGTGAGCATTGGCGATCAGATCGTGAAGACGGATGCGCAAGGTATATTCGTGCTGAAAGATCTTCCCGCCGGACGGCAGGAACTCTTCGTGGATGGCGACTCGGCCAACCATGGTCATGTGACATACGGTCGTTTTGTGGTCGGCGCCGACGTGAAGGCCCACGCCATCAGCCACATGCCATTCGTGATGTACCTACCACGCATCCTGCCGCGCGACGAGATCGCATTGCCGACACCGACCCCGCGCGAAGTGGTGCTTGAGCACCCGGACATGCCGGGACTGGAGCTACATATCCCTGCCGGTGCGGTGTTCAAGGATCGACAAGGCAAGGTGCTCACGCATATTGCGCTGGTGCCTACGCCGGTCGATCACGCGCCGTTCCCGTTGCCCGACAACTTCCCGATGTACTTCACCCTCCAGCCGGGCGATGCGGTGATGCAAGGGCTGACGCCGGAAGCCGCCAAGGGCATCCGCGTGGTCTACCCCAACTATGGCCAAGCGAAGGCCAACACGGCGGCTGATTTCTGGGTGTATAGCGCCCAAGACGGCTGGCAGATGTACGGCACTGGACATGTTTCTACCGACACCCAACATCTCGCACCCGATCCCGGCGTGGCGCTGACGCTTGCCTTGGGTGCGGGTGCGTCGATCAGCAGCGCCGCCGGAGGGACGGAGCAAAAGGTTTGCAATGCGCAAAGGGGCGAGCCGATCGACCTGCAAACCGGCATCCTGTTTCACGAGTGGGACGATCTGGCCATTCGCGACATCCTGCCGTTGACGCTGACCCGTACGTATAACTCGGCGAGTACGGCCTCGCAGATGTTCGGCATCGGTGGCAACAGCAACGTCGGCATGCATCTGGCCGGCACCACGCCCAACAACGATCACACCTTCAACACGGTGCAGATGGTGTTGCCGTGCGGCGAGGGGGTGAACTTCCATTTGGTCAGCGGTTCGGCCAATTGGCCGTTCCCGGCCGGTACCGTGTGGGAGCACACCGACACCGATTCGTCGCTGTATGGCGCCACCCTGCAGTTCGTCTACGACACCACGCCCAGCGCCGCCCATTGGATCGTGACGATGAAGGACGGCACGCAATACGCCTTCACCAATCATGTGCCCAACAGCCTGTCGTGGATACAAGACCGCTACGGCAACCAGATTCAATACACCTACAACGGCGGCCTGCTCGAACAAGCCCTCTCACCCAGCGGCCGCACCCTCACCTTCAACTACGACAGCGGTAACCGCGTCACTAGCGCCGTCGACCACAGCGGCCGCACCCTCGGCTATGCCTACAACAGCGCCGGAAGCCTGACCACGGTCACGTACCCGGACAACACCACCGAGCAATACACCTACGACGCCAACCACCACATGCTCACCATGCAGGATCGGCGCGGCCATGTGTGGGTGACCAATCAGTACGACGCCAATGGAAGAGTGACCAAGCAAACCTACGCCGACAACACGTCCTATCAGTTTGCCTATATCACTGACAGCAACAACGTCGTCACGGCGACCACGGTGACCGACCCGAATGGCAACCAGGAGCAGGTCGCCTTCGATCCAGTGAGCAGTTATCCCTCCAGCATCACGGAGGCTTACGGTACCTCGCTGGCGCAGACCGCCACGTTCAACCGTGAGTCGTCGGGCTTACTCGACAGCCAAACGGATGCCCTGGGCCGCACCACCGCCTACGCCCACGATGCGCTAGGCAACGTCACCCGCATTACGCGGTTGTCCGGTACGTCGAATGCGGTGACCACCCGCTTCACCTACACCAACGATTACAACCAGCTCGCCTCGGTGACCGATCCGTTAGGGCATACCACCACCTTCAGCTATACCCATGGCTGCCTCACGGGACGCACCGATGCGTTAGGTCATAGCACCACGATCCAGTGCAATGCCGCCGGCCAGCCGACGACGGTGCAGGATGCGTTGGGCCATACCGTGAGTCTTACTTACCGGGGCTACGACCTGCAGAGTGTTACCGATCCGCTTGGTCGCACGGTCAACTACGTGGTCGATACTTTGGGACGTCGGATTGCCGCCCGCGATCCATTGGGAAATGTCACGCTCACGCAATATGACAACAACGATCGTGTAACGGCTATGACAGACCCGCTCAATCAAACCACGACGCAAACTTACGACGGCAACGGCAACCTGCTGAGCGTGACGCTGCCCAACACCGGCGTGATCCACTACGCCTACGACAACCGCAACCGGCGGATCACGCGCACCGATGCCATGAACCAGAGCGAGTCGTGGACGTATGACGGCATGGGCGATGTGCTCACGCATACGGATCGCAAAGGCCAAACTACCGACCTCAGCTACGACGCGCTCAACCGCAAAAGCCTGGTGTCCTACGCGGATGGCTCCGGCATCCAGGCCAGCTACGACGCCGGCAACCGCATCACAAGCCTGACCGACTCGACCAGCGGCACGCTGAGCTGGGATTACGACGGCCTGGATCGCGTCACCAGCACCAGTGCGCCGCAAGGCAGCGTCAGCTACACCTACGATGCCGCCGGCCGGCGCACCAGCATGACCGCGGCGGCGCAAGCGACGGCCAACTACGGCTACGACAATGCGAACCGCCTCACGACGATCACGCAAGGCAGCGAAACAGTGCAACTGGCGTATGACGCCGACAACCGACGAGCCACGCTGACGCTGCCCAACGGCATCACCGTCAACTACGGCTATGACACCGCGAGCGAACTGACCGGGCTGACCTATACGCAAGGCAACGGCACCCCGCTTGGCAACCTGACTTACGGATATGACGCCGACGGAAGAATCATCAGCAAAGGCGGCAGCTTCGCCACGGACGTGCTGCCGACGGCGACCACACAGCCGGCGACGTTTGACCTGAATGATCGGGAGACGAATTTCAACGGGCAGGCGCTGACTTACGACGCGAACGGCAACCTGACCAGTGATGGGACGAACACGTATACGTGGAATGCGCGCAATCAGCTTGCGCAGATCAGTCAGGGCGGCACGGTGCAGTTGAGCTTCAGCTATGACGCTTTGGGGCGGCGGACCAGCAAGTCCATACAGGGCACTGCAACGCAATTCCTGTATGACGGCATGAATGCGGTGCAGGAAACCCAAGGTGGCACGATCAATCCGATCCTGATTGGTTTAGGCATCGACGAGCGTTTTGCGCGCAACGATGTCACGGGACGAACGTACTTCTTGACGGACTTGCTCAACAGCACGATTGCATTGACTGATCCGACTGGTGCAATCAGGCAGCGCTACAGCTACGACCCGTATGGGAACGTGACACCAAGTGACACGACAACGGGATTCACGAATCCGTACCAGTACACGGGGCGAGAAGCCGACAGCCCGGGCCTCTACTACTATCGAGCACGCTATTACAGCCCCATGATGGGTGGCTTTATCAGCGAAGACCCAATTGAATTCGACGGCGGTCAAAATAGCTTCTATGCCTATGTTGGTGGGGACCCGGTGGACAATGCGGACCCACTTGGCCTTGCTTCGGGACCTGTCTGCCAAGCTGCATGGGCAGCGGCGGGAGCGGCATGCGGTGGAGTTATTGGAGGAGGGCTTGGGGCTTTAGGAGGTGCGGTGGGTGCTGGTGGTGCTTGCACGCTTGTCGCACCAGGGGTGGGCACAGTTGGGTGCGGAGCTGCCGGAGGTTCGGCTGGTGGTTCTGCGGGCGCGGGCGCGGGAGCTGTGGCAGGTGGAGCAGTCGGCAGCTGGCTCGGTGGCAAAATGTGCAATGCGACTGATGATGGCTCGAATAAAGACCAATGCTATGCCAACTATGAGGAAGACATTAGTGTTTGTAGGGCTATTGCTCGTCGCAGAGGTTCATGGAAAGGTCGGGCTTGTTATACGTCCGCTGCTGATCGATTGGCCGCATGCGAGCGAGGACTTCCGTTGCCACCGCTGAATACATGGAATAACTAATGTCAGGCAGAATCTACAATCACTTGGTTACCGTTGATCTGGATAAGCATTGCATCCGAGTTTTTCGGGTTATGCCAAGCGGCGAGAATGTCTTGTTCACTGAGCTTCCTCTGCCAATGGAAGGGGGAGAGGGGTGGACAGATGGGCTGACTGCTGTTGCGCATGCTCTTGGCGAAGATATATTCATGGATTCGCCAGTGACGCGCGATTTTTTTGCACTTTGACTTAGGCGAGTCAGGGTGAAGGGTATTTTGTAAGGGCGTAGTGGCAAAGATAGTTATTGAATTGCCCGAATCGTTGCCCGCGCCAGCCTGGGAATGGGGGAGGATGCGAAACGCCCCCATCGTGAAGCGATGCCGGTTGCGCAAGAAACGCTTTGCCTTAGCGATTTCCGCACCGTCCGCAGTATCCTTTACACGGCTTTCGCTGCCACGGGTGAAAGCGCTTCTATCATTTCTGAGCTTCGCATGCTTCACGACGTCTTCCATTCCCGGAATCACCGGGACGAACCGTCGTAGCTCCCGATAGTGGGACCGTCCGCCCGGCGTGTCCCAACCTGCCCAACCTCGTCCCGACCTTGTCCCAACCTCGCGGACCGCATGGCAATGCGGGTTGTCCCAACCTGCCCAACCTTTTTGCGCCTCGCGCGTATATAGATTTGTTTCGGCCTTCGCCGGTTGTGTCTTATATGTGCGTAAACAGGTCGGGCAGGTTGGGTAGGTTGGGACAAGCCAGTCACACCAACGGTTTCGATGGCCCAACCTCATCCATCCGAGGTTGGGCCGGTTGGGACAACCCCGCCGCCATCGGTATATCGCCCCTGCAGCGCGGGTCCTCCCGAAGCGATCCGCATACGGGTTGCACAGCCGCATAACCGCGCTAATCGGAGCCATGCAACTTTGGTTCAAAAGGCGGCGTGGCGGTTTACCGGGTTCAAAAACAGGCTGCCATCGCACGGACTCATGCCCTGACGATGGCGCGCGACACGATCCGATGCGCTGATCGTCGCGCTGGGAAATGATTTGCCTTAGTCATTTCCCAACGAGCGGGCACGCTGCGCGCATGTGGGTTCATCAGTGAGGACCCGATCACGTTTGGTGGTGGGCAGTTGAGCTTCTATGCCTATGTCAACGGCAATCCAATTGCTTTTATTGATCCAAATGGGTTGTGGCAATTCACTGCGGGAGTTACGTTATCACCGTTTGGAATTGGTCCAGGCGGAGTGCTGACGTTTGGATACAATAATGGCCAATTCAATTTAGGTGGCTGGCTTGGAGCCAGCGTTGGAGATTCGATTTCGCTAAATTTGAACGATGCACCATGTCATACATCTGGAGCATTCCTCTCCACTCGTGCGGATGGGCGAGCAGGTATTGGAGCATTGGGAACAGATTTCTCAGCGCAATCGGGCCAGGACGGCAGCAGCGCGGATCTCACTACTGGAGTGCCAGGTTTTGAGCATTTATCGGGAGGCATTGGTATTGATAATGGACAAATAAGTGCAACACCACAGACGAATATTACTGGCGGTGCGCAAGCATTTTTAGGTGGCGGTGGGCAGATATATTTTTGAAGAGAGTAAATCATGACATCGCAACATATTTGGTTCTTTGCGCGTCTAACTTTGCTAGTGCTCGGCCTTATTGGGTTCGCTGGGTTCCTGCGTACCGGTTCCAATTTTGATCCATTAGCTGGCCTTATTTGTGGTGCCGTAGTTTTTCTTTTCGTTCAATCGACTGTGTCAAAGTACTCAACGAGAAAGGAGGATATTTTGTCGCTTGTTTCGCCATTCTGGTCGCCCTGGAAATACCCCCAGACTTATTGGTTTACTTTGGGAGCCTTGGTAGTTATTTGTTCAGTGGTTAATCTCTTTGTTCACGTTGGCATCATCATGGCAATTCGCCTGTATTCTGGCCTGACATTATTTGGAGTTGGTATTCTAGCGGGATCAATTTTTGCTCGTCGCCGATTGAGAAAAACTTAACACGTATACGTGCGATAACAGTTCGGTACGGTAACGGTTCCAGGTTCAGTTTGCGATGATGTTGAAGGTTGCGAATGTTGAGATGATCCAACATCGGGGTCAACATCGGGGTCAGGTTGCCTTATTTAGGATCACCCAACAACGATCACACCTTCAACACGGTGCAAATGGTGTTGCCGTGCGGCGAGGGGGTGAACTTCCATTTGGTCAGCGGTTCGGCCAATTGGCCGTTCCCGGCCGGTACCGTGTGGGAGCACACCGACACCGATTCGTCGCTGTATGGCGCCACCCTGCAGTTCGTCTACGACACCACGCCCAGCGCCGCCCATTGGATCGTGACGATGAAGGACGGCACGCAATACGCCTTCACCAATCATGTGCCCAACAGCCTGTCGTGGATACAAGACCGCTACGGCAACCAGATTCAATACACCTACAACGGCGGCCTGCTCGAACAAGCCCTCTCACCCAGCGGCCGCACCCTCACGTTCAACTACGACAGCGGCAACCGCGTCACTAGCGCCGTCGACCACAGCGGTCGCACCCTCGGCTATGCCTACAACAGCGCCGGAAGCCTGACCACGGTCACGTACCCGGACAACACCACCGAGCAATACACCTACGACGCCAACCACCACATGCTCACCATGCAGGATCGGCGCGGCCATGTGTGGGTGACCAATCAGTACGACGCCAATGGAAGAGTGACCAAGCAAACCTACGCCGACAACACGTCCTATCAGTTTGCCTATATCACTGACAGCAACAACGTCGTCACGGCGACCACGGTGACCGACCCGAATGGCAACCAGGAGCAGGTCGCCTTCGATCCAGTGAGCAGTTATCCCTCCAGCATCACGGAGGCTTACGGTACCTCGCTGGCGCAGACCGCCACGTTCAACCGTGAGTCGTCGGGCTTACTCGACAGCCAAACGGATGCCCTGGGCCGCACCACCGCCTACGCCCACGATGCGCTGGGCAACGTCACCAGCATCACGCGGTTATCCGGCACATCCAACGCCGTCACCACCCAGTTCACCTACACCAGCGACTACAACCAGCTCGCCTCGATCACCGACCCGCTGAATCACACCACCCGCTTCAGTTACACCAATGGTTGTCTGACCCAGGTCACCGACCCGCTGGGCCACGGCACCACGATCCAGTGCAATGCCGCCGGCCAGCCGACGACGGTGCAGGATGCGTTGGGCCATACCGTGAGTCTGCGTATTTCGGCCCATCGTGACCGCCCATTTCGGTAAGGCGTGACCGGTCATTTCGGTAAGCCGTGACCGCCCGTTTCGGTTGATCGTGACCGATTTTCGACGGTCACCGAAATCAGCGGTCACGGCTTACCGAAACGCGCCCCTCGTTGTGCATAACTTCAACGCAACGGCATCCTCCACGGCTTTTTGGAGTGGCGATGCCGACCCCGCGAGTAGCTATGCGCAAGATCAAAGAATGTCTTCGACTGAAGCTGGAGTGCGACCTCTCGCACGAACGCATCGCCTTGGCCTTGGGTCTGTCCAAGGGCGTGGTCAGCAAGTACGTGAAACGTGCCACGGCCGCCGGACTGGACTGGCCCGGCCTGTCCGCCATGGACGACAACGCGATTGCCGCCCAGCTGTGTATGTCACCACCCGCCGTGCGTGGCGAGCGGGCACCCATCGATCTGCCATGGGTGCATCGGGAGTTGCGCCGCAAAGGCGTCACGCGACAATTGTTGTGGCAGGAATACTGCGACGCGAACGCTGGCCGTCTCACGTACCAATACACCCAGTTTTGCCAGCACCTCCACGACTACACGGCCTCGCTGCGCCGTTCGATGCGTCAGTTGCACGTTGCCGGTGAAAAGCTGTTTATCGACTACGCCGGCCCCACCCTTGGCGTCGTCAACCCCGACACCGGCGAGCTGCAGCGAGCGCACATCTTCGTGGCCGTGCTGGGTGCGTCCAGTTTCACCTATGCCTGCGCCACACCGGGCGAAACGCAGATCGACTGGCTGCGCGGCTTGACGCAGGCGTTGGCATTTTTTGGTGGCGTGCCGGCGCTGGTGGTACCTGACAATCCGCGCGCGCTGATCACCCAGCCGGATCGCTACGAGCCCGTGCTCAACCGTGCTACGCAGGCGTGTGCAGAGCATTACGGCATGGCGATCCTGCCGGCCCGCCCACGACGCCCGCAGGACAAGGCCAAGGTCGAGGTCGGCGTGCAGGTGGTCGAGCGCTGGATCCTCGCGCGCTTGCGCCATCCGTGCTTTTTTACCTTCAGCGCTCTCAATCACGCCATCGCCGACCTGCTGACGGACTTGAATGCACGGCCGTTCAAGAAGCTCGACGGCTCGCGCCGTTCGTGGTTCGAGACGATCGACCGTCCCGCCCTGATGCCCTTGCCGGCGCAACCCTATGAGCCGGCGCGCTTCAAGCCGTGCAAGGTCAACATCGATTACCACATCGAGGTCGATGGCCATTACTACAGCGTGCCGCATAGCCTGGTACGCAAGACCGTCGAGGCGCGCATCACCGACACCACCGTCGAGATCCTGCATGCCGGCCAGCGCATCGCCAGCCACGTCCGCTCCCCGGCGCGCGGACGCCACACCACCGTCGCCGACCACATGCCGGCCGCACATCGTGCGC
The DNA here is from genome assembly GCF_004114615.1 of Dyella sp. M7H15-1. Classification (NCBI taxonomy): domain Bacteria; kingdom Pseudomonadati; phylum Pseudomonadota; class Gammaproteobacteria; order Lysobacterales; family Rhodanobacteraceae; genus Dyella; species Dyella sp. M7H15-1. Next base: position 588,781 of record NZ_CP035300.1, read on the forward strand.
ATCGGGAATGGTCACCCGGTCGCTTCCTGCACTGGGCCGACACGATCGGCGCGGCAACCCGTCAGTTGGTCGAGCACCTGCTGACCGAGCGCCCGCATCCGGAGATGGGCTATCGCAGTTGCCTGGGGCTGCTGGCGCTCGCGCGCCAGTACGGCGACGACCGCCTGGAAGCGGCCTGCGCACGCGCGTGGGCGATCGGTTCGCGCACGCGCAAATCCGTGCAGTCGATCCTGCACAACAAGCTCGATCAACACCCCTTGCCCAGCGCCATCGCCCAAACCGACTGGGTCACACCCGACCACGTCAACCTGCGTGGCCCCACCTATTACCGCGATCCACCCACCACTCACTGAAAAGGAGACCACCTTGTTGATCCATCCCACCCTTGAACACTTGCGTGCCCTCAAGCTCGACGGCATGGCACAGGCGCTGGAAGAACAGCGCCTGTTGCCGGCCTGTCACGATCTGCCGTTCGAAGATCGGCTCGGCATGCTGGTCGATCGCGAACGCCATTGGCGTGACGGTCGACGGCAGGAACGATTACTTCGTGTGGCCAAGCTCAAACACGCCCAGGCCTGCCTGGAAGATGTGCAGTACAGCGCCGACCGCGGTATCGACAAACGCCTGATCGCCACCTTGTCCGGCGGCGACTGGATCCGGCAGGGGCAAAGTGTGTTGCTGACCGGTCCGACCGGGGTTGGTAAAACGTGGCTGGCGTGTGCGCTTGGACAACATGCCTGCCGCCAAGGCTTCCCGGTGTTGTATCAGCGTGTGCCACGCCTCGCCGAGATGCTACGCATCGCCCACGCCGACGGCAGCTTCGGTCGCGTGCTTGCTCAGTTGGCGCGCATCGACGTGCTAATCCTTGACGATTGGGGCATGACACCGCTCGATCAGGCGGCGCGCCATGATCTGCTGGAGGTCATCGACGATCGCGGCAACGGCAAATCGACCCTCATCACCAGCCAGCTACCGATCGAACACTGGCACGCCTGGCTCAACGATCCCACCCTCGCCGATGCCATCCTCGACCGTCTCGTACACCGCTCTCATCGCATCGTGCTGAAGGGCGAATCGATGCGCCGAAAGTCCTCCGCCAAGCCAGCCGCCGATACCTCATCGTGACCGGTCCAGTTACACTCGAGTGCACCGCACAATGACTGGCGCTGACCGGTCACGATCAACCGAAATACGCGGTCACGATCGCCGAAATCCGCAGTGAGTCTTACTTACCGGGGCTACGACCTGCAGAGTGTTACCGATCCGCTTGGTCGCACGGTCAACTACGTGGTCGATACTTTGGGACGTCGGATTGCCGCCCGCGATCCATTGGGAAATGTCACGCTCACGCAATATGACAACAACGATCGTGTAACGGCTATGACAGACCCGCTCAATCAAACCACGACGCAAACTTACGACGGCAACGGCAACCTGCTGAGCGTGACGCTGCCCAACACCGGCGTGATCCACTACGCCTACGACAACCGCAACCGGCGGATCACGCGCACCGATGCCATGAACCAGAGCGAGTCGTGGACGTATGACGGCATGGGCGATGTGCTCACGCATACGGATCGCAAAGGCCAAGCCACCGACATCAGCTACGACGCGCTTAACCGCAGAAGTTTGGTGTCCTACGCCGACGGCTCGGGTACCCAGGCCAGCTACGACGCCGGCAACCGCATTACAAGCCTGACCGACTCGACCAGCGGCACGCTGAGCTGGGATTACGACGGCCTGGATCGCGTCACCAACACCAGTGCGCCGCAAGGCAGCGTCAGCTACACCTACGATGCCGCCGGCCGGCGCACCAGCATGACCGCAGCGGCGCAAGCGATCGCCAACTACGGCTACGACAACGCCAATCGCCTCACCGGCATCACCCAAGGCAGCGAAACGGTGCAGTTGGCGTATGACGCCGACAACCGACGAGCCACGCTGACGCTGCCCAACGGCATCACCGTCAACTACGGCTATGACACCGCGAGCGAACTGACCGGACTCAGCTACGCGCAAGGCAACGGCACCGCGCTGGGCAATCTGACGTATGCCTACGATGCCGACGGACGCATCATCAGCAAAGGCGGCAGCTTCGCCACGGACGTGCTGCCGACGGCGACCACGCAGCCGGCGACGTTTGACCTCAATGATCGGGAGACGAGCTTCAACGGGCAGGCGCTGACTTACGACGCGAACGGCAACCTGATCGGTGATGGGACCAACACGTATACGTGGAATGCGCGGAATCAGCTGACACAGATCAGCCAGGGCGGCAACGTCCAGTTGAGCTACAGCTACGACGCGTTGGGACGTAGAACAAGCAAGACCATCCAGGGCGCGGCAACGCAGTTCCTGTATGACGGTGATAACGCTGTGCAGGAAACGCAAGGCAGCACGATCAACCCGATCCTGGTTGGCTTGATCACGGACGAACGCTTTGCGCGCAACGATGTGACAGGACGTACGTATTTCCTGACGGACCTGCTGAATAGCACGATCGCGTTGACCGATCCGAGCGGTGCGATCAAGCAGAACTACAGCTATGACCCGTATGGAAACGTGACAGCAAGCGATACGACGACGGGCTTTACGAATCCGTATCAGTACACGGGCAGAGAGGCGGATAGTCCAGGTCTGTATTACTACCGCGCGCGTTACTACAGCCCGATGATGGGTGGCTTTATCAGTGAAGATCCTATCGGGTTCGGTGGTGGGCAGGGCAGCTTTTATGCCTATGTGGGGGGTGATCCGCTGAACAGCATTGATCCGCTGGGTCTGTCGGGTCTGAATATTGTCCACGGAGTTCCACCAGGATCTGTGTCATACACTGCTCCTGATGGGCAGAAATTTTATGCTCCTTCCTCGGCCGACTTTTGTGCAGAGGAGGATGCAGGCCGGAACAATGGACCGAATCCATGGGCGATGAGAGATGCTGTTGGACAGGGTGGGCGATTTGATTACCAAAGAGGTGGTAATAACTTCTATCCTGCTTACACGAATGCGGCCAACTATGGCGTTGGTGTATACATGTATGGGGCTGGGTTCTCTGAGTGGGAGATGAATGCGATTGGCGGGGCGTATTCGTTTTTTAATTCATCCAATTCGAACGCCGCGAGTCAAAGTAGCTGGTGGGACAATGGGTGGAAAGCCGCCGCAAATGGCAGCCTTGGCTGCGGTTGCAGGAAGTAAGGAATAGTCGATGACGATGACAAATATTTCGATGAAGAATGGCGCTTCAAAGTTAAAGATATGGGTTGCCATCAATGCCATTGGGCTAATCCTTTATCTATATTTTTCCTCAAGAATTTGGGCTCCCGCAGACGAGGCTGGTCTGATGGGTGGTCCTGGTGATCCCATTTTATGGGCTATGACTGCTTTGCCTTTCCTTATCGTCTGCTCGTTAATAAACATACTTTGGTTTGTGATGATACTTCTAAGGAAAAAGAGATCATCATTTTTGAAATCGTTTTTTGTTTGGGTATTGGTGGTGGCTGCATGGATTTTGGCGAACAGGTACGATGAATATCGTCAATACCGCGGAACTGTTGTAATGCAACATGCGGCGCTGATTAGCGGATCAGAACAGAGGTCTGTCAATCAAACGATGTAGCCGGATAACCGAAACAGGGGTCAGGTTGCACTTTCATCCAACGACGGAAAGAGCACATGTCCTGGGTTTCAACGTGTGCCTCACCCAGGTCGCCGACCCGCTGGGTCACGGCACCACGATCCAGTGCAATGCCGCCGGCCAGCCGACGACGGTGCAAGATGCGCTGGGCCATACGATGAGCTTTGCCTATCAGGGCTACGACCTGCAGAGCCTCACCGATCCGCTCAACCGCATGACGAACTACGTGGTTGATACGCTGGGCCGCCGCATCGCCACGCGCGATGCGCTGGGCAACGTCACCCTTGCGCAGTACGACACCAACAATCGGGCGGTATCGGCCACCGATGCGCTCAACCAGACCACCACGCAAAACTACGACGGCAACGGCAACCTGCTGAGCGTCACGCTGCCCAACACGGGCGTGATCCACTACGCCTACGACAACCGCAACCGGCTGGTCACGCGCACCGATGCGATGAACCAGAGCGAGTCATGGACGTATGACGGCATGGGTGCGTATTCCGACGAAATCGGCCACTCATTCCAGCGCAAATCGGCCACCTGATCCGAGCCAAATCGGCCGGGTCTTCCGAGGTTAATCGGCCACCCCGGCAAAGGCCGTGCGCGGGGTGGGTGGATTATGGGGTGACGGAGCGGGTCGAGGCCACCGTGGCCGGAGCGCGCTTGCGCATGGACTCGCCGGTGAGGGCGAGTCGGTAGCTGTTATGGACGAGGCGATCGAGGATGGCGTCGGCGAGGGTGGGGTCGCCCAGGTACGCATGCCACTGCTCGACCGGCAACTGACTGGTGATGAGGGTGGATTTCTTGTCGTAGCGATCGTCGAGGATTTCCAGCAGGTCGCGCCGATTGAGGTCGGTCAGCGGTGCCAGGGCAAAGTCATCGAGCACGATCACGTCGACCTTGGCGAGCGAGCGGAAGTAAGCGCTACGACGTGATTCGGCGTGTGCCTTGGTCAGTTCATCGATCAATCGTGGCAGGCGGAAGTAGCGCACCGAGTAATCTGCCCGACAGGCCGCTTGAGCGAGCGCACACCCGAGATAACTCTTGCCGACACCGGTCGGTCCGGTGATCAGCACGTTCAGGTGCTCTTTGATCCACGTCAGCGTGGCGAGTTTGGCGATCAAGCACTTGTCCAGCCCCCGTGCGATGCGTGTATCGAGGTCTTCCAGGGTGGCGCTCTGTCCGAGTTTGGCCCAGCGTAAACGCTGATGCAGGCGCTGCGTATCGCGGTCGGCCATCTCGTGCTGAACCAACAGGGCCAGGCGGTCCTCGAAGGGCAAATGGTCGGCTTGGGTAGATGCCAGTTGCTGCGTCAGGGCGGCGGCCATGCCGCGCAAACGCAAGGATTGCAGTTGTTCGATCAAGGGATGTAGCACCATCGTGGTCTCCGTCAGTGGTAGTAGGACGCGCCGCGCACGTTGTCGTGCTCGGGCAGGGAAAGTGTCAATTCGGTTTGCGGAAGGGTGTGCTTGATCAGCGCACGAATGGCGCGGTAACTGGTGCTGTTGTGCGCCAGCGCCTGCTTGCAGGCTGCCTCCAGTTGCAGCGGCGAGAAGTCGTTGGCCAAGCGCAAAATGCCCAGGCATGCGCGCAACGCATATTCGGGATGCTTGCGCATGTTGACTTGCATGTTCAGCACGCCGACGACGTTCGGCCCGATGGTTTCGGCACGTGCAAACAACTGCTCGATCGTCAGCTCCGTGACCGCGCGATGGCTCTTCGGGCGATGCGCCGGGCAGGTCGTAAAACCGCCGCGCATCGTGGAGCGCGTATGCGCGGCGACGCGCGTGCCGCGCAGAAAGATTTCCACGGTGGAGGCACACAAACGCACGTCCACCACGCGGCCCGTCAGGGTATGCGGCACCGAGTAGTAATGCCGATCCACCTCGACGTGGTAGTCCAGGTGCACCTTGGCCTTCTTCCATTCGGCGTATTCGTAGCGCGTGGCAGGCAGCCGTTGCAGCGCTGCTCGTTCGATCGCCTCGAATACGCTCAGACGGCTTCCCTCGCGCTTCTGAAAGGGTTGCCGATTCAGTTCATCCAACAATGGGCGGATGGCTGCGTTGGCCTCGTTGAGCGAGAACAAGGATTGTTCGCGCAGCGGCGCCAGAATCCGCCGTTCCACCACCTGCACGCCCACTTCGGCCTTGGCCTTGTCGCGCGGCTTTCTCACCCGTGCCGGCAGCACCGTGGTGGCGTAGTGCTCGGCCAGATCCTGATACGACGGATTGATATCCGGATCGTAGCGATGTGCTTTGGTCACGCCGGCCTTGAGGTTATCGGGCACGATCGCGCGCGGCACACCACCGATGAATTCCAGTGCCCGCACGTGCGAGGCCAGCCAGTCAGGCACGCTCTGGGTCCAGGTGGCCTCGGCATAGGTGTAGCTTGAATGCCCGAGCACGGCCACAAAGATTTGTGCCGGACGCAGCTCGCCGGTGCGACGGTCGATGATGTCCAGCGTGTGTCCCGCGTAGTCGACAAACAGCTTGTCGCCCGGCACATGGACGTGGCGAAGCACCACGTCCTGCTTGCTGGCCCATTGCCGGTACAAATCGGCAAAACGGCTGTACTGATAACCGTCGGGGTGATGGGCTTTGTACTCCTCCCACAACAGCATCAGCGTGACGCCTTTGCGCGTCAGTTCGTAGTGGATACGAGGCCAGTCGGGGAGTGGTTGGTGAGCCTGCTCAGCCGACACGGTCGGCGGATAGAGCCGATCCCACAGCGTGTCTTCGTCCACCTCCTCGGGGAGCGGCCAATGGACGCCAGCGGCTTGCGCGCGGCGCAGGTAATCGGCCACGGTGCTGCGCGCCAGCTTGACGCTGGCTGCCACCTGGCGGGCGGATAGGCCGGCCGCGGTGAGCCGGAGAACTTCTCGAATCTTGCGCATGGACAACCTCGCTTTGGGCATCGCTCTGCTCGCTGGGGAAAAGCGGGCGAGCGTGCCCGATCAGGGGTCCACGCATGACGTTGGCAGGGTGGCCGATTTGGCTCGGAATGGGGGGCCGATTTACGTCGGAACGGGTGGCCGATTTAGCTCGGAATCAGTGGCCGATTTGCGTCGGAATACGCAGCCAAGCCACCGACATCAGCTACGACGCGCTCAACCGCAAAAGCCTGGTGTCCTACGCGGATGGCTCCGGCATCCAGGCCGGCTACGACGCCGGCAACCGCATCACAAGCCTGACCGACTCGACCAGCGGCACGCTGAGCTGGGATTACGACGGCCTGGATCGCGTCACCAGCACCAGTGCGCCGCAAGGCAGCGTCAGCTACACCTACGATGCCGCCGGCCGGCGCACCAGCATGACCGCGGCGGCGCAAGCGACGGCCAACTACGGCTACGACAATGCGAACCGCCTCACGACGATCACGCAAGGCAGCGAAACAGTGCAACTGGCGTATGACGCCGACAACCGACGAGCCACGCTGACGCTGCCCAACGGCATCACCGTCAACTACGGCTATGACACCGCGAGCGAACTGACCGGGCTGACCTATACGCAAGGCAACGGCACCCCGCTTGGCAACCTGACTTACGGATATGACGCCGACGGAAGAATCATCAGCAAAGGCGGCAGCTTCGCCACGGACGTGCTGCCGACGGCGACCACACAGCCGGCGACGTTTGACCTGAATGATCGGGAGACGAATTTCAACGGGCAGGCGCTGACTTACGACGCGAACGGCAACCTGACCAGTGATGGGACGAACACGTATACGTGGAATGCGCGCAATCAGCTTGCGCAGATCAGCCAGGGCGGCGCGGTCCAACTCAGTTTCAGTTACGACGCATTTGGGCGTCGCACAAGCAAAACGGTGCAAGGTACAGCCACGCAGTTCCTGTATGACGGCATGAATGCGGTGCAGGAAACCCAAGGTGGCACGATCAATCCGATCCTGATTGGTTTAGGCATCGACGAGCGTTTTGCGCGCAACGATGTCACGGGACGAACGTACTTCTTGACGGACTTGCTCAACAGCACGATTGCATTGACTGATCCGACTGGTGCAATCAGGCAGCGCTACAGCTACGACCCGTATGGGAACGTGACACCAAGTGACACGACAACGGGATTCACGAATCCGTACCAGTACACGGGGCGAGAAGCCGACAGCCCGGGCCTCTACTACTATCGAGCACGCTATTACAGCCCGATGATGGGCGGCTTCATTAGTGAAGATCCTGCGGGTTTTGCTGGTGGACAGCTAAGTTTCTATGCTGGATTCAGGGGCGATCCCGTGGACTTTAATGACCCTCTGGGCTTTAGTGCAGCCTCGACTGGTGCTGCATGGTATTAACCGATCTCAGCGGAGCGATTCGGGAGCAGTACAGTTATGACCCTTACGGCAACGTGACGCCGAGTGACACGACAACGGGCTTCACGAATCCGTACCAATACACGGGACGAGAAGCCGACAGTCCGGGCCTCTACTATTACCGTGCGCGTTACTACAGCCCGATGATGGCTGGTTTCATCAGTGAGGACTCGATCACGTTTGGTGGTGGCCAGCCGAGCTTCTATGCTTATGTGGATGGTGACCCAGTTACGTATGGTGACCCGGCAGGACTGGCCGAGTGGCAATGGAATGGAAAAGGGAATACCTCTGTCTGCTCGTATTATGAGTCCATGTATAAGACCACGAAATTTCCATATTATAATGCGGCATTAAAAATATGCATGGGCGGTTCTCCTGCCGTTAATGCGATGATGAATGTAGGATTGATGAATGCTTGGATGAATAAAACCACTGATTTGAGCGAGGCGGATATGTATGACGTGATTAGCAAGGGTCTGATTGATATGGATCGCTTATATCGTAAAAAAGACAAATTGGGTTGCCATGACTGCGTAAAGGGTCACGAAATAGACGAGTACCACGACTACGTATTTATGGAAGTTGGGCTTGGGTCTAGCTTCTATGGTGGGAATTGGTGGCCGCACGATACGTGGCCCAACCCCGTGCCTGACAATTGAGGGTGTAAAGGCAATGATAGACAGCAAAAGGCTGATATTTCTTCGAGTAGTCTGCGGTTTATTAATCGCCGTGGGTGCATGTTTTAATTTAGTCTTTGGTTATGCATTTTTAATGGGCCTTGATTTTGGCAATGCACTTGATTTTAGCAAGGCCGTATTTGAGGTTATATTGTCATCAGGAATTATAATGCTGGTTTCTTGCATCGTTGTTCTTGTGCGGGCAAAAAATGGCGGTCAGCTGTATGCACTTTTGCTTCTTATGCCTGTCGTTTTTGCTATACATTATGTGTCAGTGGTACTTATTGCGCATACTAGCTATTTATTTTTTATAGGTTGTCTTTACGTTGCAATTGCCTTTGCTATTCCTAAATTTGTACTAAAGCTAGGTAAAGGGCGGAGCTTCCTGTGAATTTGAGGCGCGTTGGCAACATCACGCTCACCAACAAATGGGTCACCAACAAATGGGTCACCAACAAATGGGTCACCAAAACAGGGGTCAGGTTGCACCTTCGTCAGTGCAGCCTCGACTTTCTTGGCCTGCCAATTCTGGCGCGTACTATCCCGGCAAGAGCAATACGGGGCAGGATGCGCTGGGCAATATCGCCAGCTTCACTTACCAGGGCTACGACCTGCAGAGCCTCACCGATCCGCTCAACCGCACGACGAACTACGTGGTCGATACGCTGGGCCGTCGTATCGCCACGCGTGATGCGCTGGGCAACGTCACCCTCGCGCAGTACGACACCAACAATCGGGCGGTATCGGCCACCGATGCGCTCAACCAGACCACCACGCAAAACTACGACGCAGGCTGCGGAACTGATCAAAGACATTCCTGCTGAGCATCTCATGGCCGACAAAGGTTATGACAGTGATGCCATTGTTGAGCAGGCTCATGAGCAAGGCATGCAGGCGCATATTCCGCCACGTAAAAACCGAAAAGAGCCGCGCGACTACGACACGTACCTGTATCGTCATCGCCACCTGGTTGAGAATGCGTTTTTGTACCTGAAACAGTGGCGTGGTGTGGCGACACGCTACGCGAAGAATCTGTCCTCTTTCCTTGCCGCTGTGCAAATTCGCTGCCTCGTCATGTGGCTCAGAATCTTATGACGACATGCTCTAGCGGCGGCTGTAGTACGCCACAATCCGGTCGCCCAGCATTTGCAACAACTGCACCAGCACAATTAGCAGAAGTACGGTGACGACCATGTAATCGGACTTGTAGCTCAGGTAGCCGTAACGGTAGGCTAGGTCGCCCAGGCCGCCAGCACCAATGGCGCCGCCCATGGCGGTATAGCCAACCAGGGCAATGGCTGTGACGGTTATGCCTGCCCACAGGCTGGCCCGTGCTTCCGGCAGCAACACGTGGCGGACGATCTGCCAGGTGGTGGCGCCCATGGCCTGCGAGGCCTCAATGACGCCACGTTCCACCTCGCGCAGGGCCGTCTCGACCAGTCGCGCGAAGAAGGGTGCAGCGCCGATGACCAGTGGCGGTATCGCACCGCGAATGCCCAGCTTGGTGCCAACCAGAAAGTAGGTAAGTGGCATCAGCACGATCATCAAGATGATGAAGGGGATCGAGCGCAATACGTTCACAGCCAGTGACAACGCGCCATAGAGTTTCGGCATGGCGTGCAGTTGTCCTTTGCCAGTAAGAAACAGCAGTACGCCCAACGGTAGGCCGATCACTACCGTGAGCAGAAGCGAACCACCCAGCATCAGCAAGGTGTCAATGCAGGCATGGCCAAGCTCGCCCCAGTCGTCGATGTTGGGGAAGAGGTTTTGCAGCACGGGAAGTTGAGTGGCGATCATCGTGCAAGTTCCTCGACTTCAATACCTACATCGCGCAGCGCTTGCAGGGCTTTGTCCACGTTTTCGCCCTGCATCGCCAGTGTGAGCTGACCGTAGGGCAGGTCCTTGATGCGATCGATGCGTCCGGCAAGGATGTTGAAATCCACGCCCGTTTCGCGCGTCACGCGTCCGAGTGTGGGCGACCAGGTAGCTTCGCCGCGGAACGACAGGCGCAGGATGCGGCCTGCCACATTCTGGTAGGGCAGGCGCTCGTTAGCGGCTTCTTCTTCCGGCAAGGCCTCGTTGACGAAGCGGCGCGTGGTGGCGTGCTGCGGATGCAGGAATACGTCGGCCACGGCGCCTTGTTCGATAATGCGGCCAGCATCCAGCACGGTCACGCGATCACACACGCGACGCACCACATCCATTTCGTGCGTGATCAGCACAATGGTGAGTTTCAGCTCGCGATTGATCTCGGCGAGCAAGTCCAGCACGGACGCGGTGGTCTGTGGGTCGAGCGCACTGGTGGCTTCGTCGCAGAGTAGGATCGACGGATGATTGGCCAGCGCACGCGCAATGCCCACGCGCTGTTTCTGACCACCGGAAAGCTGCGACGGGTATTTGCCCGCATGCGCGGCAAGACCCACGCGTTGCAGCAATTCGTCCACGCGTGCACGGATTGTGGCCGAATCTTTTCCTCCGGCAATGCGCATGGGGAAAGCGATGTTTTCGGCCGTGGTCTGGGAGGAGAGCAGGTTGAAATGTTGGAAGATCATGCCGATGCGTTGCCGCGCAGCACGCAAAGCCGCATCGGGCAGGGTGGTGATATCGGTGTCGTCAATCAGGATGCGACCACCGCTCGGGCGTTCCAGCAGGTTGATCAGACGGATAAGCGTCGACTTGCCTGCCCCGGAGTGCCCGATGATGCCAAATACCTCGCCATCGACGATCTCCATATGGAAGGGTTCGAGCGCCGGAATGTCCTTGCCATCAATGCGGTAGGACTTGTGGACATTGATAAATCGGATCACGACAGGGCCTGGAAAAGGATCGGAGCCGGCATTCTATGCCACCGAACGTTCCAGAGCCTGTTTACGCCAATAGCGTAAACAGGCCCTAAGAGCTGGAGTAGACTTCCCTATCGATATGTCTCGGAGTGCCCTATGACCACTGTCTACGACTTCAACGCACGCGACATTGACGGCCACGATCAGTCGCTGGCCACGTGGCGCGGCAAAACCATGCTAATCGTCAACGTCGCCTCCAAGTGCGGTTTCACCCCGCAGTACAAGGGTCTGGAGGAGCTGTGGCGCAGTCATCGTGACAAAGGGCTGGTGGTGTTGGGCTTCCCGTGCGACCAGTTCGGCCATCAGGAGCCGGGGGACGAGGCGGAGATCAGGAACTTCTGTTCTACCAGCTACGACGTGACCTTTCCCATGTTCACCAAGATTGAGGTGAACGGCGACAACGCGCATCCGCTGTACCAGTGGATGAAGAAGAAAGCTAAGGGGCTACTGGGCAGCGAATCGATCAAATGGAACTTCACCAAGTTTCTGATCGACGCGGAAGGGAATGTGATGAAGCGTTATGCGCCGAACGACACGCCAGAGAAGATCGAGAAGGATTTGCAGAAACAGCGGTGAGCCTTATTTAGTGTTGCCTTTTAAGAAGTGGATCAACCTAGCGTCATTGACCAGCGAAGCTGGTCAATGACGCTGGAAGATGGACGTTAAGGCGAACGGCGTCGATTCACCACAGGCGTCAACTATGCCCCTGAAACCCTGCCAGTAACTCCGCAATCGCATCCAGATTGCGGCTGGGGCTTGGCTCATCGCCCACACGCACAAAGTTGTTGAGCATGATCGCAAACGCCAGCCGCTCGCCGGATACCGTCGTCACGTAGCCAACCAGGCAGCGCACATCATTCATGCTTCCGGTCTTGGCGTGTACGTTGTCCATTGCAGGCGTGTTGCGCATGCGCCATTCCAGCGTGCCATCCACGCCGGCGTTGGGCAGTGCGTCGCGGAACTGCGCACCATAAGGCTGGCTGGCAAGATAAGTGAGCAGGCGCACCATCGCGTTGGGCGTGGCCAGGTTCTGGCGTGACAGCCCGGCACCTTCCTCGATCCGGCTGTCAGTGGGAGCAATGCCGATATGCTCCAGCAACTCATGCATGGCGCGTATGCCCCATGCTTCAGAACTGAGGAAGCCGGATGGTGGATCGCCGCCTTGCGAGGCGCTGGCCTGCGCCTTCACGCCGGCAATTTGCAGCAGGTTCTGCAGGTAGAGATTCTGTGAACGCTTCAAGCCGCGGGTCAGCACCTCCATCAACGGCGGCGACAAAACCTGGGCAACGACGACTGCTTTATCCATGTCGATGGCGTTTTGCTCGGGCCAGTGCACCGTACGCACTTGGCCTTCGACGCGAATGCCATGCCGCACCAGCGCCTCGCGCAGCAGGGTACCGGCGAATCTTGCCGGATCGGCGATGGCCAGCTTGAAGGTTTGCGGATTGCTTCGCGCAGCGATATTACCGAACGCATACAGCGTGCTGTCGCCGGGCGCGCGATAGAGGTTGATGTCGCTGCGCGTGTGCTGTGCGCTGGTGGTCACGGTGTTGACGACACGCGTCATCGCACCCGGTGGATCGAACAGCAGTGACGCGGGGCGACCGGGCGACGCCGATGGTGTCACCGTGAGGTTGACGACGTTTTCCTGCACGCTCAGCGCCGACGAAGGTACAGCGAACCAGCTTTGCAAGTCACGCGCTTCCCATCCGGAACCGACTGAGGGGCCACTAAAGTAACTGTCATCCGCAATCACGTCGCCGTGCACATCGCGTACCTCGTTGGCAGCCAATTGCGTGGCGAGCTGATCGGCCCAGTCAGTGTTGGTGCCTGGGGTGCCCAGGGTGGGATCACCCATACCGTGCAGGATCAGCGGTCCTTCCAGATACCCGCCCGAAATCGGGTGGGTGGCGAGCAATTGGGTAGGGATGCGGTAATCGGTACCGAGCGTATCGAGCAGCAGCGCGGCGGTGTACAACTTGGCCGTGGAGGCTGGCTGCAACAGCCGCTCGGCTTCGTGCGCATACAGCGTGCGGCCGGTATCCAACGACGTGACGGCGATGCCCCAGCTTGACGAAGCGAAGCGCGGGTCACTGATCTGTGCGTCGATCGCCGCGGCGAGCTGTTGCGCGGTGGTGTTGACGGTGGTGGCCGGTGCATAGGTCGAAGCAGCTTGTGCATGCGCGAGAACATTCCACAGCATGCATGCTGCACCGATCCACGCCAGATATCGCGATGAGACAGCATTCATGGCCTCTAGTATTGCCGAACCGCCACGACGCGCGGTAGTTCATATCACCCACGCCTCGCGTATGCACAGGCTCAGCCAAGCTAGGCTTATGCTGCGCGTGGCCATGTGCATGGTCCGGGTGATCATCACTACTGATTTTTTACCGCAACGATTTGCGGTTGATGCTGAAAATACTCACTGGCAGCAAGCGTGTATGGCTTTATTGACATCAGTACCAATCCAGCAACGAAATACCTACACCCAGGTACGTCGCGTTGTGGTTGTAGTCGATGATGCTTTCGCCGTATCCCTTGAATAGCTCCATATAGCCACGCAGGTTGCCGACCAGCGGGAAACTCCAGGTCAACCGTCCGGCACCGTGTTGTTGGCTGCCGCCGCGTAGCGAATCGCGTAGCAGCAGGCCGAATTCCTGGCCATTCCATTCGTGGATGATCTGCACGTCGGCACGTCCGATGTAATGGGTGATGTCCGGATTGTTGTCATCCGCGGCCTGCTCGGGGATGCGCCACCATGGACGGAACATGATCGTCCAATTGGCGCGCTCGAAACCGATCTGTGCCATCACGCGATTCCAGCTACGCGAAAGCGGATCGGACTGGCCGTTGGACTGATGATCGACACCAATGCTGAGCAATCGTCCATTCCAGCCAAACACCTGGTAGTGGGTGTTGAACACCAGCATCGCTTCGGGTTCGTAATCGGTCTCGCGGAACGGGCGTGACAGTTTTGAGTTGTAGACCTGCCAGTAGGAGTCCTGGGTATAACCTACCCACAGGTCACCAACATCGCCGAACACGCCTTGCCAGATCTTGGTCTTCAGGCTGAGCTGGAACTTGCCTTCGACATCCTGCATCCCTAGCGGCGTATGCACGGCATTGACGGGATTGGGGCTGTAGGGAAGATTGTTCTGGTTGCTGGTAGCAAACACCGGTAGCACGTAGATCGGCTTATAGCCGCGCAGATTGAACGTGCCTAGCTTGCTTTCAGGGGACAATTCCCAGCGACTGTCGAGCAGTGAAAGCGGTGCTGGCGAAGTACCGTTGTCGGGTCCTCTTGCCACCGATTGTTCGTGCGAGAACACATTGGAGGAGGCCGTCACCGGTTCGGTGCGTTTTTGCGCCACTGGCAGCTCGTTGCGCCCGGTAGCCTTGTCATAGCAGGCAAGCCGTTGCGAATCGCTTTCGATGGCGGTGCAGGCCCGAATGTCCATGGGGTTTACGTTCTGGGCATAGGTGGCTGCATGGGCCAAAGATGCACATGTGCCCACCAGTAGGCAGCTAAACCATTGCTTCATGACGCTTCTCCAGGACGCCGTTCCCCGGCGCGTTCAGACCAAGTCTAACTACCTTGCGTGTAGAAAATAAAAAAACCGGCCATCAAAAAGGTGACAGCCGGCATGAATGACGCTGTTGATCAAGCGTCCTTGCTGTTGCTTAGTTGAGCTTGCTCACCCAGCGTTCGTATTGCGCTTTAGTGATGCTGTTGCCACCATCTGCGGCGTACTTGAAATCGTTGGCCAGGGGTGGGTAGGCATTCGCGGCGCTCTCGCTGATGACTTTGCTGCCACCGGAAAGCTGCTCAAACGAGGGTGGTGAAGCTGTGGATGGCGTCGGACCCAGTTTGGAATGGATAGTGACCTGTCCTTGTGCCGAATTGAACGTTACGCTGTTGTTGGAGCCGCTGGGGGACTGCATTGATTGCTGCGCAAGAACTGCGCTGGTAAAAAGCATGCTGGCGCTGATCAGGGAAACAAGAAGTGGGGTGTGATGTTTCATCTTCGTCGCTCCGTGCAGGAACACTCGACATATCCGACCGTGTCCTGTGCCAGGAGTTCATGGCCGAGGATGGTCTCGCCTTGTCAAGCTTGTAAGCACTGTAGCAAGGGCGTGATAAATGTCAGCACAACCAAACGGTAACGATTTCGTAAAGGCGACTATCCGTTGAGCGAATCTTCATCTGACACCAAGCCGATAGCGCTCACGCAGGCGCGTGCGCTGCAACTTGCCGCACAAGGTTTGTTGCAACCGCCGCGGCGGCGGGCGCGGCGCGATGATTTGTTGGAGGCCATTCAGCGCATGTGCCTGTTGCAGATCGACAGCATTCATGTCGTTGCCCGCAGTCCTTATCTGGTCCTGCACGCGCGCCTGGGCGAATATCCGCAAGTTTGGTTGGAAGAGGCGCTTGAAGCCGGTCGCATTGCCGAATGTTGGGCGCATGAGGCGTGTTTTGTCACGGCGAGTGATGTTGGCCTGCACCGCGCATGGAGGGCCCAATATGAGAGTAACCACTGGGCGGGCAGGCATGCGGCACGTGCCAAGGATGCGAGCATGCAGGAAATGCATGCGCTGCTGGAACGCGTGCGTGTTAGCGGTGCGGTGCGTGCATCGGATTTCGAACGCACCGATCGTGGTGTTTCCGGCTGGTGGAAATGGAAGCCGGAAAAGCGCTGGCTGGAAGCCTGGTTTTCATCCGGTGAATTGATGGTGACTCGGCGTGAGCGTTTCCAGCGCGTGTATGACCTTGCCGAACGTGTGCTGGCCAAACTCGATCCACCGTTTGATGCGGCTGTGCTTGGCATGCAACCGGCAGAACTGCGCAAACATTTCATTCTCGACAGTGTGCGTGCGCTGGGTATCACGCCAGCGCGCTGGATTGCCGATTATTTTCGCTTGAAACCCGCGGTGACCGATCGCGAGCTGGCGTTGTGTGTGGCCCAAGGTGCATTGCTCGGCGTGCAGATCGCAGGATGGGATATTCCGGCCTATGTCCATTCCGATCATGCGGAGTGGTTGGCGAAGGCTCGCCAAGGCCGCTTGCGCGCTACGCATACCGCGCTGCTGTCACCGTTCGATCCGTTGGTCTGGGATCGTACACGCCTGCGCGAGATGTTCGACTTCGATTACAGCATTGAGTGTTATCTACCTGCGACCAAGCGCAAGTACGGCTACTACGTTCTGCCTGTACTGCATCGTGGTCGCCTGGTTGGACGGCTCGATGCCAAGGCTCATCGTGCAGAAGGCGTGTTCGAAGTGAAGGGGCTTTTCCTTGAAGAGGACATCAAACCTTCGCAACGCATGCTCGACGAAGTGGCCCAGGCCATTGTCACCACGGCGGTGTGGCATGGCACACCAAAGATCCGGTTGGGACGTTGCAGGCCGTCAGCGGTCGCCTCCGTTTTGCGTGCGTACTGGTGCGATTGACGCCGGTTGGCCAGTTTGGGGTGGGGTGCCGGTGGCGGGGGCCGTACAGGAACGGTCCTGTACGGCAGCGTCGAGTTCTTGCCGCAGGCCGACGCAACGCGCTGGCAGGTAAGGGCGCACCTTGGGATCGGCCGCGCTCTGCTGCAGGCTGGACAGCATGGCCTGGTAATGGCTTTCGAGCTCGTCGGCTGGAAAGATATTCGCGGCGCGATGGCAGGCCAGATAGCGGTTCAGGTAGGCATTGCAGGCAGGAACGCCAATATCTATGGTTTGTGGCGTGGTCAGTAGCGTTGGCGTGGCTTGGCGGGCGGCATGGCTGCAACCGCCCAGCAGCCCCAGTGAGAGCCAGAATAGCCCTCGAGCGTAAGCGGGTTGAAAGAAACCTGCTTGGTTACCCCATGTCATGGATGTATCGCCTTTCACGAATGGATGACATTTAGCATAGCGTGTGGGACAAGAAGCTTTTCCATGCCTGAATGCCTATTCGCGTTGCCGATGCATTTGCGGTTATAATGGACGGACTGTGTTTGCCGGGGTCACCAGAGTCATGTGACCCGATGCAGCCGATTACGATCTGCCTCATCGCTCACCCTCCTAGGGTTTTCCTTCGCACACCAGTAAGTCGGCCACCATTGTGGTGGTTGAGTCTCTTTAGTTTTGAAAAACCTAGTTTTGGAGTGTGTTTCATGTCTGATCGTCAGATCGGTACCGTCAAGTGGTTCAACGATGCCAAGGGTTTCGGCTTCATCAGCCGCGACAATGGCCCGGATGTTTTCGTGCACTTCCGCGCGATTCAGGGCAACGGCTTCAAGAGCCTGCAGGAAGGCCAGAAGGTCAGCTTCAAGGTAGTGCAGGGCCAGAAGGGTCTGCAGGCCGATGAAGTCCAGGCTGCCTGATTGCCTGAATAACCGAAATCGGAAAAGCCGGGCTTTCGAGCCCGGCTTTTGTTTTGTTTTTGAAAGTCGGTTCACCCGCGGGATGTGAAGCCTCAATCACACCTCGATGGGCTCAATTCATTATGCTCTCTGCACTGTGTTTGCTTGGTAACGTGCGTAAACGGCGTGATTCGTCCGTGTCACCTCACCTGATCCCCAGCATCCCCAGTATGCCGTTGGCCCGGTCGGGTCGATGGGTCTTAGAGTCAAACGCTGGAACAGATGGAGTACATCATGTCAGATCGCAAGCACGGTACAGTCAAGTGGTTCAACGATGCGAAGGGTTTCGGGTTCATCTCGCCCGAAGACGGCTCAGCCGATCTCTTCGTGCATTTCCGCGCCATCCAGGGCAATGGCTTCAAGAGCCTGCAGGAAGGCCAGAAGGTCAGCTTCAAGGTGGTGCAGGGCCAGAAGGGTCAGCAGGCCGATGAAGTTCAGGCCAGTTAATTGCTAGAATAAATCGCTTTGAATCGATTTAAAAAGCCGGACTAAATGCCCGGCTTTTTTATTTTCTGAAGCATTTGGCAGCGATTATCGACGGTGGTTTTAAACGTGAAAATTTCATCACATATCGTTTTACGAAAATCACTATGCTGTATTCACTGTGTCTGCTCGGTAATACGCGTGTCCGCAATGCGGTCGTGTCCCGCAACGCTCCACTCGATCTAGGCATACCCAGTAAGCCGTCGGCTCGGGTGGGTCGACTGGTCTCAGAGTCAAACGTTTTAGCGGAGTGAGTTATGTCGGATCAACGCGAAGAAGGCACCGTCAAGTGGTTCAACGACGCCAAGGGTTTCGGCTTTATCAGCCGTAGCAATGGACCTGACGTCTTTGTGCATTTCCGGGCAATCCAGGGCAACGGTTTCAAGAGCCTGAAAGAAGGGCAGAAAGTGAGCTTCAAGGTGGTACAGGGCCAGAAAGGCCTGCAGGCGGATGAAGTAGTTCCAGGTTGAACTGCGCTTTATGAATAGATGAAAAGGCCGGCGAATGCCGGCCTTTTTGTATTTGCCCTTTTGCAGCGAACCTTTCATTGGTTAATCTGCTTTGATGTCAGTATCCCTCACATTCCCCGTAACCCATGCGGCCTCCAGCATCATCGTGCCGGTCGTTGCCCTTGATGGCGCACGCAGCGAATTGATCCTTGTGCAACCCGCCGACTATCCACGGCACGTGCTCTATTGGCTGCCAGCGATGGGTGTGCCTGCCAAGCATTACTTGCCAATGGCCGAAGCCTTTGCCGCGCACGGTATTGCTGTCGCCTTGCACGAATGGCGCGGCATGGGGTCCAGCGATCGTCGCGCTGGACGACGTGGCAACTGGGGTTACCGCGAATTGCTCGAAGCGGATCTACCGGCCGGTATTGAAGAAACACGTGCGCGTTGGCCGCGGGCGAAACTCTGGGTCGGCGGGCACAGCCTCGGCGGCCAGTTGTCGTGCCTATACGCAAGCCTTCATCAGGATGCCTTTGCCGGACTAGTCTTGATTGCCAGTGGCGCGCCGTATTGGCGACGCTTTCCGCACGGCGCATGGATTCTCTGGGCGTATGTATTGGCCGCGCCACTTGCGCAACTGATAGGGCATTTGCCGGGACGCAGGATCGGTTTCGGCGGCAACGAAGCGCGCGGCGTCACCTCCGACTGGTCGCGCAGCGGGCGTACGGGCCGTTACGCCGCCGATGGCATGGCGGTGGATTTCGCCAGGCAAATGGCTGCGGTAAAGCAGCCGGTGCTGGCCTTGCGCTTGCGTGATGATTGGATGGTGCCATTTGGTTCGCTGGAATGGTTGCTGGGGTTGATGCCACAGGCACCCAGGCAAGTCGGCGTGGTAACACCGGAACAGTTGGCCGGGCAGCGCGCCGATCATTTCACCTGGATGAAAGTACCGGATTCGCTTGCAGCACAATTGGTCGAATGGATGGATAGTTCTGTCATCATTTCCTCGGGCGGTGTCGGGCGGACTTGATCGTAGGCGGTTTGCCACCATGTGCGTGGCTTCACCTATGGCAACGCAATCATGAAACTGTTCGAACCTTATTCGCAGCGTAGCGTCACCTTGCGCAATCGCATCGTGATATCGCCAATGTGCCAGTACTCGGCTGTGGATGGGGTGCCGAATCATTGGCATTTCACGCATTTGGGCAGTCGCGCGGTGGGTGGTGCCGGCGCGGTCATTGCCGAGGCGACAGCGGTGTCGCCGGAAGGGCGTATTTCGGCATACGACACTGGCATCTGGAACGATGCGCAACGAGAAGCGTGGCGCCCTATCGCCGCATTTATCGAAGCGCAGGGTGCTGTTGCCGGCGTGCAGCTCGGGCACGCCGGGCGTAAGGCGAGTGTATTCCGTCCTTGGGAAGGCGGTGGTTCATTGGGTGCCGATCAGGGCGCGTGGCGGACGGTGGCGCCTTCGGCGATTCCTTTTGACGCGCACTGGCACATGCCGCAGGCGCTGGATGCCGAAGGCATACGCAAAGTAATTGCGGATTTCCGTGCAGCCGCCCTACGTGCTCAGCAGGCGGGATTCAAACTGATCGAATTGCACGGCGCACATGGTTATCTGTTGCATCAATTCCTGTCGCCATTGAGCAACCATCGCCATGATGAGTACGGCGGAGGTTTCGAACATCGCACACGCCTTGTACGCGAGGTGATTGCCGCCGTGCGCGAGGTGTGGCCGGTAGAGTTGCCGTTGTGGCTGCGTATTTCCGCGACCGACTGGGCCGATGGCGGCTGGAGTATCGACGAGAGCGTGCGCCTTGCCGGCGAGCTGGGCGCTTGGGGTGTGGATCTGGTCGATGTTTCCAGCGGTGGCTTGGTGCCGCACGTGAAGATTCCGGTTGGGTCCGGCTATCAGGTGCCTTTCGCAGCGCGTATCCGGCAGGAAGCAAGCATAGCCACAGGGGCAGTCGGTTTGATCACCGAACCGGCTCAAGCGGACGGCATCATTGCGGGCGGCGCGGCGGATGTGGTGCTGATTGCCCGAGCCAGTTTGCGCGACCCGTATTTTCCACATCGTGCTGCGCAGGAGCTAGGTGCAAGCATGCACGCGCCGGAGCAATATCAGCGAGCTTGGTAAGGATCGTCTCATGTGATCGAAGGCGTGGTGATCTGGGTGCTCCAAACTTAAGGTTCATGTCGGTGCTATTTCGGAGCGTATCGTCATCCCAGCGACTTTTAGCACGAAGGCACTGGATTCCAGCTTTCGCTGGAATGACGGACAGAGAATCTTCGGCGACTGGGTCGTCCTTAAGTTCGGAGCATTGGATCCATCATGCAAGGGATACCACTATGTCCGCTTTTGCCAACTTTCACGATTTCTATCCCTACTACCTCAACGAACATCGCGACCGGCGTTGTCGCCGCCTGCATTTCATCGGCAGCTCGCTGGTGCTGCTGATCGTACTGTTCGCACTAACGTCAGGAAATCTGGCTTGGTTATGGCTGGCACCTGTTGCGGGCTATGGTTTTGCCTGGATAGGCCACTTTGTTTTCGAGAAAAACAAACCGGCCACGTTTCGTCATCCGCTTTACAGCCTGATGGGCGATTGGGTGATGTATTGGGACGTATTGCGCGGCAAGGTGAAAATCTGATGGCGTAGGTCTCGAACAGGGCTGAATAAGCTGCAAGTCACCACGAACGCCGGTTTCGACTGAACGCACACTAACTTGTCACAAATGCCTGACAACCAATCCATGAGCTTCGCGTTAGATTTCCCATCCCCTGCGAGATCGATCGCCGGACGGTTATATCTGTGAATCACACTCACTCCCATGCGGCTCGAGCAAACGGTGTCGCTACCATGATCGTCATCGCTTGAGTGCTGTATGGCGACCATGCGTAAACAGTCAGCGAGGAATGAAGCATGGCCGGCAGGCGACATCGCCTGGATGGCGGGGATCCTGCTGCTTGGCCTGATCGTGCGTTTGTTTCGCATCGATCATCAGCCGTTCTGGCTTGACGAAGCCTTGACCTCACAACGCATTCACCTTGACTTGAATGGCCTGATTGCCGATAGCTTTACCAATCGGCACATGCCTACCTATTTCCTGCTGTTGCAGTTCATTTCCCAGTTTGGCAGTAGCGATGCCTGGCTGCGGGTTCCTTCAGCTTTGTTTGGTGCCATGTCGACAGGTGTGGTCTTTGCCATGGCGCGTCGTATAGGGGGGCGCGGTGCAGGCATGGTGGCAGGGTTGCTGATGGCCTTGTCGCCGCTGCAGGTGCAATACGGGCAGGAAGCACGTTCTTACACGCTGGTGACCTTGCTGATCACGATTG
Source organism: Dyella sp. M7H15-1 (assembly GCF_004114615.1). Classification (NCBI taxonomy): domain Bacteria; kingdom Pseudomonadati; phylum Pseudomonadota; class Gammaproteobacteria; order Lysobacterales; family Rhodanobacteraceae; genus Dyella; species Dyella sp. M7H15-1. Next base: position 610,916 of record NZ_CP035300.1, read on the forward strand.
CGTTATGGGGATTGCTCCGTTTGGCACAGAACCCCGCGCGCGCCGCGCTTGATATTCGTCATGCTGACTCGGAGCGCTGGGGCTGGGCAACTTATGTGTTTGCAACCATCGCCGCGTTGGATGTGCTGGGTGATGCCGCTCCCTGGCTGATCGCTTCCAACCTTTCGCTATGGCTGATCTGGCGTGGCCTGTGGCTGGAGTCATCGCCGGATCTGAGTGTGGCGTTCCGACGCAATTGGCTGCTCAGCATTGCTGTGATTATTGCTTGTTGCGTGCCTTTCTATGCGGCGATCCTGGTGACTAGCGGTGGCCACATGATGCAAAATTTCGACTGGATCCCAGAGATGAGCTTGCAGCATCTGTGGGTGGTTGCCGGCAGCGTCTACCTGATGCGCATGACGGCGGTGGTGAAGTTCGACCTGTTGCACACGGCGGTGCCGATGCTTGGAGCAGTGGTGGCCTTAGCTGGGTGTGCAGGTTTGTTCCGGATGCGCCGGCGACTGGAAGGACAAGTGTTGCTGCTAGGCGTGATGGTGCTGCCGTTGTTGATCCTCGCCATCTCGTTGTTCAAATCGATGCTGCTACCGCGCTACATTCTGTGGAGCGCGGCGCCGTTCTTCGTACTAGTTGGGCTAGGCGCTGCGCTATTGCCAAGGCGTGCTTTGCCGGTTGCGATGACAGCCTTGTTCTTGATGGGGGTGGTCAACCTGGGGCCGGTCTACCGGGTGGAAACCAAGCCGCGCTGGGATATGGCCGCCGCCACGCTGGCCGCCAATGTGCGTCCCGGCGACACAGTCTTCACAGCCGATCCGAATGCACCGACTATGCTCACGGTGTTGCAGCCAAAACACGGCACACCGATCGAAGCCAATGCCCTGGTAACTTCGCAGCTCGATCAGGCTGTGGCGCGCTGGAAACAGGGTGGTCGGATCTGGGCCGTGAACGGCCGCTCGGCCTTGGGCGAACGTGAAGAACTGGCGGAGTTCAAGAATCGCATGGCGGCACTCGGCGCGCCGGCAGTGGAGATTCCCCAGGGCAAGGAAATCACCATTTTGATGTTCCCGGCGCCGGATGAGCCTGCACCAAACTAGTGTGGTGTCTCACAAGTAACGCGAATGCGGATGAAAGCCGTTGATCAGCGCGGCGGCATCCGCCGGGTCATCCTCGGCGGGGTTGTAGATCAGCAGGATCCGCAGATCAATCAGGATATGCATCAGGATCGGCAGGGCTAGGCCTCCGGAAAGGATGGCGAGCATGCCGAAGACCAAGCCAGCCGCTGTCGTTTCGATCACCCCGCGCCTGCCTTGGTAGATATGCCCGAGACCGAAAGCCATGGAGCTGAGCAGCCAGGCAAGCATCAGACTGAGGCTGGGTCCATCCGCAAGATGTCCGCGCAAATAGTGAAGCAAGAAACCGCGACATAGCAGTTCCTCGCACACACCAGCGGTGATGCTTAGCAACACCCACCACAGGCGTTCGGATCTGGAAACCGGCAACATGAAGCGGATGAAAGAGGCTTGGTAGGCTTTCAGATAGGTTTTGCGCATGTCTTTGCGGAACAGGCATTGGATGCTTGGCCACAGTATCCACGCAAAGAGCATAGCGATCAGCGCGCTCACGGCCGCCTGGCCTAGCGAATGGCCATCTCGCCAGGGCAGGTCGCTGGGCTGATGAGGTACGACCCGCAGCGTGCGCAGTGGAGCGAGCATTAAAGCTGCGACAGTGAAGGTCCACGTTGTAAGAACACTTCGGCGATAAAGAGCAAGCCGTGCGGTGCTGCTGCTGAATTGCTTCAAGCGCTGCATGGTCGGCAGGTTGATCAAGGGAAAGCCAAATACCAACGCGACGGCAAACACATCCTGTGCCAGGCCGAGATACCGATGCATGTCCACGAGGTTCCCCTTATGGCAAGTTGATGTTTGCATCTTTTCTTGTGGCGCTGCGGCTCGCAAGTTACCTCCGAATCGGGTTGATTGCTTCTGTATTGCATGATTGCCGACGGATGGTATCGATGAGGAGCGTTTTGTATCGAAGAAGGTAATTTTGATTACCGGAGCGAGCGAGACAAACAGCGCCAGTCACGGCACCATGTTTGGCACACCCATAAAAAAAGCCGCTTTGTAGCGGCTTTTTTTAGGTATTTGCAATAGCGATCAACGCTGGCGTGCCTTGAAGCGCGGGTTGCTCTTGCAGATCACGAATACTTTGCCGCGACGGCGCACAACCTTGCAGTCACGGTGCCGCTGCTTGGCGGACTTCAAAGAGGAAAGCACCTTCACGGCAGGCTCCTAGAACGAAAAGAATCAAAGAAAGCATACAACTATAACGATTTGAGTCTCTTATCACAAGCCCATAAATGTTTTGGCGGCTGCCACCGTTTCGAGGAACTGAGACACCACCGGCATAGGACCGTCGGCGCGGCTGGCGACGGCCAGCAGCAGATAGGCGTCCGGATCGGCCAACGGCACATAGCTTACGCCAGCCAGCTTGACGACCTGCATGCTCGCCGGTACAAGGGCCAAACCAATGCCAGCTGCGACCAATGCCAGCAGGCCGTTGAGCTGTTGAGCCTGCTGGCGTACCACGGGATGGAAGCCGGCCTTGGCCGCCAGTTGGACCAGTCGATCATAGAGCGTCGCGGCCAGCTCGCGCGGCTGGATCACGAACGGTTCGCCAGCCACTTCGACGAGTTCCAGTTGTTCGCGGCCGGCTAGGCGATGGTCTTCAGGCAGGGCGAGCAACAGTGGTTCGCGATCGATTACGTCCATCCGCAGGGCGTAGGCGTCATCTTCATGGCTGGGCATGTCGCGCACTAGGCCAGCATCGATCTGTCCCAGGCGAATGGCGGCGAACTGGGGTTGGGTATACATCTCGCTCAGCCAGATCCTGACATTGGGCGCGTTCTGGCCCATGCTGATCAAAATCTTGGGCAGGGCGGGATGGAACGAGACCGAAACCGTATAGGCCAGCCGCAAGTGTCCGCTGTATCCAGCCGCGGCTTCGGCGACCTGGATGCGTGTGTCGTCAGCCATGGCCAGGATCTGTCGCGCATGCTCGAGGAATAGTTTGCCCGGCTCTGTCAAAGTCACATTGCGCTTGTCACGTTTCAGCAGGCAGATGCCGAGATCATGCTCCAGGGCCTGAATTTGCTGGGAAAGCGGAGGTTGGGACAGGTGTAGTCGCTGCGCGGCCCGGGTAAAGCTCAGTTCTTCAGCCACGGCGATGAAGTAGCGGAGTTGGCGAAAATCAAACATATATGACTTTCGTATAAATGGGGCCTCAAATATATATTTGATTCTGTATCGCGTCGATCATATTATATGACTGTCGCGGCACTGACCCCCTCCCCTGAGTGCCGCTGACCCTCGCCCCGCAGCGACGCTACCCCCGTGGTATCTCGGTCTCCCTCCCCAGAGCCAATACCGACGCGTCGTTGGCGGGGCGCTTCTTTTTTGTCTGCGCAAGTTCCTGCGCAAGTCGAAGTGAAGACGATCATCCGGCCCGAAGTAGTGTTTAGCCATGCTCCGATTCCTCCCATTGGAACGGGTCTACGTTTGGAAGCATTGGCAATGCAGGAGTCTGTACCCCTTCATACTGCTACGGGAAACAAGGGTTCTTTCAATGGCGTCAAGTACTTGATCGAGCCGCTTTCCTACATCTTCGGCAAGGAAGCGCAGCACAAAATAGCCGTTCTCCTGCAGCAGTTGGTCCTTTCTCCGGTCTCGCCGGTATGCGTCGGCGTCGCCAAGATGCTGAGCGCCATCAAGCTCGATAGCGAGCTTGGCGTCGGCGCACAACAGATCCACTTCCATTTACCCCCATCCATCAAAGGGAATCGACAGCTCCACGTTGAGCCGGAAGCGTCCAGCGGTGAGCTGCAATGTTTCCAATCTGCGGAAGAGGAATGCCTCGGTAGCGCTGCGCGCCCGCTCGGCGCCTTCGGCATGGGGCGCGAAGGCTTTCGCCATATGCGCAAAAAGATGACCAAGGGGTGCATCCACACCGTCCCGGATAAGTCGCCGAACGCTGGCGGCGTAATCTTGTTTCCAGATCGGGTTGATTGGCAATGAAACCTCAGCTGGCCAGCCGGGAATGGCGCTGGCGGGAAGCAGTATTTTGTATCCGACCGCTTCATATCCGCGGCAACGCCGATCAAACATTCGGCTCAGCACAGGCAGGTTGAGATCAGCATAGTCGTAGACACGGACCTCGTGTTTTCCATCGAAGAGACGATGCAGGCGACCGACATATTGCGCGATCGTTCCTCGCCATGAAACGGGCATGGTCAGGAAAAGCGTATCCAGTCTCGCATCGTCGAATCCTTCACCGATATATCGCCCGGTGGCAAGCAGGACCCGCGGCTCATTCACCGGAACCTCGGTCAGACGCACCGCAACAGCCACGCGCTCCTTGCGTGTTGCTCCACCCTTCAGGATGATCAGATGAGGTACCTCACGCGAAAGCAGGGATGCCAATCGGTCCAAATGATCCTTGCGTTCCGTCAACACGACGGGCGAGCGCCCCTCCTTCATGGCTTCAATGACCTCACCGCAAATCAGCGCATTGCGCGCTTCGTTGTTGATCAAGTCGGTACACACGCCTTGGAACGCGATGCGTGTGTCGGGATCGGGTTCACGCATCGGGCGAAATGCTGTGGGACGGACGTAGACGAAGTGCTCGAAGGGTCTGATCGCTGCCTGTTTCTTGGCATCCACGCGATGTCGGATGGGGCCGCATTGCATGAACAGAATGGGATGGTGGCCGTCTTTGCGGGCGACCGTCGCGGTCAGTCCGGTGATGTATTTAGCGTTAGCACGGCGAAGGACCTGCTCGAAACTGGCAGCCGGCAAGTGATGGCATTCATCGACAATGATGTGGCCATAGTCACCGACTCGATCGTCGACCACGCCCTTGCGAACCAGGCTCTGGATCAACGCGACATCCAATATCCCGGTGAATTTCTTGCGGCCACCTATCAATTTGCGGAACGTGTTGTTTTCGGTCTTGAAGCTCGTTGCGGCCATGTCAATGTCCTGATCGTCCTGTCACCAGATCGTCTTTACGTGTTTATAGTTGCGAATCTTTTCGTCGCATGTCACGAGTGGAGCAGCAAGCTTGCGTGCCGTCGCCACAATCATGCGATCAGCTGGATCGTTATGGAATTCGCCTGGCAAATTTACGGATTTCACGCCAATTTCGATATCGACGGGAAGGACGCGAACGGCTTCGATTTGCGCCAAGGTGTTAAGCCAGTTGCTGACGTCCATCGACAGCACGAGTCTTTCGCGCTCCACGAGCATGGCGATTTCCCATGCTGAAATGGCCGAAATCACGATCTGATCGGCGTCGAGCTCATCTTCAATAGCTTTTTTGGCATTGGTGCTCAGAGCATCGTCACCATTCGCCCACCACACGAGGGCGTGGGTATCGAGAACGATCACTGCGCTGCTTCCCACGTCGCATTAATCGGTGCCGTGGGATCGAGATAGCGGACAACAGAGCCACGTAGCACATCGAGCGGATTGTGTTCAACCCTGCGATAGGGTCGGATCTCCAGCGTCGGCTTGCCGTGATCAGTCACGATCATGCGTTCGCCGGATGCCTCAATCTGCCGGAAGTATTCCAGCGCTCTTGCCTTGAATTCAGACTTGGAAACCTGATGATCTTCCATGGCACCTCCCATAGTCATTTGACCATGGTCATTATCGTAGGAAAGTCCGGGAGGCTGGGCAAGTCACCATGTGAGGAAGGGGTTGATAGAAATGCTTAGATTAGTGCTGTAAGTTCATGTCACTACTTGAATTTCATTCTACACTACAAGGTCGAAGCCAGCCGTGTTCCTTGTGCAATCGCCCGCTTGGCGTCCAGCTCAGCCGCCACATCGGCGCCACCGATCACATGCACTTTTTGCCCTTGCGCCATCAAGGTATCGGCCAAGCTGCGGTTCGGCTCCTGTCCGGCACATACGATGACATGCTCCACCGGCAGCACCTGGGTTTTGCCGTCCACCGTGATATGCAGGCCTTCATCGTCGAAGCGCTCATAGCTCACGCCGCCGAGCATGGTCACTTGTTTGTTCTTCAGTGTGGTGCGATGTACCCAGCCGGTGGTTTTGTTCAGGCGTGCGCCAGGACGCCCTTTGCTACGCTGCAAGAGCCATACTTGTCGCGTTGGTGGTTCGGGCTGCGGTGATTTGAGTCCGCCGCGTTGCTCAAGCTGCATGTCGACCCCCCACTCGCGTGTCCAACGTTCTACATCGGTGGTGGGCGAGGGGGTGTTTTCGATCAGGAATTCGGCGACATCGAAGCCAATGCCGCCGGCACCGATGATCGCTACGCGATGACCCACCCGTTTGTTGTGCGCAAGGATGTCTAGATAGCTCAATACGCGCGGATCGTTGCTGCCGGGGAAGCTCACTTTACGGGGTGTGATGCCGGTGGCGACGACCACTTCATCGAAGTTCGCCGCCGTGATGGAATGGGCGTCTGCCCGTTCGCCCAGACGCATACGCACACCGACGTCGGCAAGACGGTTGCGAAAATAGCGCAGAGTCTCGTGGAATTCTTCCTTGCCAGGGATGCGCTTGGCGTAGTTGAATTGGCCACCGATGTCGTTGGCGCCATCGAACAGCGTGACATCGTGACCACGTTCGGCAAGCGTTGTCGCGCATGCCAGGCCTGCGGGCCCCGCGCCAACCACGGCAATGCGTTTACGTACTTCTGTCTGCGTAATCTGCAGTTCGGTTTCATGGCAAGCGCGCGGATTCACCATGCAACTTGCTCGCTGGTTCTGAAATACATGATCGAGGCACGCCTGGTTGCAGGCGATGCATGTATTGATGCGCTCGCTGCGGTCGTTTTTTGCTTTTACCGCCCAGTCCGGGTCGGCGAGCAGTGGCCGCGCCATCGAAATCATGTCGGCTTCACCGCTGGCAAGAATCTGCTCGGCCACTTCTGGCATATTGATGCGATTGGTGGTGATCAACGGAATCGATACTTCGCCTTTCAGCTTCTTCGTTACCCACGCGAAGCCTGCACGCGGCACGCTGGTAACGATGGTGGGCACGCGTGCTTCATGCCAACCTATACCGGTGTTGATGATGCTGGCGCCAGCGGCTTCAATGGCCTTGGCCAGTGTCACGATTTCCTGCCAGTCCTGTCCACCTTCAACGAGGTCGAGCATCGACAGGCGATAGATGATGATGAAGTCGGGACCGACTGCAGCACGCATGCGGCGCACGATTTCGATCGGGAAGCGCATGCGCCGTTCCGCATCGCCACCCCAAGCGTCGTTGCGATGATTGGTGCGCACAGCGATGAACTGGTTGATTAGATAGCCTTCCGAGCCCATCACTTCGACACCGTCGTAACCGGCATCTTGCGCAAGCCGAGCGCAGCGGGCGAAGTCGTTGATGGTACGTTCGACACCACGTGTGCCAAGTGCTCGTGGCGTAAATGGTGTAATCGGCGATTTGATTTTCGACGGCGCTACCGACAGCGGGTGATAACCGTAACGTCCTGCATGCAGGATCTGCATGCAGATACGGCCACCTTCGGCATGCACGGCTTGGGTGATCTTGCGGTGCCGTGGCTTGTGCCAGGGCAGGGTCAGTCGACCGCCGAAAGGCTTGAGCCAGCCTTCGATGCTCGGAGCGATGCCGCCGGTCACCATCAGGCCGACGCCGCCACGAGCGCGCTCGGCGAAATAGATAGCCAGCTTGTCAAAATCGGCTGCCTTGTCCTCCAGCCCGGTGTGCATCGAGCCCATCAGGATGCGGTTGGGCAGAGTCACATGGCCCAGCAAAAGCGGGGCGAACAGGTGTGGGTAATTCATACGGAACCGTCTTCAAACGATCGTATGAATGTGCCTGCTATACATCCTGGGCGCAAGTGGTCCCGTTGCAGCAGGTGCGACGCTCAACTCAGCAATTGTCGTACCAGTGAGATGTATTGCCGCTTGGCGTCATCCTGGGACATGCCTTTGAGCAACGTCCAGGCCTCCTTTTTGGCGGTGCCGATGAAGTCGAAGAAGCCCGGATCGCAGCCACGGACGTCGCCATCCATACCTTGTCTGTAGAGTGCATAAAGCCTCAGCAGAGTGTCATTGTCGGGGCGTTCGTGCAGTTGCTTGATGTCTGCAGCGGCTTGCTCGAACTCGCGTTGAAGATCATTCATGGCTGATGGCTGGTACGGAAAAGTGATCGGTTGAGAGCTGGAGAGCATGCGCTTGGAACCCCTGTATACACGTTAAGCTAGGCACTTCCCGTGCCATCAGATCAGTCCATGCAAACACGTCCGCCTGCGCCTGTACTCACCATCGACGGACCATCCGGATCAGGCAAAGGCACCATCAGCCGGCTCGTTGCTGAGCACTTGGGTTGGCGATTGTTGGACTCCGGTGCGTTGTATCGCGCGCTGGGCTATGCAGCCGGGGCCGCCGGACTAGATCTGTCCGACGCCGAGGCAGTCACCCGTTGTGCTGAAACCACCCGGATCCAGTTCCGAGCGGCGCCTAATGATGGCGAAACGCGGGTCATCGTCAATGGTCGTGATGCAACCGACGAGTTACGGACCGAGACGGCGGGAGCGGCAGCGTCCGCGATTGCGTCAGTGCCTTCCGTCCGCAAGGCCTTGGTAGACCTGCAATTAAGTTTCCGCAAGCCGCCTGGCCTGGTGGCGGACGGGCGGGACATGGGCACGGTGATCTTCCCGGATGCAGCGTTCAAGGTATTCCTGACTGCCAGCGCCGCCGAAAGGGCGAAAAGGCGCTATAAGCAGTTGAAGGAAAAGGGACTAAGCGTTACACTTTCAACCCTTCAGAGCGAAATTGAAGCGCGTGATGCCCGCGATGCCTTGCGAGCTGTCGCACCGCTCAAGCCCGCCGCCGATGCAGTGCTGGTCGATACCACCGGCATGGGGATCGAAGACGTGGTCGCTAAAGTTTTGGCCGTCGTAAAGCCGTAACCCGGTTTGCGGCGGCTTTGGTGCTTCATGTCGCGGCATGGAGTTTGGGGTCAACGGTGCCAGGGAGCGATCCCGCAACACCCACAACCGGTGGGCCTGCCCAAGCGCAAACATCCGACGACACGCGATGGGTCAAGGGCCTTTTCTTAATTTACGGAATCAACATGACTGAAAGTTTTGCCGAGCTGTTTGAACAGAGCCAACAGGCCATCTCCAAACTGAAGCCGGGCGCCATCGTCACTGGCATCGTGGTGGAAATTCGCAACGATGTCGTTGTGATCAACGCGGGCCTCAAGAGCGAAGGCATCGTCCCGATCGAGCAGTTCAAAGACGAGAAGGGTGAGTTGGAAGTGCAGGTAGGCGATGAGGTGAAGGTTGCCCTCGACGCCCTGGAAGACGGTTTCGGCGAGACCAAGCTCTCCCGCGAGAAGGCCAAGCGTTCCATGGTGTGGGACGACCTCGAGCAGGCCTTCGACAAGGAAGAGACCATCACCGGCATGATCTCCGGCAAGGTCAAGGGCGGCTTCACCGTCGACATCAAGGATGTCCGCGCGTTCCTGCCGGGCTCGCTGGTCGATGTGCGTCCGGTGCGCGATCCGGTGTACCTGGAAGGCAAGGCCCTCGAATTCAAGATCATCAAGCTGGACCGCAAGCGCAACAATGTCGTGGTCAGCCGCCGTGCTGTCGTCGAGACCGAATTCTCCGAGGAGCGCGAGAAGCTGCTGGAACGCCTGACCGAAGGCGCGGTGGTGAAGGGCACGGTCAAGAACCTCACCGACTACGGCGCGTTCGTGGACCTGGGCGGCATCGACGGCCTGCTGCACATCACCGACATGGCGTGGAAGCGCGTGCGTCATCCGTCCGAAGTGGTCAATGTGGGCGATGAGCTCGATGTGCGCGTGCTGAAGTACGACCGCGAGCGCAACCGCGTATCGTTGGGTCTGAAGCAGCTGGGCGACGACCCATGGGTCGCCATCTCACGTCGCTACCCGGTCGGCAGCCGTTTGTTCGGCAAAGTTTCCAACGTCACTGATTACGGCTGCTTTGTTGAGATCGAACCGGGCGTCGAAGGTCTGGTTCACGTTTCCGAAATGGATTGGACCAACAAAAATGTCAATCCGGCCAAGGTCGTGCAGGTTGGCGATGAGACCGAAGTGATGGTGCTGGACGTGGATGAAGAGCGTCGTCGCATCTCGCTGGGTATCAAGCAGACCCGATCGAACCCGTGGGAAGCTTTTGCAGCAATGCACAAGAAGAATGACAAGGTGTCCGGACAGATCAAGTCGATCACCGACTTCGGTATCTTCATCGGCCTGGACGGCGGCATCGATGGTCTGGTTCACCTGTCCGACATCTCCTGGCAGGTTTCTGGCGAAGACCTTGTGCGCAACTTCAAGAAGGGCGACGAAATCGAGGCTGTGGTGCTGGCCGTGGATCCAGAGCGTGAGCGCATTTCGCTCGGCATCAAGCAGATGGAGCAGGATCCGTTCGGTCACTTCATGGCAGTGCATCCACGCGGCGCCATCGTCAACGGTACCGTGAAGGAAGTGGATGCCAAGGGCGCGGTGATCGACTTGGGCGACGGCGTCGAAGGTTACCTGCGCGCTAGCGACATCGCCAAGGATCGCATCGACGATGCTACTCAGCATCTGAAGGTGGGCGACAAGGTCGAAGCCAAGTTCACCGGTATGGACCGTAAGGGTCGCCAGCTCTCGCTGTCGATTCGCGCCAAGGACGAGGAAGAGCTGCAAGACGCCATGGCCGAATACTCGTCCGCGTCGAGTGGCACGACCAAGCTTGGTGATCTGCTCAAGCAGCAGCTCAACAAAACCGAGTAATGTAGTGCCTGCATCGGGGCGGTGTTGCACCGCCCCGATTCGTTCCACGTCACGGACATTGGGGACCCATGACCAAATCCGAGCTGATTGAGGCGCTGGCCAGGCGTCAAACCCATCTTGCGTTTGGCGACGTCGAGCTGGCGGTCAAGAACGTCATCGAGCAGATGAGCCAGGCCCTGGCCAGCGGTGAGCGTATTGAGGTTCGCGGCTTTGGCAGCTTTGCCCTGCATTACCGGCCTCCGCGCATGGGCCGCAATCCCAAGACTGGCGATGCGGTTGCGTTGCCTGGCAAGCATGTTCCGCATTTCAAGCCCGGCAAGGAGCTGCGCGAACGCGTCAACATGCATCTGATGGAAATGCGGGAAGACTGATCTTCATCGCTTCAACACGGTTATCCGACAGGCAGGTGGCTTAGGGTTGGTCTTGCCTTTCTTTTTTTCGGGACTCGGGACTGGTGTTACCTTGATTTAGGTGCAAAAAGTAACGCTTCGCGACCTTCTACATCACTTTGACTGTATTAGAAAAAGCTGTACGTCGTTTTGACGAATAGCTTTACAATCAAAGAGTTGCTGTTACCCCTTTTTGAGACCCTCATTCGCGCTCATTGGCGATAGCCCGCGATAATTTTGCTGCAAATAGTGACACTTCGGTTTTGGCGGCAGGCCGAAACGGCTGGACTGAAACTTGGCGGTCAACGCGAGGAACGAGCGCGAGGTCGGGCTGATTTCGTGGCCTTCTTCACCGGACCCGCACGCTTGGCCTTCGTTACTGGTCCCTGGGCCCGGAGAATGGCCGGCAAGTCCCCTAACGTGGCCCACTGGCGTTCTAGAGCATGTCGTCATAAGATTCTGAGCCACATGACGAGGCAGCGAATTTGCACAGCGGCAAGGAAAGAGGACAGATTCTTCGCGTAGCGTGTCGCCACACCACGCCACTGTTTCAGGTACAAAAACGCATTCTCAACCAGGTGGCGATGACGATACAGGTACGTGTCGTAGTCGCGCGGCTCTTTTCGGTTTTTACGTGGCGGAATATGCGCCTGCATGCCTTGCTCATGAGCCTGCTCAACAATGGCATCACTGTCATAACCTTTGTCGGCCATGAGATGCTCAGCAGGAATGTCTTTGATCAGTTCCGCGGCCTGCGAACAATCTGCCCGGGTACCCTCTGTAACAAGAATTCGGACTGGCATACCATGCGCATCCACGGCCAAATGTATCTTGGTGTTGCGCCCCCTTTTGTGAGACCTATGCCCTGATTGCCGCCACGAGCTCCCGCTGCATGAGGATGAACCTTGCAGTGACTGGCATCGATCATCAGCCACTCAAAGTCCGGCTCATCCATCACACGTTCCAACAGACCTTCCCATGTGCCGTTATCGCGCCAGCGACAAAAGCGCCGATGGGTATTCTTCCAATCGCCGTACTCGGGTGGTAAATCTCGCCACGGCGCTCCGGTGCGAAGTATCCAGAACACTGCGTTGATGAATTGCCGATTATCTTTGGCTACACGCCCCCATCGGCCCGCTTGACCCGGCAAATGGGGTTCAAGCAAACCCCATTTTTCATCGGAGATGTCATGGCGTCGATAGGCCGCAGTCACAGAGGATTCCATCCAGCAAGATTCGATGGCGGGTAGTTAACCATATTTCAACACCTCATGACGACAGGCTCTAGCGTCTCAACGCGAGCCCGGTAAGCGGCCACGTCCTGCTGCGCCGTGGTCAGACTGGTACGGAGGGTTACGAGTTCGTGCTGATGCCGCTCCCGTTCGGTGGTGCGCTCCTTCTCCATCGCGGCCAGCCGGGTGCGCAGCCCCTTGCTCTCCTGGCGAGCGCGATCCACTTCGGCATGACCGTGATCTTCCGTTGCGCGCAGTTGCTGTGTCAGGGTCTCGCGCTCCGCGGCCGCCGTCGTTTCTTGCGCCTGGAGACGCGTAGTCACGTTGAGGAATTCGGCTTCCAGCCGTTCGTTCCGCGTTTCCAGTGCCTCGCGCTGCTGCGTTAGATCGACGAGTTGCGCCGCCTGCTGCTCGACCAGGCGTTGAATATCAGCCAGACGTGCTGCCATGGCCGTTTCAGCTTGTTGCGCCTGGGCAAGCAGCTGCTGTTGGCGCACTTCTTTCTGTTGAAGGGCCTCCCGCTCGCGATCAAGCGCAGCTCGATCGCTGGCCAGTTGCGCGCGTTCGCCGGCGACTTCGGCCTGCACGGTTTCGCGGGCCTGCTGCCAGGCCCACGCCCACCATTGTCCCGCCAGTGCTGCGATCTCAGCCGGCGCGTCGGGGATCGTCGCTATCGCTTGGTGCGCAGTCAAGCGCGCGCCGAGCGCTTGCCACCAGAAGTCCAGCAACCGCGTGACCGTATTCGGTGAGCCGGTACCGAGGTGCGCGCGGATCCGTTCCACGGTAGGCCGCTCGCCAGCAGCGACCAGGGCATCGGCGGCGGTGTGAACCTGGGCTTCGGTGATGCCTTTGGTCATGACGGGCTTTCCTATGTGCGGCGGAGGCGGGTTTGGTGCTATACAAGCGATAAGGGATCGTTATCGCAAGTACGCAATTCAAATCGTTATGCATAGTACATATTACATATGAAACGAAACAGCGATTTGCGGCTTCCCGCCGTGCCTCCTATCCCCGCGCCGGAGCAACTGGCCGAGGAAGCGGCTGCGGCCGTGCGGGAAATCCTGGCCGAGGTCGCCTCGGCGAATACCACGCGCAGCTACGCGAGTGCGTTGCGCTACTGCGCGGCCTGGTATCAGGGCCGCTACGGCTAGCCATTTGCGCTGCCGCTGCCCGAAGCCGTGGTGATCCAGTTCATCGTCGACCACTTGGCCCGGCGCGGCGAGACGGCGCTCGCCTGGGAGTTGCCCTCGGCGCTCGATGCCGCCTTGGTCGAGGCGGGCCTTAAACAACAGTTGGGGCCGCTCAAACTCACCACGATCAGCCATCGCCTCGCGGTGTTGTCCAAAGCTCATCAGGCGCAACTTGTCGCCAACCCATGCGAGCAACCGGCCGTCCGCCACCTGATCGCACGCGCCCGGCGCGCGGCGGTCAAGCGCGGCGAACGCCCTACCAAGAAGACCGCCATTACCCAAATCGAGTTGGCGGCCATGCTGACCACCTGCGACAGCTCCTTGGTCGGTTTGCGCGATCGCGCCTTGCTGCTGTTCGCGTTCGCCAGCGGCGGGCGCCGGCGCAGTGAAGTGGCTGCTGCTGACATGGCGGATTTACGTCAGGTGGGTGATCGGGCGTTCGTGTACCACTTGGGGCACAGCAAGACCCAGCAGGCCGGGCCGAGTGCCACCTCGACCCCGGACAAGCCCCTCTTGGGTCCGGCGGCCGATGCGCTGGCCGTCTGGCTCGCGGCCGCTCAGCTCACCGAGGGTCCGATTTTCCGTCGGTTGTGGCGGCACCGCGTCGGCGGTGGACTTTCGCCCGCCTCGGTCGCCGCCATTGTGCAACGCCGTGCGGCGATGGCGGGACTGGAGGGGGACTTTGGGGGACACAGCCTACGCTCAGGTTTTGTCACCGAGGGTGGCCGCCAGGGCATCGCTTTGCCGGCGCTCATGGCGATGACTGAGCACCGCGCCGTGGGCAGCGTGATCGGATACTTTCAGGCCGGCGGTGTGACTGATAACCCTGCGGCACGCTTGCTCGACGATGGCATCCTAAATCCGTCGCCCGAATCGTCCACGCCACCGGCTCAGAACAACAGCGTGCCGCGACCTTGAGCGCAGCTATGGTCGGTTGCCAGACACAACGAAAGCAAATTAACATCAGGCACTTGGAACGGGGAGGCAGGATGCGTCATTGGATCATTGCACTGGGCATCATAATCGTCACGGGGGCTTTTCTCCCCGTGTATGGCGCTGCGCGGACGGCGCCTCAGACCCCTGGAACAATTATTCCCCAGCCAGACGCAGACATGCAGGTATTGCGCGCCATCCTTTGGCAGCAAGATGATCGCATCGATCTGGCGAAGGCCGAGATCACGCTCGATCATCTGATCGATCCATCTGTGGACCAAGCGGCGGAGTTAAAAGCGGTTGACCATTGGGCCGATCGCGTGCGGAACCGCATCCCTGCGGGCGCTACGACTTGGGCAAAGGTGATGGCGATTTACACCACCATCTACGTGCCGGGTCCTTGGAACGACGGCAAGAAGTTTGATTACAACTTTGACGACCCCTTCGGCAAAGATGTGCATACCACGATGCTTTCCAATTACCTTGCTACACGGCGAGGTAATTGCGTGTCGATGCCGATTTTCTTTGCGATCTTGGCGCAACGAATCGGGCTGCAGGTAACTTTGGCAACCGCGCCCAATCACCTACTGGTCAAGGTGAAGCTGGATGACGGGCAATGGAAAAACATTGAGGCCACGAGCGGCAGCACGCTGACTGATCAGGAGTACATGCAGCGATTCCAGATCACGCAGACAGCCGTCGAGAATGGGCTGTATCTGCGCCCGTTGTCCATGCGGGAGGCGGTGGTGGCCATGGCGACGCCGTTCCTGGAGGATTACGCCAAGCGCCGCACACCTGAGCAGATCATGGCCATGGCCGATTTAGCCCTAAGTTACGACCCCAAAGATGTGGGGGCCTTGATGATGAAGGCGTTGGCCTACGACAAGCAGGTGACGATTCAATACCGCAGCAAGTATCCCGATCCACGCCAGTTGAGCCCTGCCCAGCAGGCGGATTACCGCGCCTTGATGGACGGCTATTTCAAGATCGCCGATCAGCTACAAGCCATGGGCTGGCACCGACGCAGTGCGAAACAGGATGCGGAATACATGCAAGCCATTCAGAAGGCTAAAACAGCCGAAAACGGAGGTTGAATCATGGTTAAGCAGACAACTTTGGCACTGCTGGCGCTAGCAGCATCCATATCTAGCCACCAAGCCAACGCAAGTTATGCGAAAGGCAATCCACTGACTTACGTTGACCCATCGGGTAAAGTTGCTTACGTCAATGTCAGCGGCAACAACATTACCATCGTGCTGCCCATCGTGTTTCAGGGCGGCACCTGGGATCAGCAACAGGCCATGGCCGGGGCGATCACCGACGCCTGGAATGGACAGTTTGGGCAATACAACGTGCAAACGACCGTCGTGAACGGTTCGACGCTGACCACCCCCGTCAACACCATTCAAATCGACCCGGGTCAGAGCGATGCGCTCGGGCTTTCTCGCGTGTATGGCGATGCGATGAGTGGCAAGTGGTTCGCCAAACCGACGCGCACGTGCGGTTTGGACTACGCACATGAAGCCGGCCATTTGATGGGCCTGGGCGATCATCCGGGGACGAACCAAATCATGGACGACATCACGACCACGCCGACGGTCACTGGGGATGACATCACGTCGATCATCAACTCGCCCGTCAACATCATTACGCACGAGCACTGATGAAAGCTGCCCTGATCACCTCATTGTTTTTGACGACCAGCGCCGCGTCGGCAGCACCTGTCGTGTTCAGTAAGATCTTTGATGTTTGTGCAACGCCTGTCCATGGCGTGCACTACCACATAACTGATGGCCTGGATGCCGCGTCGGGAACGGCCAAGCAAGGCGCCGCCACGGTGAGCATCTTGATCGGGCGCCATCCGGAGCTGCCACCCGGCATCAAGAACCCATTTGGTACCACCTTGCCAACTGCGATCGTTTTGCAAGGGCAGGCGCCCAAGGCGGACGGCACTGGCAACGTGAGGTTGTATGCGTATGGCGTGGGCACGGTCAGCATGGGACCCAAGCCCTTCCAGGACCAAATTCTGATCACAGTTCAGGCCGATAGCGGTGCGATCAATCTCGCCTTGCTCGACAAAGTGGGCCACGCCCTCGTACGTTGCGGGCTGAACTGACGCAACAGAGCCTGCACGCCTATGAGCAAGGTCATCAAAGCTATCGTTTCCTGCTCGGGGATGTACTGCGGAAACGCTCGCTTTGCGTCAGCCTGCACCCCTGCTTGCTAGAGGGCACGGTTTTTTTGGCGGTTCCGGCTTAGAACTCCTTATCGGGGTAGTTACAAATAGCCAAAGACGAACACCTCGCGAATCGTTATCGGCAATGCCCTGTCAGCAGCGACGTGACGTGCAACCGAAACTGGTCAGGGGTGAACGTCGTGATCGGTTCACGCTGCGGCCACACCTTCATGATGGCAGCTCGGAAATTGGCGGGCATACTGCCTTGCTCGGGACCAATGATGTAGGTCTGCGCGGTGGTGACCGCATAGTGCGGATACATTTGCCGCGCGACATCTTCGAACCGACCAGGATCGATGGCGTCTTCGGCAAACACCAACAAGGCCACGAGTGCACCGCACCGGTCGCAACGCACCTCTTCGACAGGGATGGTGCCGCCGGGCATCGAATGCTTTGCTGCCAGGGGCGGTGGTGGCGTACTGCTCGGGCCGCGAATAGACTCCAGCGCCGTCACAATCTCATGCGACAAGGGTTCCAATATCGCGCGCCGTTGGACAAACATCGCCTCGCGTTCGTCGCCGGCGATTTCGGTAACCACGCAGGTTTCGCCCGACGCGGTACCCGTAACGCACAGGCGTCCCAATTCACCCAGCTCGGCGTGCCGAAAAACGTAGGCGATGCCGCCCGGCAATGGATCACGACGAAAGGACACATTCGGTGGCAGTTTTAATCCTGCAGCCACTTCGGCGGGCGATTTGCGTTGGGTAGTCATGTGAAATTCCGTTCGAGCTCGTGGTTGCTTCCGACTACGTTAGCGCATGTTCCGCAGCACGGGCCTCACCGGCTGTAGGGTAGGCAACAACCGCGCCATATACCGCTCGATCGGGAACAGGAACAGCCCGCGAAAATTCACGAGTCGCTCTTGGATCGGCGCGATGTGGCGCAGGTTCTCAGGCACCGCCAGGGCCGCGATGTCCGCGGGCAACGTTGCGAGCGATTGCTGCATGCGCGCCGTCGTCCACGCCATGACGATGTTGCTCAACAAGGTAATAGACGAAGAGACGCTGCGCAGGCGTGCTTGATGACTCATTTGATGCCGCGGCACCTTGCCCGTTTCGAGCGCATGCTCCAGCACATGGACACGTTCCCCATGGTTGAGGGTGCGTAGAATTTCCCGACGGAAGTCGAAGAGCGTGAACCAGCGGCACAAATAGAGCGTCAGCAACAATCGACCGATCTGCACGCCAGCGTCGTACAGCTGCTCACCGGCGGCGGCCGAACCGAAGCGAGACAGGATGTCGACCGCGCTGGCTTTCCCGACATGGGTCGAGGCCGCCATGCGGACCCATTCATCCCAGACTGGCTCCATCTTCTCGGGGTGTGCCCGGTTCTTGGCGATCACGCTGCGCAGTCCGTCGGGCACTGTCATCTCTGGGGTCACATATAATTTGTGCGCACTCGCATCACGCAACCGAGGACACACATCTGTGCCTACCGATTTTCCCAGGGACATGCCGAATTCGGTTTGACCATGCGTATCCACCGCCAGTTGATTGATCGTGACCGCGCTTTGGCGAAGGACACCTTCCAACGCCACGCCCGCCTGGCGTTCACCGAGCACGATCGGTTGATCGTAGAAGATGCCCCAACGGTCATGGATGTGCGTGTAGATGCCAATGGACTTCTTCTTCGTGCGCGGATCACGGCGTGCCAGAGGGCTGCTCTTGACTGTTTCGCGGCTCATCATGTCTGCTGAGGCCAAATCGGCGCGCCCCCAGCTCTCGGCAATGGGATGGCTGTGCATGTACTCGAAGACGGTGGTATTGGCTTCGCGCAGGCGCTTTTCCTGGCCGATCCAACCCATGCTCTGGTTGACCGCATCGGCGGAGAGGCCCGGCATCATGCGTGCCGTATCGGCGGCGGACAACGCGGTGCCGTGCGCGAGAAGACCTGCATACACCAAGCGCAATTCATCGATCGAGCGCGGCTCGCGGCCCAGCAGTGTCCAACTGAAACGGGTGTGGCTGTCCACCTCCATCATGACGCCCGGCAGCTCTTCCGCCTCCATGCGTTCCATCAGCGCCTCCCGAAGCACCACCACGGCTTCCGGCACGTCCTCGGCCGGGAGTTTGGGAAGATGCACACCGTCTTTGTCCACGGTGACATCGCCGGCCTGCGCGGTTTCAGTCAGGTTCTGGAGCTGCCGGGACACTTCCTCGACCAGAGGGCCGGTGAATTCTTTCGCATCGCGGGGCAACTTCAGGCGCGCGTAATGATGCGTCTTGCTCTTGGCCCATTCCGCCGGCGGAATCAGCATGCTTTCGCGACTGCGGAAGCTGAAGCTATGGGCGACATACACGCTGCCGTTCTTCAGGGCACGGCGTAGCGCAAGCAGCGTCGCCACCTCGAAGGCCTGGAGAGCACGTTGTCGATCGGTATCCGCGAGCATGTCGTCCCATACTTTGCCCAGGTGAACCGGTATCGCCTCAGGAAGCGCCGGTTTGCGTTGCAGATATATCTCACGCAACGCATCCAATGCCTGACGAACGGGGTGCGGCGCCACGCTCTCAAAGGGAAGCGCGCACAGCATTTTGAGCAGCGCGCGCGAATGGCGGTTGTTCTGGACCAGCAATTGTTCGCGGGTCAGGTGAGCCCGACTGAGTTTCTTGCCGCCACCGACCTGTTCCACGGCATGCAGGATCGCCGCACGCAGATCGTCTTCGCGAAGGGAGCGGTCGAGGGCTAGTTCACGCACTTCTTTGGCGAACGTAGTCAGCGTGCGCGCACGCGCTTCGGCGGATTGGACCACGGCGCGCATGCCGCTGCCCCAAAGATCCGCCACGTGTTGACGCGTCATGGCCAGCACCTGATCCGTGGCTGTGCACAGCGCCGTCTGCAGGAAGCACGCAACTTCGATTGTCCGTCGCGTTTCCGCAATGCGCTGGCTGACGGATGGTGGTCGATCCGCCATCGCTTGGGCGTAATGACGCTTGATGTGATCCGACACCGAGGGAATGGCGTGTGAGGCGACGCCCAACTGTGTCAGATGCTGAACCCGCTCAAACTGCTCCCGAATCTGGGGAAGCGATTGTCGGCGCGGTGCTTGTGAGAGCCACTCTTGAAAGGAAAGGCCGGAACGATGGGATTCGGCACAAGCTTGCATCCAGGTGTCCAGCACGTCAGCAGGAACATCATTGCGAAGCATCTCGCCAAGTTCATCTTCCGCAAGGGTCAACGCCACATCAATGGCGCTCTTCAAGGGACGCTCACCTTCGATGAGGATGCCGTGCTCGTACAGCCACGTTTTGACGTGCGCAATCAGACGATGACGATCAAACTCAGACAGCACTTCGACACGCAGGTGGCGTACCAGAGCGCGACGCTGGTGTTCGGACATGCGAACGAAACCGAGTGTCTCGATCGCGGTATTTTGATGCGCAAACAAGGTTGGCCGACGACGGTACAACGATCGTAGCGATGCAATATCCGGCGTAGCGATGCCGAGCGTTTTTCCGAGATGCGTCCATAACTCGGTAGGAATCACTTTGACGGCCGCAAGGGAACTGCCCGTCATCCGGATAAAACCAATTTGCAGCGCCAAGCCAAGCCGATGTAGCGCGTCGCGCTTGGCAAGGATGGTGCGTTGCTCCTTGGGAGAGAAGGTGAAGAAGGCGTTGAGCTCGAACTGGTTCAGTTCCTTGGGGATGGACCGCAACCCAAGATAAGGCTTCTGCCAGTACTGCATGCCTGACTCCAGCTGTGAGGTAGGGAAGGCTGGAGACTAACAGCAAAGGATTGATTTTAAACAATTTATCGCTGAGATGCAGGAATTTTATCTTTGTAAATCATGAAGTTACACAGTGCCGCTAAGCGTTACTTTTTACACCGAAATCAAGGTAACACCGGGACTCGGGACTCGGGACTCGGGACTCGGGAAAAGCGAAAAGGCACCTGATCTATTGTGCAAGTGCCTTTGGCTCTTTATTGAACAGACCAAGAGCGAAAACGCCTCGCACTTGCCTCAACGCGAGTCCCGAGTCCCGCCAACCACGCGTGAATCAAACCCCGTCTTCCCCTGTGCCCCGTTCAGCCAATCGGTTAAAGTTTCCGAATGCGACTGATTGTCATGCTGCTATTGCTATTGTTCATCGCCGGGGGAGTGGTACTCGGGGCGCTCAATGCGGACCTCGTCGGCTACGACCTTGCCTTTGCGCGCGTCCAGGTTCCGAAAGGGGGCGCCTTGCTAGCAGCGCTGGCCTTGGGTTGGATTCTTGGCGGCCTAACCGCCTGGCTTGGGGTTACCACACGACATCGGCGCGAGCGACGACGCGCTGCGAAGGCCGTGAGTGTGAAGGCGTCGAAAAATCCATGAATGCTTTCTATTTGCTGCTGGCATTGCTTATACCGGCGGCTTTTCTAAGTGGCTGGTGGACCGCCCGACGCGCAAGTGTACGCCGCTCGGGTGCGCAGGTCAGCGAACTGTCCTCCGACTATTTCCGCGGCTTGAACTATCTGTTGAACGAAGAGCAGGACAAGGCTATCGAAGTCTTCCTCAAGCTGGCCGAATACAACCGTGACACGGTAGAAACGCACTTAGCGTTAGGCAACCTTTTTCGGCGTCGTGGTGAAGTGGATCGAGCTATCCGTCTGCATCAACATCTGATCTCCAGGCCGGGTATGTCCGAAGGCATGAAGACCGTTGCCTTGTTGGAGTTGGGCGAAGATTATATGCGCGCGGGCCTGCTCGATCGGGCCGAAGCCCTGTTCTCCGACCTTGTCGCGATGAATGCGCATGCACCCTCGGCGCTGCGTCATTTGATCGCGATCTACCAGCACGAGCGCGACTGGCACAAGGCGATTGAACACGCCCGCCGCCTCGAAACGATGACGGGTGAGGAAGAAGTTACCACCATCGCGCAGTTCTATTGCGAGCTGACAGAGCAGTCGCGTCAGCATGGCGCACGTGCCGAAGCACGCGAATACCTGCAACATGCGTTCGCGTGCCAGCCCGATTGCGTGCGTGCATTCATGCTTACCGGTCGTTTGCACGCGGAAGAAGGGCAACATGCCGATGCTGTCGATGCTTACGAACATGCCGTTGTCGCGGATATCGCCTTTGTGCCCGAAATCCTGCCGCCATTGCTGGACAATTATACGCGCTCAGGACAGATGGAACGGGCGGAGCATTTCCTGCGCGATATCCTTGCGCGTTATCACGGCATCTCTCCGGTGCTGGCGCTCACGCATCTGTATCAGAAGCGCGATGGTGAAAAGCCTGCCGTCGACTTCCTTACCTCACAACTGCGACAGCGCCCTTCTGTTCGCGGTCTGATGGCCTTGATCGATGCCACGATGGACAAGATCGAAGGTGGGGCGCGGGAAAATTTCCTGATCCTTCGCGACCTCACGCACAAGCTGCTCGAAGGCCAGGCCATGTACCGCTGCAGCCATTGCGGCTTCGGTACCAAGGCGCATCACTGGCAGTGTCCGAGCTGCAAGGGCTGGAGTACGATCAGGCCTATTCACGGTGTGGCCAATGAGTGACGCCATCGTGGCCAGCTTCGCTTCGATGACGCTCACCGTTCTGTTTGCCTTCTTTATTGCGCTCGGTGTGGTACGTGCAGCGATTGCCTATGCGCATCGCCGAGGTATGCTCGATCAGCCCGGACAGCGCCGGTCGCACAAGATACCGACGCCGCGTGGTGGAGGCATTGGCATCATCGTATCGGTATTACTGACCGTGCCGGCCTGCCTGCTGTACTTGCGGCCCGCATGGCATTTTTACGTCATCATCACATTGATGTTGGCGGTTGCACTGGTCGCATGGATTGGATGGTGGGACGACCACAGCTCCTTGTCCGCACTGCCTCGCTTTGGCGTGCAAATTCTTGCGGCGGCCTTGTTTTCAGCGGCTTTGTTGATCGATGGATTGAGTTGGTTCTGGTTGCCCTTGCTGATCTTGGCCGGCGCCTGGAGTATTAATCTGCACAACTTCATGGACGGCATTGATGGCTTGCTCGCGCAGCAGGGTATCTTCGTCGCAGCAGGTCTGGCGGTATTGGCGTGGCTTGCCGGGCAGCATGCACTGGGCGGTGCGTCAGCTTGTCTTGCGGCAGCCTGCCTGGGATTTTGGTGCTACAACCGATCCCCTGCACGGATTTTTATGGGTGACGTGGGTAGCGGCAGTATTGGGCTGCTCGTGTTTGCGCTAACCGCCATGCTTTGGCAGGTGAACTGGCTATGGCTGTGGCCAGCCCTGATCCTCAGTTCAGCTTTTGTGACGGATGCGACCCTTACCTTGCTGGCTCGCATGCTGGGTGGGCGCCGCTGGTACACGGCGCACCGCGAACATCTGTATCAATGGATTGTGCGCAGGGGCCATACCCACACGGTGGGAGCGGGGTGGTATGTGGGGTGGAATCTGTTAGTGGCGGCACCATTGGCGGTGCTGGCCTGGGAGATACCAGGGATGGGGCTGTTGACCTGCATCGTCACCTATGCGATGGCGGCGGCAATCTGGCTGATGGCCAAGCGCCACATGCTTCGCCGAGATCGATACAAGGCTCGTCATGTCCATACGTAAGTGGGTCGGCATAGTTCATCCGCGAGTCGCAGTCGTTGCGCACGATCTGCTGATCACAGCGTTGGCTTGGTGGGTTGCGAAAGAGCTGCGTTACGCTTTGGATCCGCAACTGCTGGTGACATTCGAGTCGTTCGAGTTTCCGATCGTGTTGCTGGTACAGGGGCTGGTCTACGCATGGACCGGACTCTACAAAGGCGTGTGGCGTTTTGCCAGCTTGCCGGATCTCTGGAATATCTTGCGCGCGGCGGTTGTCGGTACCGTAGCGATTGGTGTTGCGCTGTTCCTCTACGGTCGTCTTGAGGGCGTGCCGCGTTCGATCCTGTTGCTGTATCCGTTTGTGCTGGCGCTGTTCCTGGGTACGCCGCGACTGGCCTACCGCTTCTGGAAAGATAGTCGCATCGATCTTTTCATGAGCACGAAAACCCAACGCGTGCTGATCGTTGGTGCGGATCGCGCAGGCGAAGCACTGGCTCGCGACCTGCATCGCGACAGTCGCTACATGGTGGTGGGCTTCGTCGACAATGAACGATCCTTGCGCGGTGCCCGTATCAACGGCAAGCCGGTGCTTGGGACGCTGGACCAACTTCCTGACGTGGCCAAGGAGGCAGCCGTCCAGATGCTGTTGATTGCATTGCCTAGTGCAAGCGCACGGGAAATGCGTCAGGTGGTGGAGCTTTGCGACCGCACCGGGCTGCCTTATCGCACCGTACCCAAGCTTGAAGATGTCGTCGCCGGTCGTGCACAGTTCAATCAGATCAAGGAAGTGTCGATCGAGGATCTGCTGGGACGCGATGCTGTCGAACTCGACTGGACCAAAATTCGCGAAACGCTCACCGGTCGCCGTGTGCTGATCACGGGCGGTGGCGGTTC
Source organism: Dyella sp. M7H15-1 (assembly GCF_004114615.1). Lineage (NCBI taxonomy): Bacteria > Pseudomonadati > Pseudomonadota > Gammaproteobacteria > Lysobacterales > Rhodanobacteraceae > Dyella > Dyella sp. M7H15-1. Next base: position 635,089 of record NZ_CP035300.1, read on the forward strand.
CATTGGTTCGGAACTTTGTCGACAGGTAGCCCGGCTTGGCGTGCATGCACTCACCATCGTGGAGTCGTGCGAGTTTAATCTCTATCAAATTTCGCAGGAATTGCGCGCGGCTTATCCGGAACTGCTGCTCAACAGCGTGCTGGCGGATGCGGGTGATCCCATTGCCATGCGCCGCCTGTTCACCGATGTGATGCCACAGGTGGTATTCCATGCGGCGGCCTACAAACACGTGCCGATGCTGCAAGGGCAATTGCGCACGGCGGTTCGCAACAACGTGCTGGTCACGCGCACCGTGGCTGATCTTGCCAGCGAAGCGCGCGTTGAATGCTTCGTACTGATTTCCACCGACAAGGCTGTCAATCCCACCAGCGTCATGGGGGCTTGCAAGCGCATTGCGGAAATCTGGTGTCAGAATCTCAACGCACATTCGAGTACCCATTTCATCACGGTGCGATTCGGCAACGTGCTGGATTCGGCCGGTTCGGTGGTGCCGCTGTTCCGTCAGCAGATCCATGCGGGTGGTCCGGTCACGGTCACACACCCAGAAATCTCACGCTACTTCATGACTATTCCCGAGGCCACGCAATTGATCCTGCAGGCCGCGGCGCTAGGCAAGGGGGGCGAGATCTTCGCGCTGGACATGGGGGAGCCGGTCAAGATCCGCGATCTGGCCGAACAGATGATCCGCCTGGCGGGCAAAAAGCCGGGTACGGAGATTCCGATCATCTACACAGGCCTGCGTTCCGGCGAGAAGCTATTTGAAGAGTTGTTCCATCCGCTAGAAAACTACAGTGCGACGACACACAACAAAATTTTCCTAGCGCAGCATCGGCCGGTGTCATGGGAGTTGCTGCAGGCTCAGATGGTAAAGGCCGCTGATGCCGTACGCGGCTACGATGAAGAAGAACTCCGGAACTGTGTATCCAGCCTGCTTCCATCATTCTGCTGGAGCGATGTTGCCCTGCCAGGCAATGTGGTCCCGCTTCGCCGCAACGACATTGGAGAGAAGTGAGTGAGTAAGCCATTGCGCAAGGTAGTGTTCCCCGTAGCAGGCCTCGGCACGCGTTTTCTGCCTGCCACCAAGGTCGTTGCTAAGGAAATGCTGCCGGTTCTGGACAAGCCCCTGATCCAGTACGCTGTCGACGAAGCCGTTGACGCCGGCGCTGACACGCTTATATTCGTTACCAACCGCTACAAGCACGCCATTGCGGATTACTTTGACAAGGCTTACGAGCTGGAAGCCAAACTGCAGGAGAAGGGCAAGGACGAACTGCTAGCCCTGGTGCAGGGTACGCTTCCCCGGCACGTGCGCGCGATCTTCGTTACCCAGCCGGAAGCGCTTGGCCTGGGGCACGCTGTGTTATGCGCTAAACCCGTCGTGGGCGACGAGCCGTTCGGCGTCATTCTTCCCGACGACCTGATCTGGCATCGCGGCAAGGGCGCCCTGCGCCAGATGGCGGAGCTGAGTGAGACCGAGCAGGCGGGCGTGATTGCGGTGGAGGAAGTGCCGCACGACCAAACCGATAAGTACGGCATCGTCGATGCCGAGTCGGTCAACGAGCGCAGTGCGCGAATCCGCTTCATGGTGGAAAAGCCCAAACCGGCGGATGCACCGTCCAACCTGGCCGTCGTCGGCCGTTACGTGCTGCCTGGCCGCATCTTTCAGTTGCTGGAGCAGACCAAACCCGGTGCAGGTGGGGAAATCCAGCTTACTGACGCCATCGAAGCGCTGTTGACCGAGCAGGGCAAGGTACTGGCCTATCGCTTTGAAGGTACGCGTTTCGATTGTGGCAACAAGGCCGGCCTGGTGCGAGCCACCATGCATATGGCCATGCAGGATCCTGCCTTGGCTAAGGTTGTTCGCGAAGTTGCCAGTACGCTCTGACCGGATATAGGGAAGCCAAAGGCATGAAGCAGCCACTGGTTCCTTCTTATTACCGCGCTACCGCCACGCCCTATGAACCTTACGCGCCATTGCAGGGGCGCGAGGATGCGCGCGTTGCCATTATCGGTGGCGGTTTTGCAGGATTGAACACGGCACTGGGCCTGGCCGAGCGTGGCGTGCGCGACGTGGTAGTGCTGGAACGCGAGCAGATTGGCTTTGGCGCTTCGGGTCGCAATGGCGGCTTTGTCTTTGGTGGCTATTCACTGGGCGAGGAAGTCTTGCGCAGCCAGCTTGGCGAACAGCGTGCGAGGCAGCTCTTTGAGCTGACCGCCACCGCCGTTCAGCGCATACGTGAAAGGGTTGCGCACTACGTGATTCCCTGCGATGTAGTGGATCAAGGTGTTATCTGGGCCAACTGGTTTCGCGATCCGGAAGTGTTGCGCAAGCGTCAACGGCTTTTGGCTGACCATTACGGCGTGTACTGGGATTGGTTGCCGCAGGAAGAGCTACGTGAGTTGATACGCAGCGAGCGCTATAGCGATGGCCTTTACGAGCGCAATGCCCTGCATTTGCACCCGCTCAATTACACCATCGGTCTTGCCACTGCTGCTAAAGGGCAGGGCGTGCGCATTCATGAAAATAGTGATGTATGGCGATTGCGGCGAGAAAACCGTCACTGGTCCATCAGTACACCGCAAGGAGAGCTGCAGGCTGAGCATGTGGTGCTGGCTTGTGGTGGCTACCTGGCCGGATTACGCCGGCAAATCGATCGTGCGATATTGCCGATTGCCACCTACGTTATGGTGACAGAGCCCCTGGGCGAAAGGCTGGACGATTGTCTGCAGACGCGTGCTGCCATCTACGATACGCGATTTGCGTTCGACTACTACCGCTCGTTGCCCGACAAGCGTTTGTTGTGGGGCGGGCGAATTTCGATCCGCAATCGTTCGCCAACCGTGGTGCAGCGCATTTTGACACGCGATCTGTTGCGCGTCTTTCCGGCCTTGAAGGGTATTGGCGTCGAATACGCATGGTCGGGCATGATGAGTTATGCTCGTCATCAAATGCCGCAAATCGGCAGCAGTGATGACGGCTTGTGGTGGGCGCAAGCTTTCGGCGGGCATGGTTTAGCACCGACGTGTGTTGCGGGTGAGCTGCTCGCCGCCGCTATCGCAGAGGATGATCAGGGCTGGAAGCAATTTTCCAAATACGGTCTGGCCCACACCTACAAACCTTTTGGCTTTATCGGCGCACAATCCCATTATTGGTGGGCGGAATTCAACGATTGGTTCAAGACGAGTCTAGAAGGATGAGCGAGCAAACCGTTGCAGAAATTAGTTGGGACGAATTTCAGAAAGTGTTGATTGTGGCAGGTACCGTTACGCGCGTGGAACCTTTCCCCGAGGCGCGCAAGCCGGCCTGGAAAGTCTGGGCTGATTTTGGACCTTACGGCGAGCGAAAGACCAGTGCACAGATTGCTGCGTTGTATACGCCGGAATCCCTGGTCGGTCGGCAGATTGTTGGCGTCATCAATTTTCCGGAAAAACAGATCGGCCCATTCTGCTCACAATTCCTGCTTACCGGTTTTCATACCGATCAGGGTGTGGTGATTACTGCCGTCGAACGCGCGGTACCGAATGGCGCAAGGCTAGCCTGACATGGCAGGCATTTCAGACAAAAAAGCCGGCCAAAGGCCGGCTTTTCATGAAACATTTGGTCGGGGTGACATGATTCGAACATGCGACTTCTACGTCCCGAACGTAGCGCTCTACCAGGCTGAGCTACACCCCGTGGGAGCCGAGTATCTTATCGAGGCCTGCTGGCCTTGGCAACAGATTCCGAATGGTTCTGCGGGTGGGAATTCTTGCCAGGTTGCGAGGCGGGTTGGGTGAGTGCATCTGTTACGCTATAGGGCTGCCGTCGAACGGCTCTTCCCTACGTTTAGCAGAGGATTCCATGGCGCTTACCCAGGCCCGTACCATGCCCGGCGTGCTCGAGTTGCTGCCGCTCGACCAGATTGCTTTCCAGCGCATGCTCGACGTGATCCGTCGCCATTACGAGCGCTTCGGTTTCCTGCCAATAGAGACGCCGGTGATGGAGTTTTCGGACGTGCTGCTGACTAAGACTGGCGGCGAGACGGAGCGTCAAGTGTATTTCGTGCAATCCACTGGCGCGCTGGAGCAGGGTGAGAAGCCGGAACTGGCCTTGCGCTTCGACCTCACTGTGCCGCTGGCCCGCTACGTGGCCGAGCACGAGCATGATCTAAGCTTCCCGTTCCGCCGCTACCAGATGCAGCGCGTGTATCGTGGCGAGCGCGCCCAACGTGGTCGTTTCCGCGAGTTCTACCAATGCGATATCGACGTGATCGGCAAGGATAGCCTGTCGATCCGTTACGACGCCGAGCTGCCGGCGGTGATCTACAGCGTGTTCCGCGAGCTGAACATGGGTGCGTTCACCATCCAGCTTAACAATCGCAAGCTCATGCGTGGTTATTTCGAGAGCCTGGGCGTGACCAATCCGGAGCAACAGACGCTGGTGCTGCGCGAGGTGGACAAGCTGGATAAGCGCGGCGCCGATTACGTGCGCGAGACGCTGACTGGCGAGGTTTTTGGCATGAGCACCGAAGCTGCGCAAAAGGTACTCGATGTCGTGCAGGTGCGCTCGACGTCGTTGCAGGATGCCTATAACAAACTCGACGCACTGGGTGCGGGCCCGGAGGCGATGGAGCAGGGGCGTACCGAGCTGAAGGAAGTGCTGGGCCTGATCCATGCGTTTGGTGTGCCGGAAACGCATTACGTGCTGAATCTGTCGATCGCCCGTGGCCTGGATTACTACACCGGCACCGTTTACGAGACCACGCTGAATGACCATCCGCAGATCGGTTCGATCTGCTCTGGTGGCCGTTACGAGAACCTGGCCGGCCAGTACACCAAGTCGCATCTGCCGGGCGTAGGCATTTCCATCGGCCTGACGCGGCTTTACTGGCAGTTGCGCGATGCGGGCCTGGTCAGCACGGCGCACAGCACCGTGGATGTGCTGATCACCCAGATGGATGCGGCGCAGTTGCCCGCGTATCTGACGCTGGCCGGCGAACTGCGTGCGGCGGGCATCGCCACCGAGGTAGTGCTGGATGGCGGCAAGCTGGGCAAGCAGTTCAAGTATGCCGATCGCGCGGGCATCCGTTTTGTCATCGTGCTGGGTGAGGACGAGCTGGCCAAGGACGTGGTGACGGTAAAGGATCTGCGTCGCGAAGATCAGTTTGAAGTGTCGCGCAGCGAGTTGATCAAGACACTACGTGTTGAGCTCGCGCAGGCGGAGATTGGTGGTTGAACACATATGGAAGGTGGCATTTGGAAGCTGGCATTGATCGAAATCGGCAACCTCGGCTCGCTCGATCCTTGGGATAATGGGTTGGATTGAAGCATGGCTTCCCGCTCACGCGGGAATGACGACATCAAGAACATGTTGGAGATTTTGTGAGTCAGACCATTCTGCTGGACGGCAACAGCCTCAGCCGTCAACAACTCGTTGCCGTAGCACGCCAGGGTTACGGTGTTCGCCTCGATCCCGAACAACTCAAGTGTGTGCAGCGCGCGGCGGATTTCCTGGCCGACAAGGTAAGTTGCGGTGAGCCGATCTACGGCGTGACCACCGGTTTCGGCAGCAATGCAGACAAGTTGCTGGGTGCCTATCGCCTGCGTGACGAATTGCTGGGCGGCAATCCGCACAAGCCTGAGGGCACGTTGCTGGAAGAGCTGCAGCACAATCTGATCACCACTCATGCTGTGTGCGTGGGCAAGCCGTTCTCCACGGAAGTGGTGCGCGCGATGCTGGTGATTCGCATCAATACGTTGATGCGCGGCCATTCCGGCATTCGTGTTGCCACGCTGGAAGCGCTGACGGCGCTGCTCAATAACGACGTCATTCCCGTCGTGCCGGAGAAGGGCTCGGTGGGGGCGAGCGGCGACCTGGCGCCGCTATCGCACCTTGCCATTGTGTTGTTGGGTGGTGGTGAAGCGTTCTACAGGGGCGAGCGTTTGCCGGGCGCGGAAGCGCTCAAACGTGCAGGCTTGCAACCGATCCGGCTTTCCTTCAAAGAAGGCCTGGCACTCAATAACGGTACCGCGCAGATGCTGGCTACGGCGGTGCTTGCGCTGGATACGCTGGAATATCTGCTCGGCGTGGCCGATCTGGCTGCTTCGATGACGCTGGATGCTTTTGCCGGCCGTAGCGGGGCTTTGCGTCCGGAAGTGCATGCACTGCGTCCGCATCCTGGTCAGGTGCAAACAGCCGAGCACGTGCGCGCGCTGCTGACGCAATCGACGCTAGTGGATATTCCTTATCACCTAGTACCGCGCTTTAAGCAATGGAGCGCCGAGGCGTGGAGCACGCCGGAAGACCAGACATTGAGTTTCGACATTAGCTGGGACTGGGTACCGACCAACCAGCGTCACGGCCGCGAAGCGTTCTACAGTCGCTTCCTGCCATTCAAGGGCGGCAAGAAGCATCAGCCACAGGATGCCTATTGTTTGCGCTGCATGCCGCAGGTGCACGGTGCCGTACGCGATGCCTGGGTACAGGCCTGCCGGGTGATCGACATCGAACTCAATGCCGTCACCGACAATCCGCTGATCTTCCCGGACAACACCGATGCGCTGAATATCGAAGAGCAGGTGATTTCCGCTGGGCACTTCCACGGCATGCCGCTGGCGCTAGCGATGAGCTACGTGAAGGCGGCTATTCCGGTGTTGGCGTCGATTTCCGAACGTCGTCTCAACAAGCTGGTTGATCCGACGACCAATGACGGCTTGCCGGCGTTTCTCACCGGCAACGAAGACGGCACCGATTCCGGTTTCATGATTGTGCAGTACACCGCGGCGGCGCTGGTGAATGATCTGGCTACCCGCGCGCATCCAGCTAGTGTGTATTCGGTGCCGACCAGTGCGAATGCGGAAGATCACGTTTCGATGGGCGCCAACGAAGCGCGTCATGTGCTGGAGATGGTCGAAGATCTCAGTCATGTGCTGGCGTTGGAACTGTATACCGCTGCGCAGGCGCTGGATTATCGCCAGGAAATGCTCAACGCGGCGCGTCGTCTTGCGGCACGTGGTGACTGGCAGGCGCTGGCATCCAAAGTGGCCAATGCACCGCGTGAAGACAATGCGCATTACGCGCAATTCGTCGAAGAAGTGAAGCAGCTCACAGCGGCGCTGGCCGAGGTGGGTGATTTCCATGCGGGCGAAGCGGTGCGCAAGGCGCATGATGCATTGCGCAGGCAGATCCGCTTCATGCATCGCGACCGTGCGATGGATGGCGATGTGCGCACGGTGTGCGAGCTAGTGCAGAAGCGCCTATTCGTTGGCTGAGGTAGTTGATCACCTCGAAGGGTTTGCCATGTTGCTCAAGCAGAGCCAAGGCGCTGCGCGATTTCGAGCAGCGACTGTTGTGATAAATGCGAATCATCGCCGCTTAGCGATTGCCTGAACGGTTGCCACCACCGTGAGGGCGACCACCGCCCCCATGCGGACGATTACCGCGGCCTTGCGGGCGAGCGCCACCGCTGCCTTGGCTGGGGCGACCACCGCCCTGACCGGGACGGCCGCCACCGCGAGTATTGCGGTTGGTATTGCTGCCGGTACCGAAGCCGCTATAAGGATTCGCGTTGCCAGCACCGCTGCCACTGCTACCACCACGGCGATTGCCATAGGCATTCGCACCGCTACTGCTGCGGCTGCTTTCACGGCTTTCACCCGCAAACCAGGTGCGTGCGGGTGGCAGTTCCTGTCCCGGACCGATGCCGCGCTTCTTTTTGTGAGGTTTGGCACCATGATCGGGCCGGTCGACATTCCCGTTCACTTCGCGATTCGGATTGCGGCGACGCTGCTGTTTGCCGTGTACGGGTTCTTCGCGGATACGATCGAAAGCGCGCAGTTCGCGGGCTTCGTCGTGATAGCCACCGCTCCACGCTGCGCCAGCGCCTTTTTCAGGACGATATTCGGTGACATTGCGCGGCGCTCGGCGCTGATGCAGCACCGGACTCAGCGTAAGCACCGGTTGCGGTGCGCCAAGGCCGGCGACCTGGCGCAGTTCTTTCACTGATTCTTCATGGAGTGTTTCGCAATCGCCACGACGCAGCATGCGCGGCAGTTCGATATTGCCGTAGCGGATACGTTTCAGGCGACTGACCAGGAAGCCCTGCGAGTCCCACAGGCGGCGGACTTCGCGGTTACGGCCTTCGCGGATCACTACGCGGAACCAGCTATGGCTGCCGCCGCGGCTGATGATGGCGATCTCGTCGAAGCGGGCCGGGCCGTCTTCTAGCTCCACGCCGGCCTTGAGTTTTTCGATGATTTCATCCGGCACTTCACCGTGCACGCGGCAAAGGTATTCGCGTTCCAGGCCGCTACGCGGATGCATCAGCGCGTTGGCGAGTTCGCCGTCGGTGGTCAGCAGCAGCAGGCCGGTGGTGTTGATGTCTAGGCGGCCCACGGCAACCCAACGTGCGCCTTTGAGTCGCGGCAACTGTTCGAACACGGTCGGTCGGCCTTCGGGATCTTCACGCGTGGTGACCACGCCCTCGGGCTTGTGATAGACCAGTACTTCGGCGTTGTCGCGGTTGTCGGTGGCAACGACGAACTGTTTGCCATCAAGTACCACGCGGTCGCCGGCGTGGACGCTGGCGCCAATGTTGGCGGCGGCGCCGTTCACTTCGACTTCGCCTGCCTGGATGCGTTGCTCCAGCATGCGGCGCGAGCCGAGGCCGGCGTTGGCGAGCACCTTGTGCAGGCGTTCTTCGATCAGGGGGGTGTTTTCAGGCGGCGCGGCGCGCTTGAGGCTCAATACGGATTTTTGTGGCGCATTCATGCGCGGTACTCCTCGGTGTTTTGCTCGGCGGAGCCTTCGTCGGCATCCGCGTGGTCCGCTGCCTCGTCGACAGTGGCGTGGTGTTGAGTGCCGTTGTCCGCTTTGGCAGCGATGGCGTCATGTCTGGATTCAGTATCGTCCGTGTGGTGCTGCGGTTCCGGCATTTCGTGTATTTCGTCGGCGGACTGTTCGCTGGCTGGTTCTTCCGAAACGGGTTCTTCGTGAGCAGCCTGCTCTTCGTGTTCTTGTGCCTCGACGGAAATGTTGCCTTCGGCCTCTTCGGCATCCGGATCGATCGGCAGATCCTTGATGATGCGTGGCGGGAAGGGGGCGTTATCCAGCCGGAGCTGGGGGTCTTCCATGTCGCGGATTTCGGAAAGCGGCGGTAGTTCGTCCAGCGACTTCAGGTTGAAGTAGTCGAGGAACATGCGCGTAGTGCCGTACAGCGCCGGCTTGCCGGGCACATCGCGGTGTCCTAACACACGGACCCACTCGCGTTCTTCCAATGTCTTGATGATATTGGACGAGACCACGACGCCGCGAATCTGTTCAATTTCCGGGCGGGTGATTGGCTGGCGGTAGGCGATTAGTGCCAGTGTTTCGAGCAGAGCGCGGGAGTAGCGGCTCGGCTTTTCGCTCCACATTCGCGATACCCACGGGTGCACGCCCTGGCGTACCTGGTAGCGGAAGCCGGAGCCGACTTCCTTCAGTTCGATGCCACGCCCCTGGCTGTCGTCGGCCAGCATCTCTAGTGCCATGGCGATCTGGGCTCGATCGACTTCGTTTTCATCGACGAATAGCTCGCTGAGCTGAGCCACCGTTAGGGGTTGGTTGGCCGCTAGCAGGGCTGCTTCGATAATCGCTTTGAGTTGCTCGATCTGCATAGCCTTGGGATTAAGTATCGATCACGGTTGCACACCCCTGTCAGGTGCTGGTCATTCGGTGCCGGACGCGGCGTTCTGTTCTTCAAAAGCATCGTCGTCAGCGGCGACTTCGGCCTCTTCACGCGCCGAGCTGGTATTGGCCTTGATGTAAATCGGCGCCAGCGGCTCTTCCTGCACGATATTGACCAGGAGCTCCTTGGCCAGCTCCAGCACGGCTAGGAAGGTGACTACCACGCCCAGGCGTCCTTCGCTGATGTCAAACAGGCTTTCAAAACGGTGGAACTGGGTGTCGTCCAGGCGACTAAGCAGTTCGCCCATACGCTGGCGCACACTCAGTGCCTCGCGCTTGATGGCGTGATGCCCGAACAATTCGGCCCGATGCAACACATCCTTAAGGGCCAGCAGCATTTCCTTCAAGTCCAGCGGCGGCGGCAGCTTGATCACGTTGCGCTCGCCTACATCGGCCTGCACGGCTACCGTATCACGCTCCAAGCGGGGGAGGGCGTCGATATCCTCGGCAGCCTTCTTGAAGCGCTCGTATTCCTGCAGGCGGCGTACCAGTTCGGCTCGCGGATCTTCTTCCTGGCTTTCTTCCGAGGGCGGCCTGGGCAGCAACAGGCGCGATTTGATCTCGCCCAGGATCGCCGCCATCAGCAGGTATTCCGCAGCCAGCTCCAGGCGCATCACATCGCGCATCATGTCGATATATTCCATGTACTGCCGGGTAATTTCGGCAATCGGGATATCGAGAATGTCTAGGTTCTGCCGGCGAATCAGGTACAGCAGCAGATCGAGTGGTCCTTCGAAGGCCTCCAGGAACACTTCCAGTGCATCCGGGGGGATATACAGGTCCTGAGGCATTTGCAGGATCGGTTCGCCGCGCACGACGGCAAGCGGCATTTCCTGCTGTTGAGGTACCCCTGCAAACGCATCTTGCGCTGCTTGTACAGGTTGAGACTCGGTTGGCTCAGTGCTCATTAATGCATGTCATTAGTCCACCCTGGCGGGCTGGCGTTCGCTCTGTTGACGATCAAAACCCTCTACGATGCATGATCGAAGAAAGGTTCATGCCTAGAATGCCTTCGGTTGCACAGGCACCCTTAATGAAGCCAATCACTTCGCGAGATGCCCAGCCAGGGCATTCGGCGTCCCCACAAACAACAAACCTGATAAAGCCACTTAAAGTGTGGTTTCGGTCAGGTGGGCGGCCGCTGGATGCCGAATTGAAATCACTGAATAACGATCAGGCTGAAACTAAGCGCAACGCTACTGGCGTCGTCCGCGATTCGTAAAGTCGGCTAAGTACATCGGGTGGAGGCCATCCCAACCAGGGCTCCCGGTGGCCATCCATGCATAGATCCACACGCGGGTTACAGATTAACGGCAGTATGGCGGCATGTCCAGTCAGTGCTTCAGCTTCCGTAAGGGCGTGTGAAGCCCGTCTGAAATACACCGGGTAGGTGCCTGCAAGGCGGTTGTAGCAGTGGTATATGGCTTGCTTCATTATATGGCTATTCGGAGTATCGGCCGATGATGGTTGGTGCTGACGGGCACAGGCTTCGTTGCTAGCGGAACGGATCTGGGCGTGTGGCGGGAAAGCTGTGCGGGGAGATGAAGAGCATGACAATGGGTAACGGTGCCATGGACGGTTCCGACAAAGAACATCTGCGCCCGGCACGCATGCGCATCAAAACCACGGTGTTGATAAGCCATAGCGACGAGTCGCATACGACTGATCTGATCGATATCTCGGCCACGGGCGTGTTGCTGCGCCGGCCGCGCGAGTGGGGCGGCAAGGCCGGTGAGAGCTGGATGCTGGACATGATCTTCGGCAGTGATCTGCATATCAACCTCGAAGCGAAGGTGGCTCGCGTATCCGAAAGACACATAGGTTTTGCCTACACACGCATTCCGGAAGACAAGCAGGTACCACTGTGGAATCTACTGGGCGGCTATGCGGATATTCTGGAGATGTGGCACGACGAGTGACGAAGATTGGGATGCAAACCCTTACCTGATCACGCTTGCTTTGGTAATGATCTCCATCTCACTCGCCGGGTGAGTCAAAGATCACTCGCAAACCCAAAGGCCATGCGCAATGTGCGTTAGGAGGTCACGGAATCAGGCCTTATTCAGCGTTGCCTTAATGCGTTTATTATGTTGCAGGTTCACCCAGCCATCCGCCGTGCGTACCTGCAGCGGCTGGAAGCGCCGCTTGTAATCCATCTTCGGATGATCTTCGATCCAGAAACCCAGGTATACCCAGGGAATACCTCGCCGTCGTGCTAGTTCCACTTGCTGCAGGATGGCGAACGTGCCCAGACTGCGTTCCTGCTCATCCGGTTCGTAAAAGGTATAGACGGCTGAAATGCCGGTGGCGCAAATGTCGGTAACCGCCACTGCAAGCAAACGTTCGCCCAGGTGCAATTCCAGGAACACCGTGGGGCTCCACGGTGCGGTTAGAAAGCGGCGAAAATCGCTGGCTTCGGCTTCGTCCATGCCGCCACCGGGATGGCGTGTGCGCAGATAGCGCGAGTACAGCGCATGGCGCTCGCTGTTGTAGCCGGCCATGTGCTCGGTAAAGGTCAGGTCGGCATTGCGTCTCAGGCAGCGGCGCTGCGAACGGTCTGGCTTGAAGTGGGCCACGTCGATGCGGCAAGGCGTGCAGGCATGGCAATGGGGGCAATGCGGAAAATACAGATGCCCGCCCGCACGGCGAAAACCGTGATCCAGCGCGGCGCCATACAGGTGATCCAACTGTGGGGCAGCCGGATCGATCACCAAGTTCTGCGCTGTGCGCCCGGCAAAATAGCCGCAGGTGTGCGGCAGGGTCTGAAACAGGCGGACGTGATCGGAGCGCATGGAGCGATTCTATGACTGCCGCAGGGCGCTGTGGCAAGCGTCTTTAAAAGAAGTGCAAGTAATGCAGCGCCAGCACCGTGAACACGCCTAGGATCGCTAGTAAAACAATGCGGCGCGCCCTGGCTACCATGTGCTCCCGGCGAACATACATAGACTGCACCGGGTTGCGTTCCGCCTTCAGCTCTTCGCCATGGCGGATCACCGGCTCAATGCCGAGTTGGCGCAGCAACTCGCGTCCTTTGGTGTAATCGTCCGCCCGGGTGATCCACACCTGCGGCCAGCTATCGCGATTTTCGCTGCGTTGTGCGTAGCTGAAACGCTGGTAGCTGGGACGGTTCCAGTTGGAACGATGGGTGATCGTGGTCTCGACGCCGTTTTCGGCCATATAGGCCACAATACGGTCGATGTTTTCCTGGCGGGGCGAGGTATAGAGCAGACGCATGGGGACAGTTTAATGGCCTTAATTACCACAGAGGCGGATCAAGCCTTCCTGCGCCGTTGAAGCCACTAAGCGGCCGTCGCGGCTGAAAATTTGCCCCCGCGCCAAGCCGCGCGCACCCTGCGCCGTGGGGCTGTCGAAGGAGTACAGCAGCCACTCGTCCACCCTGAACGGGCGGTGGAACCACAGCGCGTGATCCAGGCTGGCCATCTGGATGTTGTGGGTGAGATAGGAAATGCCGTGCGGCAACGTGGCGGTGCCGATCAGGTGGTAGTCCGAGGCATAGGCCAGCAGGGCGCGATGCAGGATCGCCGAATCGTCGACCGGCGCCGTGATGTGAAACCAGATGTGCTGGATGGGCGGACGCTTGGACGGGTGGATCTCGTCACGCGGCCATACTTGGCGGAACTCGAAGGGGCCATCGCTACCCAGCCAGCGCTGCAGTTTCACCGGCAGGCGGGCCAGTTCTTCGGGCGGCACCCGGATGGAGTCCAGATCTTCCGGTGCAGGCACTTCCGGCATTGAGGATTGGTGCTCCACGCCTTTCTCCGGCACTTGGAACGAGATGGCGCCACTGAGGATCGGCTGGCCATGCTGGATCGCAACGACGCGACGAGCCGAGAACGAGCCACCGTCACGCGCCCGCTCGACATTGTAGACAATGGGCGCATCGATATCGCCCGCGCGCAGGAAGTAGGCGTGTAGCGAATGCGCCTCACGCGACGGATCAACCGTCTGTTGTGCCGCCGATAAGGCCTGTCCCAGGACTTGCCCGCCAAACACGAAGCGCGTGCCGATATCCCGGCTCTGGCCGCGAAAGAGGTTGTCTTCCAGCCGTTCGAGCTGCAACAGCTCCACCAGTTCCTTGACGTGCGCGTCTCGCATGCGGCTAACCCCTGAACAGAATGGGCACAATTATAGTGGTGGTACTTGATCCGCACTGACCCTCACCAGGCCACTGCCCTCCAGCACCTCGGTCCACGGAAATAGCGGGCCCGGGTCGAGCTTGCGCGGCACTTCCTTGCCGGGATCGTCACTGGCAGGGATGCGCGCCGTATCCAGATCCTCATGACCTGCGATCTCGTACAGGTTGGGGAAATTCGCCCGCAGTTGCACCAGCAGCGCCCGCAACGAAGCGATCTGCGCAGCGGTGTAAGGTTCGGTCATGCTTTGCTGGCGCGAATCGAACCAGTTCGGGTAACGCCCCTGGTTGACCAGCTCAATGCCGATCGATTGTGGGTTGTAGCCGCGCACATGGTTGGCCACGTGCGTGCCTGGCACATAGCGATACACCGCGCCGTCGCGATCGATGTAGTAATGACCGCTGTTGCCGGCGCCACTCTCGTACAACACCCGCGCGCCGTATTCCCGGGCCGTGGCCAGGTCAGGCAGTTCAGTGCAGTGGATCACCACCAGCGTGACGATGCTCGCTGGCCGCTCGGGCAGCTTGGTGACATAGGGTAGGAATTGATCGTGGATGGTCAGCATGGGCATGACAGCAGTTTTGCATAACGACATAGCCATGATTCGTCTCCTTTAATGGCTCCTCACGTTTCCTTTATCGGTTTATTGCTTTATTGAAAAAGTACATGCTGGCGTAGTCCGGTCAACGGATCAACACAAGAGGGTAGACCTTAGGTATGTTCAATCGTCCCGCCACTGAAGCCCGTAGATTCCGCCTGGCTTTTCCACTCTTAGCATTAGCCTCCGCTTTGGCAAGTCCGGCCGCCTTTGCGGCTAACCCCGAAGATGGCCAAGTCTCCTCGCCAGAGGCCAAAATCATTCAATCGATCGTGGACCAGGTCATCCCGCAGTACCATCTCAAGGGCATCATCGTTCAGGTAAGGCGCAACGGCAAAGATCTCTATCTTAAGGCCGCGGGAGAATCAATGCCCGGCGTGCTTGTGACCACGAACATGCACTTCCGCAATGGTTCCATGGTCTTTACCTACATCAGCACCATGTTGCTTGAGCTCATCGATCAGCATCCGCAAACGCTGAGTCTTAATGACAAGCTCTCTAAGTTCTTCCCCGAAATTCCCGGTTCCAGCGACGTCACGTTGAAAAATCTTCTGAACATGACGTCGGGTTACCAGGATTACGTGGGTATACCCGAGGTGTTCAACGGGATAAATGCGGACCCCCTCCGTCAATGGACTCCTGAGGAATTGATTGAGATTGGCGTCACCCCGGAGCGATGGTTCAATCCCGGAGAAAACTGGGCTTACTCCCACACCAACTACCTTATCCTGGGACGCGTGCTGGAGAAGATCACCGGCATGCCTCTCGATCGGGCTATGCAGAAATATATTTTCGAACCCATGGGGCTACGAGAAACCAAGAGCATCGACACTGCGCAGATTCCCGGTCCCGTGATGCATTCCTTCACCTCAGAGCGGCGAGGGGCGCTGCAGATTCCCGCAGATATCCCCTTCTATGAAGAGTCGACATTTTGGAATCCTTCCTGGACCACTGCGAAAGGAGCTATACAGATCACCGACATCAACGACATGAGCAGGTCGATGGAGATCGTCGGCAACGGAGCTCTGCTCTCTCCCACTTCCTACCTGGAGCAGGTAAGCCCTAACTTAGTCGGCTTCGGCCACCCACAAGACGGCTGCCCACATTGCACAGAAAACACGTATGCCCGCAACTATGGTCTGGGAGTCATCAATCTCGGTCCCTGGATCACGCAAACCAAGAACTTTGCCGGGAATGGCTCTACGGTAGGTTATCTCCCTGCCGCGCGGCTAACCATCGCCGTGGTCATCACTTACACAGCGGGAGCCTTTGACGAGCAGGGCAACAGTACGGAAGCCAGCCAGCCGATCTTCGTATCGCTGGCAAATGCGCTGGCGCCTAACATCTTTTCACCGCACTGAAGCCTATTTGGAGTGTTCGCTTTTTCGCTCGTTGTCCCGGCCTGCGTCGGGATGACGGGCAAAAGCGTGTGACATTGTCCAACCGCGAAACCTTGCAGACCTTAAGCGCATTAATAGGGCTATCATTCGCGCTCTGTTGTCGCACACATGGAGCGCCGTCATGCCCGGGCACGTCATACTCTCCCACGGTTCGGATGCCGGCCCGGATGCCACCAAGGTCAGCGTGCTAGCGAAAGTCGCCGAATCGATGGGTTGGAGCACGGAGCGCCCGGACTACCGGGCGGACGATGCGTTGGGCCATGCGGATTCGGTCACGCCGCGCATGACACGCCTGCACGACCGGATTGCCGCGTGCGATGCGCCGCCGGTGCTGGTGGGATCAAGCATGGGGGCCTTCGTGTCGGGACTGGCATCGTTGGAGCAGCCAGTGGCGGGTCTGTTTTTACTGGCCACCCCGTCGATGATCCCGGGCACCGACTACGCCTTTGACTTGCATGAGGACGTGCCGAGCTTACTCGTTCACGGTTGGCAAGACGACGTCTGTCCGCTGGACGATGTCTACGAATTCGCACGCCGTCGCTATCTGCCCCTGCTGGTGCTGGATGATGACCATCGCCTGGGCGCTCATATTGATGAACTCAGCCGGCAATTCGGCTTTTTCCTGGAACAGCTGGCGAAGCGCGCTTGAGCCCTTTTTTTGCGACCTGCCCCAAGGGACTCGAATATCTGCTGCGCGATGAATTGATCGCGATGGGCGGCAATGACGTGCACGAAGCGCTTGCCGGGGTGCGCTTTTACGGCACGCTGGAAACGGCGTATCGCGCTTGTCTGTGGTCGCGGCTTGCCAGCCGTATCTTGTTGCCGATTGCAGAATTCGACGCAGCCTCTGACGAGGCGCTTTACGCCGGTGTGCAGTCCGTTGACTGGTCGCAACACTTAGCGCCGCACGCCACATTAGCGGTGGATGCCAACACCACGCAGAGCAAAATCGCACACAGCCACTTCCTTGCGCAGCGCGTGAAGGACGCCGTGGTGGATCAGTTCCGGCAGCATGGGCAGGAGCGCCCGGGGGTGGATACGGAAGAGCCGGATGTGCGCATCAATCTACGCTTGCGGCGTGACCGTGCCACGCTGTCGATCGATCTGGCCGGTGCACCCTTGCATCGCCGCGGCTGGCGTGAACAGCAAGGCGAGGCGCCGCTCAAGGAAAACCTTGCCGCGGCGATGTTGTTGCGCGCGGGCTGGCCAGACATCTACGCGCAGGGCGGCGCCTTGCTCGATCCGATGTGCGGATCGGGCACCTTATTAATCGAAGGCGCGCTGATGGTGGCTGACGTAGCGCCGGGTTTGCGTCGCACTTATTACGGCTTCCTCGGCTGGAAGCAGCACAATATTCTGCTCTGGCGCAGCCTGCTCGATGAAGCACGCAAGCGCGCCGAAGCCGGTTTGCCGACCTTACGCGCCTGCTTCTTCGGTTCGGATGCCGATCCACGCATGGTGCAGACTGCCAAGCGCAATGCGCAGGAAGCGGGTGTTGCAGGGTTCTTTACGCTGGATCGTCATGATGTGCAGCACGTCGCCCCACCGCCGGGTGTGGCAAGCGGATTGGTAATCACCAATCCTCCGTATGGCGAGCGCCTGGGTGATCGCGAAAGCATGCCCAAGCTGTATCGCATGCTGGGTGAAATCCTGCGTGATCGCTTTACCTGCTGGCGTGCGGTTATTCTTGCCGGCGATGTGGAGTTGGGTCGCGCTACCACTCTGCGCCCCGAGAAGAAATACGCGCTCTACAACGGCGCGCTCGAAACCGTATTGCTGATTTTCGAGTTGCACCCGCGTGCTGAATCACCGCGCGAAAAGTCGCCGCTATCGCCTGGCGCGGAAATGTTGAAGAACCGGCTGGACAAGAATGTCCGCCATCTGCGCAAGCGGCTGGAACGCGAAGGCATCCACGCCTGGCGTGCCTATGATCAGGATCTACCTGAGTATGCGGCAGCCATTGACGTCTATACCGACACCTCCGGCGCCACGCATTTGCATATCCAGGAATATCGTGCGCCTGCCAGCGTGTCGCCTGAACGGGCGCGCACGCGTGTGCGTGAGATTGCGCGGGTGGTCGGTGAAGCATTCAATACGCCACGCGCGCGCATTGCGCTGAAAACGCGCGAGCGCGGCAAGGGTGGCTCCAAGTACGGCCAGTTCGACCAACGTGGTGAATGCATCGAAGTGGAAGAGGGTGGTTTGAAGTTCCTGGTGAATCTCCACGATTACCTGGATACCGGCCTGTTCCTCGATCATCGCTTAGTACGTGCAAAATTGCGCGAGCTGGCCGTCGGCAAACACTTCCTCAACCTGTTTGCCTATACCGCTACCGCCAGCGTTTACGCGGCGGCAGGCGGCGCGCGCGATACCACCAGCGTCGACCTGTCCGGCACCTATCTTGAGTGGGCGTCGCGCAATCTTGCGCTGAATGGTTTCACGGGCGACAAGCATCGATTGGTGCAAGCGGATGCGGCGAGCTTTCTCAAGCACTCGCGAGAGCGCTATGGCCTGATCTATGTCGATCCGCCCACGTTCTCCAATTCCAAGCGTGCCGATGATTTCGACGTACAGCGCGACCACGTGAAACTGTTGCTGGCTTGCGCTGATCGCCTCACCAGTGATGGTGTCATCGTGTTTTCCAACAACTTCCGTCGCTTTGAACTTGATCGCGCCGCACTGGAAGAACGGTTCACCATCGAGAACTGGGGCACTGGCAGTATCCCGTTCGATTTCTCGCGCCGAGCGAACATCCACGACTGCTGGTTTCTGCGATTAAAGGCAGCTGAGGGCCAGCTAAATCCCTGGGAAGGCGCCCGTGTAAAGAAATGAAATCCTTCAGTACAGATTAAGCGCGCGAGAACAACCATAACCTTCATGTTGACGGAGGTGTGTCATGTTCAAACGTAGTGTCGGCAAGTTCGTTGCGATCGGCCTGGCTCTTGCCACGGCCGTAGCTTTGCCGGTCGGTGTATCCGCCCACGGCAGGTATGGTCCTGGTCCGGGTTGGCACGGTGGTTATTATCACCATGGTGGTTATTATCACGGTGGCTGTTGCTACCGTGGCGGTTACTGGAGTGGAGGTCGCTGGATTGCTGGCGCCATCGTTGGCGGTGCCGTGGCTGGCCTGGTGGCCGGCGCCGTGGCGGGTCCGCCGGTGTATTACGCGCCGCCGCCCGGCGTGGTCTACGCCCCGGGCACCGTGGTCTACCAGACCGCGCCGCCGCCGGTCGTGACCACCACGGTGGTGACCTCGGATCCCTACCAGACCCGTTACATCGGTCCGGCTTACTGAGTCGGCTAGTCGCAAGTGCATAAAGAAAAGAGCCCGGCCTGTGCTGGGCTCTTTTCTTTATGCACTTGATCAACGGTGCGTGACATCCTGATCCCGCTTCCACTTACGACGCGAAGCTAGAGCATGTCGTCATAAGATTATGAGCCACATGACGAGGCAGCGAATTTGCACAGCGGCAAGGAAAGAGGGCAGATTCTTCGCGTAGCGTGTCGCCACACCACGCCACTGTTTCAGGTACAAAAACGCATTCTCAACCAGGTGGCGATGACGATACAGGTACGTGTCGTAGTCGCGCGGCTCTTTTCGGTTTTTACGTGGCGGAATATGCGCCTGCATGCCTTGCTCATGAGCCTGCTCAACAATGGCATCACTGTCATAACCTTTGTCGGCCATGAGATGCTCAGCAGGAATGTCTTTGATCAGTTCCGCAGCCTGCGAACAATCTGCCCGGGTACCCTCTGTAACAAGAATTCGGACTGGCATACCATGCGCATCCACGGCCAAATGTATCTTGGTGTTGCGCCCCCTTTTGTGAGACCTATGCCCTGATTGCCGCCACGAGCTCCCGCTGCATGAGGATGAACCTTGCAGTGGCTGGCATCGATCATCAGCCACTCAAAGTCCGGCTCATCCATCACACGTTCCAACAGACCTTCCCATGTGCCGTTATCGCGCCAGCGACAAAAGCGCCGATGGGTATTCTTCCAATCGCCGTACTCGGGTGGTAAATCTCGCCACGGCGCTCCGGTGCGAAGTATCCAGAACACTGCGTTGATGAATTGCCGATTATCTTTGGCTACACGCCCCCATCGGCCCGCTTGACCCGGCAAATGGGGTTCAAGCAAACTCCATTTTTCATCGGAGATGTCATGGCGTCGATAGGCCGCAGTCACAGAGGATTCCATCCAGCAAGATTCGATGGCGGGTAGTTAACCATATTTCAACACCTCATGACGACAGGCTCTAGTCTCAGGGATGCAGGAAGAGAGCAAATCGATCAAGGACTCTTGCCCGGCTGCTGAGTGGTCGTACTGTGTACTTGGCCTTGGATCGCAACAGCCACATTCTTGCCATCTGCCTATTACATAATATGAACGATGCTTGCGGCATGGTGAAGACCTATGATCGTTTGCTTGTTCATGCTCCACAAGATGTACCGCCATCTTCCCGCTCGATTCGTAGCTGTGTCATGAATGCTTCAACGTGGGTAGTACGCACGGAAAATCACCTTGCGCGCTTCGTGCGTATTCGTCGGCAGACGCAGGCGCTCTGTGCCGGGCTGACGGCGGAAGACCTAATGGTGCAGTCGATGCCCGATGCCAGTCCCGGCAAATGGCATCTGGCGCACACCACCTGGTTCTTCGAGCAGTTCGTGCTGGGACACGATCCCACCTATCGCTCGCCGAATCCCGCTTGGTATTACCTGCTTAACTCCTACTACGAATCGGTAGGGCCGATGCATGCACGTCCGCAACGTGGCGTGCTGTCTCGACCCACGTTGGATGAAGTTCGCCATTACCGCGCACGCATCGACGAAGCAGTGGGTGAGTTGTTGGTGCACGGTATCGATGACACCTTGGCTGCACGTATCGAACTGGGCCTGCATCACGAGCAGCAACACCAGGAATTGCTGCTTACCGATATCAAGCATGCATTCTCGTGTAACGCCCTGCATCCGGTTTATCGGAAACAGGCACATGAGCAAGTCAGCCACGCATCCCTGCCGATGCGCTTCCTGCAGGGCAGGGAAGGTCCGGTCGAGATCGGGCATCGCCAAAGCGATGGCTTTGCGTATGACAACGAAACACCACGTCATCGCACCTGGCTATCTGCGCATGCGCTCGCCAACCGCCTGGTGACCAATAGCGAATACCTTGCATTTGTGCGTGAAGGCGGTTATCGCAAGGCTGGCCTGTGGTTGTCCGACGGCTGGGCCACCGTGCAGCGTGAAGGCTGGCAACGGCCGCTATACTGGCAGGAGGATCTTTCCAGCGAGTTCACGCTGTCAGGTATCCGTGCGCTGGATCCGCAGGCGCCGGTATGCCACATCAGCTACTTCGAGGCGGATGCATTCGCACGCTGGACCGGTGCACGCTTACCTACCGAGGCCGAATGGGAAAACGCCGCGGCAAATGTGCAGGCAATCGGCAATTTTCAGGAAAACCAGCACTTTCACCCCATCGCCGCACCGCACGGTGACGGCTTGCTGCAAATGTATGGCGATGTATGGGAGTGGACGGCATCTCCCTATGTGAGCTACCCAGGTTTCAAACCCCTGCCGGGTGCGCTCGGTGAATACAACGGCAAGTTCATGAACGGGCAATGGGTGCTGCGCGGTGGCTCGTGTGCAACGCCTCAGAATCACATCCGGGCCAGTTACCGCAACTTTTTTCCGCCCCATGCCCGTTGGCAGTTCTCGGGCATTCGATTGGGACAGGACCGATGAATGTTCAAGCTTATGCTGTACGTGACGAACAACGCCCACCCGATAACCTTCTGCTGCAAGTCATACAACGTGGCCTGCGTTCACAACCCAAACGTTTGCCATCCTGGCTGTTCTACGATGAACAAGGTTCGGCCCTGTTCGAACAAATCTGCGAACAGCCCGAGTACTACCTGACACGCGCCGAAATCGCATTGCTTGGCGCGCACGCTGGCGAGATTGCCAAAGTGCTTGGCCCGGATGTGCGCCTGGTCGAATACGGCAGCGGCCATGCGATCAAGACACGATTGCTGCTGGAGCATCTCGCCACGCCGGTAGCGTGGGTGCCGATCGAGCTTTCGTCGGCGCCATTGCGGCTGAGCATGCAACGTATGGAGCAACATTTTCCCGAACTTCCCATTCAGCCATTGACCGTGGATTTCACCCGATCGTTAAGGTTGCCGGTTTCGCCGCGTGTTCCGCGTCGCACGGTGGTGTATTTCCCCGGTTCCACCATCGGCAACTTTGATGATCGCGAAGCCGCGCAATTGCTGCGCAAGATGCGCGGCGAGATGGGTGACAATGGTGGCATCCTGATCGGTGTGGACCTGAAAAAAGACAAGGCTATTATCGAAGCTGCCTACAACGATCGCGCGGGTGTCACCGCGCAATTCACGCTCAACATGCTGGCGCGCCTCAATCGCGAGCTGGGTTGCAATTTCGAACTGGGTGGATTCTGTCACCGCGCGCATTACAACGCGATGGCTGGCCGCATCGAAACACATATTCTCAGTCGTCACGAACAGCGTGTGTGCGTGGGACGTTTGCAGGTCTTGTTCCGCGAAGATGAGGCGATGCTGGTGGAATACAGTTACAAGTATTCGCTGGAGGATTTTGCTGCGCTGGCAGCCACCGCCGGGCTAGTGGTGCAGCATGTCTGGTTTGATCCAGACCAGATGTTCAGTCTGCAGTACCTCGCTCGTGCGAACTAGAGCATGTCGTCATAAGATTCTGAGCCACATGACGAGGCAGCGAATTTGCACAGCGGCAAGGAAAGAGGACAGATTCTTCGCGTAGCGTGTCGCCACACCACGCCACTGTTTCAGGTACAAAAACGCATTCTCAACCAGGTGGCGATGACGATACAGGTACGTGTCGTAGTCGCGCGGCTCTTTTCGGTTTTTACGTGGCGGAATATGCGCCTGCATGCCTTGCTCATGAGCCTGCTCAACAATGGCATCACTGTCATAACCTTTGTCGGCCATGAGATGCTCAGCAGGAATGTCTTTGATCAGTTCCGCAGCCTGCGAACAATCTGCCCGGGTACCCTCTGTAACAAGAATTCGGACTGGCATACCATGCGCATCCACGGCCAAATGTATCTTGGTGTTGCGCCCCCTTTTGTGAGACCTATGCCCTGATTGCCGCCACGAGCTCCCGCTGCATGAGGATGAACCTTGCAGTGACTGGCATCGATCATCAGCCACTCAAAGTCCGGCTCATCCATCACACGTTCCAACAGACCTTCCCATGTGCCGTTATCGCGCCAGCGACAAAAGCGCCGATGGGTATTCTTCCAATCGCCGTACTCGGGTGGTAAATCTCGCCACGGCGCTCCGGTGCGAAGTATCCAGAACACTGCGTTGATGAATTGCCGATTATCTTTGGCTACACGCCCCCATCGGCCCGCTTGACCCGGCAAATGGGGTTCAAGCAAACCCCATTTTTCATCGGAGATGTCATGGCGTCGATAGGCCGCAGTCACAGAGGATTCCATCCAGCAAGATTCCATGGCGGGTAGTTAACCATATTTCAACACCTCATGACGACAGGCTCTAATCATTGATCTTGCTTTGCGAGTCACAGATACCCGATAAGCCCGCTCATGAAATTAATAAATATTCCATCAAGGCTTAACGCTATGTTTGCCTGGCATGCAGTAAGAAATACAACCTAAATTGCATCGCCCCATGCCAGACCGGGAGCTACCCCGGTCAATAACTATCCCTCAGCGCGAGCCCGAGCACGATCGCAAGCACAAGCACAAGCATCGTGTTCCACCGACGCTAGGCTGTTGTGAATGAGCGTTTCTTGCATGGAGCAGTGACAAGGCTTCACCTGAAGAAAGCGGTGTGTCGTAAGGGGCGGCCACCGTCATGTGGCGTGCATCGCGCCACGAACGATCGGCCATCCAACCACCTATAACGAGCCCCCGAATCGGCTCGGGGGGTGATGTTGTCACCAATACCATCGCAAGTTTACCCGTGGGAGGGTACGGTTTATGAAACGTCATGCTTTGGTTCAACCGCGCTGGCTCGCGCTGTGTGTGATGAATGCGTTGTGTCTGGGCGTAGCGCCGCTCGCGCTGGCCCAATCCACCCCGCCAGTGCCCTACACCTTAACCTGGATTCCGAATCTGACCGGCACCAGCGCCGGTTCGGCTGCTGGCGTGAACAACGCCGTCCAAGCCATCGGCAGTCTGCGCAACGCCTCCGGCACGTATGCCGCGTTCCTGTTCAACAATGGCGCCCCCGCACCGCTCGAACTGACGCCCTTGTCGGGCACGCTCTCCAGCGTGGCGGCGGGGATCAACAGCGCCAGCACCGCGGTGGGCACGCGCACGTTATCCGTCGCGGTGTCACGCAAGTCTTCGTGCACGATCACGCATGCGTTTGTCTATACCAGCCAAATGGTGGACATAGGCACGTTGAACAACAGTCAGCCGTGCAATCTCAGTGCCGGCTTTGCCATCAATAGCCAAGGACAAGTGATCGGCTCGAGTTCGACCGGCACCAATGTGCATCCGTTTTTGATCAGCGCACCGTACACCCCCGGCACCATGCAAGACCTCGGCACCCTCAATGGCCCCTCCGGATTACTGAGCCAAGCATCGGCCTTTGGCATCAATAGCAGTGGACAAGTGGTGGGTACCAGCCTGGCCGGCGGTACGAAAACCCCGGCCGCGCACGCGTTTCTGACCTCCGCCCCGTATGCCGCGGCGAATATGCAGGATTTAGGCGCCTTGGGCAGCGGCAGTGTGGCGGTGGCGTACGGCGTCAACGACAGCGGTGCGGTGGTGGGCGTCAGTGCCTTGAAGGGTTTGCAGGGATCGCACGCGTTTCTCACCGTATCGCCGTATGGCGCCGCCCAGCGACAGGATTTGTATACGCTCGCCGGCCAGGCCGCGACGGTATCCAGTACCGCGTATGCGATCAACAATGCCAACCAGATTGTCGGCGCCAGCTCCTGGAGTACCAGCAACCCGAATGCGCAGCATGCGTTTGTGTACCAGAACGGCGCGATGACGGACCTTAACACGCTGATGCCCGCGAGCCAGCTCAACGGCGGTGTCTTGACCACCGCTTACGCGATCGACAGCAACGGCGATATCAGCGGGACCGGCACGCTCGCCAACGGGGTGACGGAAGGGTTTATCGCCGCACCGTTTGAAATCACCAGCATCAGTCCCAACAGTGGCGCAGCCAATACCAGCAATCTCCCCGCCGTCACCCTGACCGGCGATGGCTTTGTCGGGGCGACCAGCGTGAACGTGACCCTGGGTAGCAGCAGCACGTCGGTCACCAACTTCAGCGTGAGCAACAACGGCACCCAGATCAGCTTCGTCCCGCCGGCGGAGCCGGCCGGTAGCTATGCCGTGACGGTGTCCAATGCATCAGTCACCACCAACGCGGTGACGTACACGTATGTGATGCCCACGCCCCTCGAGCAGGTGCTCTATGCGTTTAAGGGCGCCCCCAACGATGGCGCCAACCCTTATGGCGGACTGATCCGAGGCGCGAGCGGCAATCTGTATGGCACGACTGCTGGCGGCGGTGACAGCAACGACGGCACGGTGTTTGAACTCGTCTGCCAAAGCAATGGCGTGGGAGGATGTAGCGCTTACACGGAAACCGTGCTCTATCAGTTCCAAGGGACGGCAGCAGGGGATGGCGCCCTGCCTGCTGCTGGACTGATCCGGGACGGGAGCGGCAATCTGTATGGCACGACCAGTGGCGGCGGTGACAACAACAACGACGGCACGGTGTTTGAACTCGTCTGCCAAAGCAATGGTGCGGGGGGATGTAGCGGTTACACGGAAACCGTGCTCTATCAGTTCCAAGGGGGGAATGATGGCTCCGAACCCAGTGTCGGATTGTTTCAAGACGAACAGGGCAATCTCTACGGCACCACATACTTCGGTGGTGCCAGTGGTTTCGGTACGGTTTTCAAACTCGCTCCCAATGGCTCGGGAGGAGGGTACACGGAAAGCGTGATCTATACGTTTACGGGAGGGAGCGATGGCCGCAATCCCTATGGGCAGCTCATCCAAGACGCGAGCGGTAATCTAGATGGCACCACATACTACGGTGGTGCTAGCGATGACGGTACGGTTTTCAGACTCGCTCCTGATGGTTTGGGAGGGTACACGGAAAACGTGCTCTATGCGTTTAAGGGAGGGGCCGATGGAAGCGGCCCCATAGCGGGACTCGTCGGAGGTATTGTTGCGAGCAGCAATCTCTATGGCACCACATACCAAGGTGGTGCTAGTAACGCCGGCACGGTTTTCGAACTCGCGCCCAATGGCTCGGGAGGGTACACGGAAAGCGTGCTCTATGCGTTTACGGGAGGCAGCGATGGAAGCGCCCCCATAGCGGGACTCATCCAGGACGCGAGCGGCAATCTATATAGCACGACCGTCTTTGGTGGCGCCTACGGCCAAGGCACGGTTTTCAAACTCACTCCCAATGGCTTTGGTGGGTACACGGAAAATGTGCTCTATGCGTTTACGGGTGGGAACGATGGCGGCAATCCCTATGCAGGAGCACTCATCCAGGACGGGATTGGCAATCTGTATGGCACGACAGTTTATGGTGGCACCTACAACGACGGCACGGTTTTTAAGATCACACCCTGAGGTCATTTGAGCTAAGGCGTTGCCTTACCCGGTTGGGCGCACGACTGACGAGGCATCCCTCCTCCACCCGGAGCGAGGGACAATGCTCCGAACTTAAAGGCCGAACGAACACCGGGGATTCCATGCTCGTCATCCCAGCTTTCGCTGGGATGACGGCACATTGAAATGACGTTTAAGTTCCGAGTTAGGTTGCCCTTGGAGGAGGCCGATAGATAGATCGCGGGGTACCTTAAGTGGTTATGCGGCCTTGCGTGCACCAAGTTTGCCTAAAATTTCTTCCGCCGCGCGAATCCGCTCGCTGGCCCCTGGCAACTCCAGATTCACCTTCAACTTGTCCTTTCCGTCCAGCTTGTAAACACGTGGATAGTTCTGAATCAGGCGAATGATTGCCATCGGATCGACATCCGGCTTGTCGCGGAAGGTGACGCGTCCGCCGTTGGCGCCGACGTCGAGCTTGCGGATGCCCAGCGGGGTTGCCATCAGTTTGAGGCTGGCCACGGCAAACAGTTGCTTGACTGCATTTGGCAGCAGGCCGAAGCGGTCGATCATTTCCACCTGCAATTCGCGCAGTGACTCCTCGTCGCGGGCGCTGGCAATACGCTTGTACAAGGTCAGGCGTGTATGCACGTCAGGCAGGTAATCATCGGGAATCAGCGCAGGCAGATGCAGTTCCACTTCGGTTTCATGCTCGCTGCTCAGGTCGAAATCGGGCACCTTGCCGGATTTGAGTGCGCGCACGGCGCGTTCCAGCAGTTCCGTATAAAGACCGAAGCCGATTTCCTGGATCTGGCCAGACTGCTCATCACCGAGCAATTCACCGGCACCGCGAATTTCCAGGTCGTGCGTGGCCAGCGTAAAGCCGGCGCCCAGTTCTTCCAGCGAGGCCAGCGCTTCCAGTCGTTTTTCCGCGTCGGCCGTGATGCTCTTGCGATCGGGCACGATCAGGTACGCATAAGCACGATGGTGCGAACGACCCACGCGGCCGCGTAGCTGGTGTAACTGTGCCAGGCCGAAACGATCGGCACGGTTGATGATGATGGTGTTGGCGGTTGGAATGTCGATGCCGGTTTCGATAATCGTGGTGCACACCAGCACGTTGAAACGCTGGCGATGGAAGTCGGCCATCACCTGTTCCAGCTCGCGTTCCGGCATCTGGCCATGGGCGATCCCGATGCGTGCATCGGGGATCAGCTCCTGCACTTCGCGCGCGGTGCGCTCGATGCTTTCCACTTCGTTGTGCAGCACATACACCTGGCCACCGCGTTGCAGCTCGCGCTGGAAGGCTTCGCGGATCAGTGCTGGTTCCCAGGTGGAAATGAACGTGCGTACCGCCATGCGGTGCGCCGGTGGCGTGGTGATCAGCGAAAGATCGCGCAGGCCGCTCATTGCCATGTTGAGCGTGCGCGGAATCGGCGTGGCGGTCATGGTCAGCAGATCGACCTCGGCGCGCAGTTTCTTGAGTTGTTCTTTCTGACGCACGCCGAAACGCTGCTCTTCATCCACGATCACCAGGCCAAGCTGTTTGAACTTGATGTCCGGCTGCAATAGCTTGTGCGTGCCCACGATCACGTCGATGTGTCCGTTGGACAGGCGCTTGAGTGCTTCGTTCACTTCTTTGGTGGAGCGGAAACGGGATAGCACATCCACACGCACCGGCCAATCGGCGAAGCGGTCGGCGAAATTGCGGTAGTGCTGCTGGGCGAGCAGGGTGGTGGGTACCAGTACCGCCACCTGTTTGCCTGCCGTGGCAGCGGCAAAGGCGGCGCGCAACGCGACTTCGGTCTTGCCGAAGCCAACGTCGCCGCAGATCACGCGATCCATCGCACGCGGCGCGGCTAGATCGCCGAGCACGGCATCAATAGCGTGCAACTGATCCGGGGTTTCCTCGAACGGGAAACTGCCGCCGAATTCTTCTACCAGTTGGCGATCGATCGGCAGCGACTCGCCGCCGCGTGCCTCGCGTTGTGCGTAGATCGCCAACAACTCGGCGGCGACGTCGCGCACTTTCTCGGCGGCTTTCTTACGTGCGCGTTCCCACGCATCGCCACCCAGCGAATGCAACGGTGCCAGCTCCGGTGCGGTGCCAGAGTAGCGACTGACCAGGCCGAGTTGGGCTACTGGCACGTAGAGCTTGTCGCCCTTGGCGTATTCAATGGTCAGGAACTCGCCGGCCATACCACCCAGTTCCATCGATACCAGGCCCTGGTAGCGGCCCACACCGTGATCGACGTGCACGATCGGCGAGCCGATCGAGAGTTCCGTCAGATCGCGGATAATGGTGTCCGGATCGCGCGTCGCGCTGCGTCGACGCTTGCGCTCGGTGCGCACGCGTTCGCCGAACAATTCGCGTTCAGTCAGTACCGTCATCGCTGGTTGGGTCAGGGCGAAGCCTTGTTCCAGCGGCGCGATGGTGATGGTGAGCGGACGGGTATCGGCGAGGAAGGCTTGCCAATGATCGACGTTCTGCGGGCGCAGGCCGGTAGCGGCCAGTTGTTCCAGCAACGCCTCGCGACGTCCCGCCGAGTCGGCGGCAATCAGTACGCGGCCCGGATAATGCTCGATGAAGTGCCGCAGCGAGGCACCTGGTTCTTCGCCCTTGCGATTGAGCGGTACGTCCGGCGCCGGCTGCGTGCCCGCTGCGATGGCGTGTTCGTGGCTGCTGTCGACCATTTCCACGCGTAAGCGCTTGTTGAGCTGTTCGCGCCATTGCTCAGGCGACAGATACAACTCGGTCGGCGGCAGCGCCGGGCGCTCGATATCGTGTGTGCGCTGGTCGTAGCGTTCGGCCGTCTGCGCCCAAAACTGTTCCGACGCTTCGCCGGTACCTTCACCCAGCACGAACAGTGCATCATCGGCGAGGTAATCGAACAGCGTGGCGGTCTTGTCGAAGAACAGCGGCAGGTAATACTCGATGCCGCCCGGCGTCACACCTTCCTTCATATCCTGATAGAGCGGGCAGCGGCGCACATCGATCGGGAAGCGTTCGCGCAGGCAACTGCGGAAGGCCTTGGCCGCGTCGTCACTGACGGGGAATTCGCGCGCCGGCAGCAATGCTACTTTTTCCACTTGCTGCTGTGAGCGTTGCGTTTCTGGATCGAAGCTGCGGATCGATTCTACTTCGTCATCGAACAGCTCGATGCGATAAGGTTCGCGCGCACCCATCGGGAAGATGTCGATCAGTGCACCACGCACCGCGAAATCGCCGGGTTCGGCGACCTGCGGCACATGGCGATAGCCGGAGGCTTCCAGCCGGCGCTGTTCGGAAGCGAGATCCAGCTTTTGCCCCTTGTGCAACATCAGGCCGGAACCGGTGATGTGCGTGCGTGGCGCAATGCGTTGCATCAAGGTGGCAGCCGATACCACCAGCACGCCGCGCTTTACGCCCGGCAACTGATACAGCGTGGCGATGCGTTGCGAGACGATATCCGGATGCGGGCTGAAGACGTCGTAGGGCAGGGTTTCCCAGTCGGGGAAATGCAGCACCGGCAGCGAGCCTGCGAAAATCCGCAGCTCATCTTCCAGAGCATGGGCACGCTGGGTGTCCCGGGTGACGACCACCAGCAGCCCATCGTGCGATTTGGCGGCTTCGGCTATCAGCAGGGCTCGCGCCGAACCGTGTGGTGGGGTCCAGAAGCGGCGTTGCTTGGGGGTGGTGGGAAGAGGCGGGTGACTGATCTGGGTGGTTTGCATGGGGCGCTAGGCGGGGCGCGGGTTGCCGACGTGGAACCAGCAAGTGTAGCGCGTTGGGGGTGGGGGACCCATCATGCCGTCATGGTTGCGATAACCCGCCTATTGTCGTAGACCAGCTCCCTCTCCCCGTCGGGGAGAGGGTTGGGGTGAGGGGTCAACCTCGCGCAATGTTTGGTTGCTCTATGGATGATTCGAAGAGCAAAACGTGCTCGCATAGGTTGAGCTTTCCGCAAGCCCCACCCCTCACCCTAGCCCTCTCCCACAGGGGAGAGGGACAGAGTTCATAGCTTCAAGCTGATCTGTGCGGTACCCGGTTCGCCTGGCACCCTTTGGGCGACAAAACCCCATTCACGGCACAGGTCAAGCATCGGGCGGTTTTCCATCAGCACATAGCCCCACAATTCATCGAGGCCGCGACGACGGCATTCGTCGACTAGTTGCCGCATCAGCCTTGCGCCAAGGCCGACACGCGTCCATTCGCGTTCCACCAGTACCGAGAATTCGGCGCTGTTGGCGACCATGTCGACAAAGATGCGACCTACACCACGCAGCTCGACGGGCTTTACCGTTTCGTCCATCAGTACATAGGCGGCTTCCAGCTCCGGGTCGATCTCGCACAGGCGCTGCGCCATCGAGATCGGCAGTTCCGCCATCGCATGCATGAAGCGGCGGCGCACGTCCTGTGGCGACAGGCGCTTGAAGCAGCGCTGCACGGCAGCGACGTCGTCCGGTTCGATAGCACGCATCACCAGTTCGCGGCCATCGGCGGTATGCACCACCTCGCCCTTGGGTGTGGTGATGATGCGGGGATAGGCGAAACGCTTGCTGCTGCGCGGTGGCGGCAGGGCGTGTCGAGAGTGGGATCCAAAATCGCGAGCAGGGGTCATAAATATGCCCATACTTTAGCGTATTGTTTGCGCTGCAGCATGAATGAATCGGAATGATTCAGTCTGGTACTGCCTGTCAGGGCAGCGTCTATCGCTCGAGATTAACGGCCTCGCTTTGATGGCGATAGCCGATTCTTCTGCATGGAATGGGCTGCGTCAGCCGCTTCGCCGTCCTGCACCAGCCAATCCAGCCGCCATTTGGCTGCGCGTTCCTGCGACAGCAGACGGGCCATCGCCTGCAAGGGTTCGCGCAGCCCCTGATCGAGATTCCACGGCGCATTGAGGATGACCATGCCTGATCCGTTCAAGCGCAGCGGCGAATCATCCGAATGCACCAGCAATTCCGCGCGCAAGACACGTCTGGCTCCACAGTGCTGCAACCCGCGCAGGAACGGTTGTACCTGGCTGCGCAGCTTGATCGGATACCAGATCGCGTAGATGCCGGTGGGCCAGCGTTGCAAGGCAGCTTTCAATGCGGCTTCGATCAGGCGGTATTCCGTTTCCTGCGCTTCGTAAGGTGGATCGATCAGCACCAATCCGCGTTTTTCCTTCGGTGGCAACAAAGCTTTCAGTGCTTCATAACCGTTGCGGTTATGCACATGCACGCGATGATCGTGGTGGAACAGTTCGCGCAGCAAGCGGGTTTCTTCGGGGTGCAATTCGCACAGATAAGCACTATCGATGTCGCGCATGGCCCGGGCGGCTTGCAAGGGCGAACCTGGATAAAGCTTCAGGCCGTGTTCGTTGCCGGGCAGCACAAGGATGGCATCGAGCCAATGGCGAAGCAGCGGCGGCAAGGTTTGCTGGGGCGTGTCGCCGTGTCGCAGGTCCGGAAACAACAAACGCGCGATGCCATCGCGGTATTCGCCGGTCTTGTCGGCCTCTTCGTTATCCAGTGCATAGCAACCGCTGCCGGCATGCGTGTCGATCAGTGCAAAAGGTGTTTCTTTTGCCTGCAACGCCTGGATCAGCGCAAACAGCACGCTGTGCTTGAGGACGTCGGCGAAATTGCCTGCGTGATAGGCGTGGCGATAATTCATGGCGGTCGTGGCAAATTGGGGGCTTAAGGCAACGCTGAATGTTATAGCTTCGTTGGGTAACCCAACGAATGGGGTAGCATCAATCGAGATGGTGGCTCTCGGCTGTACCTAGCAATTCCGGCTGGATGGCTACCTCATCCTTACGATGCAGCAGTGGATACGCAAACACCGCCGCCAGAATCACCACCACGCCTGCGTAGAACCAGCCATCGAGCTGGCGTTGTTCGCCCAGCAACAGCATGGCCAGCACGATCGCGTAGACTGGCTCCAGGTTGGTGATCATCTGCATGGCAAAGGCGCTGACATGGCGCAATGCCACCAGTGCCAGGCTGAACGGCAACAGGGTGCAGCCGAATGCGAGCAGGATCAGCAGCAGGGCATCGTGCGTATCCGGTAGTGGGTAGGCGGGTCCGGCATGCGGCAACAGCGGTGCCAGCAAGCTAAGAAAGATGGCGCCTGTACCCAGTTCGATGCAGGTTACGGTCAATGGCTCGCCGTGTTCCACCAGGCGCTTGTTGAGCGAACCGAACAGCGCTACGAACAAAGCCGATAGCACGCCAACCGCAATACCCAAGCGCATATGGCTCGGCACGCCACCTGCCACCATGGCCACGCCCGGAACCACGGCAATAGCCATCAAAACTTCGCGCAGATCGAAGCGGCGGCGTGTCAGCCATGGCTCGACGAACGCAAGGAACGCCGGCCCTAATGCCATACACGTTGCACCCACCGAGGCATTGGCGAGTTTGATAGCGGCATAGAAAGTCAACCAGTGCAGCGACACCAGCACGCCGATGCAGGCATAGGCCAGTCGCAGACGCACCGTCATGGCACGCAAACCGCGCCACACGCGCGGCAGCAACAGCAGGGCGCCGGTCACCAGCAACATGCGCCACCACACCAGCGACAGGGCGGGCAGGGTGATCAGTTTGCCAAGGATGGCGGTGACGCCCCAGAGCAGCACGCAAAAATGGATTTGCAGGCGGGCTTTGTTGACGGACTGCATGAGGATGCGGATCAAGGGGGACGGCGGCCATTCTAGCTGGCGAATGCGGATAGGTAATGGCGCATCGCCTTGTTGCCCGTCGTCCCGGCGTAGGCCGGGTCGACGGGCAAGGGATGTAAGTCACGTTTGCGGTTTACTTCTTAACCCCTGCCGGCGGCTTGGCATGGCGAAGATCCGTCAATACCCGTTGGCAGGTATTCGCATGGTCGTTATGGCTCGGCGCTGTCAGTGCCAGCAGTGCTGCGGGTGGCGCTAGTACACCTAGCGCCACGGCGCCGCCGCCACGCAACAACAGCGGCCCAGCGTGCACGCCGACATCCGGATGCTTCATGGTGCCTTTTACATAAAGCGGCGAGCGCAGCGAGAAGATGCGCATGCCCTTGGTGTGTGGCGTGACATTCAGATCCAGTTGCTCGCTGGCGAAGTTGATGGTGCCATCGACATAGATGGTTGCGTCGCTGGTATCGAACACGAACAGGCGGCTGGTGAACAGGCCGTCGGTGCCGGCGAGATCGGCCGCAGCACAATTGATCTGCACGGTCTTGTCGCCGAACAACTTGCCGATCACTACGTTGGCGACATTCAAACCTGCTGTTTCGAGCAAGGTCTTGCTGATTGCGCCATCGTTCATCAGCAGCTTCAATTCGCCGTTTGCATCACCCATCAAGGCGGCAATGGAATTGCCGTGGGCAGTGAGTGTGGCATCGCCGTTGATTTCACCGAAGCTGGTGCTCATCGGCTGGAAGGTCGGGAACAACTGTTTGAGTTGCAAATGGCGGGCGCGCAGATCGGCTGCCACCCGCAGCGGTTGCGCACCACCATCGACGTGGATGTGGCTGTCGATCGTGCCGCCGGCCACACCCATATGCAGCGGATCGAGTTGCAGCAGGCCGTTGTCCAGAACCACATGTGTGTCGAGTACGTCCAGCGGCACGGAAACGGGGTGTTCGATGTGTGCCGCGGAGAAAGTGACATCCGCATCCAGAGTGCGTAGGCGATCAGTGCGGAAAGGTTCGATCGGCAGCACCTTGTCGGTAGGTTGCAGGGTGGTATCGCCACGCTGCTGTTTCTGCGCCTGGCTATCGGCGCCGATCAACGGTGCAAGGTCGACAAAGCGCAGTTGTTGTGAATGCACATCGCCCGTGAGCTTGGGACGATCACCACCGGTCATCACTTGCACATTGCCGCCCAGGTCGCTGCCGCCGACACGCCCGCGGAAATCGCGATAGGCGAAATGGCTGCCATGGGCGTGCAGTTCGGCCGAAAGGTGGCCCTCTGTTGCATAGGGCGGCGTTTCGGGCAGTGCAATGCCAATAATCGGATACAGCTTCGCCATGCTGGTGCCGGCAAACCACAGGCGCAGGTCCAGTGCACCCAGGTGCAGCGGATCGGTAAAGGTGCCCACCAAGGCGATCTTGCTGTCGCCAATATGCACACGCGCCTGCATGGGGAAGGGCTGGTCGGTTTGCTGCAACGCAAGCACCGCACCGCTCTTGCCGGCGCCAGTCACCGGCGTGCCTTGGTAATGCCCATTCACCGTCCACGCGAACTGATAGCGGGTGCTGTGGGCATTGGGCGAGGTATTGGGTTTGGTCTTGTCCGCGTTCACGACTTTGCCGACATCGTGACCCATATCCGCACGTGCGTCCGTAGTGGCTTGCGCCACGATCTGATCGTACAGAATGGCTTGCTGCAATGGCGTGATCGTCACTTGCAGGTGCAGCCGGTGGGCGGTGTCATCGAGTGTGATCTGCCCCTTGTCGAAACCGATAGCGCCGATATCAACGCGCCAGCTCGATGGCGTCGAGCTTTGGGGCAGGGTGAACAGCCAATTGGCCTGCCCATGATCATCGCGTTCAAGATCGAGCTGCGGATTCACCAGTTGTATCGACGACACATACACGTGGTGCAACAGCAACGGCAGTGGCGAGACGCGAATCATCAAGGCATCAAGCTGTGCGAATTGCGGCTGTTTGGTCCATGACGGATTGCCGATGCGGATATCACGTGCCGTAAACGTGGGCCAGGGCATCCATCCACGCCATCCGCTTGCAGATGGTTCACGCTGCCAGACCGCTGTCAGGTCGCCCTGGATCACAAACGGACGACCTATGGCTGAACTCACTTGTTCATTAATGGCGGGTTTAAGCCGATTCCAGTCGAACAACGCCATCACCAGGATCAGCGCCGTCACCAACACCAGCAGCACGCCTGCGACCCAGGTCAGTATTTTATGGCTGCGCTTCATCACTCCCGGTCTCTCGCTACCTGACCGGCTGTCGAGCAGTCGGCATGCCGTCAACATTACTACGATATGGGCGATGATAGAGGTCGACATTTACGCGCAGGCCATGAGTGACATGTTCTGCGGTTACCTTGAATGTCTGCAGCATGATTGTCAGCAACTCGCTGGCAGATTGTCATACAGCCATATGCCTTGCGTCCAACCGAGCGTGGTGGTAAATGTTGAAACGCGCGGCGATTGACGCCGCTGCATCCCCTACAAGATAGGTGGCCCATGTTCAAGAAACGTCTTTTGCTAGTTGCGCTGATGACGGTCTCCTTCATGGGTTACGCACAATCCCCCACATCGACAGCGCCGGCGCACCCGCTCACACCGGAAGAGCAGCGCCAGAATCAGCAAATGGAGCAGGCAGCGTTACAGATTGCCCACATGGTCGATCAGCATCAGGTTGCCCAGATATGGGATGGCGCTTCGTCGGTTACCAAGCAGATCATCACCCGCGATGCCTTTGTGAAGGGCGTGGAGGCTGACCGCAAAACCGTGGGCGTACTCGAAGCACGCAAGCTAGCCTCGCTGACCTACAACCAGTCCGATGGCAGGAAGCTGCCCCCGGGACTGTTCGCCAACGTGGTCTTTGCCACACGCTTTGCCAATGAGAAGCAGCCGGTGCGCGAGCTGGTTTCCTTTCACCTGGACAATGATCACGTATGGCGCGTTACCGGCTACTCCTTGCGGTGATGGGATCGTTTCGCCAGGGTAAGCACTGAAAGGAAAGCCCATGCTTGACGAGTCAGCATTGCAGTCCATGAACGTACTGTGGGCGACGCCTTGTTACGTCTCGGCGGTGTCCATGCACTACGTCACCAGTATGTTCAATCTGACCCATGAATCCATGCGTTTGGGTCTAAGGTCTTCGTTGAACATGCGCGCGGAAAGCCTGGTGACCCGCGGCAGGAACGAGATCGTCAAATTCTTCCTGATGCATCCGGAATACACGCACTTGTTCTGGATCGATGCGGACCTGGCGTTCCAGCCCTCGGCCGCCATCCGCCTGCTACTCTCCGATTACGACGTGGCTGCGGGGATCTACCCCCTCAAACGCTTCAACTGGCCTGCGCAGGGCGTGCCAGCGGGTACCACGCAGGAAGCCTTCAACACGCTCTACACGGACTACCCTTTCAACGCGGTAGGTCATGGTGCGGCGCCGCTGCAGAAGTACATGAAGGACGACGGCTTTGTCGAGGTCGCGGAAGCGCCGACTGGTTTCATGGCGATCAAACGCCACGTCTTCACCAAGCTGATGCAGCGCTATCCGGAGCTGAATTACGTTCCGGACGGACCACGCAACAACCCGGAACAACCATATTACTGGCTATTCTTCGATTGCATGGTCGATCCGGACACGCGCCGCTATCTCTCCGAAGACTACGCCTTCTGCCGTCGCTGGCGGGATATAGGTGGCATAGTGCATGCCGATATGCACTCCAACCTGGGACATCTCGGGCAGCATCTGTTCCAGGGCAATCTGGCGGAAAGTATTCGCTTGCGGAATGGGCCTTTGCAGTCGACGGGCGAAGCGTCGGAGCAAGGCGGAGAGACAACATCGGTTTGATTGAACATTCAAGCGCACTACTGCCTGGTATGTATTTTTCTGGCTGATGACAAAAACCATTCTGAGGTTGCAGATGCCATGCAAGATCCATTTCATTTCCGGCTTGCCGCGTTCCGGTTCGACGCTTCTGACGGCGTTGCTTCGGCAGAATCCACGCTTCCACGCCAGCATGAGCGGCCCGCTCGGCGGTTTGTTCGGAACGATGCTGGTGGAGATGAGTCAGCGTAACGAGTCGGCCGTGTTCATCAGTGATGCCCAGCGTCAGAGCCTGCTGAGCGGTCTGTTCGAGAATTACTATAGGCCGGAAACCGACGCCGAAGTGATTTTCGACACCCACCGTTCCTGGACCACGCGGCTGCCGGCGCTCAAGCAACTGATGCCGCACAGTCGCATCATTGCCTGCGTGCGTGATATCCATTGGACCATCGACAGCATTGAACGGCTGGTGCGCAAGAATGCTTTTAGCCCATCGAGCATCTTCAGCTACACCGCCGGTGGCACGGTGTATTCGCGTGCCAATGGCCTGGCTGGCGTCGACGGCATGGTGGGCTACGCTTACGACGCCTTGAAGGAAGCCTTTTTTGGCGAAGACACCGAGCGGTTGATGCTGGTTCAGTACGACACGCTAGCGCGTGAGCCGGCAAAGGTGCTGGCGGCGATTTACGATTTCATCGGCGAGTCGCACTTCCAGCACGATTTCGACAACGTGCACTACAACGCACGCGAGTTTGATCTACGCGCCGGGACACCCGGGCTGCACGACGTGCGCAAACGTGTCGAGCCGGTACAGCGTACGTCCATCGTTCCGCCGGATCTGGTTCGGCGCTTTGAAAACGACAGTTTCTGGAAGCATCCGGAAAACAATGTGCGTGGTGTGCGGATTGTTTAGGCGGCTTTGATTTATTGAGTTGGCATCCTCAAAAGCGCTTGGTGAATCCAACGCTCAGCGCGTTGTCGTGCAAGCGGCTGCCGAAGAATCCTTGATAATCGGCATACAGGCTCCAGGATGCACTGGCTTGCGTCGTGATGCGCGCGCTGGCCATGCCCATGCCCCGCCCTTGTGCCGCGCTCGGCAGATCGAACAGGGTGCCATCCTGGGCGGTGACCTGCACGATCGGTGTCACCGCATTGTGCGTGTCGTAACGGTAACCCAGGTTTACTTCGGGTACGTAGGTCACGCCGTGTGCCACAAAGCTATGTTCGAGGGCCATGACCGCATAGGGTTGCAGGGTGGTATAGCGGCTGCGTGTTCCATCGACCGGAAAGCTTGATGCTTCTGGGTTCGTGCTATTCAGTGCTTCACCGAAACCGTCCAGCGTCTGCTGCTGATACAGCACGCCTACCTTCGGTGTGAGCTGCCACTGCGCAAGCTGCACAGGCCAGGCCGCTTGCAAGGCGGCGGAGAGCATATGGCCGCCTGGCGCGGAAGTGGCCGTGCCGATGCCAGTAATGCGATTGAAGTGGTAATCGCTGTGCATCGTGTCGACGACGGCCGACAGCACTGTCGGGCCCGCATCGGCATAGGCGTAGAGGCCGCCATGCACGTTGTCTGCACGACCATTGCCGCCCAGCTTGTCGCTACCGTTGACCTGTCCCACGCCCGCCTGCAAGCCGACGTGGACGAGATCGCTGACGGCATAGTCGGCGCCGCCCAGCAAGCCGAAGGTCGTGCTGTTCAATCCGTTGGCGCCGTCGAGCGATATATTGGAACCGGTATATTGCACCCATGCGCCGTTACCGCACGCGCTGCTGACATTTTGCATGGCCGGCGCATGGTCGGCCTTGCATTGCACATCGTGCGACATCAGCGCAACGTCGAGCACCGAACCCATATCCTGCTGACCGGCAAGATTGATGCTGCGCATCAGGTTGCCGAACAGACTGCTGTCGAGCGGTATCACCCATCCCCGCGTCGCTGATCCTTGCGTCCCTGATTCCTGCATCAGGACCAGTTCGGCCGCGGTCGCGCTGTAGTTGATTTGAGAGTCGAGCGATCCCGGCACGGTACCGGTGACCGTGCTGAACGTGCCGCTGAGCGACCCAGCCTGCACCAGGGGGAACTTGCTGGTGGCGTAGGTGCCAGGCGCGAAGATCAGATCGAGTGTACCGGCGAGGCTCGCATGGCCGCTGACCTTCAGCATCGAGAACTGCGTCGGCGTGACGTCCAGTTGCAGTGTGCCATCTGCGCTCTGGGTGTAATTGCCCCGGATGGTCAGCGTGCCCATCGACCCGCCGGACCACACGATGCCGTCGCTGGTGACGTCGCCCACGATGGTGCCGTGACCGCGCAGCGTGCCACGGTTTTGCACATCCACCGCGCCTTCGATGGATGCGCCGGGGGTATTGTTTCCGTGATTGCCTGCAGACTTGTCGAATCGCCTTGCAGCGTACCTGCGCTGATCAGCGTGCTACCGCTATAGGTGTTGCTGCCGCTGAGGGTCAGCGTGCCCGTACCGGCCTTGATCACCTCCCCGTCGCCACCGATCACGCCGGCATAAGTGCCCGTGGTGGTCTGATCGAAATCCACGCGATGGCGTGCCGAGGCCATTGCTAACGAACGTCAGGTCGCCATCGAAAGCATTGCTGGCGCCGGTCAACTCACCTTGCTGGATAGTCCAATCGATGCCGGCGTTGCCCGTGCCGGTCAGCGTCCAGTTGTCGCTACCGGTTTTGATGTTGTAGGCGAAACCCTGGATCAATCCGGCATTGAGTGAAGCGTTGGTGCTGCCGGCCAGCACCAGCAAGTCGCCGTCGTTGGTGTCGCCGCTGGTGCTCACGATATGGCCGATAAAGGTGGCGCCCGGTTCGAGCACCAGCTCGTTGCCGCCACCGGAAAACAGCACTGAATCGGCCTGCACGCTGGTGCTGCCGCCGTCAATCGCCCCGTCGGTGACGACGACGACCCCGCCCCATGCCAGCACACCGGCACCGGGGTCGGTAGCGGCAGTCGCATCGCCGCCGACGCCACCCGTGCCGCCGACGATCATCGTGGTCAACCCGACGACCGGTGCTGAATTGCCATTGTTGATGAACACGCCGGCACCGCCGCTAACGGAAGTGTTGACGCCGCTTGATCCGGTCGCGCCCACGGCGCCGACATCTAAAGACGCCGTCTGCGCCGGCGCCACCGTTACCGTTGCCCGCCGTGCTCCCAGGGCTCTCGGAGCTGTTGGGATTGAACACGGTCGCATCGCCGCCCGTGCCATTGCCCGAACCACCATCGTTGTTGCGGCCGGTATGCCCGCCCACACCACCTGGTGCGCCACATCCGGATGAATTGGTCGACGTGCAGGTTTGACTCCATGCAGGCGCGCTCGCACACGCCAATGTCAAGACGGCGATCGCCAAGGCAAGCGGATGGCGGCGAGGTGTGCGCGTTGCACAGATGGCGGAAGACGAACCTCCCGCGTGGGTGAGTTCGGAGGCCACTTGCACGATAGCCAGCGACCGATTCCACACGAGTCGATAGACACGGTTCATGCGATGTTTCCCCTGTCATGCGCCGTGCCGCAGGAGCGGGATGCGATCGCGGCATCAAACGGGCGGCTGAATGCCGCCGATGAAAACCCTTATGGGCGATGCTCTTGCGCATATAACATTCACCAATGCACGTGCACAACTTGCCAAGTTGGCCCGTACGTTGGCGCTATCCTGACCGATGTCGCACGAGGCATCAATCACTTTTCGCGCAAACAGCCTCGGGCGCGCGTTGTATCCCCTGTATTCGGATCTGGGCGTCAATCTTGGCGATCACGCAGTTCAAATGACTGATTATTTCCCCATGAAAGTATCTTTCGCCATGCTGCCCAAAAGTTTCATTGCATATTCAGTCATTTCTGTCCTGGTTATTTCTACATTATGAAGATCGTCAGAGAACATCTTTTTCATCAATTCATAGGCTTTCATGGCGACGCTAATTCCGTTTTTTTGTATATTCCAAATGCCCGACATGCTAGGCATATCGTTGGTAGTTACAATTCTAGCTACATCGAGACAATACGTAGCAAGTGTCTCCTTGATGGCTTTGTCTTTCTCCTTTCTAGTCAATGATGGACTGGCTTCGAGCCCGTTAATCATGCCTATGACTGCAGTTCTATACATCTGACCACGTGGAATAGCGGCGATTGTCTCAGGGCTTCCGCCCAACATATGAAATGCATCAAGAGCAATGATTAGATGATCAGGTTGCTGCTTCTTCCCAGCTATGCGTTGGATTTTAAAATCATCACCTGCAATAGTGGCTTTGTGATTGTTTATAGGTTCTAATATTTTTTCTTCCGCTTTTTTCTCATCGTCACTTAATGAGTAAGATAATGAATGAACACCCAATTCATGTGCCACCATGCCTATAATAGATCCCATTCCCTGGGCAAATTGGGTTGCGCTTACATTTATTTGAATAACGTTACCTATTCGTGATGTAAAAGCACTTTCCTTCATGCGGTCATTATGAATATTGATGCGAATCGTTGGCTGCGTCGGGCTTTTCATGGCATTGATAGCGCCTAGCAAGCAGTATCCAAAAATTTCTAACTTTTCCGGGTTGATTTGTTTACCATTTTGTGTAGTGTGAAAGCTTATATCTGTAGACTTGAAATGCTGCGGAGTAATGTCCTTGGAAAATTTTAGAGAACGCATCTTAG
This sequence comes from Dyella sp. M7H15-1, assembly GCF_004114615.1. Classification (NCBI taxonomy): domain Bacteria; kingdom Pseudomonadati; phylum Pseudomonadota; class Gammaproteobacteria; order Lysobacterales; family Rhodanobacteraceae; genus Dyella; species Dyella sp. M7H15-1. Next base: position 676,699 of record NZ_CP035300.1, read on the forward strand.
GATAGTCAGGAAGACTTTTCGCAAAATTTTCACGGCGATGCATGAGCTCCTTTGCAAGGATAAAAGCCGTTGTTCCGTTCTCACGCAAAGAAGAATGCATGCACGCGTTGATGGAATCATTTAACTGTTCATCTGTCCATTTTTTGATGCCATGATGAGCGAACTTCTCGCGTATAACCTTATTTACTTCGGCTTGTGAGGGTCGGGGAAGTGAAAGGACCCTATCAATATTAGGATTGATGAGTGACGCGTATGTTTCACAATTTTCATCCGTGGCATATGCGGCAAAGTCTATCGCTGTATAGATATCCGCCCCGTCTTTGCTAAGAAATCCGTGAAGGAGAAAATGTTTTTGTTTCATAGTGGTGAAATCTTTCTCCGACAATTGCCCATCAAAGGGAGGTGCCCAAGTATTTAGCCTATCCATCAACATGGTATCGGTCGTCAATTTGTGCGCCGGCGTTGATTGGTTTTTGTTTTCGCACCACACATTGTGTAAGGTTAATTCTTTTTTTTCTACGGTTTCTTGCGTTGGCGTGCAATCCGTCGTTTGTCGCGTAGGGGTTGCCTGTTGGATGTCAGATGGATCATCATTCGATGACGTTAATGTCTCTTTGTTTTCGAAGACTGGATCATCATTTTTATTCAAGACATAGTATGATATGAGTTTGTTGGTTGAGATGGACTCTCTTAATTCTTGAATATTAAAATTTCCAACAAAATGTCCAACAAGCGGCACTTTACCCTGCGCATCCTCTCCTTTCGCATGACTAACATACACATCTCCATTACTTTCCCACAAACAATAACGATGTCCATCGAGATGAAAATGGATCTCTGAACCATCGCTTGATGTGAGGATGTTCTCCATTACATTTTTGATATCTTCAGGATGGCTGAATTCGATAAAGGCATGACCTGGACTTTTAAATATCTCATAAATGAGATCTCCGGCATATTTTAGGTCGTGTTCATGCGTCTCATTCAAAGCTGAAATGGATGGAATATAATGATTACTTGTGCGAATTTCCATGATTATATTTTAAAAATGATGATGAGAAGTGACGGGATGATGAGAAGTGATGGATTGGCTAGACATAGGCAGTGGGATAGGGCATTACAATGTTGTCTGACAGTCCATCATGGTTAAAGGAAATCTTTTCAGCCAATAATTTTCGGTCGGCGCACGTATCTAACCAATACTTTAAGGTGACCGCCCTGAGTTAAATATCAGGGAAATACCGTATTTCACAACGCTAAGCTGAACTTGAACGTCACCTATTTGACGAACCGCAAGGGCGATTACCCAGTGTCGGTGGCGCGGCTTCTAGCATCTACAACACCCATTCGATCGCGCCGCGACAATATTTCCTTAGGTGCTCGCCCAAATTTTGACGGCCGCTTTCTCATTATCGATAGTGCTGGCGACCCGCTAGCACGTTATGCTTTCTGCTACGGAGTTGAGATATGCGTTACGGAGACGGTCGCTGATGTCATGCCCAACAGAATCGCCGACAACACCGAGCGAAAGGCGGTCGTGGCATAGCTGCGGTTGATTCTGCGCTTTTCCGGAAAATGGGCCTCTTTGTGAGCCTTGGCCGTGACTAACGCATGCAGGTTGTCACACATGACTTTGGCGTCCAGATCCTGTATCACGGCCAGTTGCGACAGACCCGAGACATGTTCCAGATGGAGGCGATGTTTGAGGCGTTTGAACGCTTCTTCGATACGCCAGCGCGGGTGATACAAATCGCCAAAGGCCTTGGCTGGAAACAGGCTCCGATCAAAGAGCGTGGTCATGAGCACACGCACGCGACCGGCCGAAGCGACATGGCGCACCCCGCGCACTTTCATGGGTGTGGCAGTGACATTCATAGTCTGCGACATCCTTGGGATTGGGTGGTTGACTCAAATCAACGCGTTGCGCTTAACTTGCGTAGATTGGAATCTGGGCGTCAACCTTGGCGATCACGCAGTTCAAATGACTGATTATTGCCCTATGAAAGTATCTTTCGCCATGCTGCCCAAAAGTTTCATTGCATATTCAGCCATTTCTGTCCTGGTTATTCCTACATTATGAAGATCGTCAGGGAACATCTTTTTCATCAATTGATATGCTTCCATGGCGACACTAGTTCCGCTTTTTTTTAGATTCCAAATGCCAGTCATGTCCAATGTATCGTTGGTAACTACAATTCTAGCTACATCGAGACAATACGTAGCAAGTGTCTCCTTGATGGCTTCGTCTTTCTCCTTTCTAGTCAACGATGGACTAGCGTTGAGCCCGTTAATCATGCTTATGACTGCAGTTCTATACATCTGACCACGTGGAATAGCGGCGATTGTCTCAGGGCTTCCGCCTAACATATGAAATGCATCAAGAGCAATGATTAGATGATCAGGTTGCTGCTTCTTCCCAGCTACGCGTTGGATTTTAAAATCATCACCTGCAATAGTGGCTTTGTGATTTTTTATAGGTTCTAGTAGATTTTTTTCAGCGTCTTGCTGTGCTTCACTTAATGAGTAATCTAATGAATGAACACCCAATTCATGTGCAACCATGCCTATAATCGATCCCATTCCCTCGTAAATATGGGTTTCGCTTACATTTATTTGAATAACGTTACCTATTTGTGATGTAAAAGCACTTTCCTTCATGCGGCCATCATGAATATTGATGCGAATCGTTGGCTGCGTTGGGCTTTGCATGGCATTGATGGCGCTTAGCAAACATAATCCAATAGTTTCTAATTTTTCCGAGTTAACTTCTTTGCCACTTTGTGTGATGTGAAAGCTTATACCTGTACACTTGATAGATTGCGGAGTAATGTCCTTGGAAAATTTTAGAGAACGCATCTTAGGATAGTCAGGAAGACTTTTTGCAAAATTTTCACGGCGATGCATGAGCTCCTTTGCAAGGATAAAAGCCGTTGTTCCGTTCTCACGTAAAGAAGAGTGCATACACGCGTCGAGGTAATTATTTAACTGTTCATCTGTCCATTTTTTGATGCCAGGATGAGCGAACTCCTCGCGCATGACCTTATTTACTTCGGCTTGTGATGGCCGTGGAAGTGACAGGACTCTATCAATATTAGGATTGATGAGTGACGCATATGTTTCACAATTTTCATCCGTGGCATATCTTGCAAAGTCTATCGCTGCATGGATATCTGCCCCGTCTTTGCTAATAAATGCGTGAAGGAGCAAACATTTTTGTTTTATAGTGGAGAAATATTTCTCCGACAATTGCCCATCATGGGGAGGTGCCCAAGTATTTAGCTTATTCATCAACGTTGTATCAGTAACCAATTTGTGCGCTGGCGTTGATTGGTTTTCGCACGCATCGTGTAAGGACTGCTCTTTTGCCTCTATGGTTTCTTGCTTGGGCACGCAATCCGTCGTTTGTCGCATAGGGATTGCTTGTTGGATGTCTGGACATGAATATTTATGATTGTCTATTATGCAAGATGGGTCATAATCTGATGGCGTTAATGCCTCTTCGTTTTCGAAGAGTGGATCATCATTTTTACTCAAGCGATAGTACGCTATGAGAGGGTCGGTTAAGATGGACATTCTTAATTCTTGAATATTAAAACGTCCAACGTGCAGTGCCTTCTCTTGCGAATCCTCCCTTTGCGCATGGCTAACATACACGTTGCCATTACTTTCCCACAAACAATAACGATGCCCATCGAGCTGAAAATGGATATCTGAATCATTGCTTGACCTTAGGATGTCCTTCATTAAAATTTTGACATCTTCGGGATGCTTGGATGTGGCCATGACATGGCCCGGACTTTTAGATATCTCATAAATGAGATCGCTGACTTTGTCTAATTTGTGTTCATGCGACTTATTCGAAGCCGAAGTGGGTGGTATATGATGATTATATGCACGAATTTCCATGGTTTATATTTTAAATACGACTATCGTTAATATATGAGATTATTTGAAATTGAAATTACAATGATGAAAGGCAGCGGATTAGCTAGACAGAAATAGTGCAATGCTCCGAACTTAAAGTTCATGCTTGTGCCATTTCGGAGCGCAAAGCGAATCATCCCGCGACTTTTAGCACGAAGGCACTAGTTCCATCTTTCGCTGAGGCGCTTTACAACAGCGAAGCTGGTCAATGACGAAAGATAATCTTCGGTGACTGGTCGTTCTTAAGTTCGGAGCATTGGAAATGGTGGGATATAGAGCATTATAATGTTGTTTGACAGTCCATCATGGTTAAAGGAAATCTTTTCCGCCGATAATTTTCGGTCGGCGCACGTATCTAACCAATACTTTAAAGTGACCGCCTTGAGTTAAATATCAGGGGAATACCCCATTTCACGGCGCTAAGCTGAACCTGAACGTCACCCATTTGACGAACCGCAAGGGCGATTACCCAGTGTCGGTGGCGCGGCTTCTAGCATCTACAACACCCATTCGATCGCGCCGCGACAATATTTCCTTAGGTGCTCGACCCAATTCTGACGGCCGCTTCTCATTATCGATAGTGCTGGCGACCCGCCAGCACGTTATGCTTTCTGCTACGGAGTTGAGATATGCGGTACGTCCCTTTATGGATTACAGTCGTGTTGGCGCTGGGATCCATGACGACACAAGCGATGGAAAAACCCCTGGCTTCCAAGGTGCTGGTCATCGGCCATCGCGGTGCGAGCGCAATGCGCCCCGAACATACGCTGGCCTCGTACGGCAAGGCGATCGCGGATGGTGCCGACTATATTGAACCGGATCTGGTGATGACCAAGGATGGCGTGATGGTGGCACGCCACGAGAACGAGATCAGTGGTACTACCGACGTGGCCGATCATCCGGAATTCGCCGCACGGAAGATCACCAAGACCATCGACGGCAAGACCGTCACTGGCTGGTTCACCGAGGACTTCACGCTGGCCGAATTGAAGACCTTGCGTGCGCGCGAACGGTTGCCGCAGTTACGCGGCACCCGGTATGACGGCGAGTTCCAGATTCCCACGCTGGACGAAATCATCGACTTCGTCGCTGCCGAATCAGCGGTGGTCGGTCGGCCCGTTGGCATCATTCCGGAAATCAAGCACGGCACGTACTTCCAAAAGCTTGGCCTGCCGATGGAGGACAAGCTGCTCGCCACAGTAGCTGCGCATAGCTACACGCGCAGTGCGCCGGTCGAGATCCAGTCGTTCGAGATCGCTAATCTCAAGTATTTGCACGCCAAGCTGGGCGGCGTACAAGCTCGTCGTGAGCACCCGAATATGCGCCTGTTGCAGTTGATCGAGGACGAGGCGAAAGCACAGCCTTATGATGTGGTCGTGTCCGGCGGCATGCTTACCTATGGTGACATGATGACACCGGCTGGATTGCGCGAGATTGCCAACTATGCCGATGCCGTCGGCCCATCGACGCGCTCGATCATTCCGTTGCGTGCCAATGGCACGCTAGGAAAGCCTACGACCTTGGTACACGATGCGCATGCTGCGGGGTTGGAGCTTCATCCCTACACTTTCCGTCCAGAGAATAAGTTCATCGCGAAGAATTTCTGGCACGGTAGTGACCCGAAAACCTTCAACGAATCCGGTTCGATCGCAGAGATTCGCGCTTATCTGAACACCGGCATCGATGCGTTCTTCACCGACGATCCCGCGGTTGGTCGCGAGGCGTTGGATAAGCGCTGATCAATGCTGCAAAAAGTGCTGCTGGAGAATAACGACTCAAAATGGATACGCGCTCGACAGCGTAGGCTGCTCAAATCAGGCACCTTCTGGCATAGATATAGAAAGTGGACTCACAAGTGGAGCCGGGTAAGATGTGCTCATGCTCCCCAAAACCATCCCCATCAAGCAGTACCCAGAACTGCGCTTGGCCGCCCGGCATCTCCCCGAGAATGCCCGCGTGACACCAGCGGAGGCGCTGGCCTTGTACGAGCGTGGGTGGCGCGGGATCGATCGGCAGCACATGCAGCCCACCGAACAAGCGCTCCTCAACCGCCTCATCAAGGAAGTGGGACATGGCGTCTTTAACGGTTAACCGGGCGCACCACCAACGCATCATGACCGCGCTGCGCGCGTTCGACCCCGAGGTGCTGATCAGGTGCTCGTGCTACTTCGCCGGCGGAACCGCGATTGCGCTTCTGGCCGGCGAGCATCGCGAGTCGGTGGACATCGACTTCCTTTGCACCACCCGCGATGGTATGCGCCAACTGCGCACCACGGTGACGAGCAACAGCCTCGGCGATCTGCTTCGCGCCGAGGCACAACTCCCCCTGATGCGAGAGGTCATGGCCGACCGCTACGGTGTGCGCACCGTTGTGTGGGTGGACGGCGCTCCGATCAAACTTGAACTCGTCCACGAAGATCGCATCGATGTGACCGGTGGGATGATCGATACACTACCCGTGCCGGTATTGAGTCGCACGGACCTCTACGCCGAAAAACTCCTGGCCAACACCGATCGTGGAACCGATCAGGCCGTGCTCTATCGAGACATGATCGATCTGACAGTCATGATCAACGCCTGGGGCCCGATACCCACGGCAGCATGGCAGAAAGCGCGCGGGGCGTATGGTCAAAAAATCGACCAGGCGTTCGAGGTGGTACAAGCATTCCTACGTGCTCACCCGGAGAAATGGAAGGAGGCGTGTCAGCGCATGCATATCGACATGGACTGGCAATACAAAATTGGCCAAGCGATCGGCATTCCACGGCATGCGTACCGCAAGGATCCGGAATCCGGTCGCTCGATCTGATCCGAATGGACGGCCCAGCGGCTCGTCCTAAACAGCTACATGTGGCCCGGTGGGATTAAGGCAACGCTGAAGCTGCGCGAGAGATCGTCAGTGCCGGCGAAGGGAATGAATAAGGTTTCGAAGCGTGAAGCATATGCCGCCGTGATTCACAAAAATTTAGGTCGCTAGAAAGTTCAACAGAGTCCAACCATGCCCAAAACTTACGACCAGGCGTATTTCGACAAGTGGTATCGCGATCCCAAGCATGCCGTCACCTCCACGGCGACCCTGAAGCGCAAGGTCGCGATGGTGGTGGCGCAGGCTGAGTATTACCTGGGCCGGCCGGTCCGCAACGTGCTGGATATCGGCTGCGGAGAGGGTGTATGGCGCGCACCATTGCGTGCGCTGCGGCCGGATATCCATTACCGCGGACTGGATTCCAGCGAATATGTGGTGAGGCGCTTTGGGCACAGCCGCAATATCGGCCTTGCGCGCTTCAGCCAATTGGCCCAACTGCGTTTCGATGCGCGTTTCGATGTGATCGTGTGCACGGATGTATTGCATTACCTGAAGCCAGTGGAGATCAGGGCTGGCTTGATCGGCATTGGAGAGATGTTGGAGGGGATTGCCTTTCTGGAAGTATTTACCAGCCGCGATGACGTGGATGGCGATCACCAGGATCTGCATTTGCGCTCACCATCGTGGTATTTGCGCGCGTTTCACGAAGAGGGATTGTTGCCCTGCGGATCGCACTGTTATTTAGGGCCGAGGTTGGAGCGGCATTTTGCGGCATTGGAGCGGGCGCAGGTTTGCTAGTGCGGAGTCTCACAAGTAACGCGAAGAAATTCCGAGTGGATTTCTTCGCGAGACAAGGCGCGAGGGGGAGTCATAAGGTCGATGCGTCCGATCATGCCTTCGAGTAGGCGCTAGGTACGGAGATTCGGATCGGTATCGGCACCATGGTGAAGGCCATGGCTGTCATTCAGCTCAGACTTCGAGTGTGGCGAGGTCGCCTTTTTCTTCCAGCCAATTCTTGCGGTCGCTGGCGCGCTTCTTGGCCAACAGCATGTCCATCAGCTTGGCAGTGCCATCGCTGTCTTCCACGGTGAGCTGCACCAGGCGGCGCGTGTCGGGATAGATGGTGGATTCACGCAATTGCGAGGGATTCATTTCGCCCAGGCCCTTGAAGCGGGTCACGCTGACCTGGCCTTTCATCTTCTCGCGTTCGATGCGTTGGAGCATTGCGGCTTTTTCGTTTTCATCCAGGCAATAGAACACCTGCTTGCCCACGTCGACGCGAAAGAGCGGCGGCATCGCCACGAATACATGCCCTTCGCGCACCAGGGCCGGGAAGTGGCGCAGAAAGAGTGCGCTGAGCAGGGTGGCGATATGCAAGCCATCGGAATCGGCATCGGCCAGGATGACCACCTTGCCGTAGCGCAAGCCGCTCAGATCGTCCTTGCCCGGATCGCAGCCGATTGCCACGGCAAGGTTGTGCACTTCTTCCGAAGCCAACACCGAGGTGGATTCTACTTCCCAGGTGTTGAGGATCTTGCCGCGCAACGGAAGGATGGCCTGGAATTCCTTGTCGCGCGCCTGCTTGGCGCTGCCGCCGGCCGAGTCGCCTTCCACCAGGAAGAGTTCCGTGCGGGTGAGATCGGTGGCGGTGCAGTCGGCCAGCTTGCCGGGCAGGGCGGGGCCTTGCGTGATCTTTTTGCGGACGACCTGCTTGGCGGCTTTCAAGCGCGCGCTGGCGCGTTCGATCGCCAATTGCGCAATGCGCTCGCCAAGATCCACATGCTGGTTCAACCATAGGCTGAAGGCGTCGTGCACCACGCCTTCCACCAGCGCGGCGGCATTGCGCGAGGACAGGCGTTCCTTGGTCTGGCCGGCGAACTGTGGGTCCTGCAACTTGGTCGAAAGCACGAAGGCCAGGCGCTCCCACACATCTTCCGGCGCCAGTTTCACGCCGCGTGGAAGCAGGTTGCGGATGTCACAGAATTCGCGCACGGCATTGGTGAGGCCGGTGCGCAGGCCGTTGACGTGCGTGCCGCCTTGCACGGTGGGAATCAGGTTGACGTAGCTTTCCTGCACCAGCTCGCCTTCGGGCAGCCAGGTAAGGGCGACATCCAGACCTTCCGTTTCGCGCGTGACGTGATGTACGAACAGATCGGACGGCAGGCATTCGGCGCCATCGAGTTCGCCGCGCAAGTAATCGCGCAGGCCGTCTTCGTAATACCACTCGCTGACTTCGCCGCTGGCTTCGTCGGTGAGCTTGACGTTCAGGCCGGCGCACAGCACGGCTTTGGCGCGCAGCAGGTGCTTGAGCTTGGGTAGGGAAATCTTCGGTGTGTCGAAGTATTTCGGGTCTGCCCAGAAGCGCACGGTGGTGCCGGTTTTCTTCTTCGGCACCGTACCGATGACTTCCAGCGGGCTGATGCGATCGCCATTGGCGAAGGTCATGCGGTGCTGGTTGCCGTCGCGCAGGATGGTGACCTCCACCTTGTTCGACAGCGCATTCACCACCGACACACCCACGCCGTGCAGGCCGCCGGAGAAGTTGTAGTTCTTGCCGGAGAATTTACCGCCCGCATGCAGGCGCGTAAGGATCAGCTCGACGCCGGGAATGCCTTCTTCCGGATGGATGTCCACCGGCATGCCGCGGCCGTCGTCACTCACTTCCACCGAGCCGTCAGTATGCACGATCACGTCGATCGATTTGGCGTGGCCGGCCAGCGCTTCGTCGACCGAGTTGTCGATTACTTCCTGCGCTAGATGGTTCGGGCGCGTGGTGTCGGTGTACATGCCTGGGCGGCGCTTGACGGGGTCAAGACCGGAGAGAACTTCGATGTCGGCGGCGTTGTAGCGACTGCTCATGCGGAAAAAGTCGATGAAATTATGCGTGAAAGCATATCGTAGGTTGGGGTGCGAACCCCAACATCATTCGAAGCATTGACTTAGGTGTGTTGGGGTTTGCACCCCAACCTACAGCGGTGCGCAATGTTTCTCCAACCACGCCAGATCCGCATCCTCCAGCAGTGGCGCCAGCGCCGCGCGCACGGAGACGTGGTAATCGTCCAGCCAGGCCCGTTCCTCGGGATTGAGCAGGTTCGGCTCCAGAGCGCGGCGATCAAACGGGCACAGGGTCAATGTCTCAAAGGCGTAGAACGCGCCGAATTCGGTCTGATCGGCCTCGATCACCACGGCCAGGTTTTCATGCCGGATGCCGTGGCGTGCCGGCTTATATAAGCCAGGTTCGATCGAGCTGATCATGCCGGGCTCTAGCGGCACCAGCGCACCGCCTGTAACAGGTGGACGGATACCCTGCGGGCCTTCGTGCACATTAAGGAAGTAGCCCACGCCGTGGCCGGTGCCATGACCATAGTCCATGCCGGACGCCCATAGCGGTGCGCGGGCCAGTGCATCGAGCTGCGGGCCGCTCGCGCCTTTCGGGAAACGGGCGCGTGAGAGGGCGATCATGCCTTTCATCACCAAAGTGGCGTCGCGGCGCTGCTCGGAGGTGGTCGGCCCCAGGGCCAGCACGCGCGTGATATCCGTGGTGCCGCCTTGGTATTGGCCGCCAGAATCGATCAGCAGCAGGCCATGGCGCTGCAAGGTGTTATGCGCTTCAGGCGTGGCGCGGTAGTGCGGCAGCGCGCCGTTTTCCATATAACCGGCGATGGTGGCGAAACTCTCGCCAACAAAGTTCGGTTGGGCCGAACGTTCCTCGCGCAACAAGGTATCCACGTCCAGCTCGGTCTGGGTCATGCCGGCGGTGAGGCGCTCCTCCAGCCGGCGGAACGCACACACCAGCGCGGCGCCGTCGCGGCGCATCACTTCGCGAATATGGTCTAGCTCGATCTTGTTCTTGCATGCTTTAGAGATCGTCGATGGATTAGCGCCTTCGATGCGCCTTACCTCGGGCCTGACTGCTTGTAGCACCGCACTGACCACACGCCCCGGATCGAACAGCAAGGCATGGCTGCTGCCAAGTTCGCCCAGTGCATCGCCGAGCGCGGTGTAATCGGTCATGCGGATACCGTCTTCCGCCAGGGCCGCAACCAGGCCGTCGCTGAGTTTGCTGCGGTCGATAAACAGCGTCGATGCACCTTCCGTCTCAACCAGCAAGTGCGCGAGGAACACCGGATTGCACTCGACATCGCTGCCGCGCAGGTTGGTAAGCCAGGCGATGTCGTCGAGGCTGGATACCAAATGATGGGTCGCATGCTGCTTGCGCAGTGCGTGACGCAGCTTGTCGAATTTTTCGCCACGTGGTGTACCGGCGTAACTCAAGGCGTGTTCAACCACCGGCGCCTTGGGCAGGGCGGGGCGATTAGGCCAGATCATGCCCGGAAGATCCAGGTCGACACGTAGTGTGATGTCGTCGTTGCCGAGTAGACTGCTAATTTGCCGCTGTGTGCCCACCGAAACACTGTCACCCGCGATGGCAATCACGTCACCCTTATGAAGATGATGCTGCAACCATGTGAGATGTTCGGGCGCGTGTGAGATGCGCTGCTTCATCAGCGCAATACCCGTACCTGCAAGCTGTTGTTCTGCCTGTGAGAAGTAGCGCGAGTCGGTCCACAATCCCGCTTCGGTGGCGGTAACGAGCAAGGTGCCGGCCGAGCCATCGAAACCGCAAAGCCACTGACGTGCCTGCCAATGTGCGGGCAGGTATTCGGACAAATGTGGATCGGCAGTCGGAACAAGGCAGGCGGCGATGCCATGCCGGGACATAGCCTCTCGCAAATCTGCGATACGGGCGGGGATCGGTGCGCTCATGGGCGCATGGTAGCAGCACTCGCGCAAGGGCTCGCTCAGTCTGGAAATTCAGTGTTTTTGTGATCGCGCACATCGCGTGCTCGTTTCTGTCTGCAGGCGCTTGACCACGTCGAACGCGAGATATGACGCGACTATTTCTGCCGCGACATTCTGTCCCGGACTAGTCATGACTTGTTGCGGCGCGATATCCTTATAAGGTCGTCCCCACGACACATCCCCATTCGACCTCTCTAAAGAATCGTTCGTGAACAAGTGTTCCCTCGTCTCCGCCTTGCGCTGGTCATGCGCAGGTTTGGCCGTGTTTCTCAGCGGCTGCAACTTGGAAGTCCTGTCACCGAAAGGTGACGTGGGCATGCAGGAAAAGTCGCTGATCCTGATCGCCACGGGCTTGATGCTGTTGGTCGTGATCCCGGTCATTGCGATGACCCTGATCTTTGCTTGGCGCTATCGAGCTTCCAACACCAAAGCCACCTACGCACCGAAGTGGTCGCATTCGACCGCCATCGAAGCAGTAGTATGGACCGTCCCGTGCATCATCATCGCGATCCTCGCGACGATCACCTGGAAGACCACGCACCAGCTCGATCCGTACAAACCACTGGCGCACCATGCCAAACCCATCACCATCCAAGCCGTATCCATGGACTGGAAGTGGGTGTTTATATATCCGGAATATGGTGTAGCCAGCGTCAACGAACTCGCTTTCCCGGCCAATGTGCCGGTGAACTTCCAGATCACCTCCGATTCGGTGATGAACGCCTTCTTCATCCCGCAGCTTGGCAGTCAGATCTACGCGATGGCAGGCATGGAAACCAAGCTGCACCTGATTGCGAACGAGCCAGGCATCTACGCCGGCCTTTCCAGCAATTACAGCGGCGCGGGCTTCTCCGACATGCATTTCAATGCAATCGCTACGTCACAACAGGGTTTCGCGGACTGGATCGACAAGGCCAAGGCTAGCCAGCTCAGCCTGGATGAGCATGCCTACCACGCGCTGACCCAGGCGAGCGAGAAAGTGCCAGTAACGTACTACACCCACGTCAAGCCGGGTTTGTTCAACGACATCATTGCCCAGTACATGGGCGAGATGCAGATGGACAAGCTCGGCGCCGAGCCTGCGCAGGCCAGCGTCATCCCCTCGCATAACGATCACGCCAAGGCTGCGGAGTAGGCCATGTTCGGAAAACTTTCTCTATCGGCCATTCCCTTCCATGAGCCGATCATCATGGGCACCCTGTTGATGGTGTGCCTAGGCAGTGCTGCAGTGCTTGGCCTGGTCACCTGGCAGCGCAAGTGGGGCTACCTGTGGAGCGAGTGGTTCACCACGGTGGATCACAAGCGCATTGGCATCATGTACATCATCCTGGCGCTGGTGATGCTGCTGCGCGGCTTTGCCGACGCTATCATGATGCGTGCCCAGCAGGCGCTTGCCTCGGCGGACGCGGCTGGCTACCTGCCGCCGCATCACTACGACCAGATTTTCACCGCCCACGGCGTGATCATGATTTTCTTCGTGGCCATGCCCTTCGTGGTCGGCCTGATGAACCTGGTGGTGCCGTTGCAGATCGGTGCGCGCGATGTGGCGTATCCGTTCCTGAACTCGCTTAGCTACTGGCTCACCGTTTCGGGCGTGGTGCTGGTGATGGTGTCGATGTTCGTCGGCGATTTCGCTGCGACCGGCTGGTTGGCCTATCCGCCGCTGTCGGAGTTGAAGTTCAGCCCCTCCGTCGGTGTGGATTACTACATCTGGGCGCTGCAGCTATCCGGTCTGGGTACCACGCTCAGCGGTATCAACTTCATCGTGACCATTCTGCGCATGCGCGCACCGGGCATGAAGCTGATGCAGATGCCGGTGTTCACCTGGACGGCGCTAGTCACCAACATCCTGATCGTGGCGGCCTTCCCGATCCTGACGGTGGCGTTGGCCCTGTTGGCAGCCGACCGCTACCTGGACATGCACTTCTTCACCAATGAGCTCGGCGGCAACGCCATGCTCTACATCAACCTGATCTGGATCTGGGGTCACCCGGAGGTGTACATCCTGATCCTGCCGTGCTTCGGTGTGTTCTCGGAGGTCGTCGCCACGTTCTCTGGCAAGCCGCTGTTCGGTTACAAGTCAATGGTGTACGCCACGGCCGGCATCGGTGTGCTGTCCTTTGTCGTGTGGTTGCACCACTTTTTCACCATGGGCTCGGGCGCAGACGTGAATGCCTTCTTCGGCATCACCACGATGATCATCTCCGTGCCCACCGGCGTGAAGCTGTTCAACTGGCTGTTCACCATGTACCGCGGCCGCATCCACTTCACCTTGCCGATGATGTGGACGATAGCCTTCATGGTCACCTTCACCATCGGCGGCATGACCGGCGTGCTGATGGCCGTGCCGGGCGCCGACTTCGTGCTGCACAACAGCCTGTTCCTCATCGCGCACTTCCATAACGTGATCATCGGCGGCGTGCTGTTCGGCATCTTCGCCGCGATCAACTACTGGTGGCCGAAAGCCTTTGGCTTCAAGCTGGAAGAGCGTTGGGGCAAGGCATCGTTCTGGTGCTGGGTGGTCGGCTTCTACATGGCCTTCATGCCGCTGTACGTGCTGGGCCTGATGGGCATGACGCGCCGCATGAACCACTATGCGAATCCGGCTTGGCAGCCGTACCTGATCGTCGCCGCCGTCGGCGCCGGCGTCATCGCGCTGGGCATCGGCTTTATGATCCTGCAGTTCGTGGTGAGCGTGCGCAATCGCGCGGCCAACCCCGACCTGACCGGCGACCCGTGGGGCGGCCGTACGCTGGAATGGGCGACCAGCTCGCCGGCGCCGTTCTACAACTTTGCCGTGCTGCCGAAGATCGACGACCTCGATCAGTTCTGGGCCGACAAAGAACACAAGCGCGCTTATCAGCTGCACGAGCACTATGCGGACATCCATATGCCGCGCAACACCGGCATCGGCCTGATCATGGCGACCTTCGGCACCGTGCTGGGCTTCGCCATGGTGTGGCACATCTGGTGGCTGGCGGCTTTCGGCCTGCTGGGCATGATCGGCAGCTTTATGGTCCGTGCTTTCGACACCGACGTGGACTACTACGTGTCGGGCGAGGAAGTGACGAAGATCGAGCGTGCACGCCTGGTGCCGCTGGAGAAGCTGATCAAGAACGTGGGTCCGGCTTCGGCCGGTGAGAAGGTGGCTTAGGAACCTGCCCTCACCATCCGCATAGCCCGCGCCGCGTCTATTTGCGTGCAGGGCAAGGAAGAACGAGAGAAGTGTATGTCGATACATAAACGAGTGATGACGCAGCAATGCGCGCAAATAGACGCGGCCCTTCGGGTTGCTCCTGAGCGGCCGTCATGCGGCAGCGCGCGGCTTGACCAGACGGCCAGTCTGGCGCTGCGCCACGCGCTACCACCTGACGACCGCTCAGGAGCAACGCGGGCTATGCGGATGGTGAGGGCAGGTTCCCCATGACCGCTATCACTGCAAATCACGGCGTCGTTGCACACGGCGGCACCCACGAACACGAGCATCACGACGACGGTTCCAAGACCCTGCTGGGTTTCTGGATCTACCTGATGAGCGACTGCCTGATCTTCTCGGGCCTGTTCGCCACCTTCGCCGTGCTGTCGCACGCCACCGCCGGTGGCCCGAACGGCAAGGAACTGTTCGATCTGAAATTCGTGTTCGGCGAAACCATGCTGTTGTTGATCAGCAGCTTCACCTTCGGCCTGGCCATGCTCAATATGCATGCCGGACACCGCACCAAGGTGATCGCCTGGTTGTTCGTCACCTTTTTGTTCGGTGCGGGCTTCGTCGGCATGGAAGTCTACGAATTCCATCACCTGATCGTGTTCGAAAACGCGGGCCCCAGCCGCAGCGCCTTCCTTTCCGCCTATTTCGGCCTGGTCGGCACCCACGGTCTGCACGTCAGCTCCGGCCTGCTCTGGTTGGTGGTGATGATGCTCCAGATAGGCAAGTTCGGACTCACCGATGCCGTGCAGCGCCGCCTGTCGTGCCTGAGCCTGTTCTGGCACTTCCTGGATCTGGTGTGGATTTGCGTATTCAGTTTCGTCTATCTGATGGGAGTGCTCTGACATGGCACAGCATGGTCATTCCGAAGCCCACGCGCAGCATGCACATGCACATGCGCACGGCAGCCTGAAAACCTATGTGGTCGGCTTTGCACTGTCGCTGATCCTCACCGTGCTCTCGTTCGCCTGCGTGATGAGCGGCGCCGTGCCGCAGCACCTGGTGATGCCGGGTATCGTGGTGTTCTGCATCGTGCAGCTGCTGGTGCAACTGGTGTTCTTCCTGCACATGAGCGCCGCCCCGGGTCAGCGCGACAACCTGTCGATCGGCGTGTTCACGCTGCTGATCATTGCGATTGTCGTGATGGGTTCGTTGTGGGTGATGCACAACATGAACACGTACATGATGCCGCATAGCATGCAGATGCCGATGGGCTGATGGGTGCGATCTCCCCGGCGGATCGCCGGGGAGATGCTGGTTTTGAAGCGCGCTTTAGGCGCGCTTTTTTGTGTGCGCCCGGCGGGCGCACCTGCTAGGAGGTGAAAGTCCTCTACTCACCCGGCAAGGGGAAGAGTTAGCAGCGTGTAGGTTGGGTTATCGCAGCGTAACCCGACATTGCCATTTCCTGGCTTGCGCTATGACAGATTGCTGGATAGCCGTCGGCAGTCCGGGGATGGTGCAGCGGTGATTCCGCCGGGAGGGTGGGGTCGCTCGATTGCTTCCCAGATCGTATGCGGTAATATACGTAAATTGTCAACTAGCGCATATGATTCGGGGATGGCGACGATCGACCAGTACCTCGACGAATACCTGGCTCGCGGGCATGCCTACTTCACGCGGGGGGAGGCGCAGGCTGCGCTCGGCCTGGCATCGCACCCGCTGAGCGTCGCCTTGCTGCGGCAGGTCAAGAAAGGGCGCCTGGCCAATCCCCGGAGAGGCTTCTACCTGATCCTGCGCCCGGAGGACCGGACGCTTGGCGCACCCGATCCGGTGCGCTGGATCGACCCGTTGATGCAGAGCCTGAAACTGGACTACCGCGTGGCCTTGCTGCGCGCGGCTGCATTCCACGGTTCATCGCATCAGGCGGCAATGGTGTTCCAGGTCATCGTGCCCAGGCAGCTACGTGGGTTCGAGGTCGGTCGTCAGCGCGTGGATTTCATCTATCAAAGCCCCTCCGCATTCCGTCAGGTCAATCGCCCCGACTGGATGGGTTCGATCAAGAGCGAGGCCGGCTTTGCGAAAGTCGCGGGCTTGGAACTGACGCTGCTGGACTGCGCGCGCTACTTCCATAAGGCGGCGGGCATCAATGGCCTTGCGCAGATCGCCCAGGACTTGGGCGGGCAGGCGCGTGCCGACGTACTCGCCTCGATCGCGGTCCACTACGAAAATTCCTCGGTGCGACGCCTGGGGTATCTGTTGGAGCGCGCGGGCCACTTGCAGCAGGCCGATGCGTTGAGGCCGTTCGCCAGAAAAGCCAAGGCAATGGTGCTGCTGGACCCCTCCGTGAAGCCGCTGGCGCAGGGGTTGTCCGACCTGCACGAGAAAGCGCCCGATTGGCTTCTCGTCATCAATGAGCAGGTAGAGGTGGACTTTTGATTCCCCAATCCTTCCTTCAGGCCTGGAGCGCCACGGCACCGTGGCCCGACTTCCGCCAGGTCGAACAGGATCTGATCATCAGTCGCGCGCTGTGCGATGTGTTCAACGCACCGGCGTTGCGCGGCAAGATCGCGTTCCGCGGCGGCACGGCAATCAACAAGCTGCTGTTCCAACGACCGTTGCGCTACTCCGAAGACATCGACCTTGTGCAGACGCAGCCGGAACCGATCGGCGCAACCGTCGATGCGATCCGCGATGCGCTGGCTTGGCTCGGAGGATGCAGTCGGAATCAGGCTGGACACTCGATGCACTTGGTCTTCCGGTTCGCCCCCGAGGCTGACCTGCAATCGACGCTGAAGCTCAAGGTCGAGATCAACACCCGCGAGCACGGAAACCTGTTCGGCATCCGCCAGTATCCCTTCTCGGTGGAGAACGACTGGTATCAGGGGCAGGCCGAGATCGTGTCTTTCGAGCCGGAAGAACTGTTCGGCACCAAGCTGCGCGCACTGCTGCAACGGCGTAAGAACCGCGACCTGTTCGACTTGGCCCAAGGGCTGGACCAGTTGGGAATGGACGCCGCCAAGCTGGTGGCCTGCTTCGACCATTACCTTGCGCTCGAAGATGCGTCGATTACACGTGCGGAAGCCGAACAGCGCATGTTGCAGAAACTCACGCGCAGCCTGACGGAAGACATCGCGCCCTTGTTGCCGGCTGGGGTGCGGTTCGACGACGCCGATGCGCTGCGTGCCTTCGAGCGCGTTTGGGTCGAGCTGGTATCCCGGCTCAGGGGCGATCCGTGGAAATCGACCAGCAAGGTGGTTGCCGAATTGCGCAAACGGGGCTATCCGACGCTTCTGCAAGGGCTTGGGTGACAACGAGGAAGCGAGGCGGGGGAGGGTGATTGGATTCTTCTCTGAGGTGTCGGGCCAGCGGTCATTCCGAGACCTAGAGCGATCTGCTGCCACTTCTGGTTCTCATTCTAGATGTAGCTCAGGCCATCGGCGATCTTCGTCGGCTCCTGAAACGAAAATTTACTGAGCTTTTCACGGATGATTTCCTCGAAGCGAACAGCAGGCGGAGGAATCGCGTCGACCACGAGCCCTGGTAGATGCTGCATGGCAACGGTCTCGCTTAAATATTTGCTGGTCGACAGCCGCTGGTTCTCGAATATCCTGACCATACCGATGCGAATCAAGTCGTGCATAAGCTTGTCGAATGCACTAACGGCATTGACGATTTGCGAGCGCAGTAGATCGTCTAACTGTTCGGGAATGGTCACCATACTGCTCAAGTGATCGTAGAGGACACCAAGCTCAACGGCCTGCTGGATGTTGTGGTGAAAGATCCGCTTGGCATTGAGCATAGCCTTCAGCTCATGAGGTCCTGCAGAGTGTCTGCGACGTTGGTTAACTGAGTGTGTATTTGTGCACGCTTGGCGATCATGTTGTCCTGGACGATTCCAGTTGCGTTAAGCTCGTTGTCGCACAGTGCGAACACTGGGACGCCGGCATCATAAGCACACGGTAGCAAGCCACAGAAGTCTGGGATTTCCTCCAGGCAGAAACCGTCGTTGCGCAGCGTATTCGGATAGTCGTTGTCGGGCAGTGTGAGCCCTGCAGTCTTAAGTGCGGGATACAGGCGACTCTGGGTGACGGTCTTAATCTCGGCGATGTTGTCCCGGTATGGTGCAGCTGCGCGCCCTCTTCGCACATTGAATCGCTGCACCACGGTGCCTACGAACTTGGGGTTGTAGTTTTGCTGACGCCACCCTTGTGATTGAACAGAACTAATCGCTTTGCCATGTCTAAACTCCCAGAAATAAATCGTCTAAGTCGTCAATGTGCCGAAGCAGATCCGAAGTCAGGCAAGCATCCCAAACCCGTAAAGGTCCTTGAATTGATCAAAGGCGTGCTGGCGTTTCCTTCCACGTCTGACACATTGCGAGCGACACCGGCTTGGGCAAAAAGTCTGATCGCCGCTGCAAGTCGGAAGCCCCTGTAATACTAGGCTACTACGATCAGTGCCATTACCTGACGCGCGTGTCTACAGTTCGCTCCAGCACGGTCGCACCATCATTGATCAGGATATATGCCGTGCAGTCCATGCATGGATCGAAGCTTTGAATGGCGCGCTGGATATCGATGCCGACGAAATCGTCTGGGCCTTTGTAGCGACTTTCGATAATAGGGGTGTTGCATAAGGCTTGTTCGAGCGGCCCCGGCGTACAGTCCGGCGTACGCGTTCCGACATTGATGCGCGAAGGGATGGCGATTTGGTAATTGTCGATCTTCTGCTCATCCAGCACGGCCCAATGGGCGAGGAAGCCGCGGCTGGCACCCCACAGGCCAACGCCTAAATGTCGGCCCGTCGGCACGTCATTGAGCGGTACACGCGTCGTGGTGGCCCCAGCGGCCATGGCTGCTTCGGCCAGTGTCATATTTTCGCGCGTCACGCCGACGTTGAACGCGAGCGAATACGCACGGGCGCGGTTGCGTTCGAAGGCGTTCCATAATGCCGGAATGCTCCAGCGCAAGGTGATTTCGTTGCCACTGTCATCCGCCAAGCTGAAATCCAGTCCGGTACCATCGGCTACCACATGTTTGCTGGGTGGCAGCAGTTGTGCCACTGCGCTCAGGTAGAGTCGCGCATAGGCGCCGACTTCAAAATTGTGGCCGCGCCAGACGAGGCTCGAGCCCCAGCTATAGGCGCGAGGATTGTTCGCTTTGGTCGGTTCGGTTCGTTTGTTCCATGGGTGAAAGCGCGAGATGGGATTGCCGTTGGGGTCGCTGGTGAACATGGTGCGTGGTGCGGTTGCGCGTTGCTGATAGGAGTGGTCCAGATGCTCTTCCATGCCAGCATTGAGCAGGCTCAATGCCGTGCAAGCCAAGCGGCCATCCATCAACGCGCCTGGCGTGGACCAGCGCCGGGCGCCCCAGCTGTCGCAACGCGCATAGCTGCCGTCGTAGTGGTCTGGATGATCCCATTGGCCAAAGTCAAGCATGGCGGCGCTTGTTTGCCCGAGTTCGGCATAGCGTGGTTCGGCTTCCAGCAAAAAATCAAACATGTCGTCCCAAACAGCGGCGGTCTTTTGGCTATAGGCAGCAAATGGCTGCAATACCGCATTGAATTCGGCCAGTTTGACCGTATCGGCGCAGAGCGCCACTCCGCCGGGAACGATCGACTCCGAGTGCGGGTACTTGCCCCCCAAAAGCGTGTAAGCCTGGCGTGCGCGTGCCGCCATCCGTAGCGCTTCTTTGTACAACGCGCCTTCGCCTTGATCGAGCGCGGCCATCAGCTCGCCGATACGCGTGAAGCCATGCTGCTGCGTGTGACGGCAGGGTGCCTTTACCGCGCGGCTCCAGATTTCCGGATTGGTTTGCTCAAACGCTTGGCGCGAATAGTCCGGTCCGGCCAGCACGAACAGATGCAGGCAAGTGTCGTTGAGGTATTGGCAGCTCAAAAGCAGATTACGCAAGATGATGCCTAAGGGAGGTGGCGTCAGGCCCAGCGCCATTTCCAGGCATAGCGCCGAGGCGGTGGCGTGCACGCCGCCGCAAATGCCGGATGCGGCCGCACTGATCTGACCGATCTTGCCTAAGTCGCGTCCTGGCAACAGCGCCTCGTATCCTTTGAACAGGGTGGCCATCGACGCACTTTCCACGACAGTGCGGCTGGCAAGATCGACCCGGCAATGCACAGCCAGGCTGCCATCGAGTCGGGCGAGCGGGTCGGTCCGCGCTGCTGAAGCAGCCAGGTTGGCGCGATGGCGTGCACGGATCTCGCGCATCATGACGGCGCTCAATGCACTGACTGCATCCGCGCTGCGTGTATTCCCTTGACTATGCATCGGCAGATCCATGCTGCACTTCCTCCTTCCTTCTGAATAAGTGGTCTATGATCGGCGGCGCATCCATATAGCCGTACCATGCTGCATCCTGTGCGTTGCCATAGACTGTGCGTTTGACCTTGATCCAAATCTGGTTGCCCCAGTCGTGGTGCCAGTACAGCAGCGGATCGTTGGTAATGTCTTCGCTGGATAGCGCCCAGTGCAACAGACGCCGGTTCCATAACCGTGGGTCATCCTGATTGATCGCACCCTGTCGTAACTGGCGTTCGAAATAATCGGTGACGCTCACCTCGGTGTATTCGTCGAAGCGCGACCCCAGATCAAGCCAATCTCCCTTGGAGCGGCTGCATAGCACGACGTCGATGGATGCCCCGGTGCTGTGACTGGGGAAGGTGCGCGCGTCGTTGCGATCGAATGCGCGCGGATCACGTAGATAGCTTGATGCGTATTGTCGCAGCTCTTCGTCACTCGCCTTGGGGTTGGCCTGGCGCCCAAGCTCCCAAAAGAACGCCCACAGGCCATGCTGGCATTCGATCGAACGGTAGGCATCGAGAATCAACAATCGGGCATCGTAAGGCGCAAGCTTCTGGTCAACGCGAGCTAGCTTTTCGGCGAAAGTCCTGCGTAGCCATCCATCGGTCCGGCTACCCGCGATTGGCTTGCCATAAGGCGCATTGCTGCCGTCGCTGACGGCATGCCATGAAAGAAAGCCGAGGTCGTAGTCGCGCACGTTGACCAATTCCTCGGAAAACAGCAGGGAAGCGCGGTCAAGCGGAATCTGATAATGCGGTTTGCGAATTTCCGCCAGATCGACTTGCGGGATACGGTAATCGATGCCGTACATGATCGGATTTGCCTCCGTCTAGTTGTTGCCGGCTAGGAGTCGCATTTTTTCGTCGAACAGGGGCGTGTCGTAGCGCTTTTCATGCTTCGCCAGGCGGTAAATTCGTTCGCGCGCTTCCGGCGGTAGTGCGGCGATCACATACCGGAAATGGTCGGGCTGTTCATTGAACAGGCGCGACATCGAACGCGCGGTGTGGCGGGTCGCCGGGTCGGACAGTATGGCTGCATGGCTATCGAGATCGGCCAGGCTGCTGCTGTTGATGCGGTATTCGATTTCTGGACAGGCGCGCGCCAGTTCACCTTCGATGTGGAAGATATAGAGCCAATGACATTCACCGGCACCAGCCGCGGTGAGTGAGCGTTGCATGAAACGTTGCTGCGTGCCGGTGACATGGATATCGTTGATCACGATGACGTTGTGCTTGGCGAAGCGGTGCCAGCCTGAGTCATGGCATGCCATGTCGTGCACGCGTTGATGCGAGCTAACCCGCTGCGCCAGCGGATTGCGGCTGTAATCATGGGAGAGTTGAAATTCTTCAAGGCTGCGCACCGCGACGTGTTCCGCCGACAGGCGCAATGCCATCAGCGGCAAGGCGATGCCGCGATGGCGGAGCATGATATGCACACGTTCTGCCAGCAGGTTAGCCGCCGCGGGCAGATGGTAATACGCCGGTGCAGTCAGTACCCACGCATCGTCTGCTACGCATTCTTCCAGCACTTTCGCCACGAGGTCGCATAATTTCTCGGCGAAAAAGTCGACGTCGGACATGCGCCCGAGCTTCATGCCGGGATAGCGCCGGAGCATGTCATTATCGTAGGTACTCGGTGGCTCGCTCACATGCGCCAGCGCCAGGATCTTCGCCGGCCTGCTCTTCTCCAGTGTGTTCTCCTCCAGCCTGCTCTTCTCCGGCATGTTGTTCTCCAGCGATTGCGTGGCTACGGGTAGGCGTTGTTCCGTCATGCCTGCTTCGGTCATGTCATGCGGGTTCCTTGACCCAGGCGTGGCCAGCGGGCAATTCGCCGCGCACCATGGGCGGCAGCAACTCAAACGAGAAACTTTGCTCGAGTGGCGCCACCCAGATCCGCGAGGACAGGTTCACCTTGTACAGTTCGAACAGCTTGTCGTCGTCGGCACGGGTTTCGCTGTACACGCGACGATCGATCAATTCATAGAATTCGCGTGGAACAAAATCCTCGTGAAGCATGACGTGCGCGGTCTTGCCGCCATCGCTGACCCACCACTCGAATTTCATCTCGCTATTGCAGCGATTGATGCAATGGCTGTTCTGCATCACGGTCAACGTATCGCGGTCAGCGCAACGAGTGACATAGTTCAGCGAATCGAGTACGCCGTCGCCGGGATGGGCACTCACGACGACCAGGTTGTCGCGTTGCCACAGTTTGTTCCCCGAAAGCGCAACAGCGGCGACTTGCATGGCGCGATAACCGACGGCGGTGCCCCACCACAGCGAGCGTTGATGAAGGCGCGTCGCTTCCTGATAGTCCAGCGTCAACACCTCGCCGTGGTCGACGACGCGGATCAGCAGGCCTTCTGCCGGAATGTACTGTTTGGATGAGAATGTGTGCATGGGGGTCCTCGGCTGGGATGGAGAAAACAGCTTCAACAAATCCGTGGCAGTTGTTCGCCGACCAGCATGTCGACGATGCGCCTGCCACCGAATACGGTCTGCATGTGAACGCGGCCAGCGCGACCGTTGGCGAGCACCGCACCGATGTCGGCTGCCTCCTGGCCCAATGGGTGCGCGCGCAAGGCCGACAGCGCCGTGGCAGCTTCGGCCTCCGGCACCACTGCGACCAGCTTGCCTTCGTTGGCCAGGTAGAGCGGGTCGAGGCCGAGAATCTCGCAGAATCCCTTCACCTCCCGCCGTATCGGGGTGGCAGCCTCGATGATTTCGATGCCGCACGCTGACGCTTCGGCGATTTCATTCAAGACGGACGCCATGCCACCGCGCGTGGCGTCACGGATGAAGCGTGTCCCTGGCGCCGCTGCAAGCAATACGGAAATCAAGCCGTGCAACGCGGCACAATCGCTCTCGATCGGGCTGACAAGGTGCATGTCGCCACGCGCATTCAGGATGGCGGCACCGTGATCGCCCAGGTAACCGTTGACCAGGATGCGGTCGCCAGGGCGTGCCCGGTTTGCACCGAGCTGATGACCTTGGCGAATCACACCGATCCCAGTCGTGTTGATGAAGATTTTGTCGCAACAGCCGTGCCCGACAACCTTTGTATCGCCGGTGATGATGTTGACACCGGCGGCTTGGGCTGTTTCGGCCATGGAGTCGACAATGCGCCGCAGCGTTTCCACCGGCATGCCTTCCTCGATGATGACGGCGCAGGTCAGGTACAGCGGCGTGGCACCGCCCACCGCAAGGTCATTCACGGTGCCGCAGATGGCCAGCTTGCCGATGTCGCCACCGGGGAAGAAGATGGGATCGACGACGTAGGAATCGGTCGTCATCGCTAGGCGGTCGCCGAGACGCGCCAGCTCGGCTAATGGAACGCGTGCCTGGTCCTCCAAGGTATTGAGCGTTGGATTGCCGAAAGCGCCAATGAAGACGTCATCGATCAAATCGCGCATCGCTTTGCCGCCGCCGCCGTGGGCCAGCGTAATGTGCGGAACGAGTAGCTTGCCGCTCCGCTTGCGAATCTTTTCCGGAAGCTCATCGGTCAATGTTGTCAAGGTGCTTTCCTTCATAGCGCGTGTTCCCCCACCGGTTGGCTGTCGACGACCGTGCGCGGACCGATGCCATATTGGTAATAGGCGGCGCAGGCGCCTTCGCTCGATACCATGAGTGCGCCCATCGGTGTCTGGGGAGTGCAGGCTTTGCCATATACCTTGCACTGCCAGGGTTTGATCACGCCTTTGAGCACTTCACCGCATTGGCAGGATTTGGGATCGGCGATGGCGATGGAGGGCAGGGCAAATTTCTTTTCGGCGTCGTAGGCGGCATAGCGCGCGTTGAGCTGAACACCGGAATGGTCGATCGATCCCAGGCCGCGCCATTCGAAGAATGGGCGAAGCTCGAACACGCGGTTGATCGCTTGCAGTGCGGCGCGGTTGCCATCTTCCGGTACGACGCGACTGTATTGGTTTTCGATGCACGGGTTTCCACTATCCAGTTGCTTCAATACCATCCATAGCGATTGCAGTATGTCGAGGGGTTCGAAACCCGATATCACGACAGGGCGTCGATAGTGGTCGGCGATAAAGTCATAAGGGCGGGTGCCGATAACCATGCTGACGTGGCCGGGGCCGAGAAAACCGTCGACTTGAAAGTCTTCCGAGTCGAGCACGGCCTTGATGGTCGGAATGATGGTGATGTGGTTGCAAAAGAGCGAGAAATTGTCGATTCCCTCCGCTTCGGCCTTGAGTATGGTCAAGGCTGTGCTGGGCATGGTGGTTTCAAAGCCTAGGCCGAAGAACACCACTTCCTTGTCAGGGTTGCTGCGCGCGATCTTGAGCGCGTCGAGCGGTGAATAGACCATGCGCACATCGGCGCCCAATGACTTCGCTTGCAACAGGCTGCACTTCGACCCAGGCACGCGCATCGCATCGCCGAAGGTGGTCATGATGGCGTTTTCGTGTTCGGCGATGGCCACGCAATCATCGACCCGCCCTATCGGCAGTACGCATACCGGGCAACCGGGCCCGTGGATCAGCTCCACGCTCGGTGGCAGCATGTTCTCGATGCCGTAGCGGAAGATCGAGTGGGTGTGGCCGCCGCATACTTCCATCACGTAGACAGGGCGGCCGCGTTGCGCGCAGAGCGGATTCGCAAGTCGCGTGATTTCCTTGATCAACGTATCGGCTTTGGCAGGATCGCGGTATTCATCCACATATTTCATGGTCGGCCCCCATGTGTCCCGGTGGTTATTGGGTTTTGCTGTTCTTGGGCTTTGCTGCCGGAAAATCCGCGCTCGTCGGCCAGCAGCGTATGCACCAAATCCCACAGCACGTGGTAGATGGCGACATGGCACTCTTGAATGCGATGAATGCTGTCGGAGTTGACAATCAGGCAATGGTCCAAGCCAGCCTTGGCCATTTCGCCGCCATTGCCGCCACACAGGGCGATGGTGGAAGCTCCGATTTTTTTGGCTTGAGCAAACGCCCGCAGCAGGTTGATGGAATTGCCGCTGGTCGAAACGCCGATGAGCGCGTCCTCTTTGCGCACAAGGCTGGCTACTTGACGTGCGAAAACGTGTTGGTAGCCGACGTCGTTGGCGATCGCGCTCATCACGGTTTTGTCACAGCTAAGGTCGAAGGCGGCCAATGCCGGGCGGCCGGTTGTCACCGGATGCAAAAACTCGACCGCGATGTGCGATGCATCCGAACTCGATCCACCATTACCCATCGTGAAGAGTCGACCCTGTCTTCGATAGACGTCGGCGACAGCGCGCGCGCACCCAACCACGGCCTCGCCTTGCGCCGAAAAGAATTGCCCGACGACATCCAGGTGCTGAGCAATTTTTTGCTGCACTGAAATCAGCAGGGCTTGCTCTAACGCTGCGGCATCGGCTTTTTTTTCGCCAAGAAAGGGGTACAGCGCCTGTAACGGTTCGAGGTTCTCCCCGGTGCTCATGACTCGCCTTCCTGCATGGCTGCTAGATCTTCCTGGATTTGGCCGAGTTCAGTCAGCACCGCGAGTGTGGTTTGCGCCTCGGCTTCATCGATGACGCTCATGGCGAAGCCTACGTGTACCAGCACCCAGCGCCCGATCAGCCACTCTAACGAATCGGATTCCTGAGCAATGCAGCTCAAATCGACCGCGCGCTGTATGCTGCTTACATCGACGATGCCGAGCCTTTGAGCGGAATCGCTAATGGCGACGATTTTCCCCGGTATACCTAGGCACATAGACTTTCCTCTTCGGGTTATGCATGAAGATAAGGAATCGATGCGGCGCTTGACGACTGTCCAGCCATGCGCGCGGCAGCGATCACGGCTTGTCCAAGGGCGATGCCTCCATCATTAGCCGGCACGAGTGTGTGTGTCAGGCAGCGCAGGCCGCGATTAGTCAGCGTGTCGATCAAGCCCTCGAGCAATAATGCGTTCTGCATGCAGCCACCAGAGAGCACCACTTCGTCGAAGTCATGCTCGCCCCGCAAGTGTTCGATCATGTCGGCGATACCCAGGATCAATCCTGCATGGAAACGTGCGGCGATGATGGCGGGCGGCACACCGTGCAGCAGGTCTTCGCACAAGCGCGGCCAAATGCTGCCTGGATCAAGTATCCGCGGGGTGACATGCGGCACGATATGCAAGCGGTAGTCCTCGCCATGGTGTTTCGTCGCGACGGCGAGGCAGGTCTTAAGCGTGCTACGGTCGGCCAACATTTCCAGCGCGATGGCTGCCTGTCCCTCGAATTGCGCCTGTTCGGCGTGCAGGTCGAGCGCGCCGGCCACGGCGTCGAACAGGCGGCCGGCGGAACTTGCCAGTGGGCAGTTGATGCCCTCGCGCAACATGGCACGTAAGGTCGAGATGGGTTTGGCCCGCAGCATCCGGCCCAGTTCCGTATCGCCGTAGCGTGCCGTGAAATCCTCCCACGCCATGCAGGCGAGAAGTTGTGTCAGGCTGTTGCGCCACGGTTGCCGAGCCGCCAGCCCGCCGCCCAGCATGGCGATTGGTTTCAGGCACGCTAGCCGGTGATAACCGGCGTAATCGGCCAAAAGAAATTCACCGCCCCACAGGCTGCCGTCATCGCCCATGCCTAGTCCGTCGAAGGCGATGCCAAGCACGGGGCGATGCGTTCTGGCTAAACCGTTTTCCGCCATGGCACAGGCAATGTGCGCGTGGTGGTGTTGTACAGCGATGGCTGAAACACGAGGCTCGCTGCGTGCCAGTTTGCTGCTCAGGTATTCGGGATGCAGATCGTAGGCGTGATGGCGTGGCGTGAAATCGAACAATTGGTGATACAGGATGAGATTGCGCTCGTAGTCTTCGTAGGTGTTGACTTCTTCTAGGTCACCTTGATGCTGCGACAGGATGGCTGCACCTTGTTTCACCAGGCAGAACGTCGACTTAAGCTCGGCACCGTAGGCCAAGATACCGTCGGCTTGTTCAAAACCCTTGGGCAGTGTGATCGAGCGCGGCGCATAACCACGCGCGCGTCGTAGTAACCGGGACTGGCCGGCGACAACACGCAGCACCGAATCGTCAATGCGGTTGGCAATGTCGCGATTGTGTGTGGCGATCAGGTCGGCGATGCCGTCCAATTTGGACAAGGCATCGACATTGTCGATCAGTTGCGGTTCGCCAGAGGCGTTTCCGCTC